>CALNZO010000012.1:0-209399 GCA_942491175.1 uncultured bacterium | reverse complement strand
CGGGGGCTGGATCGCCCACGAACACTTCGGGGGGCACAACCGGCTGCACCTGGCCAGTGCGGCGGAACGGGACTGGTCCGAAGCGGTGGCGGTGCGGCTGCGGCGGCGCTTCGGGGATCTGCCCTATGCGCGGATCGATGGCATCCGCGACGAGGACGGAGAACTGCTGCTGCTGGAGTGTGAGCTGGTGGCGCCGCGGCTGTTCCTCACCGAGGGGAACGCCTTCGGACGTTGTGTCGCTGGACTGCTGGGTTAGCGACTGTTCGGCGCGGGGCTTCGGTGGGGGACGGGGCTCAGCCCGCCAGCACCCGCATGGCCTGGAGGCCGTCGAGTGCGGGGGGCTCGTTCTCGGGCTGATCCTCCGTGCTCAGGGCCACGGCGACGGTGGCGGCCCAGGGGCGCGGTCCGGTGTCGGCGGGGAACACCAGCACCACCGTGCCGGCCGAGGGGGTGGTGGCCGGATCCTCCGCCAGGATCTCCATGGCCACCCGGGTCCGGCGGCACTGGAGGGCCCGGGCCTGCATCAGGGCCACGAACTCCTGGATGTTCCAGCGCCCCTGCACCCCCTGGCAGGGATAGCGCTCGCTGAGGCGGGAGGAGGTGAGCTCCTCGATGGCGCCGCACCGGCGCCCATCCCAGACCAGCAGCAGGTTGGGGTCACGGCAGAGGGCGTTGTGCTCCACCAGCTGGCGATCCAGAAGCAGCCGCCTTTCCAGGCCGTGCCTTTCGGCAGGGATCGCGAGGCATACCCGCAGGGCCTGGGCGACCTGGCAACCGCGGCCTTCGCAGAAACCGCGATGGGCGGTGAGGATGTCGTCGGCGGCGGCCACGATCTCGGGGGCCGGCAGGCTGCGACCGAGGTTCTGCTTCAGGGCGTTGAACCGAATGCCGCCATCGGCAAAGGGGCCGTCGTCGGGATCGGTGCAGGCCAGCATCTGATCGATGGCGGAGCTCACCAGCTCTCGCCTCCAGGTCAGATACGTCATTGGGGCTCACTCCCTGGTCAATTTTTTTCAGTGTGTCCACCTCGGTTGCTATCGGCCACGGGTCGTTACATTGCCTGTTTCTGGTATCAACGCATACGGAAAATGGTGTTGAATTCGTGATCATTGCGGCCTCAATGCCTCTGGTGCATGGATATCCCTTCCGTCAGAAGGGGCTGGTGCTGCGGCGCAGGAGGAGCATCGGCGTCTCGCCGGCGAATCCCTCGTCGTAGCTGGTGGGCTCCAGACGGCCCTCCCAACCGGGGGGCAGGGCGGCCAGCAGGGGCGCCACCCAGGGATGCACCCTGGGCTCCAGTTCCATGGTGTGGGCGGGGTAGATCCGCACCTCCCGCCGGCTCAGCCGCAGCAGTTCGGCCAGGGCACGCCGGTGCCAGGGGAGGTCGAAGTCCTGGTGATCGCTGAGGCCGCCATCGGCGATGGGGGCGTAGCAGAACAGCAGGTGGCCGCTGAGCACCAGATCGAAGCTGGCCGCCGCGAAGGGCAGGGACGGCAGGGGGGCCGCGGGGCTGTAGGCGTCGGGATGGAGCCGCCGGTCGGCCAGGAATGTCTCCAGGGCCTCCTGCTTGCCTGTGCGGAACTGCGCCAGGTCGAACGCCGGACGCACCATGGTGCTCCCCTCCAGGCGCTCGAGGGTGAAGGAGATGTCGTCGCGGCAGCGGCGCTCCAGTTCCTCCTGGGGCAGGGCGTAGAGGGGGTCGGCGGCCACGCACTCCACCCCGGCGGCGCGGGCCAGGGCCGTGAACGAGCCTGGCCCGCCGGGGCAATCGAGCACCCGGCAGCCGCGCCAGACCCCCAGATCGAGGTTGAAGAACTCCAGCGCCTCCTCGCCGGTGCGGCCGAAGAACACCACCCTCGGCAGATCCATGCGGTGGCCGCTCCGAAGGCAGGAACGCTAGAGGGGGGGAATCTTCCGTGCCGGGAAGGAGCCGACGCCAGCGGCCACCCCCGGTCGTCGGCCTGCGCGCCGCTGCGCCCGCTCACCGCTACGAGCCTCTTAGGGTCGCGGCCATGGGCCCGGTGCAGATCGTCTGGTTCAAGCGGGATCTGCGGGTGAGCGACCATCAGCCGCTGCGGCAGGCCAGTGTCCAGGGTCCGGTGTTGCCGCTGGTGGTGGTGGAACCGGCGCTCTGGCGGAGCAGCGATGCCTCGGCGCGCCAATGGGCCTTCTGCGCCGAGAGCCTGGAGGAGCTCCGCCGGTCCCTGGCGGGGCTGGGCCAGCCGCTGGTGGTGCGGACCGGCTCGGTGGAGGAGGTGCTGGAGCGGGCCCGTCGCCACTTCGGCATCAAGGCGCTCTGGAGCCATGAGGAAACCGGCAATGCCTGGACCTACGCCCGCGACCGAAGGGTGGCGCAATGGGCCGAAAGCCACGGCATCCCCTGGATCGAGATCCCCCAGTTCGGGGTGATCCGCCGCCTGCCCAGCCGCACCGGCTGGGCGCGCCGCTGGGAGCAGCGCATGGCGGAGCCGCCGGCACTCCCCCCCGAAGGGCTGATGCCCTTGGCCAACCTTGATCCCGGCCCGATTCCCTCCGCCGCCGACCTGGGACTGGCGGCTGACCCCTGCCCGGGCCGGCCGCTCGGTGGGCGGAAGCAGGGGCTGGCGGTTCTGGAGAGTTTTCTGAGCACACGAGGGGCCCGTTACCACCGGGAACTGTCCAGCCCCCGCACCGCCTTCGACAGCTGCTCGCGCCTCTCGCCCCATCTGGCCTGGGGCACCCTGTCGCTGCGGGAGGTGGTGCTGCGGACCCGCCGGCGCCAGAGCGAGCTGAAGGCACTGCCCGTCGCCGGCCGCGGCGAGTGGTTGCGGGCGCTGGCGGGCTTCGAGGCCCGGTTGCACTGGCACTGCCACTTCATCCAGAAGCTCGAGACCCAGCCGGATCTGGAGTTCCGCGAACTCCATCCGCTCACCGCCGGGCTGCGCAGCAGTGACCCCGGGCGCTTGGCGGCCTGGGCCGAGGGGCGCACGGGAATGCCGTTCGTGGATGCCTGCATGCGGGCCCTGATCGCCACGGGCTGGATCAACTTCCGCATGCGGGCGATGCTGATGTCGGTGGCCAGCTACCACCTCTGGCTGCCGTGGCGCGAGAGCGGCTTGCGGCTGGCCCGCCTGTTCGTCGACTACGAGCCCGGCATCCACTGGAGCCAGTGTCAGATGCAGTCGGGCACCACGGGCATCAACACCATCCGGATCTACAACCCGATCAAGCAGGGCCAGGACCACGACCCCAACGGCGACTTCATCCGCCGCTGGGTACCGGAACTGGCTGCCGTGCCCCCCGTCCACCTGCACGAGCCGTGGACGATGGAGGCCGCCACCCAGCAGCGCGTCGGCTGCGTGCTCGGCGTGCACTACCCGCTGCCGATCGTGGAACCCGCCGCCGCCGCACGGGAAGCCAGAGAGAGGATCTGGGCCCGGCGGCAGGAGCAGGGCTTTGCGGAGCTGGCCGACGCGATCCAGCGCCGGCACGGATCCCGGCGCTCCGGCCTGGCGCCCAGCGGGGGCAGGCGGCGGCGGCGACCGGCGCCGGGAGTGGCCAACGACCAGCAACGGCAACTCCAGCTGGATCTCGATCTGGACCTGGCCTGACGCCCACCACCTGCCGGCGGTCGCCGGCGATTCAGGGGAGGTAGGGATCCAGGAAGCTGAGGGGCCTGGCCATGGTTTCCGAGAAGCCGAGGATGCCGCGGTCGCGGTAGCTGTAGAGCAGGGTGTCATCCGCCTCCAGCAGGAAGGTGCCACCCCGCTGGGTGAGGAAGTCGTCGCGGGGCACATAGGTGCGCCAGTGGCCGAGCACTTCGGTCATGTTGCGCAGACGCACCGTGGCCAGCTCGAAGGGCCGCTGGAACCCGGTGCCACCGGCGCGGGCAAAGAACGAACCCCTCAGAGGCGGCAGGGGACCCGCCTGGATGGTCTCGTCATCGGCGATCCGCTGTGGAGCCGATCGATCGCCCGTGTAACCGCGCAGCACCTCCGCCAGGGTGCCGGGGGAGCCGATGCCGGCGCACATCAACAGCAGGTTCGGCCAGGGTCCACCGATCTGTGTCAGGCCCTCGTAGAGCCCCAGGTCACGATGCAGCCGGGGTTCGGTGTCCACCTGGAGACGTTCGCGGGGAAACCCGGTGAAGGCGCAGAAGCGCTGACGGCCCGCCTCGTCGCCGATGCCGATCGCCAGCACGGCGATGCCGGCCGACTCCAGCTGCGGCAGCAGGGGCACCAGGGCCTGGGCGTATTCGAGGCTGTCGAAATCCCCCAGCTGGCTCAGCAGCAGCACCAGGCGGCGGTGGCCCGGCTCCATCCCGGCCACTCCCGCCAGACGCTCGAGCAGAACAGGGGGGGCAGGCGGCCGTGTTTCGCTGCCGGCAGGATCGGTGGCCGGGGGATCGGAGCTCGGCACAGGCAACAGGACGATCACGACCCGGCCATGGTGGCGCGCTCCAGGAACGCCTCGGCGCTGGAGCCCAGCCTCTCCCGCCGGACCGGGTCCATGCGATCGAGCAGGCGCACCATCATCGAGAGCCGCGGGTTGGCCTGGAAGAACTCCCGGTGTCGGTCAATGAAGCGCCAGTAGAGCCCATCCCAGATCTCGCACCACGGCCCCCGCTTGAAATCACCCATTTTGAGGATGTAGTTGGAGCCGCAGATGTAGGGCTTGGTGGCGAAGATGCCGCCGTCGCTCATCTGGCCCATGCCGTACACATTCGGGCCCATCACCCATTCAAAGGAATCCAGATAGCGCTCCATGAACCAGCGGTGCACCTCCAACGGATGGATCTCGCAGAGCAGCATCAGGTTGCTGATCACCATCAACCGCTCGATGTGGTGGTTGTAGGCCAGGCGGTTGACCCGCTGGATGGCCGCATCCAGCGGCGGCAGACCGGTGCTCCCCTCATACCAGCAGGGCGCCGGCCGGCGCTGGTGGTTCCAGAAATTGCTGCTGGCCTGGCGTTCGCCGAAGGCGCGATCGATGCCCCGCACGAACTCACGCCAGCCGATCACCTGGCGCAGGAACCCCTCCACCGAGGCGATCGGCACGGGTTCCCCGGCGTCCTGCCGGGCCTGCACGTGGGCCAGGGTGGCCTCGATCACCTCGGCCGGAGCGAGCAGGCCGATGTTGAGCAGGGGAGAGAGCAGCCCATGGTGCAGGGTGTCGTGGCGCTGGCTGAGGGCATCTTCATAGGGTCCGAAGCCATCGAGGCGCTCCTGGAGAAAGCGCTGCAGCCAGGCGCCGGCACCGGCGTGATCAAAGGGAACCCAGAGCGGGCCCAGCTCCCCGGGGTGGGAGGCGAAGTGGGTGCTGATCAGGGCGCGCACCGCCGGCTCATGGGGGCTGGCGGCCACCGGCGGCAGCGGCGGTTCCACATAGCCCTTCGGCAGCCGGCGGCGGTTCTCGCTGTCGAAGCTCCAGCGGCCGCCCGTGGGGCTGCCATCAGGTTCGAGCAGCAGGCCCAGGCGGCGGCGCTGGCGCTCGTAGAAGGTTTTCATGAAAGGGCGGCGGCGGCCTTCGAACCAGACCCTGCTCTCGGCAACGGATTCGAGGAAGGCGGGGGAGGGCAGCACGCTCAGCCGCACCTCCTGCTCCCGGCAGAACTGCTGAAGCCTGGCCTCGAAGCGGCGGTCGGCGACCTCCGCCACCTGCAGTTCCCTGCCTTGCCCTTCGCTGTCTGCGCCCAGCTCGGCCGCCAGCCGCTCCCAGAACGACACCCCCTCCGAGGCCGGCAACTCGAAGTAGCGCACCTCCAGGCCCCGCTCGAGCAGGGCGTCGCGGAAGCAGCGCATCGCCACAAAGGTGTGCAGCAATCGCAGCTGGTGATACCGGTAGGTGGAGGCCACCGCGAGGTCTTCGATCATCAGCACCCGGCTGCCCGGGGCGAGCTGCAGGGGCGAGGGGCTGAACCACTCACGGTGCAGCTGGTCGCCGAGGATCAGGGTGAGGGCCATGGAGGAAGGGCCGGCGCTGGGGGGCGTTCGGTGGAAGGCATGTTTGATCAGCCGCCGCTGGAGCCCCTGGTCAGGGCTGAACCGACCGTGGATCTAGGTGCTGGAGGTGTCGGGGGCCTCAGCGGCCTCCTCACCAGCAGCAGGGGCAGGCGGCAGCCGGCGTTCCACCTGCACGAACAACAGCCAGGCCAGGCCCGCGCTGATCCCGCCGGTCCAGTCTGAGCGGAGCAGCTCAAGGATCGAGACGGTACTGGCGACGATACGCAGGGCCCGCAGCCCGAAGCGTCCGAGTTGTTGCAGCCTCTCGTTCATGGCCAGCTCAACACCGGCATCAAGCCTGACGGGTCGCCCGATATGGCACAACCCCTCAGGCGTGGCAGGCCCCACCGGCGGAGCCATCCCCTCGCCACCCGTCGGAACACTGACGCGGGAATGAAGCGGCAGGGGGGAAGAACACAAGCGATCACCCTCCAGGCTCGGGGTTCCCTCGACGTCTCAGGGAGCCTTCAGCTGTTGTCCACCACGGGCAGCGGCCTTCTTCGCTCCCAGGGTCACACGAACGTCAGCAGTCTTCTGTGCCCATGTTTCCAGGCCGAGACGAGATCGACCTTGCCTCGCCTGAACTCAGGCCTGCTGGAGAGGGAGCAGAGGTTTGCGAGAAGCCCATACTCCATGCTCTCGATGAAGCCCCTGACGGCCATTCCCTCTGGTCTGGGCGCCATTCCATCTGGCGTGAGCCCGCTGCCGCCACCACTGGGAGATCATTGAACAGAACCATGGAAAATCACAGGGAGATCCTTGACAGGATCCAGCGGGAAATCGAGCGGAACGCCAACGAGGCAAAGGAGTCGCTTCGCCCCAAGACCCCTGAAAGCAAAGTGCCGGGATCTGCCCCTGCTGTTGAGTCGTCACCCCCACCGCCACCCCAGCCTCCTGGGCGTCCCCAGCCTCTCGGTCCGCCGCCTGGATTCTCCCCTCTTTACTGGCTTGTTCTGCTGCCACTTTCGTTTGCCTTTTTTCTTTATGTCGGTAAGCACTTAAGCCACGACCAGCAACTGAACGCGATGTACATCGCCCTCGGGTTCGGTCTCGGATCATTGGTGACCTGGCTCTTCTGCAGGCGCTGAGCTTGTCAAAAACGGAGAGGGTTCTGGGGAATTACATCGCCCAGGGATTCATCAACAGAGCTTCCAGCCAGGCGAAGAGCCCCGGCCTGGAGCTGCTTGGGCAGCGGCCTGCGCGATACAGCCATGGCTTGCAGAAGTCAGAGTCTGCGTGGACTCCGCGCCGGAAGATGCGAGCCCACTTCTCATCCCACCAGTAGTCAGACTTGTTGCACTTCCCGACGTATTGAGGATACACAACCGCTTTGCCTTCTGACACAAGCTTGCGGTTGGCGATGGAGTAGAGCGGCCACATCCCGGTATGAAGTTCACCTGCTCGTCGACCGAAGCCTCCGCTGCCCAGATCTTTGAACCGTACCTGTGAGCCCTCAGGCGTGAGTTGTGCTAATCGCTCGGAAGCGGAGTCGCCATGCTCTGCTCTGGATTCGGGCGCATCGATGCAGGCCAGGCGCACCCTCACCTCCCGGCCTTCCTGAGTCTTCAGCCTCACCGTGTCCCCATCGGTGATTGAGATCACGGTGGCCAGCTCGCCTGGTGTGGTCGAGGCGCGGACCCAGATTCCACCCATCACGATCAGGCCCAGGGCGGCGATCTTGAGCAGGGTCATCGTCTCATCGGTTCAAGCCTGGATCGTAGGTTTGCCTTGCATGGGCGGCCTTGTTGCAGGCTGATGAAGGGATGATGATCTGTCGCCTGCACGACGCGGTTGCCAGGTTTCAGGACGACGCACCGCTTCGGTCTGAAGGATTCCCGGCAGCCCGGACATCAGACAGTCAGCTCCTGGGTTTCCACGCTCTTCACGCGGGCCTGCTCTGCTTTCCCCAGGCAAAGTCGTCCGTTGATGGCGCCGGTGCCCGTGCTGATCCCAGCCTGGCGCCCCCTCACCACCGATCGTCTCTCACCGCCAGCTGTTCTGGCGTTCCCCGTGGAACAGGGTCAGGCTCGGGAGTCGGTCGCGGGTGCGGGGATGGGGGGAGAAGCGGGATTCGCTCCTGCGAAGGGAGATGAACAACTGGTCGGTCTGGCTGGGCTGGTGCCGGAGCACGCACTCATGGTGGATCCAGGGGGTGCCGCCGAGCAGCACGCCATAGCCGCCGGCTTCTGCGAAGCAGTAGGCGGCTTCGATTTCGGCGTGGCTGCAGTGACCCCTGCAAGGTCGCCGCTGATGGCGACAGGCTTGCCAGGATGTTGATCTCAGCGTCAGGGCCATGCCCAGACGGCCCCACACCCGAGAGACCAGTGCCGACAACAGCGCCGACAACAACCTTCGCAGATTTTGCTCAACGGGCCGACTGTTCGCTGATGGATGCACTGCACGCGGATCCTCAGGCCACCGGCGATGGCCACGATCACCAGCCCCGCCAGGTGTTCTCCGGTCATTACGTGCCGGTGACGCCAACCCCGATACCAGCCCCGGAGTATGTCGCGCACAGCAGAAGCCTCTTCGAGGAGCTGGGCCTGAGCGATGATCTGGCCCACGACGAACACTTCCGCCGTCTGTTTTCCGGCGACATCACCGTGGCGCGGGAGCCGATGCGACCGGTTGGCTGGGCGACCGGTTATGCCCTCTCGATCTACGGCACCGAATACATCCGGCAGTGCCCGTTCGGCACCGGCAACGGCTATGGCGATGGCCGGGCCATTTCCGTGTTCGAAGGCGTCTTCAACGGCCGGCGTTGGGAGATGCAACTGAAAGGCGGTGGCCCGACGCCCTACGGCCGTGGCGCCGATGGACGCGCGGTGCTCCGCTCCAGCGTGCGCGAGTTTCTGGCGCAGGAGTTGATGCACGCCCTGGGGGTTCCGACCTCACGCTCCCTGACGCTGTATGTGTCCCGATCCGAAACCGTGCGCCGGCCCTGGTACTCGCCGAACTCCAGGTCGTTCGATCCTGACATCCTGGTGGACAACCCTGCGGCGATCACCACCCGGGTGGCGCCATCGTTTCTGCGGGTGGGCCAGCTGGAGCTGTTTGCCCGCCGCGTCCGCAGTGATGCGCATCCGGGTGCACTCAAGGAGCTGCAGATGATCACGGCGCATCTGATCGAGCGGAACTACCGCCAGGAGATTGATCCGAGCCTGGAGTTCAGCGATCAGGTGGTGGAGTTGGCGGGATTGTTTCGCGAACGGCTCACCTCTTTGGTGGCCCACTGGATGCGGGTCGGCTATTGCCAGGGCAATTTCAACAGCGACAACTGCGCGGCGGGTGGCTTCACCCTCGACTACGGCCCCTTCGGATTCTGCGAGCTGTTCGATCCCCGATTTCAGCCCTGGACCGGCGGCGGCGAGCATTTCTGCTTCTTCAACCAACCGGTGGCGGCCGAGGCCAACTACCAGATGTTCTGGGCCTCCATCAGACTGTTGCTCGAGGGAAACACCGAGGCACTGGCACGGCTGGATCAGATCCGGGAGGGCTTCGCTGAAGCGATGAACCGGGAGATCGAGGCGATGTGGGCCAGCAAGCTCGGCCTGATCAGCTACGACGCCGCGCTGGTGAACGAGCTGTTTGAGCTGATGGTTCTCTCCCAGGCCGACTACACGATCTTTTTCCGCAGGCTCTCTGCCATCCCCGAGCAACTCTCAGCCTTGAAAGAGAGCTTCTACCAGCCCAGCTCTGAGGAGCTGGATGGGCGATGGACGCACTGGCTGCAACGCTGGCGGGAGCGCATCACCGAAGGCGGTGACACCAACGCGACATCCGAGGCGATGAAATCTGTCAATCCTAAATTCACCTGGCGCGAGTGGCTGATCGCCCCGGCCTATGAACAGGCGGCGCAAGGGGATCACAGCCTGATCGAGGAGCTGCAGGAGGTGTTCAGCCATCCCTATGACGAACTTTCACCTGAGCTGGAGGCAACGTACGACCGTCTGAGGCCCAGGGAATTCTTCAATGCCGGAGGGGTGTCTCATTACAGCTGCTCGTCGTGATGTCTGTGGCGGCCAGCTGCTGCAAGCGATGATCCATGCTGATCAAGATGGCGGTTTCCCTCCGGGCCAGAGCCAGGGCCTCGGCCTGCTGCCGTTTCCAGAGGGTGTTGGCCACCTCGCTGAGCATCAGCTCCGGCGCCAGCATCAGTGCCGGCTCGCGGATCTGCTTCGCCACGGCAGCCGGCGCATCGAACACGCAGGCGAGGCCTTGGGTAGCCTGGAACCATGGGACTGATCCATGGCAGCTTCTGTCTCAGCAACCCCACCCGGCCCGATCTGGCGCCGCTGGAGGTCTCCGCTCTGGCCGACAGCGGGGCGGTGCATCTCTGCATCCCTGAGCATCTGGCGATCCAGCTGAGCCTCACGGAATTGGAGCGGCGTGAAGTGGTGCTCGCCGATGGCCGCCGCCGCACGGTGCCCTATGTGGGCCCGGTGGAGGTGCGCTTCCGTAACCGCCGCTGCTTCACCGGCGCCATGGTGCTCGGCACCGAGGTGCTGCTGGGGGCGATCCCGATGCAGGACATGGACCTGGTGCTGCGGCCCCAGCTGCAGAGCGTGGATGTGAACCCCGAGAGCCCCAACATTCCGCTGAGCGTGGCGAAGCTGACCTTCTAGCTGGCAAATCGAGCCACCCAAAAGGTTTGGTGGTGCTCTGCCTCTGCCAGTGGACCGGAGAGGGGTTGAGGGCCAGGTCGCGGCCGCGGCTGGCGGCCTCAGCCCTGAGAGCGGATGGCGTTGATACGCCGACGGATCTCTGAAAAGCGCTGATAGGCCAGCCATACCTCTTCCAGATCCGCCTGGTCATAGGCATGAATCAGCACATCGCGCATCCCTGCCATGGCCCGCCAGGGCAGATCGGGGTGAAGGTGACGCAACTCAGGGCTGAGACCGCTTGGTGGCCTCGACAAGAATCTCAAGACAACGGATCACTGCATCCTGAAGATAATCCTTGGCGAGGAATGTCCCTTGGTTGTCAACCGGGTCGCCGAAAGCCCGATCCAGTACACCTCGGATATCGATCTGGCTGCTGATTGACTGAGCAAGGGTGCGAAGCAGCACCTTCTGAAGTGCCTGGTTGGAACTGTTCCCCACTCGCAGCCCGATCACCTGGGGTGGCGGGCCATGCGCGGAAAGGAGATTGAGGAAATCGCGATCTTTGGTCATCACGACGGCGCCGGCTTTCCTCGCCCTGCCGAAGATCTCTCGATCAGCGGCGTCTCGCAGCCCGAGGTCTCGAACAGGAACCGCTTGGACGTCAGGAAACTGGCTCGCGATCCAGGGGGCCAGATACGGGGAGCCTTCAGGCCCCCCTACACCGCCACCGCCAGCTCCGGATAGAACGCCGCCGGGATCGGTTGCTGCAGCCGCCAGCGAATCGCCATCGGCCTCGCCCCCTGGTGGCTCACGTCGTCGGCAAAGCTCAGGCAGTGGAACGGCAGCGTGACGCCGCCCCGTTTGTTCTCCTCGCGTACCAACAGCAATACCTGGCTGCCGCGCTGGTGGTGGTGGGGGAGAACAATCGCTCGCTCTTTTTGAGGGTGATGAAGAACACGTTGCACTGGGTGGCCTCATCGAAGAACACGCCCTCGCGGCCGGGGAAGGGGCGGGCGTCGTTCAGCAGGCCGCCGGCTGGGCATCGAGGCGCGCAGGTTCTCAAGCACACGTGCACTGGCCACCCGATCGAGCTGGAGGCTGCAGCCGGCCGGCCGGCAGGAAGGGCAAGCCGGCTTCGATCTGCTGGCGCAGCTGGTCGCGGCTGCCGCCGAGCAGGGCGCGGTAGCGGAGGTCGAACCGAAAGCGGCGGTGGGCCTGGCCGATGCTGGTTGCAGTGATGGGACGGGCACCGTGGGGCAGCTATTGGAGGGGTGCAGGAACAGCACCGTGCCGATCTCGGGGATGTCGAGCTCTTCGGTGAACGAAGGTTGGTTGCAAAAACCATGGCGAACAGCATCAGCAGTTGGCCGTCGCGCAGTCGGCAGCCACATGTTCCAATCCCCCCGGGGCTTCTGGCGCCGGCTGGAGCACCATTTTCATCCTGGGCAGAAACCAAGGCAAAACCGCCCAAAATCAGTAATCCTGTAGTCAACAGTTCGAATCCCGATGCCTCTCCGCTCGGCCACCGAATTCCCGACCATCCCAGATCCAGAGGCTCTGGAGGGCACCTACCAGGACTGCCGGGCGGCCCTGGTGTCGGCCAACCGCTCCCGGGGAATCCTCAAGGCCCAAAGCGACCGGCGAGGGGTTGTGATCAGCGAGTTGCAGCGGGAGTTGGTGGAGCTGGAAGCGGATCTGGCCGATGAGGCCCGGGCCAAGGCGCGGCTCCATGCCCTCAACGCCAGGCTCGGCACTGTGATCCGCGAACTGGAGGAAACGGGCGATGCGATGGTGGGCCTGATCGACGAGAGCGAGCGCCAGAGTGGCTTCTGGCTCGTGGAGATGTTCCGGCGGTTGATCGAGCAGGCGGGGCGCTGGCGCTCGGTGAAGGCCAGGGCCGCTGCGTTGGCCGCCGAAGCGCCCGAGGCGAGCAATCCCACTGCTCCGCAGAAGCCGGGCGGCTACGACCAGCTCGGTGAGCAGCGATGAGCGCGGTCCCGTCGATCGCCGATCTGCTGGAGCAGACCAACCGGGAACTGGCGGGCACCGATGCCCGGGTGTACCGCCGGGTGGCGGACCATCTGCAGCGCTCCAGTGCTGTCCTTCATGACCTCCAGGATCACCATCCTGCAGGCAGGCACGACCCAAAAGCCATGCTGGGCAAGGGGAGTTTCCTGCAGCAGTCCGTGGCCAGCCTCAAGCGACTGTGCAAGGAGCATGGGATCAAGGGCACCTCCAAGCTCAGGAAGGCTGAGCTGGCCAACGTTCTGGAACGCCATGGTGTGACCCCACCGCCGCCTCCCCTGGAGAGTTTCACCAAGAAGGAGTTGATTGCTCTGGTGCGGCAGTTGTTGGGGGAGAGTTGAGCGATGCCGACAGGCTTTGAATCGACATGGACATCCACAGGCATCCGGAAGTTGGTGCTGTTGTGGTTGCCCCCTTGAGGGCCTCAGAGAAGCGCCCGGAACTCAGCCGGGGTCAACCCTGCATCACGAGCAATCGCACCCATGGTGATGGCGTTGATGGGGTCATGTCTTGGGATTACGAGCCGACGCTCACCATTGCTCAGGATCAGATGGCCCGACTCGCGGACAATTCGATACCCGAGTTTCAGAAAAACCCTCAGGGCCTCCTTCTGGCTGATCCCCGGCAGACGTGGCATTCAGAACGTGAGTTCCAGCGTCTCCACGCCGCGCACGCCACCCTCCTCCGCTTCCACCTCCAGCCAGAGGGCAATGGCTTCGCGGATGTTGGACAGTGCTTCATCACGGCTGGCTCCCTGGGAGTGGCAGCCAGGCAGGTCAAGGCAGCTGACCGACCAGCCTTCTTCGGTTTCCAACAGCCGGATGCGGTAGCTCATGCGGGTTTAACTGCCTGTCCTCCGTTCAGGCTAAGTGGCATGGGGCTGGCCTCTGTGACGAAGCCTCCCAGCCCCCTTCAAACCGCCACCGCCAGCTCCGGATAGAACGCCGCCGGGATCGGACGCTGGAGGCGCCAGCGAATCGCCATCGGCCGCTCCCCTTCATGGCTCACGTAGTCGGCAAAGCCAAGGCAGTGGAACGGCATCGTGACGCCGCCCCGTTTGTTCTCCTCCCGCACAAACAGCAGCACCCGGCTGCCGCGCCCCTTGTGGTGGATGTAGCGCTGCCCGGTGACGGAGGCTTCCCGGGTGAGGCTCTGGCTCTCCCAGTGGAACTCCTGCGGGGAGATGGCGTAGTCGTTGTAGCGGGTGGTGGGGGAGAACAGGCGCTCGGATTTTTTGAGGGTGATGAAGAAGACGTCGCAGCGAGTGGCTTCATCGAAGAAGACTCCCTCGCGACCGGGGAAGGTGCGGGCGTCGTTCAGCAACCCAAAGGCGGCGAACACCTCGGCGCGGGAGTAGCGGCCGTGCAGGCCAAGGGGCACCGGTGGGGCAGGTTCGCCAGCAGCCAGGAACGGCCAGGCGAGGGGTGCCACCAGGTGGTCGGTGCGCTCCAGCAGCAGCTCGAACAGCTCCACCAGCTCGGCGCGGAGGTCGGCGGCAGCCCAGAGCCGGGCAAGCGCTTCTGCCAGGGGCAGGTGCTGCCGACCGCTGCCCCAGAGCTGGGCCATCAGCATCCGCCACAGGCGTTCGGCCACTGGATCCAACCCCGCCGGATCGGGCGCCAGGGGCCGCTGCAGTTGATCCACCAGCCAACGCAAGCGCGCGGGGTCGTCCAGGTGCAGCAAGCCGCCGGCGATGCCCCGCCCCAGCCGCATTTCATCGTCGCTGGGCTCCCCTGAGGCCGGCCCCGCCGCCACCCAGCCCAGCTCCCGCTGCAGCAGCGCCCACGACCCCGCCACCCGGTAGAACTCCCCCAGCTCCATGCCCAGCCCGTCGAGCAGGGCCGCCAGGGAACAGCGGCCGAGGCGGCGGGCTTCGGCGAGCAGCTGGGGCCGGCGGCTGGGCAGCGACTCGCGCAGGTTCGCCAGCACCCGCTCGCTGGAGACGCGATCGAGCTGGAGGCTGCAGCCGGCCGGCAGGAAGGGAAAGCCCGCTTCGATCTGCTGTTTGAGCTGGTCGCGCGTGCCGCCGAGCAGGGCGCGGTAGCGCAGGTCGAAGCGGAAGTTGCGGTGGGCCTGGCCGATGAAATCCAGAACCGTGGCCTGCTCGTTGAAGCTTCGCGATGATGAAGCCCATGACCACCACGCCGACACCTCTGGTGACCCGAGAGGCGCTGCTGGCCTTCACGCAGCGGCTGGTGGAGCGCTACGCCCCTGAGAAGGTGATCCTGTACTTCTGCGGAGAAGCCTGCGGCTACGGTTCTTTGGCTCGTGGAGAGGCGCGCTGGGATTCCGATGCCGACATCCTGGTGGTGTTGCCCTTCGAGGGACGCCACCTGGCCAAGATCCGCGAAATGCGCCGACTCTGCCAGGCACTATTTCCCCTGGATCTCCTGGTCCGGCGGCCCGAGGAGATTGAGGTTCGTTATCGGGGGGTGATCTGGTCGTGCGCGAGGCGCTTGACCATGGCGAGGTGCTGCATGGTTGAACCCTGGTCGGCCGTTCCGGAGTGGATAGCCAAGGCGGAAGGCGATTGGGAAGCCCTGGAGATCCTCCTGACCAGAAACACACCCGGCCTGCGTGATGCGGTGGTGTTTCACGCCTACGCGCACGAACAGCAGCATTCGGATGCTGCGGTGTTCAGCCGCCGACCAACCGGTCGTACTCGGCATGACTACCGATCCAGAACCAATGAACGCCGGCATCGGTCGGCAGGCCCAGGGCTCGGTAGTGGAGACCAACTCTCACGCTGTGGAGCCTGCGACCGGCCAGAAGCTTGAACTGGAGTGACGGATGGGAGGAATCAGCCTTCAGAAGGGCAAAGTTCTTATCGGCGAGAGCCTGGACTTCTGGAGGTAAAGATTGATAGCAGCGCCAGAATCTGAGCGACGCTGTGTGTTTCACAACGAACGGTGTGGCTGGTTGCGGTAGTCGTCTTCTGCCTCCGCCAGGAGAGCATCGAGCTTGCCGTCAGTGGTGTCGCTCTCAAGCTGGCGGTCCCACGCCGCAGCATCGAATGCAGCAAACCAGCGTCTGAACTCCGCCAAGGCCCCAGGGTCAAGGGCTTCGACGGCCTCCTCAAGTGATTTCACATCGGTCATGCCCGTCTACCCGATCCACTGATCACCAGTTTGCCTCGAACTGCTCGCCGTCGCTCGCACCCCCTCAAACCGCCAACGCCAACTCCGGCACGAACGCCCCCGGAATCGGCCGCTGAAGTCGCCAGCGAATCGCCATCGGCCGCTCGCCTTCGTGGCTCACGTAATCCGCGAACCCCAGACACAGAAACGGCAGCGTTACCCCGCCGCGCTTGTTCTCCTCCCGCACGAACAGCAGCACCCGGCTGCCACGCTCCCTGTGGTGGATGTATCTCTGCCCGGTCGCAGATGCGTCCCCGGTGAGGCTCTGGCTCTCCCAGTGGAACTCCCACGGGGAGATGGCGTAGTCGTTGTAGCGGGTGGTGGGGGAGAACAGGCGCTCGGATTTTTTGAGGGTGATGAAGAAGACGTCGCAGCGGGTGGTTTCATCGAAGAAGACTCCCTCCCGGCCGGGGAAGGTGCGGGCGTCGTTCAGCAAGCCGAAGGCGGCGAACACCTCGGCGCGGGAGTAGCGGCCGTGCAGGCCAAGGGGCACCGGCGGGGCTGGTTCGCCAGCGGCCAGGAACGGCCAGGCCAGCGGCGCCACCAGGTGGTCGGTGCGCTCCAGCAGCAGCTCGAACAGCTCCACCAGCTCGGCGCGGAGGTCGGTGGCGGCCCAGAGCCGGGCAAGCGCTTCTGCCAGGGGCAGGTGCTGCCGACCGCTGCCCCAGAGCTGGGCCATCAGCATCCGCCAGCGGCGCTCGGTGGCGGCATCGAAGCCCGCCGGATCAGGCGCGATGGGCTGCTGCAGCTGATCCGTCAGCCAGTGCAAGCGCGCAGGGTCGTCCAGGTGCAGCAAGCCGCCGGCGATCCCTCGCCCCATCCGCTCCTCATCCGCCGTGGGCACCCCGGAGGCCGCCCCGGCTGCCCACCCCAGCTCCCTCTGCAGCAACGCCCATGACTTCGCCACCTGGTAGAACTCCCCCAGCTCCATCCCGAGCCCCTCCAGCAACCCCGCCAGGGAACAGCGCCCGAGGCGGCGGGCTTCGGCGAGCAGCTGGGGCCGGCGGCTGGGCAGCGACTCGCGCAGGTTCGCCAGCACCCGCTCGCTGGAGACGCGATCGAGCTGGAGGCTGCAGCCGGCCGGCAGGAAGGGAAAGCCCGCTTCGATCTGCTGTTTCAGCTGGTCGCGGGTGCCGCCGAGCAGGGCGCGGTAGCGCAGGTCGAAGCGGAAGTTGCGGTGGGCCTGGCCAACGCTGCTGCAGGAACACCAGGTGGCTCTCGGTGGGCCGCAGGAACAGCACCGTGTCGATCTCGGGGATGTCGAGGCCTTCGTTGAACAGATCCACCGCGAACACGATCTGCAGCTCGCCGTCGCGCAGGCGGCGGATCTGGTCGGCGCGCTCGTCGCGGGGGCTGGAGGCATCGAGGGCGGCGGCGCGCAGGCCGGCAGCCACGAACTTGCGGGCCATCCAGCGGGCGTGCTCCACGCTCACGCAGAAGCCCAGGGCCCGCATCGACGACCGGTGGGTGATCTTGTCGGCCAGTTCGCGCAGGATCAGGCGCAGGCGGGCGTCGTCTGCCGTGTAGAGGTTGGAGAGGGCCTCGGTGGCGTAGCCGTTGCGGCGCCATTCGATCCGGGAGAGATCGGTGCCGTCGTGGAGGCCGAAGTAGTGGAAGGGGCACAGCAGGCCCTTGGGCTGTACCTCTGGGTGGAGATGCCGACTACTCTCGGAGGCAATCATGGTTGGGGTGCACCCTTGACCACCATCGAGATCACCCTCCCTGATGCGCTAGCGGCGGAAGCCAGCGGAGCTGGTCTGCTGGCGCCAGAAGCGATCGAGCGTCTGCTGCGGGACAAGCTGGCCTCCGACCGCATTGTCCGTCTGCAAGACGCAAGGGCTGCTCTTGCTGCTGACCCTCCGGAGGTGCTGACCCGCCAAGAGATCAACGAGGAGATCAGCGCTTACCGCAAGGGGCAACGACTTGCGGCTGGTTCTTGACACCAACACGGCTCTCTCCGCCCTGATCTGGCAGGGAGTTCCCGGGCAGCTCATTGATGCGGCCGTCGTTGGGCGGGTTCAGCTGATCAGTACCGTTCCTCTCCTCGCCGAGTTGGAAGGCGTGCTGCAGCGACCGAAGTTCAGAGAGCCCATTTTTCGGCTTGGTGTGAGGATTGCCGATCTATTTGATGGCTATGCCGCCCTGGTTGAGCGCGTGGAACCTGCAGATCTGGAAGGTCCCGTCAGTAGGGATCCCGACGACGATCAGGTCTTGGCTGCGGCCGTTGGTGGCCTTGCCGATCTGATCGTCTCTGGCGATGACGACCTCTTGGCCTTGGGCAACTTTCAAGGGATTGCGATTGTTCTTGCCAGGGAGGCCATGAGGTGCCTGCAGGAACCAGAGGGCCAGTGGGATAAGCCTTGATCAGCTCCAAGCCCTCACACTGCCACCGCCAGCTCCGGGTAGAAGGCGCCCGGAATCGGCCGCTGCAGCCGCCAGCGGATCGCCATCGGCCGCTCGCCCTCGTGGCTCACGTAGCGGACAAACCCCAGACACCGAAACGGCTCGGTGACACCCCCGGCGCGGCCCCCCTCACGACGGTGCTCCCGCACAAACAGCAGCACCCGTGAGCCCCGCGCTTCGTGGTGGATGTAGCGCTGCCCGGTGGGGGAGGCGGCGGTGGTGGTGCTCTGGCTCTCCCAGTGGAACAGGGACGGGCCGAGGGCCAGGTCGCGGTAGCGGGTGGAGGGGGAGAAGAGGGCTTCGCTCTTGTTGAGGGTCACGAACAGCAGGTCGCACTGGCTGGGTTCGTGCCAGAGGACGCCTTCGCGGATGCTGGCTGCCTCAGCTCTGATTCAGGATCGAATCGACATGGCGACGGATCTCCGGAAAGCGCCGATAGGCCATCCAGACCTCTTCCAGATCAACCTGGTCGTAGGAATGAATCAGGACATCTCGCATCCCAGCCATGGCTCGCCAGGGCACACTTGGGTGAAGCAGCCTCAACTCAGGACTGAGACGCTTCGTGGCTTCGCCAACAATTTCAAGACAACGGATCACAGCATCCTGGAGGTAATCCCGGGCCAGGAAGGTCTCTTCGCTGTCGATCGGGTATCCCAGAGCTCGATCGAGAACAGACAGGACATCGATCAGGGCCTGGCGATCACGCGCGTTGATCACAGGAGGATGGCTTCTGCTTCCACAGCGGCTTTCAGTTCAGGCTTGAGGTTGCGGCGGCGGATCAGATCCACCCGAGTGTTCAGCAGATCCTCCAGAGCGGATTTCAGCTCGGCCCGGTCGAACAGGCTGGCTCCGGCGGAAAGGTCCACGAGCAGATCCACATCACTTGCGGGCGAAGCCTGATCCCGTGCCACGGAGCCGAACACCGCCGGATTGCTCGCGCCATGGCGGGCGAGCAGTTCATGGAGCTGGGGGGCCAGTTGCTGCAGCTCGGCGAGACGCATGGGCGCTCCAGGCCTGTCGTGCGCTGTGGGGGTGCCTGCAGACGCTAAACCGCCAACCCCATCCCCTGCATCCACCCCGCCGGTATCGGCCGCTCCAGCCGCCACCGGATCCCCATCGGCCGCTCCCCCTCGTGCCTCACATACCGCGCAAACCCCAGGCACTGGAACGGCTCGGTGACACCCCCGGCGCGGCCACCCTCGCGCCGGTGTACTGCTTCGCAGAAGCCTGCGGCTACGCGCACAAACAGCAGCACCCTTGAGCCCCGCACCTCGTGGTGGATGTACCGCTGCCCGGTGGGGGAGGCGGCGGTGGTGGTGCTCTGGCTCTCCCAGTGGAACAGGGACGGGCCGAGGGCCAGGTCGCGGTAGCGGGTGGAGGGGGAGAAGAGGGCTTCGCTCTTGTTGAGGGTCACGAAGAGCAGGTCGGTCTGGCTGGGTTCGTGCCAGAGCACGCCTTCGCGGTGGATCCAGGGCGCGTCGTCGCGCAGTGACGCTGTCGACCCTTCGCCCCTGGGCTGTGCAGGGAACGCAGGTCCGCTGTGTTCGAGCTGCGTTGAACGGCACGGCCAGACCGAGCAAAATTGGCCAAGCTGAAACCAGCTGGACGCATCCCCATGCCGCTTCGCTCAGCCACAGAGTTCCCTTTGACCCCCGAGGCGGAGACTCTGGAGACGACCTACCTGGAGTGCCGCGCAGCCCTCGTTTCGGCCAACCGCTCCCGCGGGATTCTCAAGGCCCAGAGCGATCGGCGGGGTGTGGTGATCGCCGAGCTGCAGCGGGAACTTCAAGACCTTGAGGCCGACCTGGGCGATGAAGCGCGGGCCAAGGCCCGTCTGCATGCCATGAACAGCCGTCTGGTGGAGGTGATCCGTGAACTGGAGAGCACGGGTGATGCCATCGCAGAGGCCGTGGAGGAAAGCGAACAGCAGAGCGGCTTCTGGCTGGTGCGGATGTTCCAGCAACTGGTGCTGTTGGTGCGGCAGTGGCGATCGGTGAAGGCCAAAGCAACGGCTATTGCTGCGGAAGCCAATCAACTGGGGCCGGAGGCCTGAACCGGTGGCGACGCCCACGCCATCGATCGCTGACCTGCTGGAGGCCACGAACCGGGAGCTGGCCGGCACCGATGCTCGTGTCTATCGCCGGGTTGGTGTGCATCTGCAGCGCACGACACAGGCGATCGAGGATCTCGCTGGGGCGGCCAGCGGCGGGGGAGATTCGCGAGCTTTGGCACTCCTGGGCCGAGGCAGCTTTCTGCAGCAGACCGTGGCCACCCTCAAAGGCATCTGCAAGGAACACGGCATCAAGGGCTACAGCAAATTGAAGAAACCAGCGTTGGCTGCCGTTCTCGAGCAGCATGGGGTGGAACCACCTCCCAGGCCATTGGAGAGCTTCAACAAGAAGGAACTGATCGCTTTGGTGCGCCAACTGCTGGAGCAGAACTAAGGGATGGCCACACAGCGTTATTCCGTCACTCCTCACCCCATCGATACCTTGTTGACCTGGGTGAAGAGTGGTGAAATCGCCATCCCGGAGATCCAGCGGCCCTTTGTGTGGGAAGCCACCAAGGTGCGCAACCTGCTGGACTCCCTGTATCAGGGCTTTCCGGTGGGCTATTTGATTGCCTGGAAAAATCCCACGATCAAGCTCAAGGACGGCACCTCGGCTGCGGGAAAACGCATCCTGATCGATGGTCAGCAACGGGTGACGGCCCTGATGGCCTGCCTCCTCGGCCAGGAGGTGCTCACCAAGGACTATGAGCGCGTACGGATCCGAATCGCCTTCAATCCTCTGGCGGCGGAAGACGAACCAGTGTTTGAGGTGAGCAACCCAGCCATCGAGAAGAATCCCCTTTGGATTCCTGATGTTTCGAGGCTCTTCCAGACGGATGCTGATCTCTTCGCCCAAATGGATGCCTATGTCGCGCGCAACCCAGAGATCGACAAGAGCCGCGTCGGTAAGGCGCTGCAGCGTCTACAGAAGATTGTCAACAACCATGTGGGGCTGATCGAGCTAGCCGAAGATCTCGACATCGAAACCGTTACGGAGATCTTCATTCGTGTTAACTCCGCGGGCAAGGAGCTATCTCAGGCTGATTTTGCGATGTCGAAGATCGCCGTGAACGAAGCCTATGGCGGCAACACACTGCGCAAGGCGATTGAATATTTCTGTCACTTGGCCGTATCGCCAGATTTCTACTCGCAGATTGCGAAGAACGACCCTGAGTTTGCCAGGTCGGAGTTTCTCCCCAAGATGTCCTGGCTGAAAGATGTGAATGACGACCTCTATGACCCCACCTACACGGACATGTTGCGGGTGGCCTTTACATCGGAATTTGGCCGTGGCAAGTTGCAAGATCTTGTGGCGCTCCTTTCTGGCAGAAACTTCGCCAGTAAGCAATACGAGGAAGCGATTGCCGAGGAATCCTTTGCCAGTCTGAAACGGGGCATTCATAACTTCATCAATAAAACCCACTTTGATCGGATCACGATGATCCTCAAGTCGGCTGGGTTTGTGACCAGTGACCTGATCCGAAGCCGCAATGCCGTGAACTTTGCCTACATCCTCTATCTGCGAGGCCGGGCCGAAAGCATTCCTGCCGACGAGATCGAACACCTGGTGCGACGCTGGTTTGCCATGTCGATTCTCACCGGCCGCTACTCCGGCAGCCCTGAGACCGCCTTTGATGTCGACATTCGTCAGATCACCAATCAGGGCTTGGTGGCTTATGTGCGGGCCGTGCTCCAAAATGAGCTCCCTCCGACCTTCTGGACGGGGATGTTGCCCCAGTTGATGGATACCTCGTCGTCGACCAGCCCCTATTTCATCGCCTATCAAGCAGCTCAGGCCCGGCTTGGTGATCGAGGTTTTCTTTCCTCCAGCATCTTGGTGCGTGATCTGTTGCTCAGCCATGGTGATAAGCACCATGTGTTCCCGCGCAAGTATCTCCAGGGTCAAGGTGTGCCCAGAAGTCGCTACAACCAGATTGCCAATTTTGTGATGACCCAGAGCGAGATCAACATTGCCATCGGCGCCAAGCCGCCCGAAGAGTATTTTGGGCAACTGCGTGAGCAGGTGAGCGGAGGAGCGAAGCGTTATGGCGGTATCACCGATCACGAAAACATGCGCAGCAATCTGGCCATGAACTGCGTGCCGGTGGCTCTGCTTGAGGGTGAGCCCATGGAGTACGACACCTTCCTGGTGGAGCGGAGGCGGTTGATGGCCGACAAGATCCGCCAGTGGGTGGCTGTGTTGTGAGCACCAACTTCGCCCACCTGCGTCGCTACGACGAACAGCTGTTCCGGCTGGGGGTGCTGGCCGAGCGCTATTTCCCTGAGGATCCCAATACGGCGCTGATTAAGTTGCGGCAGCTGGGCGAGCGTCTGGCCCAGCAGGTGGCGTCCCGATTCGGGGTGTTCACCAGCCTTGAAGAATCACAGCTGGCCCTGATCCGCCGGCTGGAGCTGGAGGGACTGATCGAGCGGGAGGTGGCCGGCCTCTTCCACGATCTGCGCAAGACCGGCAATGCGGCCACCCATGGGCTCCAGGGCGACCATGCCAGTGCCTTGAGCACCTTGAAGATTGCCTGGCAGCTGGGGGTGTGGTTCCACCGCACGTTTGGTGATCCGGAGTTCCGCAGCGGACCCTTTCGGCCTCCCCAGCCGCCTGTTGATGAGAGCGAGGAACTGAGCCAGGAGCTGGCACGCCTGCAGCGCGCGCTCGACGCCTTTCGGGCGAACGAGAGCGCGATGGCCGAGCAGCTCAGTGCCGCTGAAGCGCAACTGCAGCAGGCCCTGGGCGAGCAGCAGCAATGGGAGCAACTCGCCGAGCAGGTGGAGGCCGACAAGGCTGCCCTCGCTGCCCAGCTGCAGGAGCTGCAGAGCGCTGCCGCTCAGCAACCAGCAGCCGTGACTTCAGGTCTGCGGCAGGCAGCGCGCACAGCCGCCGCGGCGATCGAGCTGGATGAGGCCGCCACCCGCCAGCTGATTGATGAGCAGCTGCGGGCAGCCGGGTGGGAGGCGGATACCCAAGCGCTGCGGTATGGAGCGGGGGCTCGGCCGCAGAAGAACCGCAATCTCGCCATTGCCGAGTGGCCCACCCGCAGCGGCCCGGCCGACTACGTGCTGTTTGTGGGGCTCACGGCCATCGCGGCGGTGGAGGCCAAACGGGCCAACAAGGATGTGGCGGGCGTGCTGCCCCAGGCCCAGCGCTACTGCCGCGATTTCCAGCCCAGCAGCGCCACGGAGGAGCCCAGCCAACCGTGGGGCCCTGATGGGGAGTACCGCATCCCCTTCGCCTTCTCCAGCAACGGCCGGCCGTTTCTGCAGCAGCTGCGCACCAAAAGCGGGATCTGGTTTCGGGATTTACGCCGCAGCGAGAACCTGGCCGTTCCCCTCGACGGCTGGTATTCCCCGGAAGGCCTGAGGGAGCTCGCCCGGCAGGACGTGGCGGGTGCCGATGCGCAGCTGCGCCGGGAGGCCTTCAGCTACGGCTTTCCGCTGCGCCCCTACCAGCGGCGCGCGATCGAGGCCACCGAGGCGGCGATCGCCGCAGGCCAGCGGGAGCTGCTGCTGGCGATGGCCACCGGAACGGGGAAAACCAAAACCTGCATCGCCCTGATCTACCGGCTGCTCAAGACGGGACGCTTCCGGCGAGTGCTGTTTCTGGTGGATCGCTCGGAGCTGGGTACCCAGGCCGCGGATGCCTTCAAGGAAACGCGGATGGAGAGCCTGCAGAGCTTCGCCGACATCTACGGCATCAAGGAACTGGGCGAGCGCGAGGCTGAATCCGACACCAAGGTGCACATCGCCACCGTGCAGGCGATGGTGCAGCGGCTGCTGCTCGGCAGCGAGGAAGACAAGCCCACGGTGGACACCTACGACCTGATCGTGGTGGACGAATGCCATCGGGGCTACCTGCTGGATCGGGAGCTCAGCGATCGGGAACTGCGCTTCCGCGATTTCAACGACTATGTGTCGAAGTACCGGCGGGTGCTGGAGCGGTTTGATGCCGTGAAGATCGGCCTCACGGCCACGCCGGCCCTGCACACGGTGGAGATCTTCGGGCCAGCCGGTGTTTGTGTACAGCTACCGCGAGGCGGTGGTGGATGGCTACCTGGTGGATCACGAACCACCGATCCTGATCTCCACGGAGCTCTCCAGCGAAGGCATCCGCTGGGCCGCGGGAGAGGAGGTGAAAACCTACGACCCCGGCACGGCCCAGATCGAGCTGTTCACCACCCCCGATGAGCTGCGCTTCGAGGTGGAGGCGTTCAACCGCCAGGTGATCACCGAACCCTTCAACCGGGTGGTGTGTGAGGTGCTGGCGAAGGAGCTGGATCCACTCTCGCCGCACAAAACCCTGATCTTCTGCGCCACCGATGCCCACGCCGATCTGGTGGTGCTGCTGCTCAAGGAAGCGTTTCGGGAGCATTACGGCGAGGTGGCCGATGACGCGGTGGCGAAGATCACGGGCGCCAGCGACAGGCCGAAGGAGCTGATCCGCCGCTACAAGAACGAAGCCTTCCCCAATGTGGCCGTCACGGTGGATCTGCTGAGCACCGGGGTGGATGTGCCGGCCATCGGCAACATCGTGTTCCTGCGGCGCATGAACAGCCGCATCCTGTATGACCAGATGATCGGCCGTGCCACCCGTCTGTGCGACGCGATCGGCAAGGACAGCTTCCGCATCTTTGATGCCGTGGGCATCTACCAGGCCCTGCAGAACTTCACCCAGATGCAGCCGGTGGTGGCGAACCCGAAGATCAGCTTCAGCCAGCTGCTCGGTGAACTGGAGAGCACCGGCGAGGAGGAGAGTGAGCTGGTGCGCGAGCAGCTGATCGCCAAGCTGCGCCGCAAGCAACGGCACCTGAGCGAGAACGCCGAAGCGCGGTTCCGGCTGCTCACCGGCGAGGAACCGGCCGCCTTCATCAGCCGCCTGCAGCAGCTGCCGATCGCCGAGGCGCGCCGCTGGCTGGGCACGATCAACGGCCTGGGCGAGCTGCTCGATGAGCAATGGCAGGGGCCGGCCCAGCCCCAGTTCGTGTCGGAGCACGACGACGAGCTGCGCGCCATCGAGCGGGGCTATGGCGACGCCACCCGCCCGGAGGACTACCTGGAGGGCTTCACCGCCTTCGTGCGCGATCCCGGCAATGATCTACCGGCCCTCACCACGGTGCTGCAGCGGCCCTGGGAGCTCACCCGCAAGGATCTGCGGGAGCTGAAGCTGGCCCTCGATCAGCGCGGCTACAGCGAAGCCACCCTGGCCACCGCCTGGCGGGAAACCACCAACCAGGACATGGCCGCCTCGATCATGGGCTACATCCGCCAGGCGGCCCTGGGCGATCCGCTGGTGCCCTATGAGCAGCGGGTGGAGCGGGCCCTGCAGCGGATCCTGGCCTCGCGCGCCTGGACCACGCCCCAGCGCCAATGGCTGCAGCGCATCGCCAACCAGACCAAAGCGATCACGATCGTGGACCGTGAAGCCCTCGACGACGACGCCCTGTTGTTCCGCCGCGAGGGGGGCGGCTGGCCACGGCTGAACAAGCTCTTCGGCGGCGAGCTGGAGACGGTGCTGCACCGCTTCCAGGAAGCGGTGTGGGAGGCGGCTTGACCCGCTGTACCACGGCTTCATCAAGGCCCACGTGCCGCATGGGCACGCCAAACGGTGGTATCATCAACGAGTGATCAGGTCGTTTCGTTGCCGAGACACCCTTGCGCTCTTCGAGGGTCGGCCGGTGAGGCGCTTCGGCAGCATCGCCCGCGTGGCTTGCCGCAAGCTGGCCATCCTCGATGCCGCCGGCAGCCTCAACGATCTGATGATTCCGCCAGGCAACCGCCTGGAGCCGCTCCGCGGAGACCGACATGGCCAGCACAGCATCCGCATCAACGATCAGTTCCGGCTCTGCTTCGTCTGGACGGAAGCCGGCCCAGAGGAGGTTGAAATCGTTGACTACCACTGAATTGATGCTGGTGCCCCCGGGTGAGGTGCTGCTGGAGGAGTTCCTGCGGCCGATGGGAGTCAGCCAGTACCGGCTGGCCCTGGCCATCGGCGTGCCGGAGAGCCGCATCAACGCGATCGTGAAGGGGCGGCGGGCGATCACCGCCGACACCGATCTGCGCCTTTGCCGGTTTTTTGGCCTCAGCGAGGGCTTCTGGCTGCGGATGCAGGCCAGCCATGACCTGAAGCTGGCCAAGCAGGCACTGGCCAGTGTTCTGCCAGCGATCGAGCCGTTGCAGCACGCCTGATCTAGTCTTGGTATCGACCGTCTGGAAGGCGAGAGCGATGCGCGCCAAGCTGTTCCGCAACGGCCGCAGCCAGGCGGTGCGCCTGCCGGCTGCCTTTCGCTTCGAGGGAACAGAAGTGGAGATTGAGCGCGACCCGGAAACCGGAGCCGTGGTGCTGACGCCGGTGCGGCCATCGGCCAGTGCCTTGCTGGAGCTCAGGGATGCGTTGCTGCAGGAGCCTGGCTTCCGGGCCGAACTGGATGCGTTGTTCGAGGGGTTGCACGACACCCGTCCTGCCGAACCGGTGGACTTCCCCTGATGGCTGCGGGGAACGAGAGGTTGATGCTGGACACCAACGCCATGAGCGCCTTTCTCAAACGACGCTCGCCACGACTGGATGCCTGGGTGCGTGAGCAACGTTGTTGCCTGTCCGCCATTGTGGTGGCCGAGATCCGCTACGGGCTGGAGAAGCTGCCGCCCACTTCGCGGATGCAGACGCGGTTACAAGAGCTGGCGGAGGCCACCCTCGAGACCCTGGAGATCCTGCCCTGGTCGGAAGCGTGCACGAGGATCTACGGCCGGCTGCGCGCCGATCTCGAACGCCATGGCAAGCCTCTGGCGGTGATGGATCTGCTGATCGCCAGCCATGCCCTCAGCGAAGGCTGCGCCCTGGTGACGGCCGATCAGGCCTTCGCCCAGGTGGGCGAGCTCAAGTTGGAGAGCTGGTGATGGCAGGCAACACCACCCACGACATCGTCGCCAAGCTCTGGAACCTCTGCAATGTGCTGAAGGACGACGGGGTGACGTACCACCAGTACGTGACGGAGCTCACCTATCTGTTGTTCCTGAAGATGGCGAAGGAAACCGGCACCGAAGCCGGGATCCCCGAAGAGTGGCGCTGGGATGAGCTGGAGCCGCTCAAGGGCCTCAAGCAGCTGGAGCACTACAAGCTGCTGCTGCTGGAGCTGGGCAGTTCCAGCAGCGGCAGCTCGCTGCTGGTGCAGGAGATCTTCGCGAATGCCACCTCCTTCATCCGCAAGCCCGTCACGCTGAACAAGCTGGTGGAGGAGATCGACAAGCTGGATTGGTACAGCGCCCGCCAGGAGGGGCTGGGGGATCTGTATGAGGGGTTGCTGCAGAAGAACGCCGAGGAAAAGAAATCCGGGGCAGGGCAATACTTCACGCCCCGGCCGCTGATCGATGCGATGGTGGCGGTGATGCAGCCCCGGCTGGGGGATGTGATCCAGGATCCGGCGGCGGGCACCGGCGGCTTTCTGATTGCGGCCCAGCACTGGATCCGCGAACATCAGGACATCAGCGAGCTGGATGAGGCGCAGCAGAAGCGCTTCTACCAGAGCACGTTCTACGGCATGGAGCACGTGCAGGACACGCACCGCCTGGCGCTGATGAACCTGATGCTGCACGGGCTGGATTCGGTGCAGGGCGAAGGCGGCATCCGCTATGGCGACACCCTCAGCAGCGATGGCGAGGGGCTGCCGAAGGCCAGCTTGATCCTCACCAATCCCCCCTTCGGCACCAAGAAGGGCGGCGGCCTGCCCAGCCGCAAGGATTTCACCTTCCCCACCAGCAACAAGCAGTTCTGCTTCCTGCAGCACATCTACCGGGCGCTGCAACCCGGCGGCCGGGCGGCGGTGGTGCTGCCCGACAACGTGCTGTTCGAAGGCAACGTGGGCAAGCAGATCCGCGCCGATCTGATGGACAAGTGCAACCTGCACACGATCCTGCGCCTGCCCACCGGCATCTTCTACGCCCAGGGCGTGAAGACCAATGTGCTGTTCTTCACTCGCGGCAGCAGCGAGAAGGGCAACACCAAGGAGGTGTGGGTGTACGACCTGCGGGCCAACATGCCGGCCTTCGGCAAGCGCACGCCCCTCACCCGCGAGCATTTTGCGGCGTTCGAGGAGGCCTATGGCCCGGATCCGCTGGGGCTGGCGCCGCGCACGGCCACCGGGCCCGAGGGCCGCTGGCAATGCTTCAGCCGTGAGGAGATCGCCGCCCGGGGCGACAGCCTCGATCTGGCCTGGCTGAAGGACGACTCTGCTGAGGATGGCGCCGCCCTGCCGGAGCCGGCGGTGCTGGCCCAGGAGGCGATGCTGGAGCTGGAAGGGGCGCTGGAGGATCTGCGGGCGATCCTGGCGGAGCTGGGGGAAGAGGTGGAGGAGTTGGTGTGATGGAGGGGCAGGGAGTTGCCGGTGGGGTGGGTGTCAGGCTGAGATCGGAGATTTGTGTGAACTCCGTAATGGGCGAGCCTTTAAATCCTCTGACTGGAAAGAAGCGGCGTTCCGACATTGGGTCAGCTCGGAGTTTCAGAATCTCAATAAGGGAAACGCATCGTTCAACACGAAAGGACAGTCGACGATCGAAACCGCTTCAGGGATGAGTTGCTCTTTGCATAGTCGGGCACTCCTGGCACTTCATTCGAGCGCGATGTCTGGGATGGCGGAGAGGCAGTGCTTAACCAGCACATTTTTCGCGTTGACTTTGACGAGTGTTTTATTGATAAGCAATTCTTTCGCTTTGCGATCAATCAGAAGCTGCATGAGCTAATCGAAAATGCCCATGGTGGAGTTGGCCTTAGGCATGTCACAAAGGGGAAGTTCGAGAAGACTGAAGTCGCTGTTCCGCCATTCAACGAACAACGCCGCATCGCCGCCAAGCTCGACACCACCCTCGCCGCTGTCGAGGCCTGCCGCCAGCGGCTCGATGGCGTGGCGGCGATCCTCAAGCGCTTTCGCCAGGCGGTGCTGGCGGCGGCGACGTCGGGGGAGTTGACGAGGGAGTGGAGGGAGGAGAGGGGGAGCCATGGATGTGGATGAGGCAACGCTTCTGAGCTTGGAGAGCTTGAGTCTCTTGAAATGGTAAAGTCCAGAGAGAAGGCGAACGAGACTATGTGCTGCGGCTTTCCCTTTATACCTGAAGGATGACACGATCTCGAAATCTGGACAGTTCAGACCGAGCATGATTGGCAAGCAATATCTCATGATCGAGATTTATTGCTTTCCAAAGCAGAATCTTGACCCTGAGCAAGACGGTCTGCAGGGAGAGGCTGTCTGCGAGATGAATATCGCCAACTTTGGCCATTCTTGGCTACTGATCAGCTTCCCAGATCCGTAGCTAGATTGATCCTGATCTAAGCCTTGTCTTGCCTGCGAGATGGCTCTACGCTTGACCAGATTGAAAGTGCTGCGCTCAACAAGTCAGCTATCATCCAAGGAATATCAAGGACGATTCTGGCGACATCAAGATTCTTTGCCCTCCATTCCAAGAACAATGGGAGAAATCGTCCGTCGCGCCACAGGAGCTCTTCTCCCTCGCCGACCAACTCGAAGCCAAGCTCACCGCCGCCCGCAGGATCGTGGATCGCCTTACGCCGGCCCTGCTGGCCAAGGCCTTCCGCGGTGAGCTGGTGCCCCAGGACCCCAACGACGAAGCGGCAAGCGTGCTGCTGGAGCGGATCCGGGCGGCCCGTCAGGCGGAGGCCGCTGCGGGCAAACCCTCGCGGCGCGGGCGGCGCAAGGCTGCAGCCCACCCGGATCAGTACCCTCTCCCTGCCGCCCCCGCGCCTCCCGATCTCCTTGCCCAGCTGCTGCAGGAATGCGGTGCCCTCAGTGAGCGGGCGCTGCTGGCTATCCGGTACGGGCCCAAGATCGGGCAGGTGCCGCTGGAGGTGGCCCTAACAATGGGACCTATTGATGGTTCTCCACTTGAACTTCTTACCATTCTTCTCGGCAACTATCAGGCGTGCTTCGGACAAGGGATCAAATCCGATCGATTGCTGGAGATCAGCAATTTCATAGCTTGATCTTCAGGTATCGGTGACATCCCGCTGGAGCATCCCACCGTGCTGATCTGGCCCCAAGTGCGGCTAGATACTGCGCTTCGGCCATTGCGCTATGGACTATGGGACTCCTGCAGCACTTTATCTTGGCGTGCTCGTGACTGGCCAGCGCAAGCTGGCATGGTAAGGAGGCCCAGGGCACCCTTCGGATAGTTGATGACACCGAAACCTTCAACCCACAGACTGCTCTGGATTTCCGCCGATTACGACGGGACACCTAATGGCTCAACACTCAATCTTCGCTCACAAGCATAAGCAAGTCCATGGTAGGACACGCACATTTGGGCCAGCCCAGCCACATCTTGCACGCACTTGGAAATCCGAAAGTGCTCATGGACGCTGGTTTCGACGATAGTACAGACCAGCATTTGGAGATAGCGTCCACCTAGTGGGAAGATACGGGGACAGCGAGAATTTTTTCGGATATCTCGCTCCCTCCGTCTGAGATACTTGGTAGCCGCCAGTCAAATCGGGTTGTCCACCGCTCGGTCAGGTTGCGCGGGTGATAGATGCACAGCACGTGGCGATGGCCAACTCCACGTGGTTGAATATGAAGAAGCCAGCGTGTATTTTCGTGCAACGTACAGTTAGCAGTGTGATGCACTGCGAGGTTGCGGTTGATGAGCCGGCGACAAAACATGACGGTTTCTTGACCACTCGATAGTGCACGAATTGCGGCCAACGCCATCCTATCGGCCCATGGCGGTTGTAGAAAAGGAGCTCCAAAGAGATCCGTGAATCCGCGACGCCAAGCTGTACCTGCATTGTGCGGCAAAGGGGAAATGTGTTGGTCCGATTTCGGGGCTGCTTGCCTAAGAGCTTGAAGAGTTCGCTTTGCATGCGGGGATAGTTGCTGCTCTAGCTTGCTTCCAAAATCGTGCCACAAGGGAGACCAATACTCACCAAGAGGAGTCAGTTCGATTTTGTATTTTCGACAGGTGAATAAAATCAAATCAAGATCGCCGACGATCTCAGCCTCGTCTCTGGCAATAAACAGCGTGGGATCAAGCAGGCCAATGCGGTTCATCTGTCGCTTCGAGGTTCTTGTTCGTCATTCCATGTAAGTGTACTGCCAATCTCTATATCACTAGCCTTGTCAAGCTTTGCGTAGTAGATAGCACTCTCCTCATCGGTAGCCTCGTCCATAAAGTCAGCGGGCCACACTTCGCTCACGCCACCCTCCACGGTAAGGCGGCTAGATGTAACCTTTGAGATTCCCTCGGCGTCTTGTTCAACGCTTAGGATTGCTACATTCTTCAGGAGCCAACTTTCGAGGGCTGAGCCTTTGCCAGAACGCGCTACTAGGCCACGGAGCCGGCGCACAAGATGGTCACTATGAGTCTCGACTATTAGCCGCCGATTTGCAACAGCCAGGCTGACGAGCCAATGCGCCAACTGGCTTGCAACTTTCGGATGCAGATGTGCCTCGGGTTCCTCGAGCGCAATGTGGACGTAGCTTGGGCTCAGCCTTGAGTACTCCACTGTCGACATACTCCCTTCTTGCCCAATGAAGCGCAGTGGATCGGCGATCAAGCCCAGCTCAATTAGTGGAAGAAGATAGCTTAGTCCTCGCCCCACATGCGACAAGTTTGCGTTACCAAAAAGCAGGCGAAATCCTACGTCTTGGACATCTTCTACTTTAAGCGGAACATGAATTCCTAGTGCTGACAGCATATAATTCACGGCATCAACTAATGGAGAGGCAATCACCTCCATTGGTAGGCTCGGAGCCTCAACATTCAAGAGCTCTGCGAAGTGAACCAGATCCCTTTTGCGGCGATGGAGCAGCTGAGCAGCCAACTCCCCAGATACTCCGATCTCGCTAGGGGCAGTGGTTGCAATCTTGAAGAGGCTCGGAGGCGGCTGCCGCGTCGAACCAAGATATTGAAGCTCACTTAGGATTGACTTCAAAGCCTGTAGTGGCTGGGCAAATAGAAATAAGAAGCCATTGCGATACGCGCGCTCCTTGGTGCGAGGGCCAGTTCTTCCCTTAATGTTGAGATAGGGTATGAAGTGCTCGACCTCTACGACAAGCTTTGATGCAGAATGATTCCCCCACGTCACATTGGGTTCTTCATGTGGGCGGATCACGACCCGTGCCATCTCTGGCTTAACGGCTTCGAGGGTTAGCTTCGAAATCCGTGCACTGCCATCGATTTCTTCAGACTGGATTCGCAAGCGGGTTCGCACAGCGAAGACCCCTGTAGCATTTTCTAGCCATTTCACCGTGTGCTTCGCAAGGTTGGCTCGGTCGGGGTTACGTGCTTCTTCTAAGGCCTCCTCGATGTTGACTTCGGAGTCCCACTCCACCTCGATCAAAGGACCCTCGATGCGCCCATTTACGGGAGGCCAGCCAGTTGTAAGCTCGCGAAGGGAGAGAGCATCAACTAGCCCATCAAGCCGAAGTGGTACTTCAGGGCGTATCTCGGCGAGCGTCTGCTTCAGCAATAATAGCGCTTGTATTAAGGTACTTTTTCCTGAGTTGTTGCGGCCAAGAATGATGGTGAGTGGGGCGAACTCAACCCTTGTAGAGGTCTTATATGACTTGAAGCGCTCTATCGTTAGCGCTATGAGCTTCCCCTTCTTCATCCTTCTGGGTTGTCAGCGAAAGACCGCTTTGGTGAGTCTGCGAATTCTCTAGGCATCTGAAGTGTTGCAGGAGGTTGGGCATTCATCATGCTGCATCTGCTCGGAATGTGTGCGGCCTGCGCAGCAGGAGAAGAATCATCTGCGCAACTCCTGCCGATGGGCGCTGAGAAACCGCTCCTGCTCCCGGCTGAACGGCCGGATCAGGTTCGCCCCTTCGATGCCCCAGCAGCGCAAGGCCTCCCCAGCCGCCTCGTGCTGCCAGATCAGCTCGCCACCTGAATCGAAGCTGATCCAATGGCGGTCGAACAGCTTGTCCACATGGGGGGAGAGCAGCAGGCCATTGGATCCGCTCAGCCGTGCGCTGTTGTCGCAATCGCGCCAGCCCTGTGACCCGGCAGGCCGGCTCCAGCTCCGACACCCGATGGCGAAACAACCCCTGCCCCAGCCGCAGCCGCTGCATGTCATCGAGCAGCGCGGCGGTGTACTCCCCCTCTTCCGCCAGCACCACCAGGTGCACCCGCACCGCCGGATCGGCGTGCTCCTCGATCAGCTGCAGCAACAGCAGCCCCAGGGGTTCGCTCAGCCCAGCTGCTGCTGCCGCCACTCCGGCATCGCTCGCACCATGAAGGCGTCAAACATCGGCACGGTGAAGGCTGTCTGCCCATGGGCAGGGCTCCAGATCATGCCCTTCTTGATCAGACCGCTGCGCAAAGGGCCGGCGGTCTGCACGCTGATTCCCAGCACTTCGGCGATATCTCCGGATCGATGGGGGCCTGCTCCCAGCGATGCCATGGCACGCAGGTAGTCCTGCTCCCGTGGTGTGAGCCGATCGAAGCGCACACGGAAGAAGCTCCTGTCCAGCGCCTCCGTTGCCAACGTGCTGGCCTGCTCCACATCGCTGGCCTGGATCGGCGATTGCTTGGCGGTGTTCCAGGAATGCTTGCCCCACTCCTGCAGGAAATAGGGGTAGCCCTCCGTGATCGCCAGGATCCTGTTCAGCGCTTCGCTGTCGATTGCCTCGCCTTCTTCCTCTATGGGGTCCTGAAGTGCCGAGCGGGCAGCCTCAGGCAGCAACGGCCCCACTGCCGGATAATCAAACAACCGTTCGGCGTAAGACTTCGCTTCACCGGCAAGCGCCGCTACCTGAGGCAGGCCAGCACCGAAGAGGATCACGGGCCAGCCCCGTTGCGCAATCCTGTGCATGGCCACGATCAATCCGCGCAGATCCTCTTCGGAGAGATATTGCACCTCATCAAGAAGAATCACCACGGTTTTCCCGGCCGCCTGGGCTGCTTTGCCCACACAAGCCATCAGCTCGGGCAGATCCACTTCAAGATTGCCGCTGTCAGCCACCGTTTCCGGTGCGATGGCCACGTCGATCTCTCCAATCGACACCGTGAAGGCGCTGGCAAAGCCACGCAAGGCTCCGAGTGCCCGTTGAGCAAGATCTCGAGCCTGCTCCACTCGGCTGAGCTTCAGCAGCACGGCCTTGAGGGCCGGGGCCAGGAAGGCCGCCAGTCGCTGCCCTTCTGGAGCCTCAAGCGTCACCATGATCGCCCCCATCTCTTCTGCGATCTGCCCAATCCGGTTGAGCAGCACGGTTTTACCCACGCCACGCAGTCCCAGGAGCATCTGGCTTTTCTCCTGCCGTCCACGGGCAATGCGCTGCAAGGCGATCGTGGCCGACTCCACGATCGCCTCCCGGCCCGCCAACTCAGGCGGCCGCGCCCCCGCACCAGGAGAAAACGGATTGCGGGTGGGGTCCATGCTGCGTGGCGTCAAGTTGAAAAGAGATATCGCAATCTTATCTGTGTATGGCCGGTTTATCAATGTATGGCAAGGCCTCCGGTGCATTCCGTTGTCGGCGCTCAGCAGCGCAGCACCTCCCGATGGGCACTCAGAAACTGCTCCTGCTCCCGACTGAACGGCCGAATCAGGTTCGCCCCCTCGATTCCCCAGCAGCGCAAGGCCTCCCGGGCTGCCTCGTGTTCACAGATCAGCTGTCCGCCCCCATCGAAGCTGATCCAGTGGCGATCAAACAGTTTGTCCACATGGGGGGAGAGCAGCAGGCCATTGGATCCGCTCAGCCGTTCGCTGTTGTCGCAGGATCGCCAGGGCTTGATGTGGCTGGCCACCAGGAACTCCTGCCGCGCCAGCCCCGTGACCCGGCAGGCCGGCTCCAGCTCCGACACCCGATGGCGAAACAACCCCTGCCCCAGCCGCGCTTTGGTGAGCGCATCGCGCTCGGTGCTGCTGGGCACCTCCCGCAACCGCTGCATGTCATCGAGCAGCGCGGCGGTGTACTCCCCCTCTTCCGCCAGCACCACCAGGTGCACCCGCACCGCCGGATCGGCGTGCTCCTCGATCAGTTGGAGCAACAGCAGCCCCAGGGTTTCGCTCAGCCCGGCCAGGTACACCCCCTGGTTGCCCCGGCCTGTGCTGGTGCTGATCGGGCTGTGGCGTTCCGGCAGCAGCGGTTGCAGCAGCTCAAAGAACGTCTGCGGCACCAGGGCCTGGCGCAGCGGCTGCCAGTTCACCCGCACCAGCCAGCCCTCCTGGCTCCAGTTCTCCCCCGCTGAGCCGAACTCCGGCGGCTTGGCTGCCGTGACCGCCGCCGTTTCCACCAGGCCGAGCTGGCTGATCCGCCCATTGGCATAGCTGAACACCACATCCCCCCGCTGGCAGCGGCTGAGGTTGTCGTAGGTCACGTTGCGGGCGCCGTTGGCATTGGCCTTCGGCGACCAGATGTAGCCGCCGTCGGTCTCCTGCCGGTAGGTCTGCTTGTGGTTCACCCACCAGTAGGAGGGCACGGATCCGGCCAGTACTTGTGACTTTGTAGCCGAGGTGAGGCTGGCTGTCTTCAGTAGACCCGTCTCGACGGGATCACCCCCCGCACTCCACCGCTCGGCTGCTCGCAGTCCCCCTCTCTCCGTGGAATCAGATGCCAGTGCGCATGAAACACCGTCTGCCCGGCCGCTTTGCCTGAGTTCAGCCCCACATTCCAGCCGCTGATCGACGCGTCCTGGGCGCTGAGCTGCTCCCGTCGCAGCTTCAGCAGCTCCACCACGGCGTTCCACTCCGGCTGGTGCAGCTCCAGCCCGTCGGCCCCATGCCGACGCGGAATCACCAGGCTGTGACCCTCGCTCACCGGGTAGGCGTCGGCGATGCAGAGCGCCAGCTCGTTCTCCAGCAGCACCCGGCCGCTGCCCTCCAGCGCGCAGAACACACAGCCCGCTTCGCGGTGGCCGTAGCTGGCCTGCACGCCGCGGAAGTCGGTGCGCCCTCTTGCGTAGGCAAACAGCCGTCGCGCTTGCCGGCGTTGCAGCGGAAGCAGAGCGCCTGCAGGTTGCTGATGGCGTCGGAGCCGCCCTGGTTCTTGGGGATGATGTGGTCCACCTCCAGGGCCCGCTGGTGCTCGTGAGCGCCGCAGCACTCGCAGCGGCCCCGGGCGCGGGTGAGCACTCTGTACTTCACCGAGCCGCTGATCGGGCTCCGGTGGCGGCTGCGGTGGGCGAACACCTCCTCGCCGCGCTGCTCGCGGAAGGCATCGAGGCGCTGGCGGCAGAGCTGCTGCAGCGCGTCGCGCTCGGCGTCGCTCAGTTCGTCGTCGCCGATCAGGCTGTAGGCGCCGTTGCCGTAGGCGGTGATGCCGTTGAAGGTGAGCACCTTGCCCACCATGCGCTTTACCCGCTCGGTGTAGTAGTCGATCTGGGTCACGTCTTCGCCCAGGATCCGCCGGGCCACGTCCTGCGCTGGGCCGGGGCTGCTCCTCCCCAGCAGCTCCATGAGCATGAGGGGTTGGTAGATGTGGCTCATGCGCATCTGCTTGGCGATGTACTTTCACAGGCGCTGGTAGGTGGGGGAGGGGGGCGGGGGCATGGGGGAATCCTGGCGGGTGTGACAGGGGGTGGCACTTGTGGAGGAGAAGCTCATGCGCCATGGCATCCATCTCTCCGTTCCCTTTGCTCCCCTCAGACCGTGCCTACAGTGAGCACCTCGCTGGCTGTGGTGGCGATGGCGCCCATGTCTGACCTGCTTCACCTGCCGCCGAGCGAGAGGCTGGCCTTGGCGATTGCCCTCTGGGACAGCCTCGATGACCAGGCCCGTGATGGGGCTTTGTCGCCCGACCCTGCCCTCTGCGCCGAACTCGACCAGCGCTGGGCGAGCCATCTCGACAACCCCGAAGCGGCTGTGCCCTGGGATGAGGTGCGGAGCCAGCTCGGCATCGGATGACTCCGCCCTCAGTTCGCCTCCTCCCAGAGGCGGTGGAGGATCTGCTGGAATCCCAGCGCTGGTACAGCCGGCTGGAGCCGGCGTTGGCTCGGGACTTCGCTGAAGCCTTCGCTGCTGCGGTGGAGCGCATTCGCCGCGATCCCCGATCCTTCCCCATGATTCACGGGCAGATCCGCAGGCTCGTGCTGCGGAGGTTTCCCTATGCCGTCTACTTCCGGGAGCAGGGCGCTGAAATCCTGGTGATCGCCCTTCACGGCCGTCAGGATCCCCGCCGCTGGCAGCAGCGCACCTGAACGCACCGCTGCTGGGAGCGGAAGGGGCGGGGGCATGCAGCCAGAGTGGACCGTGGTCGCGGCGGGGGCCAGTGGCGGACAGCAGAATGGGAGCCATGGATCCCAGACAGCCACCCACGCTTCAGCGGCTCAGGCAGATGGCCCCCGAGCTGCTCGCGCTCACAGCCGCCCACGGTGGCCAGGATCTTCGCGTTTTCGGCTCTGTGATCCACGGGGCGGCAGGGCTGCAGAGCGACGTGGACCTGCTGGTGGAGTTCCCCTCCAGCCCCAGCTTCGAGCAGTTCATGGACCTCAAGCTGGCCCTGGAAGACCTGCTCAGCGCTCGGGTGGACCTGGTGACGCGCCGCGGTCTTCGCCCTGAACTGCGGCAGCGGATCGAGCAGGAGGCCATTCCGCTTGCCTGAACGGGGAAGTGCCCGCAATTGGTCGTGAGCGGCACCCCCAGCTGCCCTGGCGACGCATTGCTGGCCTCCGCGATGTTCTGGCGCATGCCTACTTCGGCCTGGAAGAAGACACCATCTGGCAGATTGTTTCCGAGAGCATTCCAGCCCTGGCTGACCAGTTGGACCAAGTGGTTGAGGCTGAGCTCTGATGGCGGCTGAGGTGCGCAAACACCTCCTCGCCGCGCTGCTCGCGGAAGGCATCGAGGCGCTGGCGGCACAGCTGCTGCAGCTCGTCGCGCTCGGTGCCGCTCAGCTCGTCGCCGCCGATCAGGCTGTAGGCGCCGTTGCCGTAGGCGGTGATGCCGTTGCCGGTGAACACCTTGCCCACCATGCGCTGCCCAGGATCCGCCGGGCCACGTCCTGCGCCGGGGCGGGGCTGCTCCTCCCCAGCAGCTCCATGAGCATTCGGCTAGGGGGTGGTCGATGGGGCTCATGCGCATCTGCTTGGTGATGTACACGCGCAGGCGAAGGAAGGCAGCAGAGGGGCTGTTGGCCATGGGGTGATGCTGGCGGCTGCCGGGTGACCGGGCCAGGTTTGGTTTTGGGCGGCCCGTCAGGCAGGCGCACCTGCTGGGATTCCTTCTGGCGTGGGCGTGATGCGGCTGCAGCCAACCCGGCTCCGGGTGTGGCTGTGCCGCCCCAGTCCCCGACCCGTGCTCTCAAGCGCCATGTGGGCCAGGGTCCGGCGTTGTGAGGGTGGACGGCAGGCAGAAGGCAGAGAACCGGGATCCAGCATCCTGTCCCGAGGACGAGGGCTTTCAGATTCGGAGATGACCCTGAGAGCCGAAAAGGTATAGAATCAGCACCGTATGGAGTTCGCGTTCGATCCGGCCAAGAGTGCCTCCAACCTTGCCAAGCACGGCATCGATTTCCTTGCTGCCCAGCAGCTCTGGAACGATTCGGAGCTCCTGGAGCTTCAGGCCCGCACCACCGGGGAGCCAAGATTTCTGGTGATTGGCAGGATTGGCCTCAAGCACTGGTCGGCCGTGATCACCTACCGCGACCAGTGCATCCGATTGATTTCCGTTCGGCGGTCCAGACCAGAAGAGGTGGAGCTCTATGAACAGTTCTGATTTCGATCAACGTTTCGATGCCGGCGAGTCCGTGCTCGACGCCCTCGACCTCGGTGGTGCCCGTCGCCGTCGACTGGAGCAGAAACGCGTCAATGTCGACATCCCCGTGTGGATGATCGACCAGCTCGATCGCGAAGCCAGCCGCCTCGGCGTCACGCGTCAGTCGATCATCAAGGTGTGGCTCGCGGAGCGGTTGGAGCAGCGGACGTCTGGTTGAACGCTGAGCTGTGACTTCTATCCAGAAGGATGAGGCCGCTGAGGGGTTGGCGTCCATAGGGTGTCGGTGGCGGCTGCCAGGCGACCGGGCCCGGTTTGAGTTTGGGCGGCCCCTCAGGCCATCGCCCCTGCTGGGATCCTTTCTGGCTTGGGTGCGTGGCGGCTGCCGCCAACCCGGCTCCGGGTGTGCCGCCCCAGCCCCTATCCCACTCAGCATCAGCTCGCGGAGGTGGAGACCCCTCCCGTTGGCGCAGGGGATGCCAGTGTGGCTCTCGCGAATTCTCCACCTGAGCGTCCTGGAGCCAGGACAGCTGCAAGGATGCAGTCCAGAATGGAGCCATGGCTGCCCCTTCGACCCAGGAAACCTCCCTCTCCCAGCGGCTCCAGGGCGCCCGTGAGGAGGTGCTTGCCGTGGCTCACCGCCATGGGGCCAGCAACCTGCGGATCTATGGCTCGGTGGCCCGCGGCCAGGATCGGCCCGGCAGCGACCTTGACCTGCTGGTGGATCTGGAGCGGGGCTGTTCCCTGCTGGAGGTGATCGCTCTTCGGCAGGAACTGGAAGCTCTCTTGAATTGCCAGGTGGATCTGGCGGAAGCTGCGCAGTTGCATCCTTTGATCCGCGATCAGATCATTGGGCAGGCAAAGACCTTGTGAGCAAGGATCTCCTTTACCTCAGCAGCATTTCCGAAGCTCTTGAGCGCATCACTCTCTACACCACGGAAGGCCGCTCAGCCTTTCTTGCCTCCACGCTTGTGCAGGATGGAGTGATCCGCAACTTGATCGTGGTCGGCGAAGCCGTGAAGAATTTGTCGGCAGATCTTCGCGAGTCCGAACCGTCCACCCCTTGGAAGTTCATCGCCGGCATGCGAGATGTTCTTATTCACGATTATCTGCGTGTAAATCTGGAGCAGGTCTGGGAAACCGTGGCGCGTGATCTTCCTCCCCTTGGTCTCACCGTTCGCTCGCTGATTGCGCGGCAGAGCAATGGCTGAATACCAGAGCCACCACCGCCTACCGCCCAGGAGACCGACCATGAACCCCCTTGATCACGAAGAGCAGGAGATCCTGGAAGCCTTCGAAGCGGGCACGCTCCGTTCGGTGGCTACGGCTGCAGAGCGCTCCCGCCTGGAAGCTTCCGCAAGGTCAACGGCCACCAAGGATCAGCGCATCAACATTCGCCTCACCAGTGAGGATCTAGGCGCGTTGCGTGCCCGTGCCCTGCAGGAGGGCATTCCCTACCAGACCCTGATCAGCAGTGTCCTTCACAAGTACGTGAGCGGCAGGCTTCTCGATCGACCCTGAGCGTGTGGAGCTTCGTGGTTTCGGGCGGCCCGTCAGGCTGGCGCCCCTGTTGGGAATCTCTTCTGGCGTGGGCGTGCAGTGGCTGCAGCCAACCCGGCTGCGGGTGTGGCTGTGCCGCCCCGGTCCCCTTCATCCGCACGCCCGACGGGCAGGCCAAGGCTCAGTAGTGCTGTTTGCCCTTGACCCCCCCGAACGCCGCTGCGAGGGGAATCGTCATCAGCTGTGCGCCGGGGAATCAGATGCCCATGCGCATGAAACACCGTCTGCCCCGCCGCCTCCCCTGAATTCAGCCCCCCCTCTTGCGTTGAGCAAACCAGCCCAGCCGCTGATCGTCGCGTCCTGGGCGCTGAGCTGCTCCCGCCGCTGCTTCAACAGCTCCACCACGGCGTTCCACTCCGGCTGGTGCAGCTCCAGTCCGTCGGCCCCATGACGACGCGGGATCACCAGGCTGTGCCCCTCGCTCACCGAATAGGCATCGGCGATGCAGAGCGCCAACTCGTTCTCCAGCAGCACCCGGCCGCTGCCCTCCAGCGCGCAGAACACACAGCCCGCTTCGCGGTGGCCGTCGCTGGCCTGCAGGTCGCGGAAGCAGAGCGCCTGCAGGTTGCTGATGGCGTCGGAGCCGCCCTGGTTTTACCGCTGCGCGGAAGGCTGCGCCTTGGGGATGATGGGTGCCACCTCCAGGGCCCGCTGGTGCGGGGTTTGCTGGGCAACAGCCTGGCGCCGCAGCACTCGCAGCGGCCCCGTGCCCTGGTGAGCACCCGGTATTTCACCGAGCCGCTGATCGGGCTGCGGTGGCGGCTGCGGTGGCGTAGCCGAAAGCCTTCTCGAAGAGAAGCAGTACACCTCCTCGCCGCGCTGCTCGCGGAAGGCATCGAGGCGCTGGCGGCAGAGCTGCTGCAGCGCGTCGCGCTCGGCGTCGCTCAGCTCGTCGCCGCCGATCAGGCTGTAGGCGCCGTTGCCGTAGGCGGTGATGCCGTTGCCGGTGAGCACCTTGCCCACCATCGGCTGCCCAGGATTCGCCGGGCCACGTCCTGCGCTGGGGCCGGGCTGCGGCGGCCGAGCAGTTCCATGAGCATCAGCGGTTGGTCGATGGGGCTCATGCGCATCCGCTTGGCGATGTAGTGCCACAGGCGGTGGTTGGTGGTGGAGGGGGCCGGGGGCATGGGGGAATCCTGGCTGGGTGAGACGGGGGGTGGCACTTGTCCATTGAGGTTCCCTCTCCCTTTCGCCATGCCCTCCCCGCTCGCGGATTCAGTCAGCGGCTCCACCCCAGCCACGCAGGATGGTGATCCGCTTTGATCCCCTAAAGCGGCTGCAAATCCTGGAGCAGCGAGGGCTGGATTTTCTCGATGCTGAACGCGTCTTTGCCGGGCGGACGCTGGAGTTTGAAGACCGCCGGCGCGACTATGGTGAGGTTCGGACCGTATGCCTGGGTCTGCTGGAGGGTCGCATGGTCGTGATCATCTACACCCAGCGTTCCTTTTTCCGTCAGATCATTTCGATGCGTAAGGCCAATGCAAGAGAGCAACTTCGTTTTCGCCACCACTTCTCCTGATGATCCGATTCGCTCGGATCTACAGCGTGTGGATGCGCATGTGATCCAGCCTGAAGAGTATGACGAGATCCCGGAGATCACCGAAGCCGATCTGGCCCGTGCGGTGATCAAGGGGCCGCGCAAGCTCGATCAGCCTCTGTAGCTCTGCTTCCCCTCGATCACCCCTGAGCCCCACTCTCGGCCGCTCACGTTCCCCCTCTCGCACAGCTCGTCGCCGCCGATCAGGGCGTAGGCACCGTTGCCATAGCGGGTGATGCCGTTGTCGGTGAGCACCTTGCCCACCATGCCCGTCCCAGGATCCGCCGGGCCACGTCCTGCGCCTGGGCCGGGCTGGCTGTTGCCTGGCAAATCCGTAGCCCAGCAGTTCCAACCGCTGCGCGGAAGCCTTCGGCTACAGCATCAATGGCTGATCGATGGGGCTCATGCGCATCCGTCTGGCGATGGTGTGTCGGAGGCGCTGGTCGGCGGGGGAGGGGTGCGGGGGCATGGGGGCATGGGGCGATGGTGGCGGGGTGAGACGGGGGTGGAACTGACAAAGGAGAAGCCTCGCTGCCGTGGCGCTCACGCGCTCTCCTTCACCCCACAAGGGCCTGGCGCCCAGAGCCCATCAGCGGGTCAGCCCCGTGGGCACGTAGCACGCGCGCTAACATGGAAGGGTCGTTTCGGCTTGAGTACTACAACGCTCGTGTTCGCGAGGACATCGAGGACTGGCCTCTGGATCTTCTGGCGCGATGCGATCAGCTGCTCGACCTCCTCGAAGATCACCGTGCTCCATGCCTTCGTGAAGAAGACCCAGAAAACACCCAGGCGTGAGCTCCTCATCGCTCGCGAACGCCTCAGGAACGTCAAACGCCATGCCTGACATCCCCTATCAACCGGTCATCCGCGATCGCGGTGCCGAACGCGCCCGGCTCGATCAGGTGCCGGGCTACAGCGAAGCGCGGCAGGAGGCCGCCGTGGAATTCCGTCTGCTCCGGCAGCTCCTGGAGGCACGCCAGCGGGCCGGTCTCACCCAGGAGGAGGTCGCCGTGCGGATGGGCACCACGCGCAGCGCCATCAGTCGGCTCGAGGGATCCCGCAAGCACATACCCGCACTGTCCACTCTCCGCCGCTACGCCGATGTGCTCGGCTGCGATGTGGAAATCCAGCTGGTGCCTCGAACCCCTGATGAAGCTTCACCGCCTTGGTGAGAGGCGGTGGAGGGCATCGAGGCGCTGGCGGCACAGCTGCAGCAGCACGTCGCGCCCCTCGCCGTAGCGGGTGATGCCGTTGCCGGTGAGCACGCGGCCCACCATCCGTTGCCCAGGATCCGCCGGGCGATGTCCTGCGCCGGGGCGCTCGTAGGTGGGGGAGGGGTGCCGAACCATGGGGGCAACCTGGCTGGGTGTGACGGGGGTGGCACTGGTGGAGGAGAAGCCCTGCGGCGATGCCATGCCCTCCGTCATGCCCTCAGCCAAGCCTTGCGGGACGCCTCCTCACCGCTTGCGTGCGTCGTTTGTACTAACATTGACCAGCTGCTCAAGTTAGGAGAGGGTTCGCCATGGCTGCCATCGGAGCTTCGCCTCCTGCGCGCTCAGCCCGGCTCGGCCTGCGCGCCACGCCGGAACAGGAAGCCGTGCTGCGCCGTGCCGCCGAGGTCACCCACAAGTCGCTCACCGACTTCATCCTCGACAGTGCCTGCCTCGCTGCCGAGCAGACGCTCCTTGATCAGCGCCTGTTCATGGTCTCGGGCTCCCAGGCCCAGGCCCTGATGGATCTGCTGGACCGCCCCGAACAGGCCAATGAGGGTCTCCGTGATCTGTTCGCCAGGCAGGCACCCTGGGAAGCCCGGTGACCTGGCGGCCGCCGGAGCCGCTGGCCGTCCAGCACCGGCTGGAAGGCTTTGACTGCGGCAGGCCCACACTGAATCACTGGCTGCAGCACCACGCTCGCCAGGCGCAGACCAGTGGCTCGGCCCGAACGTTCGTCGTCGCCGACGAGGAGAATCGCGTCGCCGGCTACTTCAGCCTCACCGTGGGCCAGGTCGACACGGTGGAGGCGCCAGAGCGCATCCGTCTGGGCATGGGGCGATTTCCGCTGCCCGTGGTCATCCTGGCCAGGCTCGCCGTGTCACGGGAGAACCATGGACGTGGCCTCGGTGTCGGGATGCTGCAGGACGCGATCCGTCGAACGCTGGTGATCGCCGAGCAGGCCGGAATTCGGGCGATCCTGACCCATCCCATCGACGAAGACGCGGCACGCTTCTACACCCGGTTCGGATTCACCGCATCGCCTCTGCGCCAGCAGCAGCTGCTCCTGCTGCTCAAGGACGCGAGGAAGATCCTCCGGTGAGCATGGGGGCATCCGGCTGGGTGAGACGGGGGTGGCACTGATTCCTTGAGGACCCCACGTCGCTTTGCCATGTCGGCCCCCTCATGCTTCTTCCCTGCTCACCAGCACCCCCGCCAGTCCTGAGTGTCTATACTCTGCTTCAGGCTGAATCATGGTTTTGCGATGGCTGCTGACCTCACCGCCGCCGCCGGTGCCGCCCTGCTCGCAGCCGATGCCCGCCTGCTCGCTCAGGAGTACCGCCGCGTGCTGGTCACGCCGGGATCACCCTCCTCTGCAGCACCGTTGCGGCTTGGCTTTCGCGAGCTCCTCTACTTCCAGGTGGTGAACAGTCTGAGCGCCGAGGGCCTGCAGCTTTCCCCTGCCCAGAAGCGTGAGGTGTTCCGTGTGTTCACCGTGAAGTCTCACCAGTTGCCCGAGGGCCTGCCCCAGCGCCAGATGGCCCAGGGGGAGTGGTCCCGTGGCCGCGGTGAGCTGCGCAAGACAGGTGCCGTTCCCTTCCGTTTCGACCTCCTCGGCGTGAGCCGGGACCTGCGTTACCGCTATCGGCTCTACAGGCGGCCCCATGCCCTGGTGGAGAGCGATCCGGCCGTCTGTTCAGGGCAGCCCGTGTTCCGGGGCACCAGGATTCCCGTGGCCGTGGTTGTGGAGCAGCTGCGCTCCGGCGTCAGCCGCACCGAGCTGGAAGCAGACTTTCCCCAGCTCAGCCGCCAGGCCCTCGATTACGCGGAGATCCAGGCGCGCCTGCCCAAGCCTCCCGGCCGCCCTCGGCGCCCCCTCGCCCTGCAACGCGGCTGAAGGGCCATGCCTTGAGGCTGTTGATCGACGAAAATCTCAGTCCTCGCCTGGCCCGCTGGGCCTGTGAACAGGGAATTCCGGCAGAGGCGGCCGTGCATGTCGGTCTTGCTGGCGCCAAGGATGACGCGGTCTTCGCCCATGCCCTGGCCCGCGATCAGATTGTGGTCACGGTGAACGTGGGCGATTTCATTCGCTTGGCCGCCACCATGGAGGTGCACCCTGGCGTGATCGCCCTCAGGGAGGCTGGCTTGAGCGCGGAACAGCAGTGGCTCCGGGTCCAATCAGCTCTGCAGCTGATCCAACATGGGAAAGACACTGACCTGATCAATCGCGTGCTTGAGATCCAATCTGAAGCTGTGCACGTGTGGCATGAGATTCCAGCCATCTGAGACAGTCCCTGCCGGTGCAACTCTGAGACCAACGATGGCCATGGCTTGTCGGCATTGCAGCGGAAGCAGAGCGCCTGCAGGTTGCGGGCGGAAGCATGGGGCATCCTGGCGGGTTGCCTACGATGAATCCACTGAAGGCGGCAGAGTCTGTGCGTACGTTCTCCGCTGTTATCGAGCGCTGCGCGGACACGGGCCTGCTTGTGGGCTACGTCCCTGGCTTCCCCGGCGCTCACAGCCAGGGGGAGACCCTTGATGAGCTGCAGGCCAACCTCCGGGAGGTGATCGCCATGCTCCTGGAGGACGGCGAGCCGGCCCTGGAAAGCGACTTCGTGGGCCTGCAACAGGTCGTGGTGCCGGCCTGAACGTGGGCTCAACCCCCGTCCTCAAGTCCTCTGAGGTGGCGGACATCCTTCGGAAGCTGGGCTTCGATGTGGTCCGTCAACGCGACTCCCATCTGCAGTTTCGTGATCCTCGCGGACGCTGCACCACAGTTCCAGTCCACAAGGGCCGTGATCTTTCTCCTCCGCTGCTCCGTCAGATCGCCAAGGACATCGGCATGACCGTGGAGGAATTCCTCAGCCACCGCTGAACCGGCATAGGAAGCGAGCCATGGGCGGCGTGAGGTGGCGGATGTGGTCTAGTCTCGGTATCGACCGTCTGCAGAGGGGGGCTATGCGCGCCAAGCTTTTCCGCAACGGCCGTAGCCAGGCGGTACGGCTGCCGGCCGAATTCCGCTTCGAGGGCACAGAGGTGGAGGTGCATCGCGATCCCGAGAGTGGCGCGGTGGTGCTCACATCTGTGCGGCCCATGCCTGGCTGGAGCGCAGGGATGCGCAGCTGGAAGACCCAGTCTTCCAGGCGGAGATGGCGGCGTTCTTTGGCGGATTGCGCGACACCCGTGCTGCCGAAACGGTGGCGTTCCCCTGATGGCTTCGGCGGCGGCCAGGCTGATGCTCGACACCAACGCCGTGAGCGCCTTGCTGAAAGGCCTGTCGCCACAGCTGGATGCCTGGGCCCGTGAGCAACGCTGTTGCCTGTCTTCGATCGTGGTGGCCGAGATCCGCTACGGGCTGGAGAAGCTGCCCCCATCGTCCCGGTTGACCCGGTTGGTGGAGGAGGCCTTGGAGATCCTGGAGATCCTTCCCTGGACCGATGGCTGCGCCAGGGTTTACGGGCGGCTGAGGGCCGATCTGGAACGGAAGGGCACACCTCTGGCGGCCATGGATCTGCTGATCGCCAGCCATGCCCTCAGCGAAGGCTGCGCCCTGGTTTCGGCGGATGAGGCCTTCGCCAGGTGGCCGACCTCCAGGGCCCGAGCTGGTGCTCGGCCCCGCAGCACCTCGCAGCGGCCCTGGGCGTCATCGGTGAACCCTGGTACATCGGTCACCCAGGCACTGATCGGGCTGCGGTGGCGGCTGCGGTGGCCGAAGCCGCAGGCTTTTCAACAAACAAACAAGCCACCTCATCGCCGCCGATCAGGGTGTAAGTGCCATTGCCGTACTGCGTGATGCCGTTGCCGGTGAGCACCTTGCCCACCATGCGCTGCCCAGGATCCGCCGGGCCACGTCCTGCGCGGGGGCCGGGCTGCGGCGGCCGAGCAGTTCCATCAGCATCAAGGGATGGTCGATGGGTCTCAGTCGCATGCGTTTGGCGATGAACGCGCGCAGGCGAAGGAAGGCAGGAGAGGGGGGCGGGGGCATGGGGGCTCACGTGCTGGAGCGTTGACGCCAGAGCTTTGGGTCGCGGCCGCAATGCAGCACGGCCAGCACCACGATGGTGCCTTGTTCGGGAACGGGCAGGTAGATCACGCCGTAGGGGAAGCGCCGGATCAGAGCACGGCGGGTGTTCCGATAGCCCTCGGAATAGGCCTCTGGGTTGGTTCGGATGCGATGGAAAGCCTCGCGCACCTCTTGCAGAAACCTCCGCCCCAGGCCCGGCTCCTGGGCTTCGTACCATCGGGCTGCAGCTTCAAGATCAAGCCGGGCTTCGGGACGGAGCCTCAGCCCCATGATCAGAGGGACTGCTCCAGAACGTCCAGCACGGTGTCGGCATCCAGGCCTGGATCACCGCTTGCCAAGAACTGCTCCAACCGCTGATCGATCAACTGCCGATCGGCTTCTGTGAGTTCCGGTCCGATGTGCTCGGCGGCGATCGAGTCCCAAAGGGTCTGGACCAGTTCCAGGCGTTGCGCCAAGGGCAGGGTCAGCAGGTCATTCACCACGCGCCGTGCCGGCAGGGCCGGAAAGACCAATCCATTACAAGGTAGCGGGGCCTTCAGATGCGTCGCCGTCGCAGCCCCAGCGCTTTGCCAGCAGCACTCCGACTCCTCCCTCCAGCGCTGCGAACGAACCGCCCGCTGCGGTTGGCGTAGGCGCAGGCTTCCGTGCAGCAGTACACCTCTTCGCCGCGCTGCTCGCGGAAGGCATCGAGGCGCTGGCGGCACAGCTGCTTCAGCGCGTCGCGCTCCGCGTCGCTCACCTCATCGCCGCCGATCAGGCTGTAGGCGCCGTTGCCGTAGGCGGTGATGCCGTTGCCGGTGAGCACCTTGCCCACCATCCGCTGCCCAGGATCCGGCGGGCCACGTCCTGCGCTGGGGCCGGGCTGGCTGTTGCCTGGCAAATCAGTGGCCCAGCAGTTCCATGAGCATCAGCGGTTGGTCGATGGGGCTCATGCGCATCCCTTGGGCGATGGTGTGCCGCAGGCTCTGGTAGGTGGTGGAGGGGGGCGGGGGCATGGGGGGATCCTGGCGCTGCGGGGTCTGTGCTGGTACGGGGTGTGACGGGGGGTGGCACTGTTGAGGGAGAGGCCCAAAAGATCCCCATGCCAGCGTCACAACCAGCTCACGGTCGTGATCTGCTGTCCCCCTTAGGCTGGGGAAGCCAGGAAACCGTCATGACAGACCAGCTTGGGCGCATCACCATCAACCCTGAGATCTGCCATGGAAAACCAACCATCCGCGGGTTGCGTTATCCCGTGGAGATGGTGCTCGAACTGTTGTCAGCTGGGATGAGTGCGGCTGACATTCTTGCCGATTATCCAGATCTCGAGGCTAAAGACATCACGGCAGTGCTTGAGTACGCAACCCAGCTTTCCCGAATTCAGCGAGTTGACGTCCTTTCTGCATGAGGATCCTGCTGGATGCCCAGCTGCCACGATCTCTCGTTCGGCCGCTGGAACAATTGGGTTTCGACGTCCTGCACACCCTTGATCTGCCTGATGGGAATCGCAGCGCCGACAACATGATTGCCTCCATTGCCGACAGCGATGGGAGAGTTGTCTTCAGTAAGGATGCTGATTTCGTCCGCAGTCATCTCTTGCGCGGCACTCCTGCCAGACTTCTGCTTGTGGCCACGGGCAACATCGGCAACCAGGATCTCACCGCTCTGCTGCTTCGTGTTCTGCCGGGGCTGAGCCGGCTGTTTGAAACCCATGTCCTCATCGAGCTGAGTCGGAAGGCATTGGTTGTTCGGCATTGAACGTCAGTGAACTCGGCGCCGATGACCCGCTTGACCACCTGGCTCATGGGCATCCATCTCTCCAGTCCCATTGCCCGGCTTCGACCGCGCTTACGGTGAGCTTCTTGCCGGGAGGAGTGGCGATGACGCCCATGTCTGACCTGCTGCAACTGCCCCTGAATGAGCGGCTGGCACTCGCGATCGCCCTTTGGGACAGCCTCGATGACCAGTCCCGAGATGGGGCGCTGCCGGTGGACCCTGCCCTCTGCGCCGAGCTCGACCGGCGCTGGGCGACCCATCGCGACAACCCCGAAGCGGCTGTGCCCTGGGATGAGGTGCGGAGCCAGCTCGGCATCGGATGACCATGCCCGCGGTTCGCTTCCTGCCGGAGGCGGTGGAGGATCTGCTGGAAACCCAGCGCGGGTACGGCCGTCAGGATCCCCGCCGCTGGCAGCAGCGCACCTGAACGCACCGCTGCTGGACGCGGAAGGGGCGGGGGCATGCAGCCAGAGTGGCCCGTGGTCGCGGCGGGGGCCAGTGGCGGGCAGCAGAATGGGAGCCATGGATCCCAGCACGCCACCCACTCTTCAGCGGCTCAGGCAGTTGGCGCCCGAGCTGCTCGCGCTCACAGCCGCCCACGGTGGCCAGGATCTTCGCGTTTTCGGCTCTGTGATCCACGGGGCGGCAGGGCTGCAGAGCGACGTGGACCTGCTGGTGGAGTTCCCCTCCAGCCCCAGCTTCGAGCAGTACATGGACCTCAAGCTGGCCCTGGAAGACCTGCTCAGCGCTCGGGTGGACCTGGTGACGCGCCGCGGTCTTCGCCCTGAACTGCGGCAGCGGATCGAGCAGGAGGCCATTCCGCTTGCCTGAAAGGGGGAGTGCCCGTAATTGGTCGCTGTTCCTCCCCTGAGCAACCTGGAGGTGCTGGGTGAAGCGGCGAAGCAGATCCCGCCAGCGGTCCGTGAGCGGCACCCCAAGCTGCCCTGGCGACGCATTGCTGGCCTCCGCGATGTTCTGGCGCATGCCTACTTCGGCCTGGAAGAAGACACCATCTGGCAGATTGTTTCCGAGAGCATTCCAGCCCTGGCTGACCAGTTGGACCAAGTGGTTGAGGCTGAGCTCTGATGGCGGCTGGTGCGGCAATAGCGTTTCGCAGAGCCATTCCCAGCTGTTCAGCTGCTGATCACAGGCAAACCCAGCCCGGACTTTCACCGAGCCGCTGATCGGGCTGCGGTGGCGGCTGCGGTGGCCGAAGCCGCAGGCTTCTCAACAAACAAACAAGCCACCTCTTCGCCGCCGATCAGGCTGTAGGCGCCGTTGCCGTAGGCGGTGATGCCATTGCCGGTGAGCACCCGGCCCACCATGCGCTTCCCAGGATCCGCCGGGCCACGTCCTGCGCGGGGGCGGGGCTGGCTGTTGCCTGGCAAATCAGTGGCCCAGCAGTTCCATGAGCATCAGCGGTTGGGTTGGTCGATGGTGGCGGAGGGGGGCGGGGGCATGGGGGGATCCTGGCGGGTGTGACAGGGGGTGGCACTTGCGGGGCAGAAGCCCTGCGGCGATGCCATGCCCTTTGTCACCCCTTCGGAAAGACCTGGCGGGTTGCCTACGATGAATTCACTGAAGGCAGCAGAGACTGTGCGTACGTTCTCCGCCGTGATCGAGCGCTGCGCGGACACGGGCCTGCTTGTGGGCTACGTCCCTGGCTTCCCCGGCGCTCACAGCCAGGGGGAGACCCTTGATGAGCTGCAGGCCAACCTCCAGGAGGTGATCACCATGCTCCTGGAGGACGGCGAGCCGGCCCTGGGGAGCGACTTCGTGGGCCTGCAGCAGATCGTGGTGCCGGCCTGAACGTGGGCTCAACCCCCGTCCTCAAGTCCTCTGAGGTGGCGGACATTCTTCGGAAACTGGGCTTCGATGTGGTTCGTCAGCGCGGCTCCAATCAGCAGTTTCGTGATCCTCGCGGACGCTGCACCACAGTTCCAGTTCACAAGGGACGTGATATCTCTCCTCCGCTGCTTCGTCAGATCGCCAAGGACATCGGCATGACCCTGGAGCAGTTCCTCAGCCAACGCTGAGCCCCGAATCGGTGATGTGGCGCAGGCGACGCAGTTCGTGGGTGAGTGGTGATCTCAGGCGAGTTGCAGCAACCGCAGCGCTGCTCGAGTGGAGCACCAGGTCGACAGACAGATCCGGCAGGGCCACGGCACCCCAGAGGTCAGCGAGCAGCGCAAAGCGGTCGTGTTGCGCCAGCCAGGCATCAGGCACAGTGATCAGCAGGTCCACATCGGCATCGGCCCGGCCCTCTCCGCAGGAGTACAGACGCACATCAGCAGCAGGGATCAGTTGGCGAATGCTGGCCACCAGGGCCAGGTGTGGTTTTGGGCGGCCCGACAGGAGGGCGACCCTGCTGGGATCCGTTCTGGCGTGGGCGCGTGGCGGCTGCAGCCAACCCGGCTCCGGGTGTCGCTGTGCCGCCCCCGATGCCTGAGGCGTCTATACTTCCGTCTAAACATCTCGTTGCCATGGCCGCCACCCCTTCGCGCCAGGCCCTGCGCCGCTGGGGCAACAGCCTTGGCATTCGCCTGCCTGCAGCCATCGCCCGGGAGGCTCGGCTGCAGGAAGATCAGGCCGTGGAACTCTCCGTCGTGGAAGGTGGGGTGCTGATCCGGCCGGTTCAGCCTCGCCTGTCTCTGGCCGAACGGCTGGCGGCCTACGAGCCCATGCCTGGCGAACCCACGGAGGCCATGGCCTTCCCTCCGCTCGGGGCTGAGGTCGTCGAGTGAGCCCCCGCCGAGGAGGCCAGGCGTGGGTGCCCGATCGCGGTGACGTGATCTGGATCGACCACAACCCCCAGGCCGGCCGCGAGATGAAGGATCACCATCCCTTTGCGGTGCTGTCCAGCGCTTCCTTCCACTCCACCGTGGGCCTGGTTGTGGGCTGCGCGATGACCTCAGCTCCCTACAACCGTGGTTCCACCCTTGCCGTGGATCTGGGCCCCATCCCCGATCGGCCGGGTGCCCATAGCTATGTGCTGTGCCAGCAACTCAAATCCTTCGACTGGCGCGCCAGGGGTGCACGCCCCCATCCAATCGGACGTCTGCAGGACTCCCAGTTGGAGGAGGTGCTGGCGATCGTGGGGCAGATCCTTGGCTTGGTGGTCTGAGCCATTGGCCTCTACGTGCCCTTGCCCCAGCACGGCAACCTGAGTGATCGGGACAAGGTGTTGGAGGCTGGCCGGCTGATGCAGGCTGAACTGGAGCGTCTCGGTCTCAGCGAAGACGAGCTCAGTGCCGACTTCAAGGCCTGGCGGAAGGGGCACCGTGAGCCGCCAACGGCCTGAGGGTGGAGCGCAAGGGCCTGGTCCTGGACGCGAACATCCTCATTCGCAGAATCCAACATGGCCGAGGCGACCGCCTACGTGACGGATCTCGCCAGAAAGAGAGGTCTCAGTGCAGAGGTCTGCGCCGAGGCTTTGCTCAGCCTGCTGTTGATGGTCCAGATGGCGCTGGCGTTGCCATTGCAATGCGCCATCTGGACCACCAACACGGTGGAGCGTTATCTGGAGAGCTGAGCCCATCGCGTGAGCCACCGCGTTTCACTCCGGCTGGTGCAGCGCCAGGGCCCATGGATGCGGGGTTTGCTGAGCAACAGCCTGGCGCCGCAGCACTCGCAGCGGCCCTGCGCCCTGGTGAGCACCCGGACCTTCACCGAGCCGCTGATCGGGCTGCGCTGGCGGGAGCGATGGGCAAACACCTCCTCACCCCGTTGCTCGCGGAACCCGTCCAGCCGCTGGCGGCACAGCTGCAGCAGCGCGTCGCGCTCGCTGTCGCTCAGCTCCTCCGCGCCGATCAGGCTGTAGAGCCCATCGCCGGTAGCGGGTGATGCCGTTGCCGGTGAGCACGCGGCCCACCATCCGTTTGGCAGGATCCGCCGGGCGATGTCCTGCGCCGGGGCCGGGCTGGCTGTTGCCCGGCAAATCCGTGGCCCAGCAGTTCCATGAGCATCAGCGGTTGATCGATGGGGCTCATGCGCATCCGCTCGGCGATGGTCTGCCGGAGGCGCTGGTAGGTGGCGGAGGGGGGCGGGGGCATGGAGGCATCCTGGCTGGGGTGTGACGGGGGGTGGCCCCCATGCCCGTACTGCTCCAACTGCTCCAGAACGAGCGGCTGGCCTTGGTGAACACCCTGTGGGCCACTTGAGTGGCCCAGCACTTCGCAGGCAGGGCTGCAGAAACAGGCTAAAATCGTTTCCGCTATATCTGAGAACTCGGACGGGAGCAATGACATGAACATCGATATCCCCCTGGACGCCATGACTGTTGCCGAAAAAGTGCAACTCCTGGAAATTGTTTGGCAGAGTCTTTGTCGCCACCCAGGTGATGTGGCGTCACCCGAATGGCATCAGAGCATTCTTGAGGAGCGTCGTAGCCGCCTTGAGGACGGGAGGGCAAGCGTTTCAACCTGGGCGGATGCCAAGGCAAGGCTGTTGCGGATTGGCCAGTGATCATCAGCATCTCATCCGATGCAGAAGATGATCTGATCGATGGCTATTGGTTTTACGAACGTCAACATCCCGGTCTTGGTGACTATTTCAGGAGTTGTCTGATTGCGGACATCGAGTCCCTGGCGTTTTATGCAGGTATTCACGAAGTCGTATTTAGTTTTCACCGACTTCTTTCTAAGCGTTTTCCATTCTGCATTTATTATGTATTGAGCGACAATGCTGTGCTCGTAGTTGCTGTACTCGATGCCCGCCGCAATCCCTTGTGGACGCGCCAGCGTCTCGGATTTGAGTGACAGGATCTTCCAGGCCCCTCGCCGACGATCAACCGGTAGCGCTCATAAGTGGGGGAGGGGTGCGGGGGGCATGGGGGCATCCTGGCTGGGGTGTGACGGGGGTGGCACTGGTGGGGGAGAAGCTTTGGCGTCCTGTCATGCCCTTCCCCAGACCCTGCTTCACTCCAGGAAGCGTGCCTGCGATGGATTCCTTGCCTGGGGGTGTGATGGCGTTGGCGCCGATGTCCGACCTTCTCCAACTTCCCCAGAGCGAGCGGCTGGCCCTGGCGATCGCCCTGGGGGGGACAGCCTCGATGACCATGCCCTCGGTAACCAGGATGGTGGAAATGCCTTGGCCTGATGCCAGAATGAATGTCTCGTCAATGTCCTGATGCCCAAGACCGACCCAGAGCTTCAGCGGCTGCGTCAGCAGGCCAGTTCACTGTCGCTGGGTTCGCGCATCATCCGTGCGGTGGCCAGTTCCACGGCCATCGAAACGGGTCAGTCGGTTGCTGAAATCGAGCGTGAACTCAGGAATCGACAATCCTCCCAGTCAACACCTGTTTGAACAGATCCTCCATCGGGGTGACATTCAGCACGGCACCCGCCCGGATCGCGGCGAAGTACAGGTCCCGCTGACGATCCCATTCTGAATAGTCGAGCGGACCAATCCCCGCCTGGCACGCCATCACATCAGCCAGCAGTCGGGCGATTCGACCATTGCCTTCGCGGAACGGATGGATGAGCACGAATTCAACATGCACCTCAGCAAGTCCCCTGATCAGTGCACCCATGGAGTCTGGGTTGAACGGAGTCAGCCGACAAAGATATTCCGATTCGAACGACTTGAGCAGATCCGGCAGAAGATGAGCACTTGCGAAAGCAAAGCCTTGTTTGCTCAGATTGAACGTCCGAACCTTTCCTGCCCAGGAATAGACAGACCCCAGCCATTGCCGATGCCAGCCGATCACATCTGAAATCCTCAGGCGGTTGGGTGGAGCCCCATTCCCGATGATCGTCTGATAGAGATCGAGAAGCAGATCCCGCTCCACTCCCTCCATCACCGCCGGATCCTTGATGCCCAGGCGATTGCTCAGAACCAGATCATTCGATCCTGGCTCACACTCTGCAGCAGAACCGACGACCCTGTAGCGACTCATCGATGCCCCCACAGGATCTGACGCATCCGCTTGGCGATGGTTGCCAGGAGGCGCTTGTAGGTGTCGGAGGGGTGCGGGGTCATGGAGAGATGCTGGCGGTTTCCGGACGCTTGGACCAGGTGGGGCTTTGGGCGGCCCGTCAGGAAGGCGACCCTGCTGGGATCCCTTCTGGTGTGGGTGTTTGACGGCTGCAGCCAACCCGGCTCTGGGTGCTGGTGCGCCGCCCCAGTCCCTTGGCCCAGAAAGGGGCAGCATCCCGCCCACCACAGCTTCGTGGTCGAGGAAGCAGAGGATGGGTCCTTCCGGGCCAGTGCAGCTGCCGCCGCGATCCACACCGAGGCCGACACCCTTGAGGAACTCCACCGGGAGATCACAGGCGCCGTCGTCTGCCACTTCGATCCCGGAGAGGCGCCACCCCTGATCCGCCTCCATCACGTGAGGCAGGAACTGCTGGCCCTGTGAGGATTCCGCGGGACGTCAACGGCCAGCTCCTGGCTGAGCGCCTCCAGCGCCATGACTACGTTCTGACGGCCAGCAGCAGCACCTCACGATTCCGGCCCACAAGCCCCTCAGGGTTGGCACCTTGCGGCAGATCCTCAAGGACGTGGCCAGCCAGGTGGGCTGCTCGAACGAGGAGCTGATCAGCAGCCTGGATCTTTGAGGGCTGGGCTGTGCGGCCGATCTTTCGGACGAGCACTCGGCCCACCATCCGCTTCACAGGATCCGTCGGGCCACGTCCTGCGCCGGGGCCGGGCTGCGGCGGCCCAGCAGTTCCTACCGCTGCGCGGAAGCCTTCGGCTACAGCATCAGCGGTTGATCGATGGGGCTCATGCGCATCCGTTCGGCGATGGTCTGCCGGAGGTGCTCGTAGGTGAGGGAGGAGTGCGGGGGCATGGGGCCATCCTGGCTGGGGTGTGACGGGGGGTGGCACTCGTGAAGGAGAAGCCCATGCCAGGTGCCATACCTTTGCTTGCCCCCTCGACCAGCCCTGAGGAACTAATGTGTAAGCACCTCACAAGGAGGTCACACATGGCCACGAATCTCGCTCTCGATCAGGATCTGCTCGATCACGCCTTCCGTGTGAGCGGTGAGCTCACCAAGAAGGCCGCCGTGACCCGTGCCCTTCAGGAGTTCATCGCACGCCGGGAGCAGCGCCAGGTTGCCGAGCTCTTCGGCAAGCTCGAGTGGGACCCCGGCTACGACTACAAGGCCGAACGGGAACGCCAGCGGTGAGCCTGCTGGTCGACACCTCGGTCTGGTCGCTGGCCTTTCGCCGTGATGGCCAGCCAGGCGTGCCTGAGGTGGTCGCCCTCCGTGCCGCTCTCCAGGGTGCCGAGCAGGTCTTCACCACGGGATTGGTGCTCCAGGAGGTCCTCCAGGGTTTTGCCGGCCCCAAAAACCGAGAGCAGCTCGTGGAGCGCCTTTCCGCCCTCGCTTTCCTCCAGCCTGACAAGCAGGACCACATTGCAGCAGCCGAAATCCGCAATGTCTGCCGCCGCCGAGGGATCCAGATCGGCACCATCGATGCCCTGCTTGTTCAACTCTGCCAGCGCTATGAGCTGACGCTGCTGACAACCGACAAGGACTTTCAGGCAGCCTCTCAGCAGGTGGAGTTCCGGATGTGGGGAACGGCGTGAGGGGCGCTCTTCCTTCGCACCCCCCCAAGCTGTTTGCCCACCAGCCGCTCGTAGGTGGGGGAGGGGTTCGGACGCATGGAACAGACCCATCAGGGTTCCGTGTCTGAACCTGGCACCACCAGCTGTTGCACCCGAGCCAGCAGCCCTCTCACCTGCCGGTTGAACAGCTCACGATCCAGGTCGGCAGTGGCGATCTTCAGCAGGCCTTCCGGCTCAGAGAGCGCCATCCAGCAACCGCCCCTCCCGGCAGGCCCTGCCGATCACATGGCTGCGCCAGTGGCGGCGCTCCTCGCACTCCCGCTGGGAATAGAGCACCAGATCCAGCGACACATCCGCCTGGGCCAGCTGGTCCCAGAGCTCGTTGAGCACCTCAAAGCGGTGGTGGCCCTCCATCCAGGCATCCGGTGCAGTGATCAGCAGGTCGATGTCCGACTCCGGCCCCGCCGTTCCACGGGCCCGGGAGCCGTAGCCGCAGGCTTCTCCGCAGGAGTACAGGCGCACTTCCGCACCCGGGATCCTTTGCTGGATCACGGCCGCCATCTCCTGGAGGCGCTGGTCGATCGGTGGCGACGCTGCGGCGATGGACATGCCGCCATTCTGGGCAGGGTCTTATCGAGCTGCTAGCGGGCGTGGGGAAACCGGGGGGTGTGATGGGGCATGGGTCGATCCTTGCGGCAGCAGGGCGCATGGACCAGGTGTGGATTTGGGCGGCCCGTCAGGAAGGCGAAACTGCTGAAATCCCTTCTGGTGTGGGCGCGAGGCGGCTGCAGCCAACCCGGCTCCGGGTGCTGGTGTGCCGCCCCAGTCCCTTTGCCCAGACAGGGCAGCATCCCGCCCACCACAGCTTCGTGGTCGAGGAAGCGGAGGACGGCTCCTTCCGGGCCAACGCAGCCGCTGCCGCGATCCTCACCGAGGCCGACACCCTTGAGGAGCTGCACCGGGAGATCCGCGACGCGGTCGTCTGCCATTTTGATCCCGGCCAGGCGCCGCCCCTGATCCGCCTCCATCACGTGAGGCAGGAACTGCTGGCCCTGTGAGGATTCCGCGAGACGTCAACGGCCAGCTTCTGGCTGAACGCCTGCGGGACAGATCCTCAAGGACGCGGCCAGCCAGCTGGGATGCTCCATCGAAGAGCTGAACGGCAGCCTGGATCTTTGAGGGTTGGGCAGTGCGGCCGATCTTTCGGATGAGCACCTTGCCCACCATCCTCCGGGCTACGTCCTGCGCTGGGGCGGGGCCATGGGGCCATCCTGGCTGGGGTGTGACGGGGGGTGGCACTGGTGGTGGAGAAGCCCCGGCGATCACCCTGGCCCACGAATGCTCCCCCATGCAGACCACGCGATCGTTGACGAAGCCAAGATCTGCGACGACCTGCTCTCAGACACGCATCCAGTCGGTCGCTTCAAGGCCAGGGTATTTCGTTCACTCGGCTACACCGTTGAATCCTGGATACGGCTTCGTGATGATCTGCTCCACCATGGGCAGACTGGGACGGTTCAGAGCGGTCTGGCTGATCCCCGATCACTCCAATCAGCCAAGGCTCATCACCGCATTTCCGGAGGTAGTCATGTTTGCCTTGCACCAGACAGTTGCTCTCACCCACGACATACCTGATGCTGGTCTGCAGTTGGGCGATCTCGGTGCTGTTGTTGCCATTCACGATCCTGAAACCTATGAGGTTGAGCTTTCCTCAGCCAGCCTCCGAGCGATTGGTGATCAGGATCTGATCGCTGTGCGTTCGCTCGCCACGGCCAAGCATTGAGTTTCGGGCGTGCTCAGCGACCCCAAGCATCCGCTCGGCGATGGGCTCTCCATGCTGTGGGCTTGATCAGCACCCGGCCGCTGCCCTCCAGCGCGCAGAACACACAGCCCGCTTCGCAGCGGCCCCGGGCGCAATGGTGAACCCTGTAGTTCACCGAGCCGCTGATCGGCGTGCGGTGGCGGCTGCGGTGGGCAAACACCTCCTCGCCGCGCTGCTCGCGGAAGGCATCGAGGCGCTGGCGGCACAGCTGCTGCAGCGTGTCGCGCTCGGCGTCGCTCAGCTCCTCGCCGCCGATCAGGCTGTAGGCGCCGTTGCCGGTAAGCGCCGGGGCCGGGCTGGCTGTTGCCTGGCAAACCCATGGTGGGGTGATCCTGGCCAGGCGCTCGAGGACAGGCTCGCGCCTCACGACGAAACGCCCCTTTCGAAGCGCTGCGCCTATCCCACTCCACCGGAGCCGAGCGAGCGCAGCATGGCCCAGAGGCTGCCGCCGGCTTCGGGACGCTCCACCCCCCGGTTCACAAACCACATCGCGCCCGCCATGCCGTTGAGCGCCAGCACCGCCAGCCACACCGTCCATCCCTGCGGCAGCTTCATGGCGATCGGTTCAGACAACGGCGCCCATCATCTCCGCCGCGCCGGCCGCCTGAGACAATCCACCCCTGCCCACCCCCAGGGAGAGACATGGCCGTTCTCGGGAGAGAGGCGATCCTGCAGGCGATCGAGCAGGGCTCCATCACCATCACGCCCTTTGATCCGGAGCGGCTGGGCCCTGCCTCGCTCGACCTCACCCTCGCCTCCTCCTTCCGCGTGTTCCGCAAGGTGCACGCGGTGATCGAGGTGCAGGAGCACACCGATTACCGGGAGCTCACCGAGAAGATCGAGGTGCCCGAGGGCCAGCACATCCTGATCATGCCGGGCGAAACGGTGCTCGGCATCACCCAGGAGCGGCTGCGTCTGGGCCCCGGCTTGTGCGGCTGGCTGGAGGGTCGCAGCCGTTTCGCCAGGCTGGGCCTGATGGTGCACATCAGCGCCCCCTTCATGGGGCCGGGGATCGACAGCCAGCAGGTGCTGGAGATGAGCAACTTCGGCCCCGCCCCCCTGGCCGTGCATCCCGGCACCGCGGTCTGCCAGTTCGTGTTCCAGAAGCTGCAGGGCAGCGAGAGCTACGCCGGCCGCTTCGCCGGCCAGACGGAAGACTCCTTCTGATCCCCGTGCCTTCAGGGGGTGCAGGGCCCCTTGGCGCTGATCACCACCTCATCGCCCAGCTTCACCACATTGAGCAGGGTCCGGAGCACGGGTTCCGCCACGTTCACGCAGCCACCGGTCAGCTGCCGGCCGATGCGCTGGTCGTCGTTGCTGCCGTGGATGGCGAAGCTGTACCAGCGGAATCTGCCGTCGTAGGTGTTGAACGCAAAGGGCTGCGGGACGCTGTCCACCGGAGCCAGGCTCACGTAGCCGATGCCGTACTCGCCGGTTTCCCCATCGCCGCTGAAGTCGATGGCATTCATGTTGCGGAACAGGGTTGCCCTCAGCTCGTCCTCTGATTTGCCCGACTGGGCGATCAGCGCCGGCTCCATCACGAAGCGATCGTTGCTGAGAATCGCATTCACCCGGAACCTGCCCAGCGGCGTGTAGCCCTCCTCGAAGCGGCTGCCCGCGCAGGTGACGCCGTTTCTGCCGAAACCCGCCTTGAACACCGTGCGATCTTCTCCGCGGGGCAGGACCCCGAAACTCATGGATGGGTCGTTCAGGTCGAGCTTGATCCGGATGGGACCCGTCACGGCGGACGCCTCCGGCTTGGGCTCCTGGCTCACCGCGCAGCCGGAAAGAGCCAGACAGATCCCGACAAGGCCGAAGGATGAGAAACGACGCATGGCGGGCCTGCAGCTCCTGGCCCATGATGGCGGGTCCTTCGTGGTCTTTCCTGCGAATGGTGAGTCCGGCACACATTCGCGGATCGCGCCGGTCCACGGCTTCGGTGCCGGCCCTGGGAAGTGATCCGTTGCGGATGGCGGACGCCATTCTCTGGAGGCGACGATCAATCGGGGATGCTGCGGCCGATGTGGTGGCCCCTTTCTGGCCGCGCTCTACAGCAATCGGTTCAGCTCCGTGTCACACACAAACACCCAGCAACCCTTGGTGCCGCATCTCACCAGGGTTCGGCCGTTTCGATATTCGATCGCCATTCCAGGGCCCCATGGAATGACAACCAACCGCAGCACATTTCAAGAGGATGTTGGCGAGTGCTTCCGGTAGCGCTCGGCCACGGCCGAACCTTGGCAACGAGCGGCCTCACGTTCGCTGCACTCTAACGGTGAGCGCTTGATTGCCGCCCATGCCAAAAACGTTGCTTTATGCTGTAGCCGATGCGTCAATTAAAATTGTTTGTTTCCTGCCAGTTTTAAGTTAGCGAGGATGGCTTGCTCTGCTCCGTTGAGGCTAAATAAGTTATCGGCGATTGCATAGCTGTGGCGGCATGAAGAAGTTGGAGTCCACCCCAAGACAGGAGGAGTAGTATTACAGTGTTCCTATCTTGACCCACATTCGGCCAGCGAGATCCACGCTCTGGCCAAACCAACGGGCGTAATTCTCAATCTCAACTCCTCCTGCTGCTTATTCTTGGTAAAGACTAATTTTCTCCGGTAGCACGTTTCGCATGTCGGATGAGGTTCAGAAAGCATCTATGCCTTAACTGATCGACACCCATTACACGAAAGAGATAACGGTTGCCTGGCAAGGAGGAAGGCCGACTCTCATAGGTGTCGAGTTCTTTCGCAAAGCGCTCACTTGCCCGGAGAAGCACCGAAAGCCGGGAATGAACTTTGAGAATACGTTCTAGGCAAGGGGTGCACTTCTCAACGCCGAATCGTGTGAGGTCTTTAAAAGCAAACAACATGAAATTGGGCACGAACTCGATCCAGTGCCTCCCAGTGCCTCCCCATCAGTCTGGGCGCGGCTAATCTGAATTGCCGCCAACATATTCCCCAGATTATGACTTCTGCTTTGCCTGCAACAGCAAATGCCCTGAATATCGCTTCCTTGTAGCACCGGATGGAGAACCAAAGCTGCATTCCCTTTTGCCAGGGGCAAAGTATTTTTTCATCACATTGATAAACTCCTCCGGCTCACAGCGGAAATCATGCATAAACTATCCTGTTGCACGGATGCCCACCCTGCGGCTCAGCATGCCGCTTTTCCAAAAGCACTGTCCCAACGACCCTTCTTCTTGCAGCAGTGGAGAAAGTTTAAGAGATGTCATGGCGCTAAGAAAAAGATCCAGAAGCCGCAAAGTACACGTCAACCTGGTAATATCAGTCAGCGCAAGCATGAGGAGTGCTGGCCCAGTTGCGTTCCGATAGTGAATGTTTAACAGCAGGGCGGTGTGCCTCAATGTATCATAGTATCGGCAGAATTCACCTGCTGACTGATTCCCTCTCATGGATGACACCCCAGTGCCGAGCAAAAAACCAAACATCATCCTGCTTGTGACGGATGACACAGGCTACGGCGATCTTGGGCCCTACGGCGGCGGCGAAGGGCGGGGGATGCCAACCCCGAACTTCGATCGCCTGGCGGCTGAAGGGATGACCTTCTTTTCCTTTTACGCCCAGCCCAGTTGCACACCGGGCCGGGCGGCCATGCAAACGGGGCGCATTCCCAACCGCAGCGGCATGACCACCGTGGCCTTTCAGGGGCAGGGTGGCGGCTTGCCCGCTGCAGAATGGACGTTGGCCTCCGTGCTGAAACAGGCCGACTACCGCACTTTTTTCACGGGTAAATGGCACCTGGGTGAGTCAGATTACGCCCTGCCCAATGCCCAGGGCTACGACGAGATGAAGTATGTCGGTCTTTACCACCTGAATGCTTATACCTATGCCGACCCCACCTGGTTTCCTGATATGGATCCAGAGCTACGAGCCATGTTCCAGAATGTGACCAAGGGCTCGCTGTCGGGCAAGGCCGGTGAGGAGGCGAAGGAGGATTTCAAGATCAACGGGCAGTACGTCGATACACCGGATCAAGGCGTTGTGGGTATTCCGTTTTTCGATGGCTATGTCGAAAAAGCAGCGGTTGATTTTCTCGAAGAAGCTGCCAAGGACGACCAGCCCTTCTTCCTCAACGTCAATTTCATGAAGGTGCACCAGCCCAACCTGCCGCACCCTGACTTCATCCACCAATCGCCTTCGAAGAGCAAGTATGCGGATTCGATCGTCGAGCTGGACGCGCGGGTTGGGGCCATCATGGACAAGGTGCGGGAACTGGGCCTGGAAGAGGATACGTTGATCTTCTGGACTACCGACAACGGGGCCTGGCAGGACGTCTACCCTGATGCTGGCTACACACCCTTCCGGGGAACCAAGGGCACTGTCCGCGAAGGAGGCAATCGCGTCCCCGCCATTGCCTGGTGGCCAGGGAAGATTGCGGCAGGCACGAAGAACCACGATATTTTGGGCGGTCTCGATCTGATGGCGACCTTTTCTGCCCTCGCGGGAGTATCGCTACCAACCAATGATCGCGAGGGACAACCGATTATCTTCGACAGCCACGACATGTCTCCGGTGCTGCTTGGCACCGGTAAGTGTGAACGCAAATCCTGGTTCTACTTCACCGAGATGGAGCTGACACCGGGTGCGGTGCGGGTGAACAATTACAAGGCTGTGTTCAACCTGCGGGGTGACGATGGTGCAACGACCGGAGGTTTGGCCGTAGACTCCAACCTGGGATGGAAGGGGGCTGAGAGTTATGTTGCGGTCGTTCCTCAGATGTTTGACCTGTGGCAAGACCCCCAGGAACGCTACGACATCTTCATGAATAACTACACGGAACGGACCTGGATGCTGGTCACGATCGGCGAAGCGGTCAAAGAGCTGATGAAAACCTATGTCCAATACCCGCCGCGCAAGCTGCAGAGTGAGGGGTATTCTGGCCCGATTACGCTCACCCAGTACGAACGCTTCCAGCATATCCGTGAAATGCTCGCGAAAGAAGGCATTAACATACCATTGCCCACCGGTAACTAACCTGAAACTTGTGGGGGCCCAACATTTGATATAGCTGCCACGTCTCCCTGAGTCAAGGCACCTGACAGTCTCACCTACTGCCAGGTGCCAATTCTTTGATGACTTGCTCCCCAGAGCATGTTTGACGGGTCAACGTTAAGCTCATGCTATGGTCGCTAAGAGTTCTGAGTAAAAATATATTCTGGTCTCTTTTCCTGAACACAAGTCTGAAAAATATTGTCGGTCAACTTGTGATGGGCTCACTCCTTGGTTCTTGAGCGACTGATAGCTCATGATTTCCGGTTCAGCGGGACAATCCCACGGCAATGAAACGAGGTTGATCGATCGTCCGCCTGATCTGCGGTGGTGTTGCCTGTTCCAGTTGGCCCGCGATTTCCCAACACCACCCCATCCAACTCACCCCAGCTTCTGCGGGATCGCCTCCCACTGCTGCACCTTGTCCATGCAAGGTGTGGACACTGCTCACATACGTGCGGCTGAAATTTCTCGCGGCTGGCGAGCGGGCTCTTCAAGGCTGCGCAACAGTGCCGGACTCGCACCGGATGTTCCTCCGTCCAGCCGCGAGGGCACTGGTGTGGTGTTGTGCCCCGTCCATACGAATCTTCCTGCAGTGAACCGCTGGCGTCACACCAGCGGGTCAGCGTTCTGCAGCCTGTTCCCGATCAGACCCGGCGAGCAGCCGGATCAGCCGCTGCGGCACTCCGAAGGGAATCCCCTCACGCCGCAGATCCTCCTGAACCCGCAGGCGGAATTCCCGTCCCACCACCCACTGCTTCAACGGCTGGGTGACGATCCACACCCGGATCAGGGTGCCTTCGTGGCCGATCTCATCGATGCCCAGCACCGCCGGCTCCTCCTGGATCAGCTCGCGCCACTCCGCTTCCTTCCAAAGCTGCCGGGCGGTGGTGCCGATGATCTCCAGGGCCCGGCGTCCGTCGGCCCAGGCGTCGATGCGCACGGTGAAGTCGACCCGGGCCCAATCCTGCGTCAGATTGTCGACGACGTCGATCTGCCGGTTGGGAATCGAGGTGAGGCGGCCATCACCTCCCCGCAACCGGGTGATGTGAAGGTTGATCGCCTCCACCAGGCCCCCTTTGTCGCCCACGTTGATCACATCGCCGATGGCGAAGCGATCATTGAAGATGATCATCAGCCCGCTGATCATGTCTTCCAGCAGATTGCGTGCCAGAAATCCGATCGCGATGGCGAGTGCTCCGGCGCCTGCCAGGACACTCGGATCGACGCCGAGGATCAGAATCGTGCCGTACAGTCCCACCGCGATGAACAGAAATCCACTCAGCATCTTCATCACCTCGGAATAGGTGCTGGCCCGCAGGCCATACCTCGTCGTCCCAGGATCCTCCAGTTCAGCGTCTGAGCGCCACATGTTGATCACCTGATCCATGACCAGATCGAGCAACGGTTGGGCCAGGGCGAGAGTCATCCAGAGCAATGGAATGGCCAGCGACTGCAGGGCGATGAACAGAGACGCCTCACGGGTGGACGGAAAGATCAGAAACATCCCCACTCCCGCGAGGGCCAGCGCAACAATGACGGTCAGAAGCAGAACCCTGGACATGAGATTGGAAAGGTTGATGATGTTCCGAATCCGGTGGGGCTGGAGCAGTTTCTTGAATGACAGATCAGCCATGAAGCGCTCCCGGTTGCCCAGGATCTGATCCAGAAAGCGCTCGAGGGAGGCGAGCGAAGGCCAACGCCTCGACCTCCTCTCGCTGAGGGGCTCCAAGGCCGCTGAAACGCCCGGCTCATTGCTCCTGTCCCCTGCCAGGGGCCCGGGGGCGGCAACAGCTTTGCCAAAGGCCTCGTTGGCCTCATCACGCTGGGTGTTCTCGATGGTGCGCAGCAGACTCCGCAGCCGGTGTCGCAGCCGCCGCAACCGCTTGTAGACCAGCAGCACCACCAGCACCACAGCGGCCGCGAGCGTCAGGATCGCCACAACGATCAGCTGCCGCGCCAGGGGATAGTGCCGGTTGAATTCCATCCCCCACAGGGCTTCACTGAAGACGACGCGAAGCGACTGGCGCCAGCGCTGGGCCAGTTCCTCCATGGGCACCCCGGCATGCCTGGCATCTGGCTCGGTGACGGTGACGATCGTCACCTGCCCGAGTTTCTCCTTTGTATCCGGCGCCAGAAAGATCACCGTCTGATCGTTGCGGATGCCCACCTCCACCTTCGGTGTGTCCGGGTGGAGGGGCTTGGCGGTGGTGATCAGCCAGAAGGAGGGAAATCGGCTCCTGGGCCAGGTTCGCGTCATGTCCGTCCCGGCCTCCGTGGCGACTTCCTTCGGGGCGGAGTCGGATGGAGTCCCTTCGCGCTGCAGTCGCAGTTCCTGGCGCCGCAGTTGCTCGATGATTCCTTCCACCCCCACTCTCACCGTGCGGGAACGGGCCTCCACCATCGCGCTCATCGCTTCCAGCGAGGCGTCGGGGGCCGGCTGAATGGTCAGCACCATGGGATCCATGCCCTTCAGCGGGGGAAGGACGGAGGGGAAGGCAACGTCGCTGCAGAGCAGCCGGCCGCAGGCATAGGCCTTGCTGAGGTCCCACCAGGGGGCCACGCTGACGGCCTCGGATGCGGTGTCCGGCTGGGCTGGAGCGACCTGGGCGAGCGAAGGCGGCAGAGCAAGGCCGAGCAGCAGCGCGATCAGAAGGCCAACGGCGGGCAGCCGCCGGATCCGTCGCCGTGCCCTTCTTGATCCCTGATTCACTCCATCACCCGCGCCCTGCCTCCGGATCCTGCCACCGGAGATCGGCGTGCCGTTTGTCGATCAGGTATCAGACGTCTGGCTCGGGGTGTCATCGCCCGTCCGAAGACCTCTCGACCCATGAACAGCCATCCACAGCCCCACCAGTACGCCACCACGAGTGACAGCGCCCCGGGGAGATGATCCACGTCGACACCAGGAAGCTGGTGCAGCTCCAGCCGCTGGGACATCGGATCACCGGCGATCGCCCGCTGGGCTGCTCGCGGGTTCCCGGCTACCGGAAGGCGCACATGGCCATGGATGGCTTCACCCGACTGGCCGTCGAACTGACACGACCTCGGTCTTCTGCGCAGCTGGATGGTTGAGGACGCAGGAGGGCCAGAAAAGATGGGGTCAATGCCACGCCTGTTGATCTCGATAGCTGTCCGCATTGTGACGTTCAGGTCTCCCTGGCCCTGACAGCACAATCATGACCTCCAGCAGTGAGGATGTCCCGCTCGGAGATCGTGAAACTCAAGGGCAACTTGCAGGGCGGAATGAGCTACCGGGTGTGCAATACAGAGGCTTTCACGTTGACAGGGACTTCAGAAAATTCCCAGGGTTTTCTTCTTGCAGTAGCCTGCCCCAATGTTCATCCATCCAGAGTCGCAGGGCTTGCCGTAGGTGGGCTTGACTTCGTAATAGATGGGTGAATTGCAGTGCTGTTTCAGGTCATTCACATAACCGAGCGGACACTGATCATATCCCGGAAGTTTGGGAATCCGTTTCTGAGCCAGCGCGGTGCCCGAAGGCAGTAGCGGAAGGGCCAGAAGCCCGGCAATCAAAATGAGGGGCAGTTTCTGCACTGGGCGAACATTCAGTGAAGTAAATCCTAGGAGTTCTCTGCTGCCAGCGCCTGCAACGGAATAATGTCCGCGGCGATCCGGTCGGCGAAGAGGTTGGCTGAGCTGGGCCACGACCCACAGAGGATGGACTGTCCCTGCGCTCCCTGCCGACCCTCACGATGCCCTCGGCCGGTTGCCGGGTGGACTGGCTGCCGGCGGTAGGGGGCATCGGTGAAGGCCGTCGATCACCACAGGATTCCCTCAACCCATAGGTTCTGCCATCCATACAGGCATTCCGATCGTACTCTCAACTGGTTTCGTCTGTATTGACGTTGATGATCCATCGGCTGGGCAGGGCTGGTTCAGGGGGAGCGCCGCTACCGAAATCTGAGCAAGGTTTCCCGCAAAGGCGGGAAAAGCTGGTCTCTTTTGCTGTGGCGATGGCTGCCTTCGTGGTCATCATCCTATTGGAACCCACTCTTTTCTCCCTGGAACGGGGTTCCCATTTCAGCTGGGTCACATTGCACTCTCTCTCCATCGTTGATCATTCACGCCTGGCATCAGGATTCGTGGGCTATAGCTGCAAGTTTGGGGCGATTGGTGGTGACGGAGCCATCACATTTGACTACGACTATTTTAACCGATATTCGGTTTTGTTCCCCGTCCTGAGTAATTTGCTTCTTGATTTATTCAGGGAGTCTGCACAGCTCTACCTTCTGGCTACGAAGCAGCTGATGAACTTTATCTACGTTCTTACGCTTTGGTTGATGTACTTGTCTTTGCGGACGATGGGATTTTCGCTTCTGACCTCGATACTAAGTGTTTTCAGCGTTGGGGCCTCGCCTTTATGGCTTCATTATAGGCCAATGTTTCATTTCGATCAGCCTGGTTTGCTTGGATACGTTGCCTGTATTTATGGCTATGCTGCATTCATCTGGCAGCCTGAGGCTCGTGCTTCCAGGAGCAGGCCCATGGCTTTCCTGCTGCTTTCTGTGGCTGGTTGTCTCTTTGGCAGATCGTTCATTTCGGTCCTGTTCCTTGCCGCAGTCAGCATCTTTCAGCAGTTCAAGGGGACATCAGTCAGGCTGCGCCTTTACTGCTGGCTGACCACCCTCCTTGGAGGCGCATCGGTTGGCGCGGCAGCGCTCTATGCGGGAATTGTGGAATCGATTCTTAACGGAGAAGCCGGAAACCCTGTTGTGGGGCTGGTGCAGAGTTCGGTGCTCCAATCTTCCCTGCGTCGGCTGGGGCTTCCTGCGGCAGTATGGCCGGATGCCCAGAAGCCTCAGCTTGAATTCTCATCCTTGGTGTCCCATCTTGTTGAATGGCTCGCCAACCTGATTCCCTTCTGGCCGGTATTGCTGCTGTTGCTTCTGTGCCTTTGCTTGTTGATTGGAAATCTTCGCGGGCGTCTTTTGCGATCCACCAGTGCATTTACAGCCATTTATCGCCTGCGGAATGATCTCTCAAGCCATCATCCAGTACATACGAACAGGGACGCCTGGAATGCCAATGCCATCCTGTGGTCGTGTTTGCTGGCCAGTGTGGGGTGGCTTGTGCTTTTCAGAAATCTGATTGTTTTTCATGACTATACGGTGATATTTCTTGTGCCATTCATGGTCATTGTAGCCGCCTTTATCTATCAGGCTTTTTTCGCCCAGCTGCGCGTCTGGATGCCGCCGGCCCGATATCGCTTTGTCGTTTGCGCGGCCTTGTCATTCATTGTATTGATTGTATATATCGATGCCTATCTGGGCTCGGTACGGGCCTGGAGGGTCAGCGATGAGATGGAAAAGCCGCTGGCTGAGTTCTACCGCGATGTAGATCAGTTCAACCTCCGCTCCGCCTCATCCCTGCCATTGGCGCGTGTGCAGCGTGATGATGGTTGGGTCCAAGGCTCGCCCTATGCGCAGTGTGTCCTCCTCGATGCCGACCTCATCATCAATCCAGATGATGCCCATCAACAGATCACCAGGCCACCGATCTTCCCGATATCCGTTGACACATTGAAGGCCCGCACCTTTCGTTCAAAGCGCAAGCTGGCGGAGGGGAGCCTCAAGCAGCTTTTCTACAGAAATGATGAATATTATCTTCGCTAGGAATCTGCTTCCCATCCCAGCGGCAGGCCTCTGTCCGCTTGCCCATCATTCCGAGTTGGCGGCGGATCCCGCCCCACAGCAGCAGGAATCTCCATTGGCTTGTCCCGTTTCCGTGGGCTCCGGCTCCAACTTCCAACGGCTACAGACCATGCACGCGTTCCATGGCTTCTTCGCAGTCCCGCCAGGCCCTGTGCTGACGCTTGACAGCAGCGGCTCAAGACCGAGCTGAAGGCCCCCATCGCAGCCCATGGCAGCCACGGATGGCGTGGCTGCGGCTCTGTTGTGCGCGGCACGTCATGCCCGAGCTTCGATCGGAGCAGGACTCTCAGGTTCGTTCCGCAGGCAACTCCGTTAGCGTGAGAAATAGCCCCATTACGTCTGGAGGTTGCTTCCGGCAGACCTGTTGCTGTTCTTTTTCAGGAACCAGTTCAGGAACCAGCCCGGCAACCACGTCCCGGTCCAGCAGCAGTTCCTGGAGCAGGAACTGCTCTTCACCTCGTTTCATCCATTCAATCTCTCCCTAACAACCCCACCGCCATGAGCGACCACGCCCTGCCGCCGATCGCTGGCTTTGAAGAGGAGATCCTCGACCTGGTTCAGCACCCCGGCCCCGTGTTCCTGCCGCACACCCACCTGAAGCTGGATCAGATCCGCTCAGGCTTTGCCTGCGCGCTTCACATGCACCAGCCCACGATTCCAGCCGGCGCCCATGGAGAACTCATCTCCCATCTTCAGTACATGCTGGAGCACCCGGCAGAGGGCGACAACCACAACGCCGAACCCTTCGCCCAATGTTACAGGCGCCTGGCTGAGATCATTCCCCAGCTGATTTCAGAAGGCTGCCATCCTCGGATCATGCTGGATTATTCGGGCAATCTGCTCTGGGGCTTTCAGCAGATGGGCCGCCACGACATTCTCGAGGACCTCCAGCGGCTCGTCTGTGATCCCACCCTCCGAAACCCATGTGGAATGGCTCGGCAGCTTCTGGGGCCATGCCGTGGCGCCCTCCACGCCCATCCCTGACCTGAAGCTGCAGATTCTGGCCTGGCAGCACCATTTTGCGGCGCTCTTCGGCCGTGAGGCCCTGCAACGGGTGAAGGGATTCTCTCTTCCGGAAATGCACCTCCCCAACCACCCCGACACCCTCCATGCCCTGGTGCAGGCCCTCCGGGAGTGTGGCTACCGCTGGCTGCTGGTGCAGGAACACAGCGTGGAAAATCTCGACGGCTCAGGCCTGCGTCAGGATCAGAAGTTCATCCCCAACCAGCTGGTGGCGCGCAGCTCCAGCGGCGTGACACAGCCACCATCACGGCGCTGATCAAAACCCAGGGCTCCGACACCAAACTGGTGGGCCAGATGCAGCCCTATCACGAAGCCCTGGGGCTCGGACGGCAATCGCTGGGTGCCACCACGATTCCTTCGCTCGTCTCCCAGATCGCCGACGGGGAAAATGGTGGCGTGATGATGAATGAGTTCCCGCCGGCCTTCCTCCAGGCCCATCACACCATCGCCTCCCAGGAGGGTGATGCGGGCACGGTGGCGATCAATGGCACGGAATATCTGGAGTTGCTGGATGCCGCCGGTGTGCACTCAGGGGATTTCCCGATGATTCAGGCGGTCCACCAGCACACGTTGTGGCAACGGGTGGGCCGGCCACCCACCCCGGAAGCCACCGAAGCGGCCATCGCCGAGCTCCAGGCCACCGATCCCTCCTTCTCGATGGCCGGTGCCTCCTGGACCAACAACCTCAGCTGGGTGGAGGGCTACGCCAACGTGCTGGAGCCGATCCATCACCTCAGTGCCCGTTTTCACCAGGTGTTTGACCCCCTGGTGGCACAGGATCCCGGGGTGACCCAGACCGCGTCCTATCAGGAAGCACTGCTCCATCTGCTGCTGCTGGAAACCAGTTGCTTCCGCTACTGGGGGCAAGGGACCTGGACCGAATACGCCAGAGAGATCCACCGGCGAGGCGAAGCCGCGATCTCCAGCTCCCAGGCCCAGGGCAGGGTGGCTCACCCCCTGTGAGGGTCAGGAACACGCCCCTCCCGGTCTGGAACGGCCGCAGCGGGCGCGGCTCTGCCTCCTTCGCTCAACCCCTCATTTCCCCATCAATCCCGAGAGGGGGCCGATCAGGCCGCTGATCGCCGAACTGGCGGCGGTCGCATCGGGTGTGGCGCCGCTGGAAAACGTGTCCATCAACCCTTTCGCAGCGGTTTCGATGGCGGGCCACTTGTCACCGGCCAGGGGCTGGATCACCGGGGCTGCCTTGCTCCAGAGGGCCTCGAACCCACCCATCGTGGCCACGGCCGCACTCAGGTTGCCGCCCTCCACTTCATCCTTCCCCTTGTTCAGCAGCTCAAGCACCGGATTCACGGCCGGTGCCAGGGCGGTACGGGCCGCGCCCGTGCCCGCCTCCTTGGCCATCTCGCCCATTCCTTCGCCCGCGTCCATGGCGGCGTCCTTGGTGCTGGAGCAGCCCGAGAGGCCCAGGCCACCCCCGGCGACAGCCAGGACAAGGGCGGCGTGAATGAGGCGGGAGGTGGTGCGAGAAAGGTTCAGCATCATGTATCCAGAATCATCACGGGGCACCGTAGGAAGGCCGAGCCGAAGAGCAAGGCTGGTTCGCTTGTTGTAACGGTCGCTACAGGAAGCCGGGGGAAGGGGTTGGCTGGTGGCGAAGCCTCAGCCGCTCGAGCGGGGCCCCCTCTCCGGCTGAGAGATCGCCCGCTCCCCGGCGACTGACGGCTCAGGGGTGGCGTCAGTTCCCGAATGGCCCCTCAGGCCCGATGCTCTGGATTGGCCCGACCCCGGTGGCAGCCTGCGTCCCACTGACCCGGCACATTGCCATGGGCCGGATAGCCACCGGCATCCTTGAGCATGCGCGCCAGATGGAGACAGTTCCATGCCAGGAACACAGTGTTCCGGTTGGTGAAGTCGTTCTCCGGGCCGCCTGAGCCTGGGTCGCGGTAGGAGGGGCCGGGACCGGCCTCGCCGACCCAGCCCGCATCCGCCTGGGGAGGAATCGTGTAGCCGATGTGGGAGAGGGAGAAGAGGATGTTCATGGCGCAGTGTTTGATGCCATCCTCATTGCCCGTGATCAGGGTGGCCCCCACTTTCCCGTAATCGCGGTACTGCCCCTTGCTGTTCACCAGATGGGTGTAGCCGTACATGCGCTCCAGCACCCGGTTGCACACGGACGTCTTTTCTCCCAGCCACACCGATGTGCAGAGCAGCAGAATGTCGCATTGGTCGATCTTCGTCTGGATCCGGGGCCACTCGTCCCGATCCCATTCCGGAGTCTGGCTCATGTCAGTGCCGAGACCAGCCGCTATTTCATAGTCCACAGGTCGGATCAATTCACAGCTGACCTTCAGCGAAGTGAACACGTCCTGGGCAATGCGGATCACCCCTTCGGTGTGGGATAGAACCGGTGTGCGATTGAGGGTGCAGTTGAGAATCAGAACCTTCAGATCTGAATAGACAGTGGGAGGTGAAGTGCTGAAATCCCGAATCATTCTTGAGCATTGTTCACTTGTCATAAAACACTTTTTCTGGAAGGTCATTTTACCAGTTGAGTCCGTTCGAGACACCACTGAGATGGCAGGCGATCTTCGGGTAGAAGGCCATGGAATGGGAGTGTTTCTGCCCAGCCGGTCGATCAAGGTGGCCGCGACGGTCTTGTGGGCTTCCCCTGATTCCCTGCTCACCGATGCGGGCCCGCTGCCTCCTGACATCATCGCGCCGCAGCCTCGCGCCGAGATGGATGGATCGTGCTGACGTCAGCGGAGCGCGAAACGGGTACCAGCTGGCTGTTCCGCGCGTCGTGGGGGCCCGGGGCTGCGGCCCATCAGCAGAGGGGCCGCCCCCGGCGGGGCGTCAGAACAGAAAGGTCATCGTCAGGCTCACCAGGGCCAGGCCGGTGAGACCGGTGGCGGTCAGCAGCGAAACGGATTGGCTCATGGTCTCTCCCTGCAGGACCAAAACCTAGAGCAATCCTTAAGACCCGCAACCTTTCCGTCCTGACCTCGCATCAATCCTTCACGGCCCCAGGTCCGCTGTCCGGCGCGGCAAGGCCCCGCGGTCGCTTCCGGAGCCGCTCGGACCCACGCTCTGCCCTCAGGGCAGGGTGAAGCCGGAGGTGTTCAGATGCTTGAGGTCGAGCATGACCACCGTGATCCAGGTCAGCAGGGCCAGGCCTCCGATCGAGCCGATCACGACCAGCAGGCCGGCGATCACTGACCTGGGGGAACGGCTGTCGTTCGACACGGGGACCAGGCGATGAGGGGTCAATCGTCCCATGGACCGATCTCGCGGATCGGCCGGCCACCGGCCTCACCCCAGCTCCCGGAGGCACCCGCCCGGAGGAGACGAAGACTTCCTGGGTTCTTGCTTCGCCCCCGCTGCTCGGCGGGGCGGTCAGCGAGGTCCTCGGCGTCCGCGGGCACCTTGGTGATGGGGTTGCGGGTCAGATCAGGGCAGAGCGTTGCCCCCCGCACCGGTCTGGCCCATCTCTGATGGCCTCAAGCGGGCCTGGCGATCGCTGATGCCTGCCTGGGCAGATTCGCTCCAGCTCAGGGACGCTGGCTCTGTCGTCATTCAGGCACAGTCTCTGGGAGTTGCATCCCATGGCGTTTAAATTTCCAATCAATACTTGCCCTGGTTCAGTTCTGTCCTGGCCGGGATCTTCCCTGACGGCGGCCTCCCTCACTGGAGGTTGACTGGCTGGATTCAATGCCGGTTCTCTCCATCGCTTGCTCCCCTCGCTCGATCCTTTGATTCCACCCACGGCATTCCTGCTCTGATCGCCGTATCGCCCGTTACCAAAACGATCATCAAGGACCCTGAACATGATGTCCACCATTCAGGCCGAAGCTCCCGAGCGCCTTGTCGATGCCCTTGCGGCCATGCAGGGCGATCCCAGCGATGCGATTCCCTTCGTGGTGCGCCTGCTGGAGAATCCCGCCAGCCCCGTGGCCCTGCCGGGCATGATCGATCTCTACCGGCATGATTGTCTGCACCTTTTGCTCGGCAGGGGGTTCACCCTTGACGATGAGGCGTTCGTGGTGGGTTTCACGATGGGGAACGACCTGCGGACGAACGCCTTCCATCTCGCCATCTTCAAGGTCTGTTCTCTGCTGTTCTATCCCCGGCCTTATCGCTTCGATCGCAGCCACCTGACGTCCTTTGATGCGGGCGTGACCCAGGGGAGAAAGGCCAGGATTCGCAACCTCAACCAGTTCGATTTCTGTGCCTGTGAACACCGGCCCCTCGCCAGCCTGCGGGAGTGGATCGGTATCGGCTGAGCTGGCCCTTCGTGGAAAGGCCATGGAGGGCCGCTGGCGATGATGGCCCCCATGGCCGAGCCGACCCCCTACCTGGAGCTCGAGGCCGTCGAGGCCTGGCTGGGCCCCCGGCGGGTGTTCCACGATCTCTCCCTGCGGCTGCATCCTGGCGAGCACACCGTGGTGCTCGGCCCCAACGGCTCCGGCAAGAGTTCCCTGGTCAAGCTGCTCAGCCGGGAGCTCTACCCGGTGGTCAAGCCAGGCTCCTGGCTGCGGCTCTTCGGCAGCGAAACGGTCAACCTCTGGGATCTGCGCGCCCGCATCGGCCTGGTGTCCCAGGATCTGCAGGCCGGCTACGGCGGCCGGGTGCCGGCCTCCGACGTGGTGCTCTCCGGCTTCTTCGGCTCGGTGGGGATCGGCCGCAGCCAGGTGGCCAGCGCCGCCCAGCACCGGAAGGTGGCGGAGCTGATGGAACAGCTGGGCCTGGCCGATCTGGCGGAGCGCCCCTACGCCCAGCTCTCCGATGGCCAGCGCCGCCGCCTGCTGCTGGCCCGGGCCCTGGTGCACAGCCCGGAGGTGCTGGTGCTGGATGAGCCCACCAACGGTCTCGACCTGCGGGCGAAGCACCAGCTTCTGGCGATCCTGCGCGATCTGGCCCGCGCTGGCACCACCCTGCTGCTGGTGACCCACCAGATCGAGGCGATCCTGCCGGAGATCAAACGCTGCGTGCTGCTGCGCGAGGGCCGGGTGGTGGGCGATGGCCCCAGCGAGGCCCTTCTGCAGGATGCCCCCCTCAGTGATCTGTTCGCCACCCCCCTGCGGGTGTGCGAGGCCAACGGCTACCGCCAGGTGCTGCCGGCGGGCTGAGGCAGGGCCACGCAGAATGACGTGATGACCCAGGCCGCCTGCTCCCTCCGCACCCTGGCCAACGGCAGCCTGGCGATCGCGGCCTATCCCCCCTTCCGCTACGACGCCGGCGGCGGCGGCGGGGCGGGGTGGCTGGCGGAGGCCGATGCCGCCGGTGAACAGGCCCTTCACTTCGATCCGGCGGGCCTGCTGATCCCCTCCCTGTCCTGGCGCACGGCCCGTTTCCTCGGCCTGCCCCTGCCGCCCGGGCTGGAGATCGCCATCGTCCCGGAGCGGCTCGAGGGGTCCTTCCATGCCCCCACCGGTGCGATCACCCTGCGCTTCGACGCCCGCTTCCGGCTCTCGGCCGTCGGTCTCTACCGGGCGCCGGATCTGGTGGTGGCCACCACCCTCACCACGGGCTCGGTGCAGGGCCGCCGCCACAGCGGCCGGGGCCAGCCCCTCGATGCCGCCGGCCGGGCGGTGCTGGTGGGGGTGGCCCCGATCGCCCCCAGCGGCGATCCGCTGCTGGATCGCTTCCTGGGTCTGCCGGATGAGGCCCTGGCACGCCTGAGTTGCCGCTTCACGCCCTGAGGCGGCGGCGGGTGCGGATCTACCTTGACCCCCTGCTGCCCGTTCCCCCGCCATGCAACCGTTGCCGCTGCATCTGGGCCCGGGCAGTGATCTGCGCGCCAGCCTCGAGCAGCTGGCGATTGAGGCTGGCGCCACCGGGTTCGTGCTCGGCGTGGTGGGGGACCTCTCCCAGGCGGCCTTCCAGTGCCCTGGCCAGGCCGCGCCCACCGTGTTGCGGGGCCACCTGGAGATCATCACCCTGCAGGGCACCGTGGCGCCCCGTGGCGTCCACCTGCACCTGAGCCTCTCCGACGGCGAGTGCCAGGTGTGGGGCGGCCACCTCGAGCACGGCAGCCTTGTGCTGAAGGGTGCCGACCTGCTGGTGGGCTTCCTGGCGGGCGACGGCGGGCCCGGCAATCCCTCCGTCCAGGCGGCCAGGCCCCGGTCGCCCGTCGCCGCCCAGGCCCCCCGGGTGGAGATCGCCGTCAGGACCGGCTGCCCCTACTCGGCCCGGGCCCTGCGCATGCTGCGCACCCTCGGCATTCCCCACGTGGTCCAGCAGGCAGACGCCGACGCCGAGCGACGGGCGATCGCCGAGCGCAGCGGCCTCAGCAGCCTGCCCCAGGTGTTCATCGATGGCCAGGCCATCGGTGGCTATGACGACCTGGCCGAACTCCACGGCCGCGGCGGCCTCGACCACCTGCGCTGATCGCGATCCCCTCAGCGGGACAACGCCGGGAACTCCGCTTTCAGCCTCGCCACCTTGGGCTTGTCGTGGAACACCACGTAGGGGTGGGCGGGGTTGCGGGCCACGAAGTCCTGGTGGTAGGCCTCGGCGGGGGTGAAGCCCCGCCAGGCCTCCACCGTGGTGGCGATGGGCCGCGGGAAGACACCGGCGCGGTTCAGCTGGGCGATGTAGGCGGTGGCCACCCGGCGCTGTTCCGGGTCGGTGGGGAAGATCGCCGAGCGGTACTGGGGGCCCACGTCCGGCCCCTGGCGGTTGCGTTCGGTGGGATCGTGGGCCACCGCGAAGAACACCTTCAGCAGCTGGCCGTAGCTGATCTTCTCCGGGTCGTAGGTGATGCGGATGCCTTCGGCGTGGCCGGTGTCGCCGCTCTTCACCCGCTCGTAGGCGGCCGTGGCCGCCTTGCCGCCGGCGTAGCCCGTCACCACTTCGGTGACGCCCCTGACGTGCTCGAACACCGCCTCCATGCCCCAGAAACAGCCCCCCGCCAGCACCGCCGTGGCCCGGCCGCCGGGGGCCACGGCGCTGTCGGTGGCGGGGTCGGGCAGGGAGGCCGCCGCGACGCTGGCCGTGCCCAGGCGGGGCAGCACCGCCACCATCAGCAGGGGCACCGCCAGCACACCGGCGCCCAGGGCCAGCAGGGAGGAGGGCGTCGTGAGGCGTTTCGGCAGACGCATCGGGATGGGGAACGGACGATGGATGGAAGGGGTACCGGCGGGGGGCTCGGCCGGATTGGGCCTGGAGGCTCTTCGCTTCTCCACAGGCACCTGCGAGCCAGCCAGCTGGCTGGCGGCGCGGGGGGCATGACCGATGGCCCTTAAATGGAAGCTCAGACTGATTTCCATCATGGCTGCCCGCCTTGCGATCGGTCCGGTGGATGTGAGCCCGGAGGTGCGCGAATGGGTGGATGGCGAAACCCTGCAGCGTCTGGTGGCACGCCACCGCCGCGGCGACTGGGGCAATGTCGATGCCCGTGACGCCCGCGACAACACCATCGCCGCCTATCGCCAGCAGGGGACGCTGCGCAGCGTTTTCGATCTGGGTCGGGGCCTGCAGGTGTGGATCCTCACCCACGATCTGGGCACCGACCGGCTCCACACCCTGGTGCTGCTTCCCATTGACGAGTAGGCCGGGGCCGGACCGGTGAAGATCCCACCGTGCAGCCCAGGAAGGCTACGGAGGGGCTCCTAGCCTGAGTCCAGGAGCGGATTTCCATTGAGGAGGCCATCGCCATGACAACCGCCATCAAACCGATCGATGCACCTGTGAAAGCGTCGATGATCGACGCGCTCAATCTCATCCTTGAACTCGAACTGGCCGGGGTGGTGAAGTACACCCACTACTCTCTGATGGTCTACGGATACAACCGCATTCCCATCGTCTCCTGGCTGAAGGGCAACGCCGAAGAGGGGCTGGTGCACGCCCACAAAGCCGGTGAGATGGTCACCCTGCTGGGCGGGCATCCTTCGCTGCGGATCGGTTCCCTGCTCGAGACCCATCAACACGACATCGGCGGCATCCTGCGCGAAAGCCTTGAGCATGAACGGGCCGCCCTGGAGGCCTACTACGCCCTGCTGGCCCTGGCGGAGAACCAATCGGTGCTGATGGAGGAGTACGCCAGGGAGATGATCGTGCTGGAGGAGCTCCATCTTGATGAAGTCGACAAGATGCTGCGCCAGCCCGGCGATCTGGCGCCCTTCCAGCCCTGAGGGGCGGGAACGGCGGTTCCATGCGGCGAACCGGCCGTTCTCGACATCGTCCGGGATGGAGGACATCCCGGACGTGTCCATCCCGAACGTGGCCATCGCTCAAACGGCGCAATCTCTGCCGGCCCATCGCATGGTCGTGGACCCCGCCCCGCGGAGGGGAAACCCGTTGCAACGGGCTGAACCGTTTGGCCTGCTTGAGCGCCTCCTGATCTTTGCTCCATCCTTCGTTGTGAAGGATTGTATGGAACCCTCCCCTGTTCGCTTAGCGCTGTAACGATCCTGTCCCCAGCCTCTGGGATCGGGCAAGAATCGCAGCCTGACATCGCCGCTGGGCATTGCCCTGCGGGGGGTTTTTCTCTGGCCAGGTCCACATACAGGCCGTGTCCCGAGCCCGCGAAGGCTCCCTATCTTCCGCGATGTTTCTCTCCCTGCCCTTCCCGCCGTCTTCACCATGGCCCTGCTCCAAGCCCCTTCCCTCGGCATCGAGCGTTTCGCGGATGACCGCAACAAGGAGAACTGGTCGACAGCCTCCCCCCAGGACCGGGACGCCACCATCCGCCAGGTGTATCAGCAGGTGCTGGGCCAGCAGTACGTGATGCAGAACGAGCGGCTGGCCGGCGCCGAATCACTGTTCCGCAACGGCTATCTCACCGTGCGGGAGTTCGTGCGCACCCTGGCGAAAAGCGGTCTGTACCGCTCCCGTTTCTTCGAATCCTGCAATCCCTACCGCTTCATCGAGCTCAACCACAAGCATCTGCTCGGCCGGGCCCCCCACAACAAGGCCGAGATGCTGCATCACTTCACGATCCTGCAGGAGCAGGGCTACGACGCCGAGATCGACTCCTATATCGACAGCGCCGAATATCAGGAGCGCTTCGGCACCGACGTGGTGCCCTATCTGCACGGCTGGGACTACTCCGCGGGCCAACAGGGTCAGCAGTTCTCCTGGCTGATGCAGCTGGCCGGAGGAGCGGCGGCCTCGGCGAAGGGTGACGGCGCCGGTACCCGCTTCAAGCTCGGCCGCGCCCTCCACCAGGACCGGGCCGTGACGGTATCGGTGAGCCGTCCCCGTTTCAGTGGGGAGTCCTTCTTCCGGGCCACCATGGGCCAGGGGCTCGCCGGCGCCGATGGCCCGGTCTCCCGGGCAGGCCAGCCCACTGAACCCTCCCGCAGCCATCGGGCCGAGGCCCTGGTGGTATCCGCGGGCGTGCGCGGCACGGGCTCCTCCAGTGGCCGGGTGGCCACCATCACCGCCACCGGTCTGGTGAACAACGCGGTGGTGCGCAGCGGCTCCTACGTGATGCGGGTTCCCTACAGCCGCATGAACCAGGCCCTGCAGCGGGTGCAGCGGCTCGGTGGCCGGGTGATCCAGGTCAGCGTCAACTGAGCCGGGGCCCCGGTTGCTCCGGAGCCCAAAGGGGGGTCAGGGCCTCAGGTCCACCCCCCGCCGGGCCAGCAGCTGGCGGCAGGCCATCAGGGCCGACAGGCTCACCCCGGCCGTGCCTTCCCCGGGGTGAATGGCATCGCCGCAGAGCCAGAGGCCCGGAAGGGGGGTGCGGCTGGCCAGGCCGAAGGGCCCGAAGCGGCTGGGGTGCTGACCCAGGCCGCCCACGTAGCCCCAGGGCCGGCCGGTCCAGCCGGCGAAGCCCCGGGGGGTGGCCAGTTCCTGATGGAGCCAGTCGGCCGGCGCCACCCCCAGCAGCCGCTCCAGCCCCTGCCGGATGGCGGCCATCGCCTCGGCCTTGCGGGCCTGGTAGTCCGCTTCCTCCCCCTCGAACCAGGGCCGGGCGGGCGTGAACACACTGGCGATCACCGTGGCCCGTCCGGCCGGGGCCCGCCCGTCGCCCTCCTGGCTCACCGACAGGAACAACGAGCCCGGTGCAGGGGCATCCAGCTGCAGATGGCTGGGGCACTCCGCAGGCAGCCGCCCCCGCTCCACCGCCCCGTAGAACACCAGGGCCCCGCTGGGTTCGTGCAGGTTCTCGAGCCGCTGGCGGTAGCCGCCGGGCAGGGCCTCCCCCAGCAGCGCCGGCAGGGTCTGGGGCGGCAGGGTGAGCACCACCTCGCCGGCCTGCAGGGAAAAGGCCGCCTCCGCTGCCCCATCCGGGCGCTGGTCGGGGGGCTGGTGCGGGCTTTCCCCACCGCTGCGTTCCCTGCCCCTGAGCCGGCGCCCCGTGATCCGCCAGGGATCCCCCGGTTGTTGCGGAGGCTGCAGGTGTTCCACCCGGTGACGCAGCCGCAGCCGGCCGCCGTGCTGCGCCAGGGCCCGCTCCAGGGCGTCGCTGAGGGCCTGCATCGAGCCCTCCAGGTGCCACAGCCCCAGGGGTTCCTGCACCATCGCCAGCACCGTGGCGCCGTAGAGCGCCGCCGTGCGATCGGCCGGCTCCTGGGAATAGAGCTTCAGCTGCAGATCGAGGAAGCGCCGCAGCCGCCGGTCGTCGCCGCAGCCGCTGAGGGCGAGCAGGTCGGCCATGGTGGCGGCGGTGAGCAGACCACTGGCCAGATTCGCCGGCCCCAGGGCGCCCAGCAGCTGGCCCAGATCCCACCAGGAACGGGGCGGCAGCACCGGATCCCGCGCCGCGAAGGCCCAGTTGGCCCGGTGCACGGCGTCGCACAGGGCCCAGAACCGCTCGCTGCCGGGAAACTGCCGCCGCCGTTCGTCGTGCCAGCGGGCCGGATCACGCCAGATCCGCACCGGCTCGCTGCCATCGGCCAGATCCACCACGCAGCCGGGATCCAGCGGCACCGCCGCCGGTGGTGCCACCCCCAGATGGCGGAACAGGCGCGCGTGGATGCCGGTGGGGGTGCCGTTCCCCTCCTCCAGCCCGGCCACCTGGGTGGCGCCCACATCGAAGACGTAGGGGCCGCGCCGGAAGGTGCCCGCGCAGCCGCCGCTCTGGTGGTGCGCCTCCAGCAGCTCCACAGCCAGGCCTTCCTTCGCCAGCAGCGCCGCCGCCGTGAGACCGGCGATGCCGGCCCCCACCACCACCGCATCCACCCGGCCGGGTTCGCTTGTTGACACCAGGGGGGAAATGTTCAGGCCCGATGCTGGCAGACCCCGTCCAGCGCCCGTGGGCCGCGGCAGGGAGCCGCACCAGAGCGGTGCCCTCAGCTTTGCGTTCAGCGTTGCCTTCCGTGACTGTCGATCACGGAACGGCGAATATCGGCATCACCTGCTGAGAAAAAATACCCAGATTCGCGGAATCTGGACAGAGGCTCAAGCAGAAGGGAGCCTCTCTATCGCTGCGTCCATTCAGTGCCTGGCGGTAGGATTCCTTGCGTGGAAGTCAGTGCAAAGGTCAACATCATGGCAAACATCATTGTTCAGCAGCCCCAGCCCTTTGATCTGGTTGGCGATCCCATCCTGGTGGCAGGTCTGAGCGTCACCTTCGAGGCCACCGTTCAATGGGAACTGAGTGAGGGTCACGCCATGCTCAGTGGCTTTTTCACGGGGGGCGGGGCGACCTCGGTGCGGCAGTTCCAGACCAGCATCACCGGCGTTGCCGGCACGGACATGAAGCAACCGCTGATGTTCCTGACCCTGTTCAGCGAGAGCGCTGAGGATGGCAGCCGCCAGGACGTCACGACGGTGCCGCTGATCTATGGGCCCTTGCTCATCGCTGGCTTCGAGGGGTATCGGAACTACACCGTGCAGCCGGGGGACACCCTGTCGGGGATTGCCGCTGCCCAGTATGGCGATGCTTCCCGTTGGCCGATGATCCACACGGCGAATCAGCATCTTGTGCCGAATGCCAATCTGATCTTCGCCGGCCAGCAACTGCGGATTCCCATCGGTGCATAGCCTGAAGCGATGAAGTCGTTGCCGTTGGCCGTATCGCTTCGAGCAAGCCATCACGGCGTAGGCCTCAGGCCATCAGGTGCAAGCCACCGAACAACTCGGCAAGGTCGGTAGTGCAAAGCGGGATCACGCCCTACAGGGGAGGCCAAGAACCGGGGTCGTCGGGGTCCGGCAGGTTGAGGTCGGTGCCGCCGAGGGTTTCGATCCGGCTGCTGACCGCCTCCTCCAGCGCCGCCGGCTGCGCGGGGGCGGCGGAGAGGGCCGCCCGCAGGATGTCGCGGGCCTCCTCCTCCATCGAATGGCCATGCTGGGCAGCCCGAACCAGCAACCGCGCCTTGAGGCGGTCGTCGATGTCGTGGAGGACCATGCTCGCCATCACGTAAATCTAAATCGATTTCAGCGATGGAGGTGTCCACCGCCCGCCAGCGGCTGCGCCGAGGCCCTGGCCCAGCAGGGGGCGCTGAGGTCCTCGCCCCAGGCCACGATGTCCCCGCCTGGAGGCGGTCGTCGCTGTTGTGGAAGGCCATGCGTGCTGCTTAGCCTGAAGCCATGAAGGTGTCCGCCGCCCATCGCCGCCACTGGCAGGAGCGCCTCGCGCGTGAGCGGGAGGCCGGCGTCAGGCGGCACCAGAAGGCCCTGCCGGCCGCCCGCCGCTGCGCCGAGGCCCTGCGGGCCCGCTGGCCGATGATCGCTGAGGTGTGGCTGTTCGGCTCGGCGATCGAGGGCCCCTTCACCATCAACTCCGACATCGATCTGGCCGTGGAAGGCCTGCCGACGCTGGATCTGCTCGCTGCCATGGCGGAGGTGGAACCGCACGCCGACGGCATTCCGGTGGACCTGGTGCGAATGGAAAGCCTGCCGCCCCACTGGCAGGAGCGCATCCGCGCGCGCGGACGGCCCCTCCTGTGACAGCCGACGGCCTGTGTGGGTGGATGCCAGTGCGCTGCGTTTGCAGAGTTTCTACACGGGCATCGAGCGCTGCTTCGTGCTCATCGTGCGGGTGCTGAATGGAGGCACGCCCGACGGCGCTGACTGGCATCGCCGTGCTGCGTTTTCGCCATGTCGTCCGCCATCTCTATGCCTACGACCTGGATGCCGAGCAGGTGGAGCGGCTGTTGGGGCTGGTGCAGACCCTCTGGCCCGAGGTGACGGCGGTTTCGCCATGTCGTCCGCCATCTCTACGCCTACGACCTGGACGCCGAGCAGGTGGAGCGGCTGTTGGGGCTGGCGCAGACCCTCTGGCCCGAGGTGACGGCGGACCTGGATGCATTCACGGGCTGGCTGGAGGAGCTGCGCGCCACGGGCTGACATTGGCGGGCCGTGGCTGGCAGACGCGCACAGAAGGCGGCGGGATTTCTGGCGCGATCGTTGTGGCCTGGAGCTCGACCTGGTGATCGAGGCCGATGTGGCCAAAGCCACCATCGAACCGTTCGGGACGAAAGTGAAATCAAAAAAGGCCCCGCCTTGCGACGGGGCCGGTTCAACCGTAGGTGCTGAGAAGGATCAGGCTGAGACGCTGGACTTGATGCGACGCCGCAGTTTGCGGCTGTAGCCGAAGGCCACGCCAGCCCCCATCAGAGGCAGAGGGCCTGGAACCTCAGTGTATGACAGGGCGAATCACGCCACTGGAATTGCCGAATTAGCTCCAGCAGGCTGGCCGAACGCGAACCTCCGAGCTGTGAGCGATTCATGTGTATGTTCCAGCAAGAAGCACTGCCGGTGATGAAATTGACTTCCCATTCGCCCATCAAGGTAATCCCATTGAAGGCAACGGCATCTATCGCATCACTGGGATTCCAAGAGCACAGAACATCGGTCCCACTTTCAATGAAGTCAAACACGACATTGCCGCCGGGAGTGGTGAAATCAAAGACAATGTCGTCAACTTCAAAACCCATCCCACGTCTTGCACTGGCGGACCCGGGCCCTGCATTTGGAACTACCGTGAATGTCAAGTGTGTACGGATCGACAGACAGAAGGAGTTGGGGAGGGGTCCGAAATCGAAGTGAGCTCGCCCTCGGAAGACGATGAAGCAAGCCCGCCTACAATTGCGGGGGTGAAGGTGACGCTGAAACCATGAAACTATGCCAATCGTGCCATCGATGGCGTCCGTATGCGGCGTCAATGAAGTCACTGGTTCCATCCTCCCAATCAGCTGAGCCGAATTCTTGGGCGTGGGCAGGCTGGCCACCGAGGGCAAGGCCCGCGGCAAGCAGGAACGCGGGTAGGGCGGTCTTCGCAAAGGAAGCGCCGATGGGCATGAGTTTGTTCATTGGTTTGAAGGGATAGGGGAGTGGGCTGGGGACCCTCGCCGTCAGCATCGAGGGGATTGAGCCAAAGCCATCCCTTGCGCCATGGCGCAAGGGATGGGTGCGAGGAATCCGGCAGGGGGAGGTGATGGGGATAAGGCGCCGGGAACTCGGCTTAAGACACGATGCTGACATAGCCCTATACTACACCACTGCACAGAAGATGACCGCCAAAGTTGGCAATCACGGATACGAAATCTGAGAATATTCTTGCGTCTGTTGTGAGGAGCACGGGCCTGCTGGCTGTGGCGGCTGATCCTTGAAGATCCATTGCGGCAACAGCCGCCTAGGCTGGCGTTGTGATGATTCTTTCAATGGCGTCTGCAGGGCGGAATCCTGGTGATTCGGGGCGGGTTCGGAGAGAAGGGTCGGGGAACCGCTGATCGGCCCGCATGCAGCGCATCACTTGGCAACTTGCTCCTCCTCGGGAATCCATTCCTGGGGAATGTCCACGCCGTTGGCGCCATGCACCTTGCCGTTATGGCCACCACCTCGACCACGCTGTCCAGGTCGCAGAGTGCTGAGCAATCTTCCACTGAGCAGACTCTCCAGCAGGGTGGGTTGGCTGGGGGCCCTTCTGCCGATGGCTGCAAAACCCAGGAACAGCATCAGCAGCATCAGGGTGTGACGGAAGCGGGTGGTGATCCATTCCTGCCAGACAGTGTTCATCCGGTCGTTGAACTGGGTTTCGGCCCGGTTCACGTTGGGCTCGAGCCGATCGCGCAGGGCCGTTTTCACCTGGTCGAGGGGAACATTGATCTCCGCGGGCAGCTGGGGTTTCCTGCCGGGAATCTGGCCGTAGGCCTTGCGCAGCTGCTCGATCGTGGTCGATTCCTCGATGCCTTTGACCGCATCCCTCACCTGTTCGATCGTCCTGGTCTGGGTGCGCCGGGTTTCGCTCAGCTGCTTCACCCCCGCATAGAGCTGCACCGGAATCAGCAGCACGTAGCCGATCGCCGCCCAGCTGGCCAGGCGCCTCGCCAGCCGGGCCCGCCGGGCCAGGCGCTCCGCCTGGGGATCCACCAGCGGTGCCGCCGCCAGCAGCAGCGCTCCCATCAGGGCGGTAACGCCGCTGCCCAGCAGGGCGTTGGTCATCTTCTGCAGCCAGGTGGGCTGGATCAGGGCCACAGGCCAGGCCTGAAACATGACAGTCACCAGGAAGCTGCCCAGGATCGCCACCCCCACCCAGTGCATCAGCCGGGCGATGTCACGCCTGCTCTCCATGGTGAGAGCCTGCGATTCGGTGGGGTCGTGAATGTCCTGCATGAACTCCCTGGGTGGATGGGTGGGCGGCATTCAGCTCTGTTTAGTGATGCGTTAAGCCTGGATTCAGGTCAGTTGTGTGGGCGGTGAGAGGAGGCCTTCGGCTGAAAGATGCCATGGGAGTTCAAGAAAGAACCTAAGTGCTTCTCCTGAGAAATTCGTTATAGATGTGACAACGAAGCGCTGTTGATACGCTGCACTTACGATCATGGGCAGGGCTTCAGCCTTCAGCTCTGCGGATGCACCGTCGCGTCAGGCTGGAGTCGCCTGCCCGCCCCGCCATGCCCTCCGGCCACGCCGCCCACGATGCCCTCTCCGCCTGGCTGGCCGATCGGCTCGGCGTGGCCGTGACCGGCCGCAGCGCCGTGGCGGGCGGTTGCATCCACAGCGCCTGGTGCCTGCACCTGGCCGATGGCCGCCGCCTGTTCGCCAAGACCAACCACCGCCGCAGCCTTCCCCTGCTGGAGGCCGAGGCCGAGGGGCTGGCGGCCCTGGCGGCTGCCGCTGGCGACGACGGGCCGCTCATCCCTTCCCCGCTGGCCCTGGGGGTGGCGGGTGAACAGGCGGTGCTGGTGCTGAGCTGGCTCGAGCTGGGCCCGGGCCGCTCGGACGGGGGAGCGGGGTGGCAGCGGCTGGGCGCCGCCCTGGCCCGCCTGCACCGCCGCAGCCTCTCGCTGGCCTGCGGCGAAGGCGACCGCCCCGGCCATGCCTTCGGCTGGCCGCAGGCCAATTTCATCGGCTCCGGCCCCCAGCCCAACGGCTGGGATGCCGACTGGGGCCGCTTCTTCGTGCAGCGGCGCCTGGCGCCCCAGCTGGAGCGCCAGGCCCGCGGCGCTGGCCCCCTCGCCCGCGCCGACGCGCTGCTCGAGGGGGCGTTGTCCTGGCTGGAGGGCCACCGGCCCGAGCCCGCCCTGGTGCACGGCGATCTCTGGAGCGGCAACGCCGCCCTCACCGCCACCGGCCAGGGGGCGATCTTCGATCCGGCGGTGTACCGGGGCGACCGGGAGGTGGACCTGGCCATGGCCCGGCTCTTCGGTGGCTTCCCCGCCGCCTTCTTCAGCGGTTATGAGCAGCAATGGCCCTTGCCGGCGGATCACCGCCGGCGCATCGCCCTCTACAACCTCTATCACCTGCTCAACCACGCCAACCTGTTCGGCGGCTCCTACCGGCACCAGTGTCAGGCCAGCATCGATCGCCTGCTGGCCTCGCCCGGCTAGGGGGGCCAGCAGGCGATCAGCTCAGCTCAGGTATTCCTTGCGCAGTCCCTGGAGCTTCTCCATCACCGCCGCGCGCTTCTCGCCGGTGGTGAGGTTGTTCCAGCTCCAGGTGCCCACCACCACCAGACCCAGCAGCTCCAGCAGGCCCGGCACGATCGGCAGCAGGTTGATGGTGTCGAGCACGCCCTTGATCAGGATCTGGGCCACGATCACCGCCAGCAGCACGCCGGTGGCCTTGCCGATCCGGCCGGCCTGGCTCCAGTCCACCTTGTCGAGGGCTTCGTTGACCTTGCCGATCACCTCGCTGTAGCGCTCAGCGAAATCGACGCCCTCACCGGTGGCGGGGGTGGTCTCGTCCTGGATCGGTTCCTTCACCTCGGTCGTGCTGTCGATCATGGAAGGACAGGTCTCCTATCGGGATGAGGCCTAACGTACCGGCGTGAACGGGCAGATGCCAGCGGAACTGCGGCTGGGTCGGCAGGTGCTGACGGTGCTCGAAGCCGTGCTGGCGGCGGCCGCCCCGGAAGAGGGCTGCGCCCTGCTGCTGGGCCGCCGCGATCCCTGGGAGGTCCAGCACGTCTGGCCCTGCCTCAACGTCTGGGAACCGCCCGCCGAGCGGCGCCGCCGCTTCGCCCTCGATCCCCGCGAGCAGCTGCAGGCTCAGAAGTGGGCCCGGGCCCGGGGGCTGGAGGTGCTGGGTTCGGCCCACAGCCATCCATGCTCCGAGCCGGTGCCGTCGGCCCTGGATCGTTCCCTGGCCTTCGGCCCCACCCTGATGCTGATCCTGGGCCGGGTCGCCGATGCGGGGCGACACGGTGAGCTGGCCTGCTGGTGGCTGCCGGAGCGGGGCGCGCCCCGGCGGCTGGCGTGGACAATGGACGATTGATGCGTCGTGGGCCTCCGCCGCCATGCTTCCTCCCGACACCAGCGCCGTCCAGCTCAGCCCCGATGAGGTGGTCCGCTTCTCCCGCCACCTGATCCTGCCGGAGATCGGCATGGAGGGGCAGAAGCGGCTCAAGGCGGCCTCGGTGCTGTGCGTCGGCACCGGGGGCCTGGGCTCTCCCCTGCTGCTCTATCTGGCCGCCGCCGGCGTGGGCCGCCTCGGCATCGTCGATTTCGATGTGGTCGACCACAGCAACCTGCAGCGCCAGGTGATCCACGGCAGCAGCTGGGTGGGCAAACCCAAGATCGAGTCGGCCAAGGCCCGCATCCTCGAGATCAACCCCCACTGCCAGGTGGATCTCTACGAAACGGCCCTCACCAGCGAGAACGCCCTGGAGATCATCGCCGGCTACGACATCGTCTGCGACGGCACCGACAACTTCCCCACCCGCTACCTGGTCAACGACGCCTGCGTCCTGCTCGACAAGCCCAACGTCTACGGCTCGATCTTCCGCTTCGAGGGCCAGGCCACCGTCTTCAACTTCCAGGGCGGCCCCAACTACCGGGATCTCTTCCCCGAGCCCCCGCCGCCGGGCATGGTGCCCTCCTGCGCCGAAGGCGGCGTGGTGGGCGTGCTGCCGGGCATCATCGGCATGATCCAGGCCACCGAGGCGGTGAAGCTGATCACCGGCATCGGCACCAGCCTCAGCGGCCGTCTGCTGCTCTTCGATGCCCTGAAGATGAGCTTCCGGGAGCTGAAGCTGCGCCCCCAACCTGAGCGGCCCGTGATCGAGAAACTGATCGACTATCAGGAGTTCTGCGGCGTGGGCGGTTCGGCCCCCGGCCAGGAGGAGGCGGGCAGCGTGCCCACCATCACCGTGGCCGAACTCAAGACCATCATCGACGGCCAGATGGAGGATCTGCTGCTGGTGGATGTGCGCAATCCCCAGGAGGCCGACATCGCCGTGATTCCCGGCTCGGTGCTGGTGCCCCTCGATCGCATCGAGAGCGGCGAGGCGATCGAGGACGTGCGGCGCCTGGCCGATGGCAAGCGCCTCTACGTGCACTGCAAGCTCGGTGGGCGCTCCGCCAAGGCCCTGATCGCCCTGGGGCGTCACGGCATCGAAGGGGTGAACGTGCAGGGCGGCATCGACGCCTGGAGCCAGGAGGTGGATCCTGCCGTTCCGCGCTACTGAGCCGCTCTCCCCCGCCAGGAAGCGGTGGCTGCAGGGTCGCCGCCGGGAGGTCCAGCGGCTGATCGCCCTTGAGAAGCGTTTCCTGCCCCTGCTCCTGGCGGCCCTGCTGCCGATCCTGCTGATGCCCTTCACGGCCCTGCCGGGCTGGCAGGGCCATCTGCTGCTGGCCCTGGCGTTCAATCTGCTGATTCTGCAGTCGATCCGCACCCTGCCGGTGATGGCCGGGGAGCCCTTCTCCCGGGTGCGGCAAGGGCTCTACCGGGGGATCGGCCTGGTGGGGGGCCTCGGTCTCTGGTTGCCGGTGGCATGGGGAGTGTGGCCCGGAGGGTCCTTCCGCGCCGCGGAGATGGTGCTGCTGAGTGTCTTCTTCCTGATCACCTCGATGCGGCTGGTGCGCCTTCTGGCGCGGGTGCCCCGGGTGAACGTGCAGGTGATGGCCGGGGCCGCGGCGGGTTACCTGCATCTGGGCCTCACCGGCGGGGTGCTCGCCACCGCCACCCAGGTGCTGGTGCCCGGCAGCTTCAGCCTCGGCGCCGATGCCGCTCACCAGCTGCTGCTCGATCGACTCACCTACTTCAGCTTCGTCACCATCGCCGGGGTGGGCTATGGCGACGTCGTGCCGGCCAATGCGGTGGGGGAGCGTTTCGTGATCCTGGTCAGCGTCGCCAGCACCCTCTACGTGGCGCTGCTGGTGGGCCTGCTGCTGGGGCGCTTCATCGCCTCCGAGGAGGTGGAGCTGCTTGAAGATGAGGAACTGGGCCCGGAGTAAGGAACCTCTCCACGCCCCCGGGGCCGCTCGCCCGGTGGTCTCAGTAGTCGACGCCTCGCTTGAGGTCCACGCCCCGCTCGGCGTAGTGCTTGTGGCACACCATCTCCGAGTGCACGCTGGCCAGATCGAAGTAGGCGGGCCGGCTCTTGCAGCGGCCTGTGATGATCACCTCGGTTTCGGTGGGCTTGCGCAGCAGGGTCTGCACGATCGGCTCCACCGGCAGCAGCTCCAGATCAACGGTGGGGTTGAGCTCATCGAGGATCACGGTCTTGTAGAGGCCGCTGGAGATGGCTGCCCTGGCGATCTCCCAGGCCCGCTCCGCCTCCACGTAGTCGATCGGCTGCTGCTGGCCGCGCCACACGATCGCGTCGCGCCCCGAGCGCAGGTGATCCACCAGGTGGGGGTAGCTCTCCCGCAGGGCGGCGATCGCCGCGTCCTCGGTGTAGCCCGCCCCGCCCTTGAGCCACTGCAGGATCAGCACCCGGTGGCTCTTGTCCTGGCTGATGCCGCGGCCGATGGCCTGCAGGCCCTTGCCCAGGGCGCTGGTGGATTTGCCCTTGCCTTCGCCGGTGTAGATCTCCAGCCCCTCCAGCCCCTGGTCCGGCCCGTTGTGGGCGCGCATCTCCGAGTGCAGATCCGCCATCTGCACCAGCGGACGCGGTGCGCCCCGGCCCGTGCAGATCACCTCCATGCCCGCCGGCTTGGTGGCCAGGGTGCGCACCACCTCCTCGGTGTCGAGCAGGCCCAGGTCGAGCACGGGGTTGAGCTCGTCGAGCACCACCACCGAGTAGAGATTGCTGGCGATGGCCCCTTTGGCGATGTCCCAGCCGCGCTGGGCCTCCTGGCGATCGAAGCTGGTGGCCTCCTCCGCCGTGAAGAAATCGCCCCGGCCGGTGCGCACCTGGTCGATCAGGTGGGGGAAGCCCTGCTGCAGCGCCTCGATGGCACTGTCCTCGTCATAGGCGCGGCCAGGGCCCTTGAGAAACCGCAGCAGCAACACCCGGGTGCGCTTCTGCTCGCAGATGCCCAGGCCGATGGTGCGCAGCACCACGCCAAGGGCCGCCTGGCTTTTGCCCTTGCCTTCCCCGTCGTAGACGTGCAGCTGGCCGTGGGCCCGCTCCACGCTGCCGGCGGCGGTGCGGATGCCGATCCCCCGCCCGGTGCCGCGTTGGGGAGTCTGGGTGCTGCGGGCGGCGGGGGACATCGGCGGGAGGATCCGAACCGGATGCTACCCAGCCTTGCCAGGATCTCCGTCATGTCCGCTCCCTCCCGCCTCACCCTGCTGGAAGCCCTGCCGGCCCCCCTGGAGCGGGGGCTGGAGCAGCTCTGCCAGCGGCTCGGGAGCTTCTCCCGGGTGGTGGTGGCCTATTCCGGTGGCGTCGACAGCGCCCTGGTGGCAGCCCTGGCCGGCGACCGGCTGGGCGAGCGGGCCCTGGCGATCACCGGCGTGTCGCCGGCCCTCGCCCCCCACCTGCGCCGGGAGGCCAGCGACCAGGCCCGCTGGCTGGGCCTGCGCCACCGGGAGCTGGCCACCGCTGAGCTGGCCGATCCCGCCTACACCAGCAACCCCGAGGACCGCTGCTACGCCTGTAAACGGGAGCTGCACCGCCTGCTGGCCCCCATCGCCGCCGCCGCCGAGGGGGCCCAGGTGCTCGATGGGGTCAACCGCGACGACCTGGGCGATCACCGGCCCGGCATCCGCGCCGCCCGGGAGTTCGGTGTGCTGTCCCCCCTGGCCGAGGCCGGCATCGACAAGGCGGGGGTGCGCCAGCTCTCCCGGGCTCTGGGGCTGCCCTGGTGGGACAAGCCGGCCCAGCCCTGCCTCGCCTCCCGCTTCCCCTACGGCGAAGCGATCAGCGCCTCCCGACTGGCCCGGGTGGCCGCGGCCGAGGACTGGCTTCGCCAGCGGGGATTCCCCGAACTGCGGGTGCGCAGCCAGGGGGAAACGGCCCGCATCGAGTTCCCTGCCGCCGCCTTGCCGGCGGCCCTGGAGCGTCTGGCCCGTGGCCAGCTGCGACCTGAGCTGGTGGCTGCCTTCACCGGCCTGGGCTTCACGGCGGTGGCCCTCGATCTGGAGGGGCTGGTGAGCGGCAAGCTGAACCGGGACATCGCCGTGTCCTGAGGGTGCGACCCCAGCCTCAGCCGGCCGCCAGCACCGGCGCCGGCTCGCGGCCGGCCTCACCGAGGGCCTCGGGGGTTTCGCGGCGGAAGCTGGTCAGCTTGTGGCGGCCGGCTCCCAGCTCCTCCCACAGCACCTGGCAGGCCCGTTCGGGCATGGTGTGGTCACCGCAGGTGAACACATCCACCGCCGCGTAGCCCGACTCGGGCCAGGTGTGGATGGAGATGTGGGATTCCGCCAGCAGGGCCAGGCCCGTGACGCCCTGGGGTTCGAAGCGGTGGGTGATCAGGTTGAGCAGGGTGGCGCCAGCACGTTTGGCTGCTGTCGTGATGGTGTCCCTGAGGAAAGCTTCGTCGTCGAGCCGTGCGCAGTCGCAGTTGTAGAGCTCGAGGATGCAGTGTTTTCCTACCGCGTCGGTGGTGTCGACAGGACTGGAGACCGGTGCTGCAGCTGGGGTCTCGACCGTGGGTGCAGCTGCTGTTGCGACGGAGAGTGCAGGAGAGGCGGCTGGCTTCCATCCCGGGTTGGGATGCAGGCTGGAGAGGCGCTGATGCATCAGATGCGGGCAAACAGGCCACACCATACGCGCTGAATGGTTGGGGAGTGTTCGCCAGGTCCCTTGCGGCGCCGGGGGGATCGGCCCTCAGGCCACCAGGGCGCCGCCGCACAGTTCCACCACCTGGCCCTGGGCCTGCCAGCCGCTGCTGAAGGCCTCCAGGTGGGTGGCGCTCACCAGGCACTGGTGCCCGTGACCCACCGCCTCCAGCAGCAGTTGCTGGCGCCCCGGATCCAGCTCGGCCAGCACGTCGTCCAGCAGCAGCAGCGGCGGTTGACCCACCACCTGGTTCACCAGGTCCAGCTCCCCCAGCTTCAGGGCCAGCACCAGGGTGCGCTGCTGGCCGGCGGACCCGTAGCGCCGGGCCGGCTGGCCGCCGAGCAGCAGGGCCACCTCGTCCCGGTGGGGGCCCACCTGGCACTGGCCCAGCCGCTCCTCCTGGGGCCGCTGCAGGCGCAGCTGCTCCTCGAGGGCCTCCCGCCAGGGCCCCTCCTCGTCGCTGGCATCGGCCACGGTGCCGCTGAGGTAATTCAGACGCAGGGGTTCCCCCGCCCCGCCGATCCGCTGCTGCCAGGCCACCGCCAGGGGCTCCAGCCGCCACAGGGCCCGCTGGCGGCGGCGATGCAGCCGGGCACCGACCAGGGCCATCTGCTGGTCGAAGGCATCCAGCAGCTCCTGACGCTGACCGGCGCCGAGGCCCCGTCGCAGCAGCTGGCTGCGCTGGCGCAGCAGCCGTCCGTAACGGCTCAGCAGGGCGCCGTAGAGCGGCTCGAGCTGGAGCACCACCCGATCCAGCCACTGACGCCGCAGGGCGGGCTCCCCCCGCACCAGCTCCAGGTCGAGGGCGCTGAAGCCGACGCTGCGCAGGGGGCCGATCAGGTCGAGCTGGCGCTCCAGCAGCCTGCCGTTGCGGAGCGCCTGGCGGCCGCCGCTTCGGCGCAGATGCAGCTGCAGGCTGTCTCCCTCGTCGGTGAGTGCGCTCAGCCGGCTGGTGGGGTGCCCATGGCCGATCAGGTCCCGGTCGACGCTGCAGCGGTGCGAGCGCAGGCTGGTGAGCAGCTCCACCCCCTCCAGCAGATTCGACTTGCCCTGGCCGTTGCTGCCGATCACCAGCAGGCGGGGCGCTTCCAGCGTCAGTTCCAGCCCGTCGATGTTGCGGAACTGTCGGAGGTCCAGGCGGTGCAGCCGGATGGTTCTGGGGCAGTCAGCCGCTAAGGTAACGCCATCGGAGGCATGGGCTCCTGCGGGATCCGGGCCGCCGATGTTGGGCATGTAGCTCAGTTGGATAGAGCGTCAGATTCCGGTTCTGAATGTCGGGGGTTCGAGTCCCTCCATGCTCGTCGGTCCAGCCACACCTTTCCTGGGGATGCCTCCGGGCGAGGTGGGGCTGCAGGCTGATCGATCAGTCGGGGCGCAGATCGAGCCCCATGGCCCGGATGCCGCCGGGATCCACCACGAAGCCCACCCTGGTGAGGGCCTTGAGGGCTTCGGGGGGGGCGGAGAGGGAAATGCTGCAGCCGCTCATTTCCCGCCGCAGGCGGGTCAGGGCCGCCTGCACCAGGGCGCCGATCACCTCCTCGCGCCCCGGGTCGCCGGGATCGGCCACCAGATCCCAGAGATTGGCGTTCAGCGCCTGGTCGCTGGTGGCCCGCACGAAGCCCACCAGCTCTCCGGTGGGATCGAGCACCGCCAGGTACCAGGTGCTGCAGGCCAGCACCCGTCGCCAACGGTCCGGGCTGCGGGCGGGATCGCCGCAGGCCTCCAGCAGCCTGTTGAGATCCGCCGGTTCAGGATCGTGCTGGTGCAGCAGGGTGTAACCCTCCCGCAGTCGGAGCGGCGGGGGATGACTGCGGAAGGGGATCAACAGGGAGTTCAGGGGTTCAGCCCGTGTTGCGCATGCCTGCGGCGATGCCGTTGATGGTAAGCAGGGCGCCGCGGAGCAGCTCGCTGCGGCTGTAGGTGCGGCCGTCGCCGCCGCCCTCCGGGCTCTCGCCCAGCCCCTCACTCATCGGCGGCTGCCGTTTCTGGTCCCGCAGCCGGCGCAGCAGGGCCACCTGCAGGTAACCCAGGGGAATGATGGTGCGATTGCGCAGGTCGACCGACAGCTGCAGGGCGGGGTCGCCGTCGAGCAGGCGGGTGTGGTTGCTGATGCGGAGCACCAGCGCGTGGGTGAGGGCGAACTCGCTGGCGATGGCGGCGAAGATCTGCTCGAAGGCCTCCCGGTTCTGGGGACGCCCCAGGGAGGTGACGTAGTGGCGGGCCAGCTCCAGGTCCACCTTGGAGAGGGTCATCTCCACCTTGGAGATCAGCATGCGGAAGAACGGCCAGCGCTGATAGAGCAGCTGCAGCAGTTCCATCTGCTCGCCGTCGGCGTCGAGCTCGGCCTTCAGGGCCGTGCCCACCCCGTACCAGCTGGGCAGCAGGAAGCGGCTCTGGGTCCAGCCGAACACCCAGGGGATGGCCCGCAGGCTGGAGAGATCCTTGGCGCCGCTCTTGCGCCGTGCCGGCCGGCTGGAGATCTGCAGCTTGCTGATCTCCTCGATCGGGGTCACCTGCTGGAAGAAGGCCACCAGATCAGGGTTGTTGTGCACCAGCGCCCGGTAGTGGTCGCGGGAGCGGGCTGCGAGCCTCTCCATCAGCACGTTCCAGGTGGGGGTGTCGTCCACCGGCGTGCTCACCATGCTGTTCTGCAGCACGGCGGTGGTGACCGTCTCCAGGTTGTAGAGGGCCAGTTCGGGCAGGGAGTACTTGGAGGCCAGCACCTCCCCCTGCTCGGTGATCTTGATGCGTCCCTTGAGGGTGCCGCTGGGCTGGGCCAGGATCGCCTGGTAGGCGGGGCCGCCGCCCCGTCCCACCGATCCACCGCGGCCGTGGAAGATGCGCAGGGCCACGCCGTGGGCATCGGCGAGCGACTGCAGGGCGATCTGGGCCCGGTGGATCTCCCAGTTGCTGGAGAGGAAGCCGGAGTCCTTGTTGCTGTCGGAGTAACCCAGCATCACCTCCTGGAGGGGTTGGTCGCCGTCGCTGTTGCTGATCAGCAGCTGGCGATAGAAGGGATCGGCAAACAGACGCTCCATCACGGCAGGTGCCCCCTGGAGGTCTTCCACCGTCTCGAACAGGGGGATCACCAGCAGGGCCGATTTCTGGGCCATGGGATCCACCAGCCCCGCCTCCTTGGCCAGCAGCACCACCTCCAGCAGGTCGGACACCGTGTGACTCATGGAGATCACGTAGGTGCGGCAGATGCGGCGGCCGAATTCCTGCTGCAGCCGCTGCAGCATCCGGAACACGGCGAAGGTTTCGGCGGTGGGGGCGCTCCAGCGGGCCGCCGGCGGCAGGAGCGGGCGACGGGTCTTGAGTTCGCTCAGCAGCCACTCCACCCGCTGCGCCTCGTTCATCTCGCCGTAGGGCACCGGCAGGAGCAGGTAACGGCTGAGCTCATCGATGGCATCGCTGTGGCGGGTGCTCTCCTGCCGGATGTCCAGGCTGGCCAGGGAGAAGGCGAAGATGTGCACCTGGCTGAGCAGGTCCTGCAGGGCTTCGCAGCTCAGGCCGGTGGCATCGAGGCTCTCCTTGACCAGCTCCAGGTCGGTGCGGAATTCCTCCACCGAGCCGTAGTGCAGCTCCTGGGGAGGAGCGGGGTCCATCAGGCTGGTCAGGCCGGCTTCGTTGCCGGAGGAGCCGTCGCAGGGGGATTCCCAGCCCGCATCGGCCAGCTGCTGGTTGCGCAGCTGGGTGAGCCGCAGCCGCTCCAGGGTGTAACTCAGCTTGAGGCGGTAGGGCTCGAGTCGGTAGCGGGCCGCGCGCTCCTCGTAGATCTCCGGGAAGCGCAACCGGTCCATCTCCAGCGACTCCAGCAGGGGAGCGCTCACCTGGCTCCACTGCATCGAGATGCTGAGCTGGTCGCGCAGGATGGACACCGACTGGATGTAGCGGGCCAGCATCAGCTGCCGCTGGAAGCAGGCGGTGCGCCAGGTCACGTCCGGCGTCACCGAGGGGTTGCCGTCCCGGTCGGAGCCCACCCAGGAGCCGAAGGTGCAGAAGGCGTCCCGGGGGGGCTGCACGTCCGGGTAGCTGGCCGCGAGGGCGGCGCGGATGCGCTGGCGCAGCTGGGGCAGGGCGTCGAAGAGCACCTGCTGGAAGTAATGCAGGGCGTAGTCGACCTCATCGATCACCGACGGTTTGAACTGGTGCAGTTCATCGGTGCGCCACCACAGGCGGATCTCCTCCTCCAGCTGCTGGCGCAGCCTGTCGTTGTCGTCCGGATTGCCCTGAACGTTGACCTGCAGCTTCTGGATCAGGGCCGCCACCCGCCGCTGCTTGTGCCGCACGGTGTGGCGCACGATCTCCGTGGGGTGGGCGGTGAACACCAGCCGGATGTCGAGCTCCCGCAGCAGGGACTCCAGCTGGCCCGGCGGCACATTGAGGGCGCGCAGGCGCTCGAACAGCTGGCGGAAGGTGGCGGGATCGCTCTGGCTGGCCAGGGCCGGCAGGAACGGGTCGTTGCTGGCGGAGGAGGGTGCCCGTTTGATGCTCTCCAGGTAGCTGTCCTCCTCGATGTGCTGCTCGAGGATGTTGACCAGCTGGAAGTAGAGCGAGAAAGCCCGGGCGGCCGCGATGCCCTCGGCCAGGTCCATCTCCTTGATCAGCGCAACGATGCCCTCGGTTTCGACGACGGTGGAGGCCTCCGTTTCCAGGCCGGGTGCGATCGGGCCGCTCATCTGCTTGAGCCGCAGCAGCCGATCCACCTGCTCAGGCGGGCATTCGCTGCGCAGCACCGTCTGCCAGAGGTCCTCGACCAGCTCCAGCCGTTCGGTCAGCAACCGGATCACCCCGGGAGACGCCTCGGCGGGGACAACCGAGGGTTCGGTCAGGGGTGGCCGCATGGGGGCGCTCGGGACGGTGGTGCTGTTCATGATCCTCCAGGAGCCTGGGCCGCTTCTGTCGCCAGCCATGCGTCCAGCGCCTTCTCCCGCTTCTCGAGAGCTGCGGCCTCGCTGCCGATGATGGCACCGATGCTTTCGCCGCGACGATGGCGGGCGAGCCATCGCATGGCCTGGTTGCCCTCGCAGAGCAGGTCGGTCAGTGGGCTCAGCCAGCGCTCCAGCCCCATCTGCGCCGCCAGCGGCGCCATCGCCTCCAGGTCGGTGGCGATCCAGTCGCGGGCCCCGATCGGTTCCCCGGAGCGCCAGTGAACCAGCTCCGCCTCCAGGCTCGAGCGTGCCGCCGCCTGGTCGTTGGCATCCGCGAGGGCCTCCAGCGCGTCGGCATCGAGTCGGCTGGCCAGCAGGGGATCCAGATCCCGGGGATCCTGCAGCAACTGGTGCAGGCGCAGTTCCGCGTAGGCGGTGACCGCCAGCAGCAGCTGCGGATCGTCGATCAGGTCGCAGATGCGGATCTCCAGGCGGTTGAGGCCATGGGGACGGTCGTCGCCGTTGGGCCTGACCGAGGTCCACAGGTGGCGCACGTTCCGCATCGTCCCGGCGGCCAGCTGCTCCTCCATCCAGCGGATGTAGTGAGCATGGTCCCGGAACAGGGGCACCCTTGCCGGGGTGACGGGAAACTGCAGCCAGCGCTGGGAGTGGGCCCCGGTGGCCACCCCGTCAAGGAAGGGGGAGCTGGCGCTGAGGGCCAGCAGCAGGGCCGCTTCGCAGCGGATCAGCCGCAGGGCCGCGAACAGGGGCGCCATGGGCGTCAGCCCCAGGTTGATGTGAACACTGGCGGTCACCACCCGGGTGCCGTAGGTGGCCTCGATGTAGCTGTGGTAAGGGTTGGTGGGATCAGACCGCTCGAAGCGACGGCTGTCCCCCAGGCTCAGGCTGCTGCCCGGCAGCAGGGTCAGCCCCCGGGGCCGCAGCCAGTGGCGCAGGCGCCGCCGCGGTTCCAGCAAGAGCTCCAGCTGGGTGGTGTACCCGGCCTCGGGCGGGGTGACGTATTCCAGGTTGCGGTGGTCCGGTTCGGTCATGAAGTCCGAGAGGTCCGCGGCCACCTGCTCGGAGCAACCGACCACCGTGCCGTCGGCCCGGCCGGTGTACATCTCCACTTCGAAGCCCTTCAGCAGCAGGGGAACCCTCATGGCCCCGGGCCGCTGCTGCCGGCCGGCGCGGGCTCCAGGCAGGCGAGGGCCTTGAGCATGCCCCGCGCCTTGTTGAGGGTTTCCTGGTACTCCGCTGCAGGCCTGGAATCGGCCACGATGCCCGCCCCGGCCTGGACCTGCACCCTCCAGCCGCCCTCGGGGTGGGGCAGGACAACCATGGTGCGGATCGTGATCGCCGTGTTCAGCTCACCGGCCAGATCCACCGCTCCGTAGACCCCCGAATAGGGACCCCGGGCATCCGGTTCGAGGGCATGGATCAGCTGCATGGCACGGATCTTGGGGGCGCCGCTCACGGTGCCGGCCGGGAAGGAGGCCATCAGCAGATCCCAGATGTCGTGATCCTGGGTCAGCAGCCCCTCCACCTGGCTGACGATGTGCATCACATGGGAGTACTTCTCGATCACCATCAGCTCGGTGACCTGCACCGAACCGGCGCGGCAGACCCTGCCCAGGTCGTTGCGGCCCAGATCCACCAGCATCACGTGCTCGGCCCGCTCCTTGGGATCGGCCAGCAGCTCCTCGGCCAGGGCCCCATCCGTCTGGGCATCCTCCCCGCGGGGACGGGTGCCGGCGATGGGCCGCAGCGAGGCCTTCACTCCCTCCGGGCAGGGCTCCGCCTTGACCATCACCTCGGGGCTCGAACCGATCAGGTGCCAGTCGCCGAAGTTGAAGAACGCCATGTAGGGCGAGGGGTTGACCATCCGCAGGCTGCGGTAGAGCTCGAAGGGGTCATGGCTCACCCTGGTTTCCAGCCGTTGGCTCAGCACCAGCTGGAACACGTCACCGGCGGCGATGTGCTCGGCCGCCGCCGCCACGGCGGCTTCGAAGTCGGCCCGGTCACGGTTGCTGCGGGTGTCCAGCTCGGCGCCGCTGGCCTCATGCCAGGCCAGGGGCCTGACGTGGCCGGGCAGGGGGGCATGCATGCGCTTCTCGAGGGCCTCGATGCGCGTGGCGGCCCTGTCGTAGGCCTCGGCCGGATCGGCTCCGCCTGAGAGATCCACGTAGGCCACGGCGGTGATCTGGCGCTTCACCTGGTCGAACACCAGCAGGCTGTCCGCCAGCATCCAGCAGCCGTCCGGGGGGGCGCCCGTCGAGGCGGGGTGCACCGGCACGGTGGGCTCGATCCACTGGATCAGCTCGTAGCCCCAGAACCCGAACAGCTGGGCCACCTTCGGCAGACCCTCCACGGGGCCGGGACGCACAGTCGTCAGCGCCCCCCTGAGCAGATCGAAGGGGTTGCCCCGCAGGCGTTCGCTGCGGCCATCCCGCCAGCTCTTCTCACCCTGATCACCCCGGCAGGTGAGGGTCCAGAGCGGATCACTGACGACGAAGCTCCAGCGACCCAGCTGCTCGCCCCCTTCCACCGACTCCAGCAGCACGCCGTGGCTGCTCTCGGCCCCCACCTTCAGCCAGGTGGTCAGGGGTGTCTCCAGGTCGGCGGGCCAGCGTTTCCAGAGGGGCAGGAAATTGGGGCCCACGTCGGCAGCGGCCTCCCCACCGGCGATGCGGGCGAGGAAGGCGCTGCGATCAGAACCGGGCATCACGGCGACAGGCAGGCAAAAAAAACGGGGCTCACGGCCCCGCCGTTATAGATGCTGGCCGGTACAACTCAGGCGTCGTAGGTGGCCTTGCCACTGAACTTGAGGCTGGCGGGGTCGGGGTTGGCGCCGATGCTGCGGGCCACGTGACCGACCATCTCCCTTCCTTCATTGACCTTCTCGGGGAAGACGCCGTCCTTGGGATGGAGGTATTCGGTGTCACCGCCGGGGTAGATCCGGTAGATCTTGTAGTCCTCGATCCGGGGCTTGAACTTGGTGCGCAGCTGGGTGCCCAGGGCCAGGCACTGCTCCTTGCGGGAGAAATACATGAGGTTGTCGCCCTCGTGCATCTCGGCGGCGCCTCCGGTGGGGAGTTCGAACACCTGGGCCTTGGAGCTGCTCCAGGTGATCGCGTACTTCTCCTCGGTTTCGGCGGAATTCAGCAAGCCACCGGTGCTGCCGATGGACTTCGGAAGTTGACCGTGGAGGGCCGTTTCAGGCATGACTTGCAGACCGTTTCAGCGGGAAGCTAGCACTGTGTTTTTGGCCATCCCAGCGACCTCGGCGGACTCTTCACACCCGTCAACAAACCCGGTTCGCTCCCTCAGCCCCCCCGCTCGGCCGCCGGGAAGAACACGGTCAGGTTGGTGCCGCCCCGTTCGGTGAGCCGGCCCCCCAGGCGGTGAAACAGCCGCTGGGTGGCCTGGCGGCTGAGCTGGAGGCTGCCGGTCTCGGGGTTCCAGCTGAGCACCGGCCCCACCGGGGTGGGGATGGTGGCGGCCAGGTCGTCGGCCTCGCGGCTCTCGGGATCGTCGCTGCTGAGCTGCAGTTTCAGCCGCGACCCCGCCGGCAGCAGCCGCAGCCGCACCTGGCTGCCGCTGGGCAGGCTGCGGGTGAAGCGGTCCATCAGCCCACCGAGCATGGTTTCCAGCCGGCTGGGGTCGCTCATCACCGGCGGCAGATCGGCGCCGATCTCCAGCACCAGCTTCAGGTCCCGCCGTCCCAGCTGGCGCTGCCACAGATCCTCCAGCTGATACAGCAGCCGGCTCAGGTCCGTCCGAGCCAGTTCGCTGTCGCTCAGGGGCTGGCCACTGCCCGGCTGGCGCTGCAGTTCCGCCGCCAGGAAGATCAGCCCGAAGCGGTCGATCTGCTCGCTGCACTCCCCGTCGATCTGCTCCAGCCGCTGCCGCACCACCGCCGGCAGGTCACTGCGGCGCAGCAGGGAGCGGATCAGGGTGCGGATGGTGGCCAGGGGAGTGCGCACCTCATGGGTGAGGGCTTCCAGCAGGGCCAGTTCACTGCTCACCGCATCGTGACTCTCGGCCCGGCTGTCCCCGTGCACCAGGGGTTGAAGGGTGACGCTGGGGGCCATGGCGGCCAAGCGCTGGGCCAGCAGCGGCCAGAAGCGGGTGCCCAGGTCGGGGTCGTTGCGCAGCGGGCCCAGCAGCTGAAGGCGGCGGCGCAGGCCCAGGCCCGCGGCCGCATCGTCCTCGGCCAGCCGGCGATCCAGCAGCTCCAGGGCCGCCGACAGGATGGAGGCCTCGAAGCGCACCAGCAGCCGGCGCCCCTGGGGGGGACCGTCCAGGGCCAGGGCCACCTGAACCGCCGGGGTGATCAGCACCAGCACCGGGTCGGTGCCGTCGTCCTCGCGGAGGCTGAGGCGCCGGAAGCCCCCCGGCCGTCCGGCCGTTCCCCTGGGGGCGGGGCCGGGAGGCCCCGGCAGCGGCGGCATGCCGGGCAGCAGCGGCAGGCCCGAGGGCATGAGGTTGCCCACCTCGGCCGGCGTCCAGACCCAGCCGTCGAGCCACTCCAGCAGGGCCGGTTCGTAGAGGGCCGGCAGGGGAGCCGCCAGCCACACCCCCGGCTGGGGTGGGGCGGCGCCGAGCAGGTCGTCCTGGACGGTGGCCAGGGCGGCCCACCACTGGCGTCGGACGCTGTCCTCGTCCCCCCGGCCGGCCGGCACGTCCTTGGCCAGCAGCTCGCGCAGCGCCTCGAGACTCACCACCATTTGCGCAGGCTGCGGCTGCGCCGGGCCACCGAAGCACAGAGGCCGATGCTCATGCAGTTGACGAGCAGGGCCGAGCGGCCGTAACTCAGCCAGGGGAGGGGAATGCCCGTCACGGGGCCCAGGCCGATGGTCATGAAGATGTTGACCACCACGGCGAACATCACCATGGCGCCGATGCCCACCACCATCAGTGATTCCACATCCGTCACCGCATTGCTGGCGATCCGCAGGAGCCGCCACACCAGCAGGGCGAAGCCCAGCACCACCAGCACCGAGCCCACATAGCCCGTTTCCTCCCCCAGGGCGCTGAAGATGAAATCGGTGTGCTGCTCCGGAATGAAGCGCAGCCGGGTGAGGGAGCCATGCATCAGCCCGGTGCCCCACAGGCCCCCCGAACCGATGCCCACCTTGCTCTGCAGCAGGTGATATCCCCCCCCCAGGGGATCCTTGGAGGGATCGAGGAAGAGCACCAGTCGGTCGCGCTGGTAATCCTTGAGGCCATGGAGCCACAGCACGGGAGTGACCGCCGCGAAGCCGCCTTCCACGGCGAGCACCACCCCCAGGGCGATGCGTTTCCAGGGCAGAGAGCTCCAGGCCAACCAGCCCATCAGGGGAATCCAGACCAGCAGGCCCCAGGGCAGCACTCCCGCCACGACCGCGGTGATCACGGGCGAAACCAGCAGCACCAGCCAGGCCAGGGGCATGCCGGCCCAGTAGAGCATCACCAGCAGCACGGCGCCGAACACCAGGGAGGTGCCGAGATCCGGCTGGATGAACACCAGCGCCCAGGGGGGCAGGATCAGCAGGATCGGGCGCACCAGATCCACGGGCCGTTCCACCGGGTAGCGGGACAGCAACGCCGCCAGCAGCAGCACGGCGGCGAGCTTGGCGAATTCCGACGGCTGCACGTGGAAGCCGGCGATGCTGATCCAGCGCTGGGCTCCGAGGGCGGAGGTCCCCACCACGCGCACGGCGATCAGGCTGGCCATGGTCACCACGTAGATCGGCCACTGAAAACGCTGCAGCTGGTCCATGGGCAGCCGGGCCAGCAGCAGGCCGAGGCCGAAGCCCACCCCGCCGGTGATCCAGTGCTGGTACCAGTCGGCGTAGTCGGCCTGGCGCTGGGTGCTGGCGATCAGGATCCCCGCCAGCAGGGTCATGGCGATGGGGATGCCCCAGAGAATCGGGTCGAAGCCCAGCCCCCGGCGCTTGGGCCCCCTGGCGGCGAAGCCACCGCGCCGGGGGCTGAGGACCGCCATCGCTTCAGGCGAGGGCCGGGCTGAGGGCGCAGCCGGCACTCAGCTGGGCGGCGAGCTCGGTGAAGGCCCGGCCGCTGGCCGAAGTCGGCAGGGCCAGCACCACCGGCACCCCCCGCTCTCCGCCCTCGAGCACGGGCATCTCCATGGGCAGCTGGGCCAGCAGGGGCACCCCCGCCTCGTCAGCCAGCAGCTGACCGCCGCCGCTGCCGAAGAGGGCGTAGCGGCGGTCGGGCAGATCGGGGGGGATGAAGGCGGTCATGTTCTCCACCACCCCCAGCACCGGCACTCCCATCTGCAGGAACATGGCCAGGCCGCGGCGGGCATCCTGCAGGGACACCTGCTGGGGGGTGGTGACGATCACCACGCCGGCCATCGGCACGGCCTGGGCGAGGGTGAGCTGGGCATCGCCGGTGCCGGGGGGCAGATCCACCACCAGCACATCGCGCTCGCCCCAGTTCACCTGATAGAGAAACTGGCGGATGATGCCGTTGAGCATGGGGCCCCGCCAGACCACCGGCTGGTTCTCCTGGATCAGCAGCCCCATCGACACCATCACGATGCCGCAGCTCTCGATCGGCTCCAGCACCTGGTCGCTGCCGCTGCCGCGCACCTGGGGGCTGCGGTCGGCCACCCCCAGCATGGTGGGGGCATTGGGGCCGTAGATGTCGGCGTCGAGCAGGCCCACCCGCAGGCCGGAAGCGGCCAGGGCACAGGCCAGGTTCACCGCGACCGTGCTCTTGCCCACCCCCCCCTTGCCGCTGCTGACGGCGATCACCTGACGCACCCCGGGGATCCCCTGGCGTTCCGGCAGCTGGGCACCGCCAGGGCCGTGGCCGGCGGCCCCGATCGGCCCCGAGGAGGGAGCCGCGGCGGGCTGGGCCAGTTCGATCTGCACATCCTCGATCCCTTCCACCTCCAGAAGGCTCCTGCGGGCCTCGGCGGCGATGCGATCCCGCTGGCTGGCGGCGAAGCCGGGCAGGGCCAGCCGGAACACGGCCCGGTGGCCCTGCTGACGCAGGTCGCTGATCCAGCCCAGCTCCAGCAGGCTGCGGCCGCTGCCCGCATCGCGCAGCGGCTGCAGGGCCTGGAGGAGGGTGTCGGCGCTGGCCATCCGGCGGGATCAGGAGTGAGTACGGACCGCGATCCTAGGGGCGGCACCCGGGGGCAGTCGGCAGCGGGATGGGGCTCCGCCGGGTCGCCAACGGCCCATGACAGAGGCTCTCGAACCCTTGTGAGGCCCCCCGGCGGGCTGAAATGGTGAGCCGATGTTCCGCGTCCAACGCGCCGCCGCTCCATGGAGATGCCCCCCGCCGATTCCCGCAGCAGGGCCAGGGCCCTGCTGATGGGCCTGCAGGATTCGATCTGTGCGGGCCTCGAGGACCTCGACGGGGAGGGGAGCTTCGAGCAGCAGAGCTGGGAGCGGCCGGAGGGGGGCGGCGGCCGTTCCCGGGTGATGAAGGAGGGCCGGGTGTTCGAGCAGGGCGGGGTCAATTTCTCCGAGGTGGAGGGGGATCGCCTGCCTCCATCGATCCTGGCCCAGCGGCCCGAGGCGGAGGGGCAGCGCTGGTTCGCCACCGGTACCTCGATGGTGCTGCACCCCCGCAATCCCTACGTGCCCACGGTCCACCTCAACTACCGCTACTTCGAGGCCGGGCCCGTGTGGTGGTTCGGCGGCGGCGCCGACCTGACGCCCTACTACCCCTTCCTCGAGGATGCCCGCCACTTCCATCGCACCCTCAAGGGGGCCTGCGATGGCGTGCATCCCTCTTACTACAAGGTGTTCAAGCCCTGGTGCGATGAATACTTCTTCCTCAAGCACCGGGGCGAGACCCGGGGCGTGGGCGGCATCTTCTACGACTATCAGGACCCCGGCGGGGTGCTGTACAAGGGCGGCGACTCCCAGGGCCCTGCTGCCGCGGCCAGCGCCGCCGTCGGCCCGATCCGCCAGGACTGGGAGCAGCTGTTTGCCCTGGCCTCGGCCTGCGGCCATGCCTTTCTGCCGAGCTACGGGCCGATCGTGAAGCGCCGCGCCGGCCTTCCCTGGGGGGAGGTGGAGCGCCAGTTCCAGCTCTACCGCCGGGGACGCTACGTGGAGTTCAATCTGGTGTTCGACCGGGGCACGATCTTCGGCCTGCAGACCAACGGCCGCACCGAGTCGATCCTGATGTCCCTGCCGCCCCTGGTGCGCTGGGAGTACGGCTACTCGGCCGAGCCCGGCAGCCGGGAGGCCCTGCTCACCGACCTGTTCACTCGCCCTCAGAACTGGCTTGAAGACCCTTCCCTGGAGGAACACTGCCGCCCCCACCAGGCGGTGGGATGAGGGGCAGGGGGGGCAGGGCTCACGGCGTTGCGCCCCAGGCCGAGCTCCAGCGCCGTGACGATGCGGCTGGCGACGCGCCGCACGGTGTCGGACCGGGTGGCGGGGTTGCGCAGGGAGCGCTCCAGGGTGCCTTCCAGCTGGCCCACCTCCAGCAGGGCGATGCCGCGCCTGGGCCCCCCAAGGCCGCCGCGGAAGGCCATCGGGTAGCCGCCGAATTCCCTGGCCAGGCTCTCGTCGATGCGGCTGAAGGGGCGGTGCAGCGGCGGGATCAGCCCCGATCCGATCCCCGAGGGGCCCCAGGCGTCGAAGTGGATCTCCAGGGCGTAGCCGCCCGCGGCGGCGTGACGGCGACCCACGCTCCAGTTGGTGCTGGGGTGGTCGCCATCGGCGATGGTGCGGAACGGCGGGCGGTAGTAGGCGATGCTCAGCCCCCGCTGCCGGCCCAGGGCCACCACCGCCTCGGCGACGGCCATGTTCCAGTAGAGCTCATCACTGATGCCCGGGAGCATCGGCCGGCCCCCCCCGGCCACGGCGGCGCCGGTGGTGCCGGAGCCACCGCGGCCCTGGGAGTCGGCATGGCCGGCCATCACCAGGATCCGGGTGTCCGGATCGATCGGGCGGGTGCCGATCCAGTCCCGACCCAGGCGACTGCGGGGACCGGTGATCGGATCGGCGGTGGCCAGGCGCTGGCCTGGGGGGGCGATGGTTCCTCCTGGCCGGGCGGTTTCGGCGCTGCGGGCGGCCGTGGTGAGCGGGGCCAGGGTGCCGATCAGGAGCGCTGGCCCCAGCAGGCGCGCCGTCAGACGGGGGGCATCGGCTCAGATCGGCGAGGCGAGCAGGGAGCCGTCGCTGGCCAGACCGAGCCGGGGCCCCAGTTCCCGTTCGATCGCGATCAGCTCGTCGCGATGGGCCCGCAGCCGCAGGGTGCTGCCGCCTCCGGCGTCCTCGTTCATCAGGCGCAGTTCCAGGCTCTCCGGCCTGGCGGCCCGCCGGCGGTAGAGCAGACCCGCCGCCGGGCCCACCAGGGCCAGCAGCAGGGGCCACCAGCCCAGCGAGGGCAGCACCTGACGCAGCACCAGGCCCAGACAGGCCGCCCCGATGCTGCCCAGCAGGGACAACAGAACGGCCAGGGGCAGGCTGGAGCGCACCTGGCCGCGGAAGCGCAGCAGCTGACGCTCGGGGTCCCCGGTTTCCGTCTGCCAGCCCCGGGCGGTGAGCCAGCTGGAGAGCCCCTCGAGCACCTGGACGGGGGGATGGGGCGAATGCACCTCCACCACGGTGGTGCGGTCCTTGCTGGCGGCCCGGAGGAAGAACACCAGACCGATGGCCATCAGCAGGGTGAGCAGGAGGGTCGAACCCAGGGTGGGCATTGCAGCAAGGCCATTCGGCAGTTCATTGTGTCCCAGCCCTCCCGGGACTGACAGGGGCGGCGGAGGCCGTGGGCCACGATGGCCTCACCCTCCCATGCCCCGCGATGGCCCAGACCCCTTCCACCGGCAGTGCCAGTCCGGGTGCGCCCGCCCGTTTCGCCGTCTTCGACGGTGACCTCGACGCCAGCTGGCTGGAGCGCTACAGCGGGGCCCGGGCCCTGGCCATCGACACCGAGGCCATGGGGCTGATCCATGGCCGCGACCGCCTCTGTCTGGTGCAGATCTGCGACGACGACGACAATGTCTGCTGCATTCGTCTGGCGCGGGGGCAGAGCGAGGCGCCGCGGCTGAAGGCCCTCTGCGAGGACCCTGCCATCGAGAAGGTGTTTCATTTCGCCCGCTTCGACGTGGCGGCCCTGGCCGAGAACCTCGGCATCGCCGTGGATCCGGTCTTCTGTACCAAGGTCGCCAGCCGCCTGGCCCGCACCTATTCCCCCCGCCACGGCCTCAAGGATGTGGTCAACGAGCTGGTGGGAGTGGAGCTCGACAAGCAGGCCCAGAGTTCGGACTGGGGCCGGGTGGAGGAACTCAGCGACACCCAGCTGGCCTACGCCGCCGGTGACGTGCGCTGGCTGCTCGCCGCACGGGACCGGCTGGAGGTGATGCTGCGACGGGAGGAACGCTGGGATCTGGCCTGCCGCTGCTTCGCCTGCGTCCCGGTGTTCTCCGCCCTCGACCGGCAGCGCTTCACCCACGTCTTCGAGCACTGAGTCGATCCCCGAGTCCTCCTCGGTCCTTCAGTCCTCGATCATGAACAGGTCGTCCTCCCCCACCGATCTCAGCTGACCATCGAACAGCTGGCCCCGGTCGAGGCCGCTGGATCTGGTCTCCGCGAGCAGCCGCTCCGCCAGGGCCTGTTTGGCGGCGGTGTCCCTGAGGCCCTCCTTCGCCGCCAGGATCTCCACCCGCCGGCGGGCCGAGGCCAGGCTGATGCCCAGGTGGGTGGCCAGGTGACCGCAGGCGGCGTTGAAAAGGCGGTCAGGGATGCCTGGCATTCGCTGCGGGAGAGGAGGGGACGTTCGGCCCATCATCCCCCGGCCCCCGTCAGTCCCTGGCCCTTTCGTTCCTGGGCCCCGCCAGCAGCCGCTCCCGGATGAGGGCCGCCAGCCGCTCGCTGCCGCCGGCGGGCCCCATCCGTCGCCGGCCGATGCGGCCCAGCCGGGCCCGAAGCAGGTCGTCGTCGAGCAGGGTGATCAGGCGCAGCCGCAATTCCTCGGGGCTGTGGCAGGGCTGCACCGCCCCCCCCAGGAGCCGGCTCTGTCGCCGGGCGAAGCCTGCCTTGAACTGGGGGCCGGGCCCCGGCAGCGACAGGGCCGGCACCCCCAGGCCCACCAGCTGCTCGGTGGCCGTGCCGGCGGTGGCCAGCCCCAGCTCCGCCAGGGGAGCCCAGGCCGTGAACCGGCCCGGACCCACCAGCAGCTCGAGCGGGCCCCGGCGCCACAGGGCGGCGGCATCGCTGCCCTGTGGAACGTCGCTGGGGACGAACCCCGCCGCGGCGAGGGGATCGGCCAGCTCGGCAGCGCTGGGACGGGCGCCTGTGGCCAGCAGCACGCTGATCGGTCGGTGCGGCCCGGCCGGCGGCAGGGCGGCCAGCAGGGCGCGCAGATTGCCCATGGCCTCGGGCAGACGGCTGCCGGGAAGCATCATCAGTCGGTGCCGTCCCTGCAGCCAGGCGGGCAGCGGCGGGGAAGGGGCGAAGCCATCCATCATCGGATTGCCCGGGGCGGTGGCCCCCACCCCATGGCGCCGCAGCCCCCGGGCAGTGAGGCGATCACGCACCGCCACCAGCCGGCAGCGGCGATGGCCCATCAGCGCCCACTCCCAAGGGTCCCATTCGCTGCCCTTGGCCCGGTGGTAGCCGTCGGCCAGGGGGGAGCGGCCCCAGCCCGCCGGCGGCGGCGAAGCCCAGGTGTGGTCGCTTTTCGGGGTTCCCAGGAAGCCGTAGGGCCCGCCTCCAGCCCAGGCCAGCAGCAGGGGCAGCAGGTCGCCCACCGCCAGGGTCGGCAGGCCCTGCCGACCCCAGTCCCGCACGATCCGCCACTGGCGCCAGCTCAGCAGCGGCAGGCCTGCTGCCAGATCCCTCAGCAGCCCGCGCAGGCTCTGGTTGCTGAAGCCGCCGCTGGGCAGCGCCAGGTGTGGCCCCACCCGCTGCAGCTCCCCGGCCGCCTCGAGGGCGGCGAAGGCCTGGCCTTCGCCCACCAGGGGCAGCACGTGCACCCCCAGAGCGGGCTGCTGTCGCCGCAGAGCCTCGATCAGCCGCAGGGCGATCAGATCCTCCCCGTGGCCATTGCTCAGGACCAGCAGACGGGGGGAGGGCATGCCATGGCTGATACGATCCGCTGCGGGGAGTTTGCTCCCCGGCAGGCGGCATGGCCAAGTGGTAAGGCAGAGGATTGCAAATCCTTTATCCCCAGTTCGAATCTGGGTGCCGCCTCTGCAACAACCTGCCGAGCCCAGGCGCGGGTGCCGGCAGGAGTACGGACCGGACAGAATCGGGTTGGGGATTCTTCTTGGATCCAGCTCTGGCGATGGCCCTGTGCCGGGTGCGTATCACTCCCGGGCCGCCCGATCTGCTGCCTCGTTCGAAGCGAATCGGCCGGGGTTTGCATCAGCCTTGGCTGATCCTTGGTTTGTTGGCAAAGACACCCTTTTCGATGTCCTGCGCTGGAGGAACGATTCCTGGGACGCTCGCCGCGAAGGGGTGGCAGACTGGACATGTCGTACCGAAGAGGTCAGAGGTGGCAGCCAACTCCGCGGAACAGCCGGATCCGATCGAGGAGCTGCTGAGCGAGGAATGTCTGGAGATGATCGAAAAGATCCAGGCCTATCGTGAGCGGATCCAGCTGCCCTCCACAACGAAGGCCATCCTGGAAGATGCCATCATCGAGTACTACACCGCACTTAAAAGGGTCGGTAATTGGTAACGGCTCGCTGTCGGGCTACGCAGGTGATTCTGATGCCCTGCTGACGCCCTGCTGACCTGGTGCTGAAGGGGCAACGAAGCCATCTTCCCCTCAGCTTTTCTCAGAGCTGAGCTGCGGGATCGCCGTCAGATCGTAGTTCTATTGACGCGTCCCTTGCCCGAGGATCAGTTCGGTGCGCTTTCTGTGCAGGGTCATCGAGGACTCCGTCAGGACCACCCACTGGGCCAGGGTGGTGCAGCGTTCCTCGAAGGGGGGCAGGTCGAGCCGCAGCGGACGCCATCCTCCTGCCGTGATCTCCCGGTTGAGATCCGATTGGGGCAGATCGTCGTTGGTGATGATCAACCAGCGGTAGTTGGCCTTGAAGTGGTTCAGATAGTCCTGCACCAGGGATTGGGCAGATGCTGCAACACATCCTTGACCAGCAGCAGATCGGCCGCAGGGAGACTGGCCAGGCCGTCGAAGACCTGGAAGCGAATCGTGTCGCTGGCGTGCTGGTCGAGGTTGGAGGCCACCACGGAATCGACGATGTCGATCCCCGTGTAGGCGATGTCACCCCAGTGAATCAGCCTGGAGAACTGCCAGTCACCACAACCGAAATCGACGACGCTGCGGATGTCATTGAGCTGCAGGAAGCGATGCAGGGTGGCGATGTACTCACCATTGAACTCAGGCCTGGATCCCTGGCCTGATCCTCCCCCCCAGGTGTCGTGCTGATAGATGCGGGTGAAGGCTTCCTTGGTCGACATGCCGGATGGGAAATGGGGGCAACCCCGTGCCATCGCACCCGGAGCCCCTCAGAAGAGGTGGCACCCTAGCGACGGGGTTCCCCAGGCCAGCGGAGCTTCCGCTCAGGGGAGGACGCCGAAGACAACAGAGATCAGGGCAAAGCCCACGACGCCCACCAGGGCCAGCAGCGAGGCGGTTTGGGGCAAGACACTCTCCCGGACGGCCCAATAATAAAGAGAATCTGAAGGAGATGCGTCTGTCCGTGGCGATCGTTGTCGATCGTCATCCCGCCGTCGCTGGGGCATCGGCCCTCTCAGGGTGAGGCCTCCGCCAGCCAGAGATCCCCTTCGGCACTGGTGGCGTCGCAGCGAAATTTCCGGGCCTCGAGCAGGCACTGGCCTGTGGCGAGCTGGGCCCGGGCCAGGTGCATCGCCGAGGTCATGGCTCTGAAACCCGACTGGCCCACGGCGCTGACCCGCATCTGCAGGGGCCAGCGCGGTTCGCAGTGGCTCTGGCGGCAGTGCATTCCGGCTGACCCCTCCTCCAGCACACCGGCGAAGACCAGCTGGCGATCAAGCAAGGCGCCTCCACCGTCGGGCCGCACGAAACGGACGGTGAGCAGGCCCTCCATCTGCTGATCCAGCCTCAGCAGCCGGCAGGTGGCATGGGGCACGGAAGACCCACCGGACGGTGCGCGCTGGATGCGGCAGCGCCGCAGGGTGCGCTGCCAGCGGCCGAAATCCTCTCCGGGCAGCGCACCGGCGCTCAGCGGGGCCAGCAGCACGGCGGCGGCCATCAAAAGTACTGGCCCCGTCCGGGGGACGCGGAAAGGCCGGAGGTTCAATAGCCCGAGTCGGCGACGCAGATGCCCTGGCAGCTGATCCCGTTGCTGGCGGTCCTGCCGCAGTGGGAACAGAGCACCCGCTCGGCCGGGGGGGCCTGCGGGGATGGCTGGACGACCGGTGAGCCTTCGCTGCAGGACGGCCGTGGCTCGGCCGAGGGGATGGTCATCGGGCGGCCCCGGACGGTGGGTCCGTTCGATCATGGCAACCAACCAAGCTCTGCGCGATCGCCGTGGCCGAACCCCCAGCGATGTTGCCTGTCTCTTCGGCGAAGGGCGTCCCCGGGGTCGGCGTCGGCACCTGGGCCTGGGGGAACCGGTTCCTCTGGGGCTACGAGCCGGGCCAGGACGGGGAGCTGGCCGCCTGCTTCCGCCGGGCGGTGGATCTGGGGCTGAGCTTTTTCGATACAGCTGATTCCTACGGCACCGGCCGCTTCGGTGGGCGCAGCGAAGCGCTGCTGGGCCGCTTCGTCGATGCCTTGCCGCCGCTGCGGCGACGGAGCCTCACCGTGGCCACCAAGCTGGCGCCTTTCCCCTGGCGGCTGGGCCGCCGGGGGTTCGATCGGGCCTTCGAGGCGTCCCGCCGCAGGCTGGCCGGCCACCTTGACCGGGTGCAGCTGCACTGGAGCACGTCACGCTACGCCCCCTGGCAGGAGGGGCCGCTGCTGGATGGTCTGGCCGACCTGGTGGAACAGGGCCGGGTGGGGAGTCTGGGGGTCTCGAACCTGGGGCCTCGCCGCCTGCGGCAGATCCATGGGCGGCTGGCCCGTAGGGGCCTTCGCCTGGCCAGCCTCCAGGTGCAGCTCTCCCTGCTGGCACCCGATGCGATCGGGGCTGAGGGGGTGGCGAGGGTCTGCCGCGAGCTGGGCATCGATCTGATCGCCTACAGCCCGCTGGCTCTGGGCCTGCTGACCCAGGCGCCGGGTGGGAGCGAGCCCCTGCCGCCAGGGCCGCGGGGCCTGCTGTTCCGACGGCTGCGGCCCGGGATCCAGCCGCTGCTGGAGACCACCCTGCGGATCGCTCAGGCCCACGACGCCTCGATGGCAGCGGTGGCGATCAACTGGTGTCGATCGCACGGTGCCCTCCCCCTGGTGGGCATGCGCCGGGTGGAGCAGGCGGAAGCGGCGGCGGCGGCGGCGGGCTGGTGGCTGGCAGAGGAGGAACGGCGGGAGCTGGATCGTGTGGCGCAGCAGTGCCCATCGCGCATGCCAGCCAACCCGTTTCAGAGCGCCTGAGGAATTCAGGTCCTGAGGATCGGGGTGGGGTCGGGACTGAGCACCACCGGCAGGGCGGCAGGCCGGGGCTGGGGCATTTCAGTGCGCTGCAGCAGCCGGATCACCTGGGGATCGGCCGCCTCGCCCCCCATGGCCCCATCGACACCGGGACCGCAGGCGGTGAGGGCTTCCTGGAGAAGGGAATCGAACGTGGCCCCGGGCAGGCGATGGCGTGACAGTTCCAGAAAGGCGCGGGCAAGCGATTCACCGGCCGCCGCCCGCAGGGCCGGGTTGGAGCGCCTCAGGTCCTGCTCCTGGGCGATGGAGCTGAGGAAGCGCTGGGTGATGTCCCGTTTGGTGGTGGCCCTGATGCGGGTGTCCTGATCCGCCTCGCTGAGGAACCCCTGCTGCTCCAGTTCCTGAAGGCGTCGGTTGAGGCTGTCCAGGACATCCTGGGCCTCCTTGGCGATGTGGGTGAGCTGGCCGTCGGAAAGGCGGGGCAGGTCGGCCACGTAAACCTTGCCGTGGTCGCGCAGCGTCAGGAATGTCGGCCGCTGACCGCCGGTGCCCTCCCTCTGGCCCGATGGCCCTCCCTCACGCAGGCGGGGGCGGGGCTGCTGGGGGCGCTGCGGGGGGGTCGGGCCGGCGGAACTGCGGCGGCGGGTGATGCGTCGGGAGGTATCGAACATGGCTACGAAATCATTGGACCGGAGGGGAGCCTGCTGGTAGCGACAATGAAGGACTGGACCTTAGGGAGGGTGGCCCTGCAGGACCAGAGCCTCGTCAGTACGGCAATCCGGCTAAGGGCTGCTCGCCCGGATCGCCTGCCGCGATCCTGCCGAGCTCCCAGGCCTGATGGCCCGAGGTCCGGCAGGTGTCGATGATCGCAGCCAGGGCTTCCGGGGGCACCACAAGGCAGAAACCGACCCCGAGATTGAAGGTGTTCCAGAGATCACCCTCGGGCACCTGGCCCCGTTCCTGCAGCCAGCGGAACAGGGGCGGACGGGCCCAGCTGTCGGGCTCGACCACGGCATGGACCCCAGGGGGCAGGCAGCGGGGGAGATTCTCGGGCAAGCCGCCGCCGGTGATGTGGGCCATGGCGTGGATGGGACGTCCGGACCCGCGCAGGCCTTTCACCAGCGAGGCATAGAGAAGGGTGGGGGTCAGCAGGGCATCGATGATCCCCTCGCCGGTCTCCGGCAGCACCGTGGCGGCGTCGACGGACTCCGCCTCCAGGATGCGTCGCACCAGGCTGAAGCCGTTGCTGTGCACACCGCTGCTGGCCACCGCCACGATCCGATCGCCTGCCGCCACCAGCCGTCCGTCGATCCGTTCGTCCTCCTCCACCACGGCGACGCAGAATCCCGCCAGGTCGTAGCGGCCAGGACCGTAGAAGCCCGGCATCTCGGCGGTTTCTCCCCCCAGAAGGGCGCAGCCACTCTCGCGGCAGCCGGCAGCGATCCCTTCCACCACCTCCGCCATCGCCTCTGGCCCGAGCTTGCCCGTGGCGATGTAATCCAGGAAGAAGAGCGGTTCCGCGCCGCTGGTGATGACGTCGTTGACGCACATCGCCACCAGATCGATGCCCACCCCGTGGTGGGCATGGTGGGCCTGGGCCAGTTCCAGCTTGGTGCCCACCCCGTCGGTTCCCGCCACCAGCAACGGGCGCTTCATGCCGGCAGGCAGCCGGCAGAGACCTCCGAAGCCCCCCAGGCCACCGATCACCTCGTTCCGGCGGGTCGTTTCGACGCTGGCCCGGATGCGGTCCACAAAGGCGCGGCCTGCGGCCACGTCCACGCCGGCGGAGCGGTAGTCCATGGGCCAAGGGGCAGCGAAGCACCGATCCTGCAACGGCAAGGGGCCATGACGGCCCACGGAAGGCCTGGGGAGATGGACGATTGCAGGATTGGCCGACTTTGCCATCAGCTCAACTGATGACAAGCATTGAATCTGCTGATGTCTTGATGGTGTCTCTGGGCCATTCGGCCCAGTGGCCGACTGGATTGGAGATAAAGATGATGAAATCTGATTGGTCTATTGCTGGGTGTTGAGCACAATTTGCCTGTGTGCACTTCGGATAACTTTCTGGGGTCGTCAATTCCTGTCAGGAACGCGCCAGGTCAATTCATTCCCTTGGTTCCTGCACTTCAGTTCCCATAACTCCCCTACGGGTTCTCGATGCTCCAGGTAACTGAACCAACGCGTCAGGACATGTCCTGCCTGATCGTTTCTTCCCAACCAGCGTGTTTCAACCATCATGCGTAGCTCTCACCTTCTGGGCCTCGCAGCCCTCCTTCTCTCCAGCAGCATCGCTCCGGCCCAGGCGGGTTCCCTCACGGCCATGCCGGCAGCAGGCAGTTCCATAGCCATCCGCCCTGACGAGTACCCGTCCAGCTGGGAGAGGTTCGTCGATCAGATCCGCACTGTCCCTCTGGCGAGCAATCTGGTCGCCTCCGGGCGGGTCATCACGGGCGAGGCCAGCTGGTACGGTCCTGGCTTCTTCGGCAACCGCACCGCCAATGGTGAGGTGTTCCGTCCCGGCACCATGACCGCCGCCCACCGCACCCTGCCGTTCGGCACCAAGGTGCGGGTCACCAACCTCTGGAACGGACGGTCCACCGTGGTGCGCATCAATGATCGTGGCCCCTTCCACGGAAATCGGGTCATCGATCTGGCCCATGGGGCCGCCCGCGTTCTGGGTCTCACTGCCAGCGGGATTGCCGATGTGAAGCTCGAGGTGCTTCCCTGACACCGGCCGGGCCCTCCCTGCCCTAAGGGTGCCCCTGCGCTGTGCCGGTGCGATTGCTTCAGACCCGTGCCGAGTTAGCCGCATGGCGGCGTGATACGCCCGACCGGCCGCTCCATTTCGTGCCCACCATGGGCAGCCTGCACGCGGGTCACCGCCAGCTCCTGTCCAGAGCTGCTGAGCCCGTGCCGACCGGTCGACCCAGGGTTCTGCTCAGCATCTTCGTCAATCCGCTGCAGTTCGGTCCTGGCGAGGATTTTGCTCGCTATCCCCGCGACCTCGCTGCCGATGCGGCCCTGGCGGAGGCCGCCGGTGCCGATGCTCTCTTCGCCCCTTCCCCGCAGGAACTATTTCCTGGCGGCGATGGGGCGATCACCCGCGTGAGGCCACCGTCCGATCTCCTCCAGACCCTCTGCGGCCCAGGCCGGCCCGGGCATTTCGAGGGCGTGGCGACGGTGGTCTGCCTGTTGCTGGCCCTGGTGAGGCCGGATCGCTTCCTGCTGGGGGAGAAGGACTGGCAACAACTGGTCATCCTCCGCCGCGTGGTGGCCGACCTTGCTCTGCCGCTGACGGTTCAGGGCTGCGGCACCGTGAGGGAGGCCGACGGGCTGGCCTGCAGTTCCCGTCATCGCTATCTGTCGAAGGAGGAGCGCCTCCAGGCTGCGCTCCTGCCGGCCGCCCTGGCTGCAGCCGCCGACCTCTGGCGGGTTGGCACAGCCAGCGCCGCGCCACTCATCGCTAAGGCGCGCCAGGGCCTGGAGGAGGCAGGGCTGGCCGTGGACTATGCGCAGCTGGTGCAGCCCTTTACCCTGAGGCCGGTTGCCAACGCCGATGGCCTGTCCCTGCTGGCTGTCTCAGTCCGCTGCGGCAGCACCCGCCTGATCGACCATGTCTTTCTGATGAGCCGCTCACCGATCGTCGCCATCGATGGTCCCGCCGGAGCGGGGAAGAGCACGGTCACCCGCGCCTTCGCCCGGCGCATGGGCCTGCTCTATCTGGACACCGGAGCCATGTACAGGGCCCTCACCTGGTGGGTGCGCCACCGGGGCGTGGACCCGGCCGATCCCGCCGCCGTGGCCCCGCTGCTGGAGGGGCTCGATCTGCAGCTGGTCGGCGAGGCCGGAGGCGAGCAGAGTGTTCGGGTCAACGGCCATGAGGTGAGCGAAGCCATCCGCAGCCCGGAGGTCACCGCCCTGGTGTCCACCGTGGCCGCCCACGCCTGCGTGCGGGAAGCCCTCACCCGTCAGCAGCAGGCCATGGGCCAGCGGGGCGGTCTGGTGGCCGAGGGGCGCGACATCGGCACGGCTGTCTTCCCGGATGCCGAGTGCAAGGTGTTCCTGACGGCCACGGTGACGGAGCGGGCCCGGCGCCGGGCGGCGGATCTGGAGCAGCGCGGGTTCCCGGTGCCGGCTCTGGCGGAACTGGAGGCCCAGATCGCCGAGCGGGACCACCTCGACTCCAGCCGCGCCGTGGCGCCCCTCCGGCAGGCGGCTGATGCGGTGGAGCTGGTCACCGACAGCCTGGCCATCGACGCCGTGATCCAGCGCCTGGTGGATCTGTTCCGCGAACGGGTTCCGGAAGACGCCTGGCCCGGTCCCCCGCCCCCGTCCGCCTAAGGTCCAGCGCCCATGGTTTCGGCCTTCAGGGTCTCCAGCAGGCCCTCGCAGGCGTCTTCCAGCAGATCCAGCACCTGATCGAAGCCCTCCTCTCCGCCGTAATACGGGTCAGGCACCTCTTCGACGCTGAACCGCCGGCAGTGGCGGGTGAGCGGGCCGATCCTGGCGATGGCCGCTCCGGGCCTGGCCAGGGCCCGCACGGCCCGCAGATTCTGCCGGTCCATCGTGAGCACGTGGTTGAAGCGGTTCAGGTCGTCGGCGGTGATCTGTCGTGCCCGGCTGGGCAGCACGATGCCCCTTCGCCCTGCGGCGCTGCGCATGCGGGCGTCGGCGGGCCGGCCCACATGCCAGTCGCCGGTGCCGGCGGAGTCCACCTGGAAGGCCTGCTCCAGGCCCTGGCGCCTGATCAGATGCAGGAACACCCCCTCGGCGGCCGGGGAACGGCAGATGTTGCCCAGGCAGACGAACAGAACGCCGATCGGGCGCTCCGCGCTCCCATGGGGGCCGCTGGCCGGTGGGATGGGCCCTGGCGCTGTCATGGCTCCCCCAGCCGCCCGAGCGCCAGGCTGGCTCGCAGCTGAACCACCGGCGTCGGTTCGTGCTGCGGATGGCCCAGGATCCTCAGGCTCTCCATGACCCGCCCGAGGGTCTCCGGGTCTTCCAGGTTGGTCCCGAGCCCCTCCAGGGCCACGGCCACGGCGTAGCGCACCACCCATTCCCCGTCCCCACGGCCGCTCTCCAGGGCCACCAGACAGCGGTCCCGCACGCTTTGGCGCTGCGAGCTGGGCAGGCTTCCGAGCCGAAGCTGGCCAAGACCCCGGGCAGCGGCGCGGCGCACGCTGGGCCCGATGTCCTGTCCCAGGGCTCCCTCCAGCAGGCTCAGGCCCCTCACGTCGCCGATGCCGGCCAGGGCCCGGACGGCCCAGGCCCTGGCGCCGTAGTTGTGCTCGTCAAGGCCCTGCAGCAAAGGCTCCACGGCGTCCGCCCCGACGGCGACCAGCCCGTCCACGGCGGCGACGGCGGCCCCGGGGTTGTTGAAGCCCAGCACCTGAACCAGGCAGGAGATCCCCACGGGATCGGCCCCGGGCCCGGCAGCCCCGGCCAGCATCCGGGTGGCCGCGAGCAGCTCCTGGGCCGTGTCGGCTTTCTCCACGGCGGCTACCAGCTCCCGCAGGTCGAGGGTCGTCACAGCAGTTCGTCCATGACGGCCAGCACCCGCTCGGCTTCCGGTTCACCGCTGCCATGCTCCACCAGCCCCCGCAGGGCAATCAACTTGAGGCTGTTTTCGGCCAGGGTGCGGCGGATCGGTTCGAGGGCCGGTCGCCAGCCCACGGCGCCCAGATCCATCAGGGCGGCACGCCGCACCTGCAGTTGGGGATGGCCCAGCAGTTCCAGCAGCAGCTCCCCCCAGCGGGGTTCCGCCGTCAGCTGGAGCAGGGCCCGGGCGGCCGCGGAGCGGATCAGGGGTCGCCCGTGGCCGGTGAAGGGTTCGATCACCGCGGCCACCGGAGTGTTCTCTCCGGGGGGGGTGGCCAGGCCGATGTCGCCGAGGGCCTCGATCAGGGCCTCGCAGGGCTCGCGCAGCTTGGGGCTGTTCTCCCGGGGGGCGCCGGCCCCCTCGGGGCCGCTGGCCAGCCTCCTGCAGAGCGGGGCAACCGCCTCCTGGGCCTTCAGTTCTCCCAGGGAGCGGGCCGCCGCTTCCCGCAGGCCGTCGTCCCCGTCCTCCAGAGCGGCAAGCAGGTCGGGGATCGCGGCTGGATCGTTCAGTTTGCCCAGGGCCCGGGCGGCGTTGCGGGCCACGGCGTTGTGCTCCACGCCGGCGGCCTCCAGCCGTGGCTGCCGCTGCCGCAGGGCCAGCCGCAGCAGGGGCACCGCCTCGGGATGGCGGCTGCGCATTCTTCCGAGCCACCAGGCGGCGTAATACTGATGCGACTGGTCGTCGCTCTGGCGCAGGCGCCGCAGGGCCTCCTCCTCGCTGATCGGCTCTCCGGCGCCGGGGGGCAGGTCGGTGGGGGGATCGGCGACCGCCATCGATGGGTGGGAAGGGGACATCGCCAGATGATGTTGACACCGGGCCCGGCCCTCCGGCCCCGGCGGAAGGGGGCCGTGACAATTGGGACTGCCGATCCGTTCGACAGCCCGCTTCCTCCATAGGGGCCAAAAAAAAGGGCCCCATGCGGGGCCCCGGGCAACGACGAACCGGCGCGACTCAGACGAGGGCGTTGATGGCGTAGTCGATGTAGTTGTTGGCGATGACACCGGGGTCGCCGGAGACACCGTGGTTGTTCTTGATGTAGGTGAGAGCCTCGACGTACCAGGAGGGGGACAGTTCGAAGGCGCGGTTGATCTCGTCGAGACCGGCGATCAGGTACTCATCGAGGGGGCCGGTGCCGCCGGCGACCAGGGAGTAGGTGATGTGACGGAGGTAGTAACCGATGTCACGGGCGCACTTGGCCTTGCCGCGGGCGTCGGAGGCGAAGTTGCTGCCCTGCTGCTGGGTGGTGTAGGGGTACTTGTTGTACACGGCCTGGGCAGCGCCGTTGACCAGCTCGTCGGCCTTGGCGGTGAGGGCCTTGGCGGCCTCGAGGGCGTTCTTGGCGCGCTCGAAGCGGCCGAAGGCGGCGTTGAGCTCGGTGTTGCTGAGGAAGCGGCCCTGGGAATCAGCGGCTGCGACGGCCTCGGTGAGGGGAGTCTTCATTGGGAAGGAAGGAAGGATGTGAGGTGAACCGAAAGAGGCCTGGGATCAGGCGACGGCGGCGGCGGCGCGATCGAAGTAGGTGCCCACTTCGGACATCAGGGCGGAGCAGTCCCCCTGGGTGATGCCGTTGCGATCGTTGGCGATGGCGATGGCGGAATCCTTCATCTTGCGGATGCCTTCGGCCACCGAAGCGCCGGGGACGCCGAGGGCCAGGTAGGTCTCGCGCAGGCCGTTGAGGCAGCGATCCTCGAGGACGGAGGCATCACCGGTGAAGATCGCGTAGGTGATGTAGCGGAGCACGATCTCCATGTCGCGCAGGCAGGCGGCCATGCGGCGATGGGTGTAGGCGTTGCCGCCGGGGGCGATCAGGGCCGGCTGCTGATCGAAGAGATCGCGGGCGGCGTTGGTGACGATCTTGGAGGCGTTGGAGGTGATGCGGTTGACGGTGTCCATCCGCTTGAGGCTGTCGGTGACGACGCCCGAAAGGGCATCGATCTGACCGGAGTTGAGGAATTCTCCGCGGGCATCAGCCTGAGCAATGACTTTGGTGAAGGCGTCGAACATTGAATTTAGCTCCTGATTCTCGGCGTTCGAAATGGGGGGGCTTCGAAGCCGGGATTGGGTGGGTAAGGGAAGGAGAACGCCGAGGACGTTCTCTCGTGCGAGGCACCGAGTCATTGTCCAAAAGAATTGGCCCGGTATCCGTCAACTTCACAAAGGGTCATCAGACGTCCCCCAGGCCCAGCCGTCCCGTGGCGAAGCTGGCTTGAGGACCAAGTCCTGTGTGCCTTGATGAACATCAATGGCAGGAATACTTCGGGCCGAGCGCTGCCGACCTCTTTGGAAAGCTGCGACGGAGCAACAGGAAAAGGCCCGCCGGCATGCCGGCGGGCCTGGAACTCTCCGATGCATCGGGTGGCCGCCCCAGCGGGCACGGGCCTGGGTCAGTTGACGGGGCTCACGCTGGCCACGCGGCCGCCCTGGCGGTGGATCATCTGCTGAGTCTCCAGCAGTTTGTTGAAGGGGACGAAACGCACCACGTTGCTCCGTTTGTGAAGCCGGTAGTTGGTGAGGCCGGTCACTTCGACGCGGTAGACCTTTGCCTTCTGGCCGATGCCCTTGGCCATCTTGGTAATGGATTCATTGGCCACCTGGCTCGGCTGGAAGGCCGAACCCTTCGCGTTCGGGCTGACCACCGGCACGGCCCGGTCCTGGTGGAGGGCCTTGCCGAGGCGGAAGCTGGTGCCGGCGATGTCGCCCTTCACGGAGGCGGCGGCGCCACGGGCCAGTTGCATCAGCCAGGAGAACTGACGCCCCTGCTGGCCGGCGGAATAATCCCAGCCGGTGAGATAAGGAACCACTTCTTCACCGAAGCGTTCCTGATATTCGGCGCTGTCGATGTAGGAATCGATCTCGGCGTCGTAGCCCTCGTCCTGGAGGATGGTGAAGTGGTGAAGCATCTCCGCCTTGTTCTGGGGAGCCCGGCCCAGGAGATGTTTGAAGTTCAGCTCGATGAAGTGATAAGGATTGCAGTTCTCGAAGAACTTCTCCCGGTAAAGACCGCTCTTGGCCACCATGCGCACCAGCTCCCGCACGCTGAGATAGCCGTTGCGGAAGAGGGATTCCGCGCCTTCGAGCCGCTCGCTCTCCATCACGTACTGCCGGCCGAGCACCTGCTGGTACACGGTGCGGATGATGGTGCTCTTGTCCTGATCGGAGGCGTTCGACCAGTTTTCCTTGTTGCGGTCATTCGCAAACCGCTCAATGCCCAGATAGGGCGCGTTGACGAGTGTCATGGAGGGCGAGCCAGAAGGGAGAGGGCTGCACGCGTACCGTGCACCCGTCTGATGCTATGGGTTGTGTGCGCATTCACACCATCGATTCTTGCCGATCGTTACAGCCCTCAAGGGTTCGCCACTGCCAGGCCTTGCGGCGCCACTCAAGCGGTGGAAAAGGGGAGCCCAAAAAAAAGGGGCCCCATGCGGGGCCCCGGGCAACGACGAACCGGCGCGACTCAGACGAGGGCGTTGATGGCGTAGTCGATGTAGTTGTTGGCGATGACACCGGGGTCGCCGGAGACGCCGTGGTTGTTCTTGATGTAGGTGAGAGCCTCGACGTACCAGGAGGGGGACAGTTCGAAGGCGCGGTTGATCTCGTCGAGACCGGCGATCAGGTACTCATCGAGGGGGCCGGTGCCGCCGGCGACCAGGGAGTAGGTGATGTGACGGAGGTAGTAACCGATGTCACGGGCGCACTTGGCCTTGCCGCGGGCGTCGGAGGCGAAGTTGCTGCCCTGCTGCTGGGTGGTGTAGGGGTACTTGTTGTACACGGCCTGGGCAGCGCCGTTGACCAGCTCGTCGGCCTTGGCGGTGAGGGCCTTGGCGGCCTCGAGGGCGTTCTTGGCGCGCTCGAAGCGGCCGAAGGCGGCGTTGAGCTCGGTGTTGCTGAGGAAGCGGCCCTGGGAATCAGCGGCTGCGACGGCCTCGGTGAGGGGAGTCTTCATTGGGAAGGAAGGAAGGATGTGAGGTGAACCGAAAGGGGCCTGGGATCAGGCGACGGCGGCGGCGGCGCGATCGAAGTAGGTGCCCACTTCGGACATCAGGGCGGAGCAGTCCCCCTGGGTGATGCCGTTGCGATCGTTGGCGATGGCGATGGCGGAATCCTTCATCTTGCGGATGCCTTCGGCCACCGAAGCGCCGGGGACGCCGAGGGCCAGGTAGGTCTCGCGCAGGCCGTTGAGGCAGCGATCCTCGAGGACGGAGGCGTCACCGGTGAAGATCGCGTAGGTGATGTAGCGGAGCACGATCTCCATGTCGCGCAGGCAGGCGGCCATGCGGCGATGGGTGTAGGCGTTGCCGCCGGGGGCGATCAGGGCCGGCTGCTGATCGAAGAGATCGCGGGCGGCGTTGGTGACGATCTTGGAGGCGTTGGAGGTGATGCGGTTGACGGTGTCCATCCGCTTGAGGCTGTCGGCAACGACGCCCGAAAGGGCATCGATCTGACCGGAGTTGAGGAATTCGCCGCGGGCATCAGCCTGAGCAACGACCTTGGTGAAGGCGTCGAACATTGAAGAGCTCCTGTTCTCGACGTCGAAGTCGGGAGTGGGTGGATAAGAGGGTGAGGGTTCTGACGGGCCCCGTGTGGGCGGAGCGATCGTCGTCCGTCTCGTGCCGCTCGGGTGTAACCGGGCTGGAAACCGGCGCTTTCCGAAAGACCTGTCCATTGTTGTGCCTGGGCTCTGCTGGATGGGAGTGCCTTAACAAATGGTCATTCCCTGTGCAATCCCCTGTCCCGCAGCCGGTCTGCTTCCACGCCTGCCGGCTGTTGCAGGCCATGAAAAAGGCCCCTTTCGGGGCCGGGGGTGCCTCGGCACCGATGGAGAAAGGGCGGGAGTCCGCCTCAGTCCTTGGCCTTGCCCTTGGCTTTGCGGGGAGCCGGGGCGGGAGAGTCGGTGGCGCCTCCGCTCACCGAAACGCCGGTGATCTTGCCGCCCATGCCGTTGATCAACCGCATGGTCTCGTTCATGCGGGTGAACGGCACGTTCATGACCATGTCCGCAGTGCGGGAATAGTCGTTGTTATTCATGCCGGTGACGGTGAGAACCACCTGGCGTGCGCTGTTGAGGCCTGTGCCTCTGGTGCCTGCAGAAACCTTCATGGTTTAGGGGGGGTGGGGTTGGACCTGGCGATGGGGCGGGTCAGTTGACCGGGGTGATGCTGGCGATACGACCGCCTTCCCTATAGATCTGCTGCTGGGTTTGGAGCAGTTTGTTATAGGGGATGAAGCGCACCCGGTTGCTGCGCTTGTGCAGGCGGTAGTTGTTGAAACCGGAGATCTCCACCCGGAAGGTCCGGCCCTCCTCACCGGCGCCCACACCCTGCCGGGTGACGCCGTCGGTGGTCACCTTGCGGAAGGTGCTGCCCCTGGCGTTGGGGCTGACCACCGGCATCGGAGCTTCCGAATGCACGGAGGGGTTGAGGCGCGACTGGTTCTTGAGGATGTCGCCCCGCACGGAGGCCCCGACACCCCGGGTGAGCTGGAGCATGTAGGAGAACTGCAGGCCCTGCTGGCCGGAGGAGTAGCTCCAGCCGTGCAGGAAGGGAACCACCTCTTCGCCGAAGCGGGTCTGATACTCGGCGCTGTCGATGTAGGAATCGATCTCGGCGTCGTAGCCCTGCTCCTGCAGGATCGTGAAGTGGTGCAGCATCTCGGCCTTGTTCTGGGGAGCCCGGCCCAGCAGATGCTTGAAGTTCAGCTCGATGAAGCGGTAGGGATTGCAGTTCTCGAAGAACTTGCCCTTGTAGAGGCCACTCTTGGCGACCTGACGGACGAACTCCCGAACGCTGAGGTACCCCCGCTTGAAGAGGGACTCGGGCCCCTCGAGCCGCTCGCTGGCCATGACGTACTGGTTGCCCAGCACCTGCTTGTAGACAGCGCGGATCAGGGCGGTTTTGTCGTTTTCGGTGGCGTTCGTCCAGTTTTCTTGGTTGCGTTCGTTGGCGAAACGCTCGATGCCCAGATAGGCAGCGTTGGCAAGTGTCATGAGCGTGGGGGGCCGGAGGGAGAAAGGGGGGGAGATACAGGGGCCGAGCCGTGGCGGAGCCGTGTTGGATGGCCACTGGAGATAGGCAGGCGCCGGGGAGGACGGCTGCAGGAAACGTCCCGATCATGGGCTGCAAGGCGGATCCTATGGGCCTGTCCGCTCGCCACGACAGGGTTTTCAGAATCGTTACAAAGCCCCGCGGCTTCGTCGCGGTGCCCACCCCTGGCGGTCCGTCGCCACACCGATACCATCCGGCCAGATTCCTACTGCTGTCATGGCTCCTGTGCCCCAATCCGCAGATGCCTCCCTGCGGCTGGCCGACCAGCTGCAGGTGCTTTCCCAGGTGACCGAATCGCTCACCTACCGCCTGCTGGAACTCGAGGAACGGCTGGGAGACCAGGAACGCAAGATCGGAGAACGCCTGGAGGAGGTGGCTGCTCAGGAGGCGGTCCATGGGGATGTCATGGAGCAGCGTCTGGGTGACACCGAAGAGCGCCTTGCCAGGATCGAAGCAGCTCTTCAGGGCCTCGATCCCCAGGGCGGGCGCCATTTGCAGGCCGTCCAGCCTCCTGCCCTGCAGCAGGAGCTGCCGACCCCCCGCCAGACCTCCCGCGGGTTTACCCCTGACCCTCAAGAAACCGATCCCTTCATCGACGAGGGGGAGCAGCCCTTCATGGACGAGCTGATCGCATGAGCCGGCGTCGCCGGACGGGCGGCGGCGGGCGTTGCTGAAGTACGGCGGCTCTCTTCAGGCCTCCAGCCAGGAGGCGGGGATCTCTTCGCCGTAGTCGTGGGTGCGCTCGAATTCGAACGGGCCGGCCAGGGATCCCCACAGCTGCTCGTGGCTCTCCGGGTCATGGCCTCGGTCAATGGTGCGCATGCCTCGGGCGTCGATTTCGAAGCGGCTCACCAGATAGGCGATGCTGCCCTTGCGCTCCACCAGGCAGCGGCAACCGGGTTCCACCTCGCCGATGAACCCCTCACCCGACTCCTTCACCACGTAGGTGCAGCCCTCCAGAGGGCGCAGGTCTGCGGTGTCGATCAGGCGGCGGCGCTCCCCATCCTCGACAGCGCCCCAGAAGCGCTGCTCCTCGTGGAGCGCCTGGTTGTGGATGATCAGCTCCCCGTCGCGCCGTTCGGCCCGCAGGACACGGATCCGGTAGGGCACTCCGGGGGTGATGGCATAGGTCTGCTCCAGCAGCAGGGAGCCCGGCGCCAGCTGGGGCAACGGCCGGAACTTCACCAGGATGTGGGCGTAGAGGGGAGGGTTGTCGAAGGCCTGGGTCTGGTTGCTGAAGCCGGCGCTCAGCATCCGAATCAGGCGGGCCAGGGAGCTGCTCATGGGCGCAGGCTAGAGGTCGAGCAGGCGGATCCTGAAGGCTCCCACCTGCCTCGCCATGACCGGGTCGGCCTGGGCGAAGGGATGGTTCGCCACCCTGACCAGGATGGTCTCGAGCTTGTCGGAGGCCGACAGGCCGTGGAAGGGCTCCTGATGGCTGTGGGCCTGCCAGGCTTCATCGAACGCCTGGGCGAAGCTGTCGGCGTTGTTGAAGACCTGGCTGGAGTTGGGTGGCGGAAGGGACATGGTGGAGGCCTGCAGGGCAGACCGCACGCAATGCCAGGACCCAGATTTGAACTGGGGACACGGCGATTTTCAGTCGCCTGCTCTACCAACTGAGCTATCCCGGCCCGTCACCGAAGTGACGGCGTGATCTTAGATCACCGCTTGCTGGGGCCCAGGGGGTGGGGCGTACGAGCCAGAGGTGTACGAGCCAGGCAGAGGAGCCCCACCACCTGCCAGCCGAGGGGCTTCATCGCCAGCTCGGCGTTGCGGCCGGTGGCACCGCTGGTGAGGATGTCGTCGACGATCAGGATCGGCCGACCCAGGGCTTCGCCTGGACGGGGACCGCGGCGGCAGCGGAAGGCGCCCTCCTGGTTGGCCAGGCGCATGGCCCGCTTGAGGTGATGCTGGCCGAGCACGGGCCGCGATCGCTCCAGAAGGTCGGCGCTGCAGTAGCCGTGCTGGCGAGTGAGCTGGCGACAGATCAGGCCGGGAAGGGGGTTGCCGCGCCGTTTCCAGCTCGGCACCGGCACCAGCAGGGGCCGACGTCGCCAGGGCGGCAGCCCTTCCGCCAGCACCTGCACCAGGGCGCTGACGCAGCGCTCCCGCGGTTGGCGGCGCAGGCCGAGCAGGAGCCTCCTGAGCTCCCCGTCGTAGGACCCGGCCGCCCACCAGAGCAGGGGCTCGTTTCCCCGCAGGGCGCCGACGGGCAGGGGCAGCCTGTCGCGGCAGTCGGAACAGGGGACTCCCGGGGGGCACTCGGGAGGCAGGGCTTCGCGACAGAGGGGGCAGGGGGTGGTCGCGATCCAGGCGAGGGGACGCCGGCTCAGGCGTGTCAGAAGGTTGCTCAGGGGTGGGCACCGCCACGGGCGGTGCAGTCGCTGCCTCAAGCCTTCCCGGGAAGCGACCGCAGCATGGCCACCAGGGTGCGGTGGGCATCCTCGCTGTCGCTGAGGGTGTGATCGAAGGGCACCTCCACCCCGCGTCCATCCACCTCCAGGCGCATGGACGCGGGCCCCACAGCGAGCATGCGGGCCTCACGGGCCTGGCTGAGGCCGCCGTAATGGCGGGCATAGGCCAGAACCGCTTCGGCGTGGTCGTCGTTCATGTGCTTGCAGATGCGATCGCTCACGGCGGGGGTGAGAGGGTCGGCGGCCATGGGGTCAGGTCGGTTGGGAGGATTCTGGGCTCAGGCGCCGGCGAACCGCTGCCACAGCAGCAGGCCCAGTCGTACAGCGCTGAAGCCCACGTAGCCGGCCAGCACGACGAACAGCGCCATGGCGAGGATCGAGCGGATGCGGTCGTTCATGGCCGGAGCGGTGATTCTGTCCCCATCCTGGGCATGGCCCTGGCCAGCAGGGCCATGCCCAGGGCCGCCGTGCGTTTCGGTCGGTTCAGCACCGGTATCCCCAGGGCGCGGGCGCGCAGGGCCCGCCACTGGCTGTTGCGGGAGCCCCCGCCGACACTGATCACCCGTTTCAGGGCCGGCGCTCCCAGCTCCCGCAGCTTGTGCCAGCCCGCCGCTTCGATGGCGGTGAGGCCCTCCAGCAGGGCCTGCAGATAACGGGCATCGCTGACGGGCCTCGGCCCCAGGACCGGCTCCAGCGCCGGGTCATCCACCGGAAAGCGTTCGCCGGGCCGGCTCAGGGGGCGCAGTGCCAGTCCCGTGGGCCGGTCCGGATCGATCTGACGGCTCAGCTCCGCGATCCGCTCGTCGTCGAAGAAGCGGCGCAGGATCCCTGCGCCGGCATTGGAGGCTCCCCCGGCCAGCCAGCGGCCGGCCACCCGGTGGTTGCTGATGCCCGCACCGGCGAGGGGTTCCGGCACGAACTGTTTCAGCACCAGGGTGGTGCCCAGAACAGCAATGCCTTCCCCTTCGGCCGGATCGGCGGCGAGCACGGCGGCATTGGCATCGGTGCTGCCCGCCACCACCTGGCACGCCTGGGGCAGCCCCAGGGCGCCGGCCGCCGACGGACAGAGCTGGCCGAGAACGCAGCCGCTGGGCCTGATCCGGGGCAGGGTCTCCGGCCCGAGTCCGGTGGCGACCGCCCCGAGCCAGTGCCCCCCCCGCAGCTCCCAGCCCAGGCGCAGGTTGTTGCCCTCCTCGCCCCAGCGCCAGTCGTCCAGCAGCCAGCCCATCAGCCAGTCGGCCTGATGCCTCAGCAGCAGATCCGTCCCCAGCCCAGCCTCCCGGGCCATGGCCTGAAGCCGCAGGGCCCTGGCCAGGCTGCCGCTGGCGCTGGCGGCGGGATGGGAGCCCCCCCCGGGGGCCTGCTCCAGCAGCGCCGCAGCCGCCCCGGCCTGTTCGGGACAGGCCAGGTGGTAAGGCAGGGCCTTCTTCAGAGGGGCCTCCGGCAGGCTGCCATCGGGCCGGCAGGCCAGCAGGGTGCCGGAGGTGCCGTCGATGGCCATGGCCCCCACGCGCTCCCTGATGTCCGGCGGAATGCCGGACATCAGGCGAATCAGACCGACCCTCCAGGCCTCCGGATCGTCGAATGGGCCTGCGTAGGGGCCCTCCCGGATCAGAAAGGGGGCGTCGGGCTGGCCGCCGGGCACAGCGACTTCGGCCAGGAGAGCCAGCCTGAGGCCGCTGCTGCCGAAATCAACCCCCAGAAAGAGCGCCGACACGACTTGCCGTGGCCTGCTTCAGGGTGCCGGCGATGGCGGTGACGTCCTCCCAGGGGAGGTTCAGATCATTGCGACCGAAGTGGCCATAGGCGGCGACGTCCTGGTAGAAGCGCCCGCCCCGCTGCTGCGGAAGTTCCCGCAGGCCGAAGGTTTCGATGATGGCGCCGGGGCGCAGGTCGAAGTGCTCCTGGACCAGGGCGGTGAGGTCAGCGTTGCTGAGGGCGCCGGTGCCGAAGCTCTCCACCAGGATGCTCACGGGCCTGGCCACGCCGATGGCGTAGCTGAGCTGCACTTCGGCCTTGTGGGCCAGGCCGGCGGCCACCAGGGCCTTGGCCACATAACGGGCGGCGTAAGCGGCGGAGCGATCCACCTTGGTGGGGTCCTTCCCGGAGAAGGCGCCGCCGCCATGACGGGCGTAGCCGCCGTAGGTGTCGACGATGATCTTGCGCCCGGTGAGGCCCGCATCGCCCTGGGGGCCGCCGACGACGAACTTGCCGGTGGGGTTGACGTAGAAGCGGGTGTCGGCCCGGGTCGGTTTCAGGGGAAGATCTGCCGTGGCGGGCACCACCACGTGGGCCCAGAGGTCCTCCCTGATGCGCTCCTGCATCGCCTTCTCGTCGCTGATTCCTTCCACCTCGGCGGTGTGCTGGGTGGAGATCAGGATCGTGTCGATCGCCACGGGGCGATCGTCCTCATACACCACACTCACCTGGGTCTTGCCGTCAGGGAGCAGGTAGCCCAGGCTGCCGTCGTGGCGCACCTGGGCCAGCCGCAGGGCGAGGCGGTGGGCCAGGCTGATCGGCAGGGGCATCAGCTCGGGGGTCTCGTCGCAGGCGAAGCCGAACATGATCCCCTGATCACCGGCGCCTATTTTGTCCAGGGGGTCTCCGTCATGATCGTCGGCCTCATCCACGCCCTGGGCGATGTCCGGGGACTGCTGATCGAGGGCGATGAGCACGGCGCAGCTCCTGGCATCGAAGCCACCGGCCCTTGCCCCGCTGTAACCGATCTGCTCGATCACGCCCCGCACCAGGGTGTTGAAGTCGACCCGGGCGGTGGTCGTGACTTCCCCCGTGATCAGGCAGAGTCCGGTGTTGACCACGGTCTCACAGGCCACCCGGCTGGAGGGATCCTGGGCCAGCAGCGCGTCAAGGACGGCATCGCTGACCTGATCGCAGATCTTGTCGGGGTGGCCTTCCGTCACCGATTCGGAGGTGAAGACGAAACGGCTCATGGGTGGATGCGATCAATCGATGGCTGAGCTTATTCCCACAACTCGATCGTCCCCAGGGGGCATGGACGGACGGTCCGGCGGCGTTGCCGCCCCTCGGATCACCGCAAGTTCCTGCCAGTGATCCAGCTGGGGAAAGGAGCCATCGAGCTCGGCCCGCCTTTGCCAGCCGGCCCGGTAGCCGAGCACCACAGGCACACCGGCGGCCCGGGCCATGCGGAGGTCGCTGTTGGCATCGCCGATCAGGGCGCAGTTCGCCGCCGCCACGCCCAGTTCGCTGCAGAGGCCGTGCACGGCGGCGGGATCCGGTTTCCTGGGCTGATGCTCGGCACTCCAGATGGCCTGCACGAAGGGTTCCAGCCCATGGGCCTCCAGGAAGCCTTCGATGCCCTCCACATGGTCGTTGCTGATCACGGCGCAGCGAACCTCCGCCTGATGCAGGGCCTCGAGCAACGGGCGCAGTCCGGGGGTGAGGGCCGGTCGCCGTTCGCTTCCCTGGCCGTGAAGGGCGTCGGTGCGGGCGAAGACAGTTTCGGCCGTGGACAGGGCTTCGGGCCAGCCCAGCCCCACCTGCGCCAGGGCGGTGGCGGTGGCCACCAGGTTGTGGTCGCGGCTGGCCACCGCCGTGGTTCCGCCCGGGTGGACACCTTCGCTGGAGAGGCCGTAGGCGCGATGGAGAAGGTCGGCCAGGGTGCGATGCCGTTCCGGGGAGCGAACGGCCAGGTCGGCCAGGTCCAGACAGTGAAAGACCCTGGCCTGGGCCAGGGCGATGAGCATCGGTTCGCTGTGGCTGATGGTGCCGTCCTTGTCGAACAGCACCGCGGCCAGGGGGCCGTTGCGGCAGGGGAGGGGTGTCCCCCGCAGGGAGAGGTGCACCATCCTCAGAGCGGGGCGGCTGAGGGCTTCATTCGAGGGTGACGCCCATGGGCTCGGTATCCTCGGCCTGCTCCAGCAACATCTGCTTGTAGCGGGCGGCCATTTCCTCGGCCTTGTCGAACACCTTCTGGGGATCGCTGAGCATGTCGCCCGGCTCCGGCTCGAGAGCCTTGGTGGACAGGGAGATCCGGCCCCTTTCGGCGTCGAGATCGATGATCATCACCTTCATCTGATCGTTGACATTGAGCACGGTGTGGGGAGTCTCGATGTGCTCGTGGCTGATCTCGGAAATGTGCAGCAGGCCGCTGACACCTCCGATGTCGATGAAGGCGCCGTAGGGCTTGATTCCTCGGACGGTGCCCAGGACCACCTCACCCACCTCGAGGCGATTCATCTTGCGCTCCACCAGGGCTCGGCGATGGCTCAGCACCAGGCGGTTGCGCTCTTCGTCCACCTCGAGAAACTTGAGGGGGAGGAAGTCGGCGACCAGTTCCTCCTTGGCCTTTCGGGTGCTGATGTGGCTGCCGGGGATGAAGCCCCGCAGACCTTCCACCCGCACAAGGGCACCGCCCCGGTTGGTGGCGAACACCTCGCTGTAGATGGTGGCGTCCTCCTTCTGGAGCTGGCGCACCCGTTCCCAGGCGCGCTGGTATTCGATGCGGCGCACCGACAGGGTGAGCTGGCCGTCCTCGTTCTCCTCGCTGAGGATGAAGAATTCACGGATCTCGCCGGGCTCGAGCACGTCGGAGAGGTGCTCGACGCGGTTGATCGAGACCTCCTGCAGGGGCATGAAAGCAGCGGTCTTGGCGCCGATGTCGATCATGGCGCCCTTCGACTCGAGGGCGAACACCGTGCCGTTGACGACGTCGCCGGGCTTGAAGTTGTAGTCGTACTTGCTGAGCAGGGCCGCGAACTCGTCCAGGGTGAAGCCGACGACGTCGCCGTCGCGGACATTGGCCCTGCTGCTGGAGTCGTCGGCGCTGGGTACCTCTTCCGGGATCGCCAGATCGAGTTCAGCGGCGTTTTCGCCGTCGCTGGTCTCCTCGCTGATGGCGTCCTTGACGACCTCGGTGGCCGCGTCAGTGACGGTGTCGAGGGTGTCGGCTTCGGAAGAAGGTGTGATGGTCATGGAGCTGGGGCGGTCTGCCGGTGGCAGTGCGAAGGAACGGGATGACTGCCGCCTGCAGCGCACACCCGATCTGACACTCTAACCCTGGACGTGCAGACGATCTGCTGGCCGATGGCCTGCCGCTCTCAGCCGATCACCGCCAGACGCCCTTTGGCCTTGCCCCGGTTGCCCAGGCCCTCGAGGGTGGCGACGAAATCGCTGACGCTCTGGAACTGGCGGTAGACGGAAGCGAAGCGCACGTAGGCCACTTCGCTCATCTCACGCAGCCGCTGCAGCACCAGCTCGCCGATCTCGTTGCTGCTCACTTCGCGACCGGCACGCTGCTGGAGGGCAAGTTCGATGTCGTCGACGACAGCCTCAAGCCGTGCCGGCTCCAGACCCGTCTTCTCGCAGGCCCTGAGCAGGCCGTGCAGGAGTTTGCTGCGATTGAAGGCTTCGCGGCTGCTGTTGCGCTTGATGACGGTGATCGGAATGGTCTCCACCCGTTCGTAGGTGGTGAAGCGAAAGTCGCAATTGAGGCATTCCCGCCGCCGGCGCACGCTGCGCCCGGAATCGGCAGCCCGCGACTCCAGCACCCGGCTATCTGTGTGTTGGCAGGAGGGACATTGCATCCCCGGGCACGCTTGCTGGTGGTACGAGTGTAGGCAGATGTCCGCACAAAGAGAAGGGCCACCTCCGCAGAAGGCCCTGTCGGCATGAAAAAACCCCTGGTTTCCCAGGGGTTGGATCGGTCTGAAAGGCAGGTCACTTGCCGATTTTCGGCGGATCGCGGAAGGCGATCGCAAAAAACAGGGTGGAAATGGCCAGGGCCAGGATCAGGATGTAAGCGAAGCTCTCCATGGGAATCCTCGGGGGGACTGGCGGTCAGCTGAGGGTGGAACCGGCCGGGGGCACGTAGCCCTCCGGCAGGCGGCGGGTGGAGCGGTCGCCCAGCTTGGCGAACAGACCGAACTCCACCTGCTCACCGAGATCGGGATCGATGCCGGCGAAGACATCACGGTAGAGGGTGCGGGCACCGTGCCAGATGTGGCCGAAGAAGAAGAGCAGAGCGAAGCAGGCATGGCCGAAGGTGAACCATCCGCGGGGGGAGCTGCGGAAGGTGCCGTCGGAGTGGTAGGTCTCCCTGTCGAACTCGAAGGCCTCGCCAAGCTGGGCCTTCCGGGCCAGACGCTTGACGTCGGCCGGATCGGTGAAGGTCTGGCCGTTGAGGGCACCGCCGTAGACGGTGGCCGTCACACCCTGTTGCTCGAAGGAGTACTTCGCCTCGGCCCGCCGGAAGGGGATGTCGGCGCGGACGATGCCCTGCTGGTCCTGAAGGACCACCGGGAAATTCTCGAAGAAGTTGGGCAGACGCCTCACTTCGAGATCGTGACCTTCCTTGTCGGTGAAGGAGATGTGGCCGATCCAGGCGGTGGGCAGGCCGTCACCGTTGATCATCGGACCGACGCGGAACAGGCCTCCCTTGGCGGGGCTGTTGCCGACATAGTCGAAGAAGGCGAGCTTCTCGGGGATGGCCGCATAGGCCTCCTCCTTGGTGGCGCCGTTGTCAATGGCGGTCTGGACGCGACGGTTGATCTCCGTCTTGAAGTAGTTCTGATCCCACTGGTAGCGGGTGGGTCCGAACAGCTCCACGGGGGTGGCCGCCGAGCCATACCACATGGTGCCGGCCACGATGAAGGCCGCGAAGAAGACGGCCGCGATGGCGCTGGCCAGGACGGTTTCGATGTTCCCCATCCGAAGGGCCTTGTAGAGGCGTTCCGGCGGACGGGTGGTGATGTGGAAGATGCCGGCGATGATGCCGACGATGCCTGCGGCGATGTGGTGCGCCACGATCCCGCCCGGGTTGAAGGGGTTGAAGCCTTCAGGTCCCCAGGCGGGCTGCACCGGTTCGAGGTGGCCTGTGAGGCTGTAGGGATCGGAGACCCACATCCCCGGTCCGAAGACCCCGGTGAGGTGGAAGGCTCCGAAACCGAAGCAGCCCAGGCCTGCCAGCAGCAGGTGGATGCCGAAGATCTTGGGGAGATCGAGGGCCGGCTCGCCGGAACGGGGGTCCTGCCAGATCTCGAGATCCCAGTAGGTCCAGTGCCAGATGGCGGCAAGGAAGAGCAGGCCACTGAAGACGATGTGGGCGGCGGCCACGCCCTCGAAGCTCCAGAAGCCGGGGTCGACGCCGGTCTCACCGGTGACGCTCCAGCCTCCCCAGCTGCCTGTGACACCGAGGCGGGCCATGAAGGGCATGACGAACATGCCCTGGCGCCACATCGGGTTGAGGACCGGGTCGGAGGGGTCGAAGATCGCGAGCTCATAGAGCGCCATGGAGCCGGCCCAGCCGGCTACCAGGGCGGTGTGCATGAGGTGCACGGCCAGCAATCGGCCCGGGTCGTTGATGACGACCGTGTGCACCCGGTACCAGGGCAATCCCATTGGGGGGTCAGGTCTGGGTTGACAGTTGCCGAAGCCGTTCGCCGGGGCGATGGCGGCTAAGGGGACGATCGGCGGATTACCGATCCGTGCTGGCGATGGTAAGGGTTGCGGGCAGCGCCACGGGGGTCCAGGTAACGGAGCGCAACGGCGCGTCTCACAATGGAAGCCCTTCTTCTCCTGAGAGGCTTCGTCACATGCCCGTGATCCGTTTCGTGCGTGAGCAGCGCGACGTGGAGTGCTATCCGGGGGAGAACCTCCGCGAGGTGGCCCTGAGGGAAGGGATCGAGCTTTATGGCCTCAAGGGCCGGCTGGGCAACTGCGGTGGCTGCGGGCAGTGCATCACCTGTTTCGTGGAGGTGGTGGAGGGTGGTGCCGACAACGCCCTCAGCGAGCTCACCGGGGTGGAGCTGCAGAAGCTGAAACGGCGGCCCCAGTCCTGGCGGCTGGCCTGTCAGGCCCTGGTGCAGAAATCCTTGCTGGTGGTCACCCGGCCCCAGGTGGGCCTCGGCGACCGGGAAAGCGCCCTGGCCCTGTCCCGCAGCCAGCCCCTGCCGGAAGGACCCACCGCCTGGCCGGTTCCGCCCCCAGCGGACCCTGAATCCGACGCGGATGCCGGGACGGGTGCTGCTGACGCCGAGCGACCTGCCGGGGAAGCCTCCTCCCCGGCCGCGTCACCATCCACAACGAGCGATGAAGGGGGCGCCGTTCCCACCGATGGGCGGTGATACGTTCTCAGAACCTCACCAGCAGCCATGGAAACCAACGACCTCGGCTTCGTTGCCAGCCTTCTGTTCGTTCTGGTTCCCGCCGTTTTTCTGATCATCCTCTACATCCAGACCAACAGCCGCCAGGGCGGCTGAGCCCACCTCAGCGGGTGCGCCCCTCCGGCTCCCGCACCAGCAGCACCGGCGCCGGGGCATGCACCCGGATGTAGTCACTCACCGAGCTGCCCAGCAGTCGGTCCAGATCCACCAGAGCCTTGGCCACCAGAGGGCGGCGGTCCTGGGAGGCGATCACCACCAGATCCGCCTGCATCTCCTCGGCGGTGGCACAGACGGTGCGGCCGATGTCGCCGGTGCGATGCAGGGGCTTCATCTCCACCCCGAAGCTGCGTGCCCGGTGAATGGCCTTGTCCAGGACCTGGTCGGCGGGGCTCCGGCCTCCACGGGAAGGGGTGATGTCCTGGCGGGTGACGTGAACGCCGGTGAGGCTGCCGCCTGGGATCCCCTGGACCAGTTCGCAGGCCAGCCGCAGGGCGTCGTCACCCACCCCGGTGCCGTCGATGGCCACCAGCACCCGGTTCAGGGCCCGGATGTAGAGGTCGTCGCGCACCAGCAGCATGGGCCTGGTGGACAGCTGGAAGACGTACTGACTGGCGCTGTTGCTGAGGATCGACTGCAGCCTTCCCAGACCGCGCGAGCCCATCACGATCAGGTCGGCATCAAGCTCCTCCGCCACCTTGAGCACGGTCTGCTTGGTGTCCCCTTCCCGCACCACGATGTTGACATCGGCGGTCTGGAGGCCGAGCCGAGCGACCGCCTCCTTCACCAGCCCTTCGGCCCGCTGGCGGTGGTCTTCCAGATCAAGCCCCCCCTGCTCGGTGATCACATGCAGCAGATTGAGACGGGCCTGCCGGCAGGGGGGGATGTGGCGCAGCATGCGCACCATCTCCTCCACATGGCCCTTGCCGGAATCGGCGATCAACAGGTTGCGGAACACGGACATCACGGTCGCTCGGAATCAGCCTATGGCTGAACTCCGTTGCGGAATCCCCCCATGGTGAAGACCGTGATGCAGCCACAGGAAGGGACCTGGTGGCGCCTGCGGCGTCGGGTGCTGCCCCAGCACACCGACCATGCGGGTGTGATGTGGCATGGGGCCTATCTCGCCTGGCTGGAGGAGGCCCGGGTCGAGGCGCTCGCCGAAGCGGGGCTGGCCTACAGCACCCTCTCGGCGAGGGGCCTGGAGCTGCCGGTGGTGGGGCTGCACATGGATTACCGCCAGGCCCTGCTCCATGGGGATCGGGTGGAGCTGCGCAGCCGGGTGATGCCGCGCCAGGGGCTGAAACTCACCTGGCGCAGTCAGTTCATCGCCCCGGACGGGGCGATGGCGGCTGAGGCGCGGGTGGACCTGGTGCTGGTGGATCTCTCCGGGGGGCCGTCCCGGCGCCGGCTGGTGCGGCGCCTGCCGGCGGAGCTGGAGCGGGCGCTGGCGATTCTGAGCTCGGGCCCACCCGCAAGCGGGATTCGCCCATAGTACATTTGTACTGACTTGCAGATGGGGGGTGGGGCGATGGGTGATCTGCTGCAGGGTTCCTTTCCCGCCGCCCCTGGCCTTCCTGTCGACGCGCAGTTCGGCGGGGTCGGGGCTGGGATCGGAACCGGCGCCTCTGGTGGTTGCTCTGGAGCCGTTGTCCAGGCCTCGGCTGGCGCCGGCTCCGGGCCCTCGAGGCTCACTGCGGCGGCCTGGCGGAGGCCTGGGAGGCCCCGGGGCCGTGCTGGCGGCGGTCCCGGGTCTGGGGGAGGGGCTGGTGAGGGCGGTGGAACGGCATCGCCGGTGCTGGGGGCCACGGCCTCTGGAGGCCTTCGCCCGTCGCTGTCGCTTCGGCCGGGGTGTGCTGGTGCCCGGGGATCCGGGCTGGCCTGCGGGACTGCAGCAGCTGCAGCGCCCGCCTCTGCAGCTGTGCTGGCTGGGGCAGGGCAGCCTCTGGCCCCATCTTGGCCGTCGCCGGTCGGTGGCGGTGGTGGGCACCCGGCGCCCCTCGCTTCACGGCCTGTCGATGGCCCGCGCCATCGGCGCCGCCCTGGCGGATGCCGGCTGGCCTGTGCTCAGTGGCCTGGCGGAGGGCATCGATGGGGCCGCCCATGAGGGGTGTCTGGCGGCCGGCGGTTTCCCGGTGGGTGTGCTCGGCACCCCACTGGAGCGGGTCTATCCACGCCACCACGCGGCGCTGCAGGCTCAGGTGGGCCAGGAAGGGCTGCTCCTCAGCGAGCTGCCGGAAGGCAGCGCCGTGCGTGGCGGCAGCTTCGCCGCCCGCAACCGTCTTCAGGTCGCTCTGGCCGCCGCTGTCGTGGTGGTGGAGTGTCCGGTTGCCAGTGGAGCGCTCCTTTCGGCCGAACTGGCCTGGCAGCAGGAGCTGCCGCTCTGGGCGGTGCCGGCCGATGCCGGCAGGGCCTCGGCCTTCGGCAGCAACCGGCTGCTGGCCCGGGGAGCCACCCCCCTGCTCCTCCCAGACGATCTGATCGACCAGCTGGGCCCGGGCCCCCTGGCCGGGCGGGGGGCCCGGGGGGGCTCCGTCGGTGCGTCCCTGGGGACCGAAGCCGATCTGCTGCTGGGGGCTGTGGGGGGTGGGGCCAGCCTCGAGCAGTTGAGCCTGGCCCTGGCCCGTCCGCCGGGGGAGTTGATCCCCCGGCTGCTGGAGCTCGAGCTGGCCGGTCTGCTGCACGCCGAGGCCGGCCTCTGCTGGCGCCCCTGCTGACGCGCCTTCTCCGGGACAGGCCCACCGGGGCCCGGCCGCCACCGCAGCCCTGATGGGGCCGGCCCTGATTAGGCTCCGACCATGATTTCTCCTGCCGGCATCGTCCCTTTCCCCGGGCCTGCGGCGGCTCCTGCCCCCGGTCCGATCGAGGCCGATCGCCTGCTTCGCTGGCGGCGCAGCATGCTCGATCTGGGCGGTTCTCCCGCCGCCTTCGACTGGCTGCTTGATCTGGGCGGCGGCCTGCGCTGGAGCAGGCTCCAGGCACTCTGGAGCCATCCGAAGTCCGTGGTCCGCCTGGAGTGTTCGCTGGAGGCGCTGGAGGCGCTCTGGCGCCGTCACCTGGACACCCACGAGCCGCTGCAGTATCTGGTGGGCCGCTGTCCCTGGCGTGACCTGGAGGTGCCCGTCGGGCCCGGGGTGCTGATCCCTCGGCAGGAAACGGAAGTGCTGGTGGATCTGGCCCTCTCCCTGTGGCCGCCCGACCGCCCCGTTGCCTGCTGGGCCGATCTGGGCACCGGCTCCGGCTGTCTGGCCATCGCCCTGGCCCGCAGCCTGCCCGCCAGCCGCGGTTTCGCCCTCGATGCCAGTCCCGAGGCCCTCGCCCAGGTGGGCGCCAACCTGGCCCGCTGGAACCTTCAGCCCCAGGTCACCCTGCTGGCCGGTGACTGGTGGCAGGGGCTGGAGCCTCTCTGGGGCCATCTGGATCTGGTGGTCGCCAATCCCCCCTACATCCCGAGCGCCACCCTGGCCGGGCTTGATCCGGTGGTCCGAGACCACGAACCTCGGCTGGCCCTGGATGGCGGGCCCGATGGGCTGACGGCCCTGCGTGCTGTGGTGGCCGGGGCCCGCCGCTCCCTGGCGCCCGGCGGCCTGCTGCTGCTGGAGCACCATCACGATCAGAGCGAGGCGGTCGGCCGGCTCCTGGCCGCCGCCGGACTGGAGCGACCCGCCGTCCATGCCGATCTGGAAGGCCGGCTCCGCTTTGCCAGTGCCTGGCGGTCCCTCGATCCATGAGCAGCCCCGCGGCGCTGGTGGAGCGGCTGGCGGCCGGGGAGGCCACCCTGTTCCCCACCGACACCCTGCCTGCCCTGGCCGCCCGCCCCGAAGCGGCGGCCCTGCTCTGGCGCCTCAAGGCCAGGCCCGCCGACAAGCCGCTGATCCTGATGGGGGCCGACCTGCCCCAGCTGGTCGCCGCCCTGGGGGTGTCCTGGCGGGAGCCTTGGCTGGATCAGGCCCGGCGCTGCTGGCCCGGGGCCGTGACCCTGGTGCTGCCGATCACCGGGGCGATCACGGGCCAGCTCCATCCAGGCGGTACCAGCCTGGGCCTGCGGGTGCCGGCCTGCCCCCCGGCCCTGCGGCTTCTGCGTCTGACGGGTCCTCTGGCCACCACCAGCGCCAACCGCTCCGGTGAGCCCCCCGCCACCACGGCCGTCGAGGCAGCACGCCGGTTCCCGGGGCTGGCGCTGCTCGATCCCCTGCCCTGGCCCGAGGGTTCCGGCCAGGCCAGCACCGTCCTGGCCTGGCGCGATCCTGAGGATGGGGAAGGGGATCCCTGGGCGGTGCTCCGCTCCGGGGTCGAGGCGGCGGACGGCGGGAGGGGAGCCTGATGGTGACTGTCGTCCTGTTGGTGCTGTTGTCGGTCGCCCTCAGCCACTGGCTGGTCGAGCCGCTGGTGCGGCTGACCACCCCCCTTTTCGATCTGGACTGGCTGGGCTGGCTGGTGCTGGCGTTGATCGCGTGGCTGTTCGCCGGAGCCTGAGCGTCCCCAGACCGAAGTCCTGCTCCTAATCTTCGTCTTGATTTTCCCGGAAGTGCCGATCCTTGCGGCCGGACCCGGCCCGTCGCGCCGAAACAGGCGAGTCCAACGCCCCCCATGACCCTTCCGACGTCCGGTGATCCGGGTCTGGCCGCCTTCGGCTCCAGCCTGACGGCCATCACCCTGGCCGAGCTGGGGGACAAGACATTCTTCATGGCGCTGATCCTTTCGGTGCGCCACCCCCCGCGCTGGGTCTTCATCGGGGCCTTCGCGGCTCTCACCCTGGTCACCCTGTTGTCCCTGGGCATGGGCTTCGGCCTGAGGGAATGGCTCCCCCAGCCGGTCGTGCCCTGGCTGGCGGCGGTCCTGTTCCTGGGGTTCGGGGCGAAGTTGCTGGTCGATGCCGCGGGGCTTCCGATCGATGCGGCCCAGGAAGAGGCCCATGAAGCCGAAGTGGCGATCGACGCGGCCGAGAGCCATGGGGTTGTCCGCAGTCCCGGCGCGGTGGTCTGGGAGGCCTTCGTTCTGGTGTTCCTGGCCGAACTGGGCGACCGCACCCAGTTCGCCACCATCTTTCTGGCGGCAGCCCCGGCCTTCTCCTTCGCCGGCTTGCTGGCCGGCACGCTGCTCGGCCATGCCCTGGTGACCTGGCTGGCGGTGGGCGCGGGTCAGTGGATCGGCGGCAGGATCAGCGAGCGGGTGCTCTATCGCCTCAGCGGTGGTCTGTTCGTAGCTTTCGGCGTCGTCTCGATCCACCAGGCCCTCGGCTGAGTTCCCTCTCAGGGGGTGACCGGCCCCTCCAGGTCCCAGCGGAACAGCCCCCGGATCGTGGGCCGCTGAAAGGGGCCCTGCTCCATCGTCGGGGCGAAGTCCACCGATTCGTTGATGGGAACGGTCAGGGGAGGATCCGGCGGGCTGGGGTCCGCAAGGCCGGCGCCCCCAGAGGATGGCGCCGGAGCTGAAGGATCGGCGTAGCGGGTGCGGATGCCTGGTCGGCCCAGGATCTCTGCGCCGGACCGGGCAGGGGTGGTCTGGGCCGGGGGTGCTTCCGGAGGCGGTGGCTGGGGGGGGACCTGGGCCAGGACGCCCCCCAGGGCGATCAGGCCGCCCACCGGCCAGCAGGCATGGCACGACATGGCCCCTTCCCCTGTGCTGAGCCGATCGTAAGGGGGTGGATCCAGCCCCTTGATCGCAAGCCGGCTAACGGATTTGAACCGATGACCTTCGCTTTACAAAAGCGCTGCTCTACCGCTGAGCTAAGCCGGCATGGGCGGGAACCCGAGTCAGCCTATCCCTGGGTCAGGGCCCAGAGCAGCAGCTGGGTGCGGCTGCGGCAGCCTGTCTTGGCCAGAAGATTGGAGACGTGGCTCTCCACCGTGCGAGGGCTCAGCACCAGCTGGGCGGCGATGTGCCGGTTGGAGTCGCCCTGGCTCAGCAGGTTCAGCACCCGTCGCTCGGCGGGGGTGATGCCGATGGGGGGACGGTCGGACAAGGTGTCATCCCGATCAATGGCTTCAGGTTTCCCCCGGCCCGTCGCCCGTCCGCTGCACCGGGCCGGAGGTCGCTCAGTCCGGCTCGCCGTCGTGGGCCTCTTCTGGAGGGGGGGGAAGGCTGAACTGCGGTGGGGCCTCGGTGGGGGACTTCTCGGCCATGCCTACCGCAGCGGCCGCAGCCACCAGGGCCGGCAGGGGCCTGGCCCGTTTGATCGGCAGGTTGGCCACCAGGGCGGTGACCCGGTCTTCGGTCTCGAGGCTCAGGTCGCCTTCCTCGATGTCGATCTCCACGTAGCGCTGAACCACCTCGAGGATCTCCCGTCGCATCTGCTCGAGCAGCTCGGGGTTGAGATCGCTGCGGTCGTGAGCCAATACCAGCTGCAGCCGCTCCTTGGCCATGGTGCCGCTGGGTTTCTGGCGCCCCAACAGCCGTTGAAGAAAATCGAACAACGTCATGGCGCTCAGATGAGACCGGTGGATTTGCGGATCTTGTTCATCAGACGGGCCCTCAGGCCCCTGCGCTGCTTGGAGGGATCCTCCAGGGGCACCTCCTCACCCCGCAGGCGCCGGGCGATGTTCTGGTAGGCCCTGGCGGCGGGGGAGCCGTTGCCGTTGAGGGTGAGCGGCTCGCCCCGGTTGGTGGACACGATCACCTGCTCGTCCTCCACCACCAGGCCCACCAGAGGCAGGGCCAGGATGTCCGTGACGTCTTCGACACCGAGCATCTCCTGGCTGGCCATCATTTTCGGCCGCACCCGATTCAGCACCAGTTGCACCGGCGTCACGCCCCGGGTGTTGAGCAGGCCGATCACCCGGTCGGCGTCCCGCACCGCGGAGACTTCCGGGGTGGTGATCACGATGGCCTCGCGGGCCGCCGCCGCCGCGTTCTTGAAGCCGTCCTCGATGCCGGCCGGACAGTCGATGAGCACGAAATCGGAGCGGTCGGCCACCATGGCCACGATCCGCTGCATGTCCTCGGGGGTGAGCCACTCCAGCATGCGGGGGTTTCCCGCGGGCAGCAGGGAAAGATTGGGCTCCTGCTTGTGCTTCACCAGGGCCTGCTCCAGACGGCAGGTTTCGGCCAGCACCTCCTGGGCGGTGTAGACGATCCGGTTCTCCAGGCCCAGCAGCAGGTCGAGGTTGCGCAGGCCGAAGTCGGCATCCAGCACCACGGTGCGCTCCCCCAGCCTGGCCAGGGCGATCCCCAGGTTGGCGGTGAGGGTGGTCTTGCCGACCCCTCCCTTGCCGGAGCAGATGAGGATGATGCGGGCGGGGGCTGACGTCACGGCGTCCACGGGCGTCGGTGAAGGTTAATGCCAGTGGGCCCAGCGCCCATGCCGTGGCGGGGAACTACCGCTAGGAAGTCTCACCATCTTGATGCCGCGATGACCCTCGCCCCCACAGGCCGCAGCGGCTGCTGGTGATGCTCAATCCCCACACCTCCGGTGGGGATCGCTGGAACGACGAGGCCGTGCCGGTCACCCACGAGAAGTCGATGGTGGTCGTGTCGTTGCTGGTGTGTCTGCAGTTGCCGCATACCCGGATCGCACCGCTCTGGGTCATGGCTGTGGCGGCTGGTCTCGGTGCCTTCGGGCTGATCAACCGCTGAACTCCGGTGGTGCCGGATCGATGCGGATCTCCCCGTTCACCAGCCTGGCCTGCTCCGCCAGTCCCGGCGGGGGCAGGTCCTCCGGCCCCCTGGCCACTGCCTCGGCGATGCGCAGCTGAAGGGGGCGCAGCTGCAGGGCTGTGATGCGGGCCTCTCGGTCGCCGCCGACGCCCGCATGGGCCACGCCCCGCAGGCGACCCCACACCAGTACGTGCCCACCGGCACTGAGGCGGGCGCCGGGGTTCACATCCCCGAGCAGCAGCACCGAGCCCTCGGCCTGCAGGTGGTCGCCGGAGCGGAGGGTGCCGTGATGGACCAGAAGATCCGCCAGCGTCGCCCGCCCCCTCCCGGGTGGGCGCGGCGGCGATTCCTCGCCGGCCTCGGTCTCGAGTCCGAGGGCCGCGGCGGCCACCAGCGTTTCCGGGTTGTGACTGCGAACACGCCTCAGCAGGAGCTCCACAGCCGCCAGCAGCTCCTGCAATTCGCGCAGCTCGGGCAGCCGCAAGGGCCAGGTACCTCCATCCAGCACCACGGTGCCGGCTGGCGGGATCCTGCTGCCGAGGGCGTACCGCACCTCCTCGAGGGCGCTGGAGGCACCCTCCGGCGCCGGCAGCCTCAGCAGGTGGGGCTGCTGCCCATCGATCGCCGGGATCAGTGCGGCTGCCAAGGCGCTGGGGGAGGGGTGGAGCGAAACCTAGGGGTCCGCATGGCCGCCGGCGTCCTGCCGCCACCGCGACAGGACCGCGCGCAGCTCGGCGCTGACCGGGGCCGGGTGGATCAGCCAGGCCATGTCGACCGTCTGACAGAGACTGGCCACCAGGGGGGAGCGCTGCTCGAGGGCCTGGAGCCGCAGCCCGTCCCAGAGTCGCAGGCCACCGGCGTAAGGGTGATAGCCCCGGCTCTGCCGTTGCTGCAGGGCGCAGCAGCCGTCCGGCGCCAGGCCGCCCTTTTCACACAGCCGTCTCGCCTCCGCCAGGAGTTCGATACGGCCTGAGGGGGGGAGATCGCTCACCTCGGTGGCCCGGGGCAGGCGCCGGTCCAGCAGGCGGCGGCAGGGATCCGCCAGCTCCTCGGGGCCTTCCTCCCGCCAGCGGATCAGGTGATAGCCGGTGCGGATGTCGTCGTTGGCCAGATAGCTCTCCAGATCCAGGTGATCCCGGTCCCACAGCCAGAGGGCCATGGTGGGATCGGCCCACACCTCAGCGGGCCCCAGTCGCCGGGCCACGGCGATCACCCGGTTGAGCAGCCAGTTGCAGACGATGTTGAGCCGGTGGTTGTAGACGCTCCGGTACATCAGATGGCGCACCACCAGGTAGTGCTCCACCGCCATCAGGCCGCGGGGGTGGAGGGCCAGATCACCGTCCGGGGCCAGGGTGAGGCTGGCCAGGATGCGCTCCAGGTCCAGCTGGCCGTAACGGGTGCCGGTGCTGTAGCTGTCACGCAGCAGATAGTCGAGCCGGTCGCAGTCCAGCTGGCTGCTCACCAGGGCCTTGATGGCCCGGCAGGGGTGCCGGCCGTGCTCCAGCACATCGGCCACTCGGGCGGCCCGGCCCGGGGCGCTGTCATCGAGCCGGTCGCGCAGGGCAGGATGGTTGCGGATCAGTTGCCCTGACCAGCTCTCGTGCCGCAGGCCGAACATCTCTTCGCCCGAGTGGCTCAGGGGCCCGTGGCCCACATCGTGGAGCAGGGCGGCGGCATACAGAACGTCTCGGTGCTGGGCCAGGGAGGGGTCGAGCCGCTCCAGCTGCCCCAGGGCCATCCGTGCCACCGCCAGCACGCCCAGGGAATGGGTGAAGCGGCTGGACTCGGCGCCATGGAAGGTCAGGAAGGCCGGTCCCAGCTGGCGGATGCGGCGCAGCCGCTGGAACGGCGCCGTGTCGATCAGATCGATCACCAGGGCTTCGGCGGGATCCTGGCGATCCAGACGGATCGCGCCGTGGAGCGGATCGTGGTAAGTGCGCTGGCTCATGGGCCGGAGGCTCCGGCCGGCAGGCCGGCGATCAGCAAGCTGGCCCCTTCCTGCAGCCAGGTGTCGCCGGCCCCGTCCGGTTCCAGGGGCTCTGGCTGGGGCAGCTGCACGTCCGGCTCAATGCCCTGGTTCTGGATGTCGCGGCCGCTGGGGGTGAGGTAACGGGCCACCGTCACCGCCAGACCGCTGCCGTCGCTCAGGTTGATCAGGGTCTGGATCAGGCCCTTGCCGAAGGTGCGGCTGCCCGCCAGTCGGGAACGGCCGCTGTCCTGGAGGGCCCCCGCCAGGATCTCGCTGGCACTGGCCGTCCCCGCGTTCACCAGGGTGAGCATCGGGCCCGCATAGAGACGGCCGGGGGTGGCCTGCTGCCGGGCGGCGATGCCGCCCCGGTCCTGGGTCTCCACGATCGGGTCCCCGTCGAGGAAGCTGTCTGCCACCGCCAGCCCGGCGGTCACCAGTCCTCCCGAATCGTTACGCAGATCCAGGATCAGCCCCTCGATCGGCCCGCCGCCACCCTGGGCAGTCAGCTCGGCGAGGGCGGCGCGTACCTGCTGGGGTACCGGTTCACTGAACTGGGTGATCCGCAGATAGCCCAGGCTGTGTCCGTCGCTTCTGAGGCGGTGGCAGCGGACGGGATGCAGGTCCACCTCGCGACGGTCGAGCAGTTCCTCCCTTTCCTGGCCGGCCGGGGTGCGCAGAGCCACGAGCACATCGCTTCCGGCCGGGCCCCGCAGCCTGGCCGCGGTGCCCTCCAGCCCCAGGTCCTCGGCTGGAATGCCGTTCACCCGCAGGATTTCGGTGCCCGAGACGATTCCCGCGTCTGCGGCGGGCGAGGCGTCGAGGGGGGCGATCACCACGATCCTCTGGTCGGCGGCCCGCAGCCCCAGCTGGAGCCCCACACCGGTCACCCGGCCCTGGGTGTTGGAGCGCAGGGTGGCGAACTCCTCAGGGCGCAGCATGCGGGTGTAGGGGTCGCCGATCGGTGCCAGCATGGCCTCGATCGCGTCATGGGCCTCGACCGAGCGGGTGATCGGCTTCTCCAATGTCTTCTGGCGCAGGCGTCGCCATTGCACCGCCTCCAGATGGGCGGGATCGACATAGCTCTGGTTGACGAGGCGCCAGGCTTCCACCACCAGCTGCTGGGCATCGCTGAGGGCGAGCGCCGGAGCGGGAAGGCTCAGCAGCAGGCAGAGGGCCGCCCCCGTCAGGAACCGCGCTCCGGCCCAGCGGCGCCTCAACGCACGTGACCGACGCCCCACGCCTGTTGCAAACCATTGAGCCCGGTGGAGCCTGCGGCCCGGGTCTCTCACGGGGGGGTCAGGACAATCGGTAGGATCTCCCAACCCAAGCCCCACGCTGCATGGCGAACTCGTCTCCTGGCGCAAAGTCGTCCCCGATCTATGACTGGTTCGAGGAGCGCCTGGAAATCCAGGCCATTGCTGACGACATCTCTGCAAAGTACGTTCCTCCCCACGTCAATATCTTTTACTGCCTGGGCGGCATCACCCTGGTGTGCTTTCTGATCCAGTTTGCCACCGGCTTTGCGATGACCTTCTACTACAAGCCCACGGTGGTGGAGGCTTACAGCTCGGTTCAGTACCTGATGACTGACGTCAGCTTCGGCTGGCTGATCCGTTCGGTGCACCGCTGGAGCGCCAGCATGATGGTGCTGATGCTGATCCTGCACGTTTTTCGCGTGTATCTCACCGGTGGCTTCAAGCGTCCCCGGGAGCTCACCTGGGTCACCGGCGTCACCATGGCGGTGATCACCGTCTCCTTCGGGGTCACGGGCTATTCCCTTCCCTGGGATCAGGTGGGCTACTGGGCCGTCAAGATCGTCAGCGGCGTTCCCGCCGCGGTCCCTGTGGTGGGTGATTTCATGGTTGAGCTGCTGCGGGGCGGAGAAAGTGTGGGTCAGTCCACCCTCACCCGCTTCTACAGCCTTCACACCTTCGTTCTGCCCTGGCTCCTGGCTGTGTTCATGCTCATCCACTTCCTGATGATTCGTAAGCAGGGCATCTCCGGGCCCCTCTGAACCACGCTTCTGGCCTAGCCTTCTCCCACCGGTAACCAGCGCACCGAGCCCCCCACCATGCACATCCTCAAGAAGCCTGATCTCACCGATCCCAAGCTGCGGGCCAAGCTGGCCAAGGGCATGGGTCACAACTACTACGGGGAGCCAGCCTGGCCCAATGATCTCCTCTACATTTTTCCTGTGGTGATCCTGGGCACCATCGCCTGCGTTGTGGGCCTGGCGGTGCTGGATCCTGCCATGCTCGGTGATCGAGCCGATCCCTTCGCCACTCCTCTGGAGATTCTTCCAGAGTGGTATCTGTATCCTGTGTTCCAGATCCTTCGGGTTGTACCCAACAAGCTTCTGGGCATTGCCCTGCAGACAATGATCCCCCTGGGGCTGATGCTCATCCCCTTCATCGAAAGCTTCAACAAGTTCCAGAATCCGTTCCGCCGGCCCGTGGCCATGACGGCCTTCCTGTTCGGCACCGTCTTCACCATCTATCTGGGCATCGGAGCCTGCCTTCCTATCGACAAGTCCCTCACCCTTGGGCTGTTCTGAGGCCTCATCGAGTACTGGATTGAAGTCTCTTCTCAACTGACCAGCCACGAGAAATCGCGGCTTTTTTTTGGCCTTCAGTCCTGGTTCGAAGGGTCGCTTCCTGGCTTGGTCAGCGGTTCGAGCGGATCGATCGCCAACAGCTCCGCGTCGAGGGGCTCGATGCGCAGCAGGTGATGCAGCAGCAGGAATCCAACGATCGTCCAGGTCTGGTAGGTGCGTGCCTGCTGGCCCACCCAGGTTCCGGTGGGACCATCGAAGTATTCCGCCCATCGCTGCCGGGGCAGCTGGCTGAGCTGCAGGGCATAGCACTCCTCCAGTAGTTGCCGCATGCGTTCCATCAGGGCGCCGTCGGAGCCAGGATGCCGGCGTTCGTGCAGCAGGACGGCTCCACCGAGATACCAGAGCAGGCAGGGCCAGTGGCCACCGTTGTGGTACGACCACGTCCAGTTCTTTGGATCGGAGCCGGTCTTTTCCCTCCATTCCTCGGCGTCGAGGGGCGGATGGGAGATCCGCATCGGCATCTCGGCGATCAGATGCTCTCGGTTGTGAAGCACCAGCCGGAACAGGGCCCGCTGCTGGGGGGCGGTGATCAGGCCGAACAGGCAGGCCAGAGCATTCCCCAGGCTGTAGAAGCGGAAGTCCGGCCGGCCCGTGCGCATGTTGCCGATCAGGTACCCCCCTTTGTTCTCCAACCACTCCTGCAGCCACGCCGGCACCACCTGGGCCTGCACGTTGAAGGCGTTGACATGCTGATCATCCCCGTACTGCTCGGTGGGACGCCGGCGCAGCACCTGCACGGTCTTGCTGGTCACCCAGTAGTTCTTGAGCAGGTAGCCGCGAAGGTCGCGCAACCAGCTCCGCGTGCCGGCGAGACGCCGTTCCCGCTGGTTGCTGAACCGGTCCCGCTGGGCCAGATCCATCAGATGGCAGCAGCTGCGCAAGCAACCGAACAGCAGCACCTCCACCTCCAGAGGAGCCCCCCATACGTCCATCGGGCGGTCGATCATGAAAGCGCAGTCAGGCACGAACAGCACCGGAGTGCCTTCGAAGCTGGGGTGCATCACCAGATCCAGCAGCCGCTGCAGACCTTCCTGGACCTCTTCCTGGAGGGCGAAGTCGTTGTCACCGCTGCCGCGGACATACAGCCAGCAGAGCACGGGCCACCAAAGGCTGGCGTCCACGGAGCTGATGCGTCCGATCGAACGCTGGCCGTAGTCGGCGATCAGCTCCTGGCCCTGCGCCACGAAGCTGGTGGGGAAGATGCCCCGGGTCTGGTCGCTGTGGCTCTGCAGTTCCAGACAGATGGCCAGGAAGTGGCGAACGATGGCGAAGCGCCCCTCCAGCAGCAGGTGGAACATGACCGGGACGTTGTCACGCAGGAACACCTCGCCGTAGTTGGCGGCATCCCCGGAGCTGGGGTGCTCCATGGCCGCCACCGACCCCACCACCGCACCGCGGACCTTGACCAGGGTGCGCTCGAAGTGCGCCCGGGCTGAGGCGACCACGCTCTCTTCCTGGGGACAGGGTCCCCCCACCAGAGGTGATTCCGCCACCATCGCCCTGCGGCTTCGGATACGACACCTTAGGCCTGGTCTGATCAACGGCCTTTCCTGTCCGGAAGGGGGATCCCCCCTGGAAGGGGCTAGCAGCTAGCCCTGGGGTCAGGGAAACGGTGCCTCCAGCCGAGGAGGTGGTATGATTTTGGACTGCGCCCCAGAGAGCGAGAGCTGAAGGGGCTGCAGGCTTACGGGAACTGAGAGGCGCGAGCCGACGGTGCTGTAAGTTTTCTGAGTCGCTGAGAAGCGACGCGCCGCGAGAGCCCTGGAAGGGGTGGAGCGGCAGCACCTGGACAACCAAAAAAGTTTAGGAACTGACGCTTCTACCGCGTCGGTTGCAACGGAAGGTGAAGGGTGAATGCGGGAGACCGTAGACGCCCTGGCCGGAGGTGCCTGTGTCGGACGCTACGCAGCAGTTGAGCTGGCGAGAAATCGCCGGGTCGGCTGTTGGCTGGTGCGAAGGACCGGGAGGTTCCGCAAGGGACGGCAACGGACGAAAGAGCGGTGGAGGTGTGAGGTCCCGTCAAAAGAAACAAGCGACGGGTCAAAGCGATCAAGGAGCAGCGGAGCGTTCTCACGACGAACTGCTGCAGGAGTGGCGATACCTCTGAGAGGAGGTGTAGGGCCCTTTGATGGTGAGACCGGTTGCGAACCGGATCTGAGATTCGGGAAAGTCACCGGAAGCGAGGAGAGCGACCGTCCAACGGAGGGAAGCGAACCGCGTAACCAGTGCACTCTTTGAACCCACTGCGCGAGCAGTGGAGGCCCAGCAGTTGCACCGTACGCCAGTGTGGTGTGACGGCAGGAGGCAAATCCAGCTGAGAGGAGCGAAAGCGAATCAACAGGGTTGGATCTACAACGGAGAGTTTGATCCTGGCTCAGGATGAACGCTGGCGGCGTGCTTAACACATGCAAGTCGAACGCACCTTCGGGTGAGTGGCGGACGGGTGAGTAACGCGTGGGAATCTGCCCTTAGGAGGGGGATAACGGCTGGAAACGGCCGCTAATACCCCATATGCCGAGAGGTGAAACGAATTTCGCCTGAGGATGAGCCCGCGTCTGATTAGCTAGTTGGTGGGGTAATGGCCCACCAAGGCGACGATCAGTAGCTGGTCTGAGAGGATGATCAGCCACACTGGGACTGAGACACGGCCCAGACTCCTACGGGAGGCAGCAGTGGGGAATTTTCCGCAATGGGCGAAAGCCTGACGGAGCAACGCCGCGTGAGGGATGAAGGCCTCTGGGCTGTAAACCTCTTTTCTCAAGGAAGAAGACATGACGGTACTTGAGGAATAAGCCACGGCTAATTCCGTGCCAGCAGCCGCGGTAATACGGGAGTGGCAAGCGTTATCCGGAATTATTGGGCGTAAAGCGTCCGCAGGCGGCCCTGTAAGTCTGTTGTTAAAGCGTGGAGCTCAACTCCATTTCAGCGATGGAAACTACAGGGCTTGAGTGTGGTAGGGGCAGAGGGAATTCCCGGTGTAGCGGTGAAATGCGTAGATATCGGGAAGAACACCAGTGGCGAAGGCGCTCTGCTGGGCCATAACTGACGCTCATGGACGAAAGCCAGGGGAGCGAAAGGGATTAGATACCCCTGTAGTCCTGGCCGTAAACGATGAACACTAGGTGTCGGGGGAATCGACCCCCTCGGTGTCGTAGCCAACGCGTTAAGTGTTCCGCCTGGGGAGTACGCACGCAAGTGTGAAACTCAAAGGAATTGACGGGGGCCCGCACAAGCGGTGGAGTATGTGGTTTAATTCGATGCAACGCGAAGAACCTTACCAGGGTTTGACATCCTGCGAATCCCTTGGAAACTTGGGAGTGCCTTCGGGAGCGCAGAGACAGGTGGTGCATGGCTGTCGTCAGCTCGTGTCGTGAGATGTTGGGTTAAGTCCCGCAACGAGCGCAACCCACGTCTTTAGTTGCCAGCATTCAGTTGGGCACTCTAGAGAGACCGCCGGTGATAAACCGGAGGAAGGTGTGGATGACGTCAAGTCATCATGCCCCTTACATCCTGGGCTACACACGTACTACAATGCTACGGACAAAGGGCAGCAAGCTCGCGAGAGTTAGCAAATCCCATAAACCGTGGCTCAGTTCAGATCGTAGGCTGCAACTCGCCTACGTGAAGGAGGAATCGCTAGTAATCGCAGGTCAGCATACTGCGGTGAATACGTTCCCGGGCCTTGTACACACCGCCCGTCACACCATGGAAGTTGGCCATGCCCGAAGTCGTTACTCCAACCCTTGTGGAGGAGGACGCCGAAGGTGGGGCTGATGACTGGGGTGAAGTCGTAACAAGGTAGCCGTACCGGAAGGTGCGGCTGGATCACCTCCTAACAGGGAGACACAACTGATCGTGATGCCTGAGCGCCAAGAAGACGAACGTCTGAAGGGCAAATTTGTCTTAGGCCATGATCCTGTCATCTCGAAGGTCGATCGGTACCTCAAGGTGAGCCATCAAAGCCAAGGAAGAGCAGACAGGAGCCGCAAGGAGCCTGACAGCGACTTCTGAGGATGTTGTGATGGACTCGTTTTCAGTTCCTAAACTTTGTCTAGGTCACCCCACAAGTGGGTTCAAACCTAACGACGGCTACGTTATCGAAAGAGAACGAGGATGGGTAGTGATGCCTGATGTCGTGGGGATGAATCCAAATTTCAGAGTGATTGTTCCTGGGCCATTAGCTCAGGTGGTTAGAGCGCACCCCTGATAAGGGTGAGGTCCCTGGTTCAAGTCCAGGATGGCCCATTCGTGTTTGGGGGTTTAGCTCAGTTGGTAGAGCGCCTGCTTTGCAAGCAGGATGTCAGCGGTTCGAGTCCGCTAACCTCCATCCAACAAGGTTAAGACCACAACATGATGCCGCATCAGGAAGCAACGCTGATGGGTGAGGTGACGATAGACATGTTCAGCTGAGGACTCCAGCCTCCTTTCATTCCCGACGGAACCAATGACATTGCAGTAGCGATGACGTAGGTACCAAGTGGTTGAAAGGAAGCTGGACTCGCTGAGTCTCCGGTGTGAGCTGGAGGCTGGGTGAATTCAGCCACGAACCTTGACAACTGCATAGGTGAGTCTGGAAAAGAAAGCATCTCATGGATGCCCAGACGATGATGTTCTCGTTCAGATCAGCGAATAGCTGACCTGGGTAGGAAGTGTCGTTTGGGAGATTCTTGAGTTTAGAGCCGAGAGCTTCCAGCGTCTTTTCGCTCCGCCGAGGAGGGAAGAGTCAGATTTTGCCATTCAAACCAACTTCTGATGGAGGTGAAGCCGGCAACGGTGAATCCAAGAGAAGCAAGCAGGTGAAGGCGGGAGAATGGGTCTCAACAACCCTGAACGTTGGGAGTGAACATTGGTCAAGCTACAAAGGGCTCACGGTGGATACCTTGGCACACAGAGGCGATGAAGGACGTGGTTACCTGCGAAAAGTCTCGGGGAGCTGGAAACACGCTTTGATCCGGGAATCTCCGAATGGGGCAACCCCTAGAACGGCCACCTGAATCCATAGGGTGGCGCGAGCCAACCCAGCGAACTGAAACATCTTAGTAGCTGGAGGAAAGGAAAGTAAAAACGACTCCCTCAGTAGCGGCGAGCGAACGGGGAAGAGCCTAAACCGATGGTTTCGACCATCGGGGTTGTGGGACAGCAATGTGGACCAGGGACGTTAGTGGAAGCGTTTGAAAGGCGCGCCATAGAGGGTGAAAGCCCCGTACGCGAAAACGAAACTGGCCTAGCTGTATCCCGAGTAGCACGGAGCACGTGAAATTCCGTGTGAATCCGCGAGGACCACCTCGTAAGGCTAAGTACTCCTGTGTGACCGATAGCGAAACAGTACCGCGAGGGAAAGGTGAAAAGAACCCCGGGAGGGGAGTGAAATAGAACATGAAACCGTGAGCTTACAAGCAATGGGAGCCCGACTGATCGGGTGACCGTGTGCCTGTTGAAGAATGAGCCGGCGACTTATAGGCACTGGCAGGTTAAACCGGAAATGGTGGAGCCATAGCGAAAGCGAGTCTGAATAGGGCGTTGGTCAGTGTTTATAGACCCGAACCCGGGTGATCTAACCATGGCCAGGATGAAGCTTGGGTGATACCAAGTGGAGGTCCGAACCGACTGATGTTGAAAAATCAGCGGATGAGCTGTGGTTAGGGGTGAAATGCCAATCGAACCCGGAGCTAGCTGGTTCTCCCCGAAATACGTTGAGGCGTAGCGTCTGGTGCTATAGCAGGGGGGTAAAGCCACCGTTTCGGTGCGGGCTGCGAGAGCGGTACCAAATCGAGACGAACTCTGAATACCCTGTGTGTAGCCAGGCAGTCAGACTGTGGGGGATAAGCTCCATGGTCGAAAGGGAAACAGCCCAGACCGCCAGCTAAGGTCCCCAAATGACTACTCAGTGATAAAGGAGGTGGGATTGCCCAGACAACCAGGAGGTTTGCCTAGAAGCAGCCATCCTCAAAGGAGTGCGTAATAGCTCACTGGTCGAGCGATCCTGCGCCGAAAATGAACGGGGCTAAGTAGTCTACCGAAGCTGCGGATTTAATTGTTCTTAGGAACATTCGAATGGTAGGGGAGCGTTCCATGTGGGGTGAAGCGTTAGCGTAAGCGGGCGTGGACTGCATGGAAGTGAGAATGTCGGCTTGAGTAGCGAAAACATGGGTGAGAATCCCATGCCCCGAAACCCTAAGGGTTCCTCCGGCAGGCTCGTCCGCGGAGGGTTAGTCAGGACCTAAGGCGAGGCCGAAAGGCGTAGTCGATGGACAACAGGTCAACATTCCTGTACCTGTCATGTTTTGGGAAGGGGGACGGAGAAGGCTAGCCCAGCCAGAAGTTGGTTACTGGTTCAAGCGTTCGAGGCGTTGAGAAGTGGAGAAAACACTTTGAGCTGAGGCGTGAGTACGAGCTGCTACGGCAGCGAAGTGGGTGATGTCAAGCTTCCAAGAAAAGCCCTATACCCGTTAAGGCATGATGGCCTGTACCCGAAACCGACACAGGTGGGGTGGTAGAGAATACCGAGGGGCGCGAGATAACTCTCTCTAAGGAACTCGGCAAAATGGCCCCGTAACTTCGGGAGAAGGGGTGCCACCGCAAGGTGGTCGCAGTGAAGAGGCCCAGGCGACTGTTTACCAAAAACACAGGTCTCCGCTAAGTCGCAAGACGATGTATGGGGGCTGACGCCTGCCCAGTGCCGGAAGGTTAAGGAAGCTGGTCAGCGCAAGCGAAGCTAGCGACTGAAGCCCCGGTGAACGGCGGCCGTAACTATAACGGTCCTAAGGTAGCGAAATTCCTTGTCGGGTAAGTTCCGACCCGCACGAAAGGCGTAACGATCTGGGCGCTGTCTCGGAGAGAGGCTCGGCGAAATAGAATTGTCTGTGAAGATGCGGACTACGTGCACCCGGACAGAAAGACCCTATGAAGCTTTACTGTAGCTTGGTATTGTGCCCGGGCTCTGAATGCGCAGGATAGGTGGGAGGCTTTGATCCATTGCTTGTGGGTGATGGTGAGCCAACGGTGAGATACCACTCTTTCAGAGCTAGGGTTCTAACGGTCACCCGTTATCCGGGGACCGGACAGTATCAGGTGGGCAGTTTGACTGGGGCGGTCGCCTCCTAAAAGGTAACGGAGGCGCGCAAAGGTTCCCTCAGGCTGGTTGGAAATCAGCCGACGAGTGTAAAGGCAGAAGGGAGCTTGACTGTGAGACCTACAAGTCGAACAGGGACGAAAGTCGGCCTTAGTGATCCGACGGTTCTGAGTGGAAGGGCCGTCGCTCAACGGATAAAAGTTACTCTAGGGATAACAGGCTGATCTCCCCCAAGAGTTCACATCGACGGGGAGGTTTGGCACCTCGATGTCGGCTCATCGCAACCTGGGGCTGAAGTCGGTCCCAAGGGTTGGGCTGTTCGCCCATTAAAGCGGTACGCGAGCTGGGTTCAGAACGTCGTGAGACAGTTCGGTCCATATCCGGTGCATGCGCAGGAATATTGAGAGGATTTCTCCCTAGTACGAGAGGACCGGGAGGAACGCACCTCTGGTGTGCCAGTTATCGTGCCAACGGTAAACGCTGGGTAGCCATGTGCGGAGAGGATAACCGCTGAAAGCATCTAAGTGGGAAGCCCACCTCAAGATGAGTATTCCCATGGCGTTAGCCAGTAAGGTCACGGGCAGAACACCCGTTGATAGGCTCTACGTGGAAGCCGGGCAACCGGTGAAGCGGAGGAGTACTAATAGACCGAGGGCTTGACCAACAATGGCTCTAAGCCTGCTGTTTTCCAAGGGAAACAGAAGAATGAATTCTTTTTCAGAGGAGTGATCAGTGCCGGGATGACTGGTGTTGATGTCTCTAATCTATGCAGTTCTCAGGGATCTATCCTGGTGTCCATGGCGCTGTGGAACCACGCCGATCCATCTCGAACTCGGTTGTGAAACGCAGCAGCGGCAACGATAGTTGGGGGGTAGCCCCCTGCGAAAATAGCTCGATGCCAGGTAAAACATGAACCCCGAAGCTGCCGCTGTGCAGTGGAGGATTGAATCGGTGGATCAGCTGTCGTCATGACAGCTGTACCGATCACGAGAAGCCACCCGCAAGGGTGGCTTCTTTGTTGGCTTTTTGGGTGGGAGGTGCTGTGGTCCAGGTGAGTGCCTGCATTGCCTTTCCGTCGGCCATGATGCTTTGGTGGAGCCGATTCGCACCCTTGAGAATGGAATCGTGGTGAGCTGGCGTTCCCGCTTGCGCCCTTTCTGGAAAGCTTATGTCCTGTGGATGCGGGCGGATTGCGTTGATCTGAGTGCTGCGTTTGCCTACCACACCCTTCAGTCTTTCTTCCCAGCCCTGCTCATTGCGTTGTCGGTGGCATCCCGTCTTCTGGGTCGTGATGTCGAGCGTTTTGACAGGCTGATCAAGCTGATGGCTCAGGTCTTGCCTGCATCGGCCCAGCCGGCCTTCGAGATCACCCTGGTGCGGTTCACGAATCAGGGATTCGGTGCTGGTGTCCTTGGTCTGGTTTTGCTTGCCCTCAGTGCCAGCAACATTTATCTGACCCTTCAACGGGGTGCTGACCGGCTCTGGTGGAATCGCCCCTTCGGGTTCGACCATCTCCGCTGGCAGGAGCATCTGCGACGCTTCCTGACTCTGCGCCTCAAGGCACTGCTGCTGCTGATGGTGATCGGGGTGCTGATCGTCGTCGACCAGTTGGTCAGCACGGCGCGGCTGTTCGGCTCCAAGGGGCTCCATAACCTGCTGCAGTCCTATCTGCCCGAGCCGTTGCGGTGGGTGGGCTCCCTGTCCTTCGGCCTGGATCTGCTGGTCTCCCTGTTGATCAGTTTCATGGCCACCCTTCTTTTTCTCTGGATGCTTCCTTCCCGCCGCATACGCCTGCGAGCTCTTCTGCCCGGTGCTCTGCTGGTGAGCGTGGGCCTGACCCTTACTGATCTGCTGCTTGGAAGGAGTCTGCTGGCCCTCGGCGTGCGCTTCCAGGCCTATGGGGTGGTGGGGGGTGTGCTGCTCCTGACCCTCTGGATACGGCTGCTGGGAGCCCTGATCTACTTCGGCCAGTGCTACAGCGTCGTGCTCTCCGGCGGAGCAGCAGGGGGGCCATCCACACCGTTGCCCCGCTGAATGCCTTCCCGTTTCAGGGCAAAATGGTAGAGAACTGCATCCATGGACCTTTGGCCAAGCCTGTGCTGAGGATTCACCCCCTGCCGGCCAGCGTGGCGCTGGTGAGCATGGCCGTGGGAGCCGTCGTGTTGATCGGTCTCACCACCCTGGCCCTGGTTCCCTTGCTTCTTGGTCTCGGTCTGCTTGCCTGCTGGCTGGTGGCGGCCCTCTTGCTGGGATGGGCCGGTGTGGAGGGCCTTGCCGCCCTGGAGCGCTGGTTCGAGAACGATCCACGCTTCCAGCGTTGATGGAGCGCCGGATCCCCTGGCTCTGGATCGGTGTAGCGGTCGCCTTGCTGCTGATCCCGACCTCCGCCGGCAGGGTGCTTATCGACGTGATCGGTGGGCTCACCCTCGCTCTCCTGCTTCTGCCTCTGCTGGCCGGAGGGGTTGCCCTGATCGGCTGGCAGTTGGTACGGCGACGCCTCCGCACCTGCCCCAGTTGCGGTTTCACCAGCCTCGGCACCGATGTCTGCCCGGCCTGCGGCAGTGCCATCACTACCGCTGACACCACCGGATCCCCATCCGGTCCCGATGCCGCTTCCTTCTGGGGGGCCGGCGAGCGGGAGGAGATCGACGCGAGGGACGTCACCATCAACGTCGAAGCGGTCGATCTGGATGCCAGCGCCCAGGACAGGCTCGGTCAGCGGGACCCCGGCCCCTCCTGAGTGCTTGCTTCAGCGATCCCCAGGCCGAGACTTTTCAGTGCTCCCGCGCAAGTTCCTGCAGCCGCCGTTCGCGTAGATGCAGGAACAGCGGTGCCCCGCAGGCGAAAGCGATTGTGAAACAACTCAGAAGGACCCAGAGCAGTCCCCGCATCCGCAGGCGCCTGCTTTCCACCACCATCCAGACTGTGACGGCCGTTGCCCCGATGGCCAGGTCGCTGGAGATGGATCGGGCCGCCGGATTGGCGGTCGCCATGTGCACGAACAAACCCAGATCGAACGCCGATCCCTCTTCCCGGATGAAATCCAGATTGGCCAGCCAGGGCAGGACGCCGCCGGCCACGGCCAGGGCCAGGTAAAGCCAGGCGATCCAGCCATGCCCATCCGGGCCACCAGCGGGGGCTGTGCCCTTCGTACCCATGGGTTGTGCGGGAGGCAGGGCGGTCTCCTGTGTCATGGCATGTAGGGAGTGGGGGCAGACTCCTGCTGGGAAGGATCCCATTGCATCACCTCCTGTTCCACCTGCCTGAGCACGGCTTCGCAGCGATCGGCGTAAGTCTGGGCCCTGCGATAAAGATCGGCCATCGTCTCCACGTCCAGATCCTGGTCCTGCAGCTGGGCCAGGCACAACTCGAGGGCCGTCTGGGCCTCGCGGAAACTCAGCCCATCGGCCACCTCGGCATCGGGGGCCCTGGTCGGCTGGACGTCAGCCTCTGCCGGCGCAGGGGGGCTGGAACTGGAGGAACGCTTGGCCATCGGATCGAGTTGGGAGAGGGGTGGTGGGTAGGGATGCGCCATCCCATGGTGAACGGCTCGGCAGCAGGATGGAGCCGATGGGCGTGATGAACTCAACCTGGTGAACGGGCCCCCGGCCTGGCCCCTACCGGCTCGATTCCCTCAACCTGCAGCGCCAACCGGCCATCGGCCAGTTCCGCTGTGAGGGGATCGCCCGCGCTGATCTGTCCCACCGAGCGCAGCAGGCGGCCCTCGCCGTCCCGCAGCAGGCTGAATCCCCGTGCCAGCAGATGCCGGGGGGAGAGGGCCTGCAGCAGCTGGCGTTGCTGGCCCAGCCACTGCTGCCGCTGAAGCACCAGCCGGGCAGGGTGCAGCAGCTTCAGTTGGTCCCGACGGGCCTGCAGCCGCTGGCGGGCCACGGTGATGCGCAGGTTCAGCAGCCGCAGCACATGGCCCCGGTCCTGCTCCACGCAGCGGATCATCTGGCTGCGGTCCGGCAGCGCGGCCACCATGGCGGCGGTGGGTGTCGCCGCCCTGTAATCGGCCACCAGCTCGGCGATGGTGATGTCGTCCTCATGGCCGATGCCACAGATCACGGGCAAGGGCGCCGCGGCCAGGGCGCGGGCCAGCTGTTCCCCATCGAAAACGGCGAGATCCTCCCGGCTGCCCCCTCCGCGGGCCAGCACCAGGGCCTCGATACCCAGGGTGCTGGCCTGACGGCCGACGGCTTCGATGGCCTGAACGATCTGGGATTCCACGTTTCCCTGAACGGGGATCGGCACCACCAGCAGGCCGGTGGCAGGCCATCGCTCCCGGGCCGTGCGCAGCATGTCGGCCAGGGCGGCACTGGGTACGCTGGTCAGCAGGGCGATGCGGGCGGGCCAGCGGGGCAGGGGGCGTTTTCGTTCAGGGTCGAACAGCCCTTCCGGCTCAAGCCGGTTGCGCACCTGCTCGAACTGACGCAGCACCGTGCTCAGGCTGGGCCGCACATCCAGCACCTGGACCGTCAGGCTGGCCCGGGCAGCCCAGAAGTTGAGTTTGCCCACCACCATCACCCCGTCTCCTTCCTGGGGGACGAAGCTGAGCTTCTGAACCTGGGAGGCCCAGATCACGGCCTGGATGCTGGCCTGGCCGTCGGTGAGGGTGAGCCAGATGTGGCCTTTCTTCTGCTGGGGACGCCCCACGGTGGCCTCCAGCAGGAAACGGGGAGCAAACCCCCGCTCAAGCAGGGAGCCGATGGCCTGGTTCAGTTCCGCGACCGTGAAGCGGGGGATGCCCTCCTGCCGGCGGGGGGAGCCGGTGCTGCCAGGAACGGTGAGCATGGGGTCAGTGCTGGAGCTTGCGGTAGCAGAGCCACCAGTAGAGGCTCAGCAGGCCGGCCACCAAAGCGATGGCCCTGCCGGCTGGATGGTCCGCACGGATCAGGCCGGCCCCTGTGATCACCAGTGCACTGCTGAGAAGTCTGGAACCATCGCGGCGGTTGCCCACATAGAACCGGGGCGTGGAGCGGGGTGCGACGCCGGATCTGGCCATCGAAGGGCGGAAATGGGGGTGGGGCGTCAACCTAGGACCGCCTCCGGGCCAGCAAAAAGCCGCCGGAATGAGCGGCGGCCTTGTCGCGAAAGGGGACGGATGGCGTGAGAGTGATCGAGGGGATCGGCTCAGCCGAGACCGATCTGGGCGAGAATGCCTTGTCCTGTGAGGATCTCGGTCGCCAGACCAATCACGAAGCCCATCATGGCGAGACGGCCGTTCCAGGTTTCGGCGAAGGTGACGAAACCGAAGCGGGGCTGGGAAGCGTCAGACATGGATCAAATGCGTATCGACTTCCATACTGTAACGAAACATGGAGCGAGCTTGACAGTGGCGGGAGCTACAAACTCCGGTGCGGGTTGCACGGTTGACAGACGGGCTCTTCGATGACAGGTTCGCCGGCCCAGGCTCGCCCCTCCGGTCGGGGTTCGGTGTGGGGACCAGGGCCGGCGGATCGGCAGCAGGCTCCCAGAGTCCGCTTCCAGCAGCACCTCGCTGCGCCGCTGCCCAGGGGCCCCGAGCTGGTCCTGGTGACCGATCTGGACGGAACCCTGCTGGAAGGCAGCCTCCGGACCCGCCGCCGTGTTTACGGCTGGCTGGCCTCCCAGCGTCACCGGGTGCTCCATGTCTTCAGCACGGGTCGTGACCTGCGCTCCGTCGCCCGGCTGCTGACCAGGGAGGCCGCCATGGGGCTTCAGGCTCCCCATCTGGTGATCGGCGACGTGGGGTGCACCGTGGCCTGCGGTGTGAGCCTCACCCCCCTGCCCCTGGCGCTGAAGCCGATCGAAGCCCTCTGGCAGGGGCGTGCGGAGCGGGTGTTGCCCCTGCTGGCCTTGATCCCAGGCCTGTCCTCCCATCCCCTCAGCGCCGATCGGCGCCTGGCCTACGGCATCGATCCCCGCAGACTCGACACCAGCCTTCTGGCGGCGGTCGAGGCCCACGGGGTGGATTGTCTGGTTTCGGGCGACAAGTACCTCGATGTGCTCCCGCCTGGCGTCAACAAGGGCAGCACGCTTCTGGGGCTGCTGGAGTGGCTCGAGCTGGAACCGGCCCTGGTGGTCACAGCGGGGGATTCGCTCAACGATCTGGCCATGTTCGAGACGGGGCTGCAGAGCGTGATGGTCGGCAATGCCGAGCCCCGTCTGGTGCGGGCCCTGCCAGGCCTTGCCCGCACCTACCGGGCCAGGGCCCATGGCTGCGACGGCATCCTTGAGGGGTTGTACCACTTCGGCTTCGGCCATCTCCTCAACGGGCTCGCCTGAGGCCCGAAGGCTGCCGGGGCCGGATCAGCGGGCGGCAGGGTTCTTCCCGCGGCCCTCCCGCGCCAGGGCGGCCTTGGTGCGGGCGCTGGCGATGCCCTGGCGTGGATCCTCCGGCCATGGATGGCGGGGATAGCGGCCGCGCAGCTCCTTGCGCACATCGGCGTAGCCCTGGTTCCAGAAGCCGGCCAGGTCGCTGGTGACCGCTGCGGGCCTGCCCGCCGGTGACAGCAGTTCCACTCTCACCGCCAGCCGTCCCTCCAGAACGGTGGGACTTTCAAGGCAGCCGAACATCTCCTGCAGTTTCACCGCCAGTACCGGGACGCCGCTGGCGTAGTCCAGCGGCGCCCGGCGACCGGAGGGCACGGGATGGGTCAGGGGCAGCAGGCGATCCAGTTCCCGTCGCAGGGACCAGTCCAGGTCCCCCCAGAGAATCTCCGCCAGGTCCAGCTGCTGCAGATCCTGAAGACTGCGCAGGCCTGCCAGGTGGGAACCCAGCCACTGCCCGGGATCCTGCCGCAGCCGTTCGGGCGAGCGGTCAGGCCAGGGATCCCCCAGATGCCGGTGGGCCAGCGTCAGGCGCTGCTGAAGCTGGCGGCTGGGACGGTTCCAGGGCAGCACGTCCAGCCCCAGCCGCTCCAGCCCCTCCAGCAGCGCCCGCTGCACCGGCTCCCCGGTGGCCTGGGGCCAGGGCCGGCGCTCCAGAACCAGAGCGCCGGCGCGCCGCAGCCGTTCGCAGCGCACCCGCTGGTCGGTGCCATCCCAGCGGGCTTCGGTGCACTCCTCCACCCCATCCGCCACCAGGTCCTCCAGTCCCCGACGGGAGAGAGCCACCGCCAGCCGCACCCGAGCCTCCTGGCCCTGGCCGTCGACGCTGGCGATCGCCAGGGCGTCGGCGCCGGTCAGGGCATCTCCCGGGGGAAGCACGGCGCCGCGGCCGCAGCGCATCAGGAATCGCCCATCCCCCCGCCCCCGGCCGAGGGCGAGCCTTTCCGGGTAGGCCCAGCACAAGAGCTGGGCCGCCCGTGCGTCGTCGCCTTCGCCGTCGTCACGGCGGCTGGCACCAGCGTTGCCGAGCTGGCGCAGCAACTGGGCCTGCAGCCGGCGCCAGGGGCCGCGATCGCCGGGACGATCCTTCTGGCTGTGGCCCCTGCGACCCTGGCGTAACCAGTCGAGGCGCCGCATCAGGTCGCTGCCGGCCTCCCGGCGATCGAGGGGATCCCGTTCGCTGAGCAGCACGGCCACGGCACAGCCCAGGACCTCCCAGCCCTGTTCCCTGGCTCGCAGGAGCATGTGGGCCAGGCGGGGATGGAGCCCCAGCCGGGCCATGGCACGGCCGTGGCCGGTGATGCGATTGCGGTCGTCGATGGCTCCCAGCTGCTGGAGGAGGGTTCGAGCCTCCTCCAGGGAACGGCGAGAGGGTGCCTGGAGCCAGGGCAGATCGTCGCCCCCTTCGCTGCCCCATTCCGCCAGCTGCAGGGCGATCGGCAGGGGATCGACCTCCAGCAGTTCGGGCAGGTCGAAGGCAGGGCGCCGCTGCTGCTCCGCGGGCGACCAGAGCCGCACGCAGCGGCCTGGGCCCAGTCGGCCCGCCCGGCCCCGCCGCTGCTCGGCGCTGGCTCGGCTGGAAGGCTGGGTGACGAGTCCGTCCATGCCCGTGGCCGGATCGAAGCGGCTGAGGCGACTCAGACCGCTGTCGATCACCAGGGTCACCCCAGCGATGGTGAGCGAGCTCTCCGCCACGGCGGTGGCGAGCACCACCTTGCCAGCTTCTTCCCGGGCCGGTGCGATGGCCCGGCCCTGAGCCGCCAGGGGCAGCTGGCCGTGGAGGAGAGCGCATTCCAGGTCGGTGCCCCAGGAAGTGGTTGCGATGGCCCGGCGCGCGGCCTCCAGCTCCGCCTGGCCCGGCAGGAACACGAGCACGGTGCCGTGGGGAGTCGCCTGGGGCAGCCAGTGCGCTTCCAGGGCCCGCAGCACCTGACTTTCCAGCCGTTCGTCCCGCCGTGCCGCCTGGTAGTCGACCGTGACCGGATGGCTGCGGCCCTCGCAGTGGATCACGGCGGCACCATCCAGATCCCCCGCCAGGGGTTCCAGATCGAGGGTGGCCGACATCACCAGCAGCCTCAGCTCGGGCCGCAGCAGACCACGGGCCTGGCGGACCAGCGCCAGGGCCAGGTCCGCTTCAGCCTGACGCTCGTGGAATTCGTCGAAGATCACGCAGGCCACTCCCTCCAGGGCGGGGTCGGCCTGGAGCCGCCGCAGGAACAGGCCGGCTGTGACCACCTCCAGCCGGGTGGCCGCCGAGGTGCGCGACTCGAGCCGCACGCTGTAGCCCACCCGTTCACCAAGGGGTTCGCCCAGGTTGGCCGCCAGGCGCTGGGCGGCGGCACGGGCCGCCAGACGCCTGGGTTCCAGCATCAGGATCCTGCCTTCCTCACCCAGGCGCTCCAGCAATGCAAGGGGTACCCGTGTGGTCTTGCCGGCGCCGGGTTCCGCCTGCAGCAGCAGGGTGGAACCGGGTCCAAGGGCAGCGGTGATGGCCGCCAGACGGCCGTCGATCGGCAGGGGGGGATGCAGCGGGAGCAGCTCAGCGCACGTGGCGGAGGCCATCCACAGGGTGGTAGGCCTCCCCGGTCGTTTCCTCGTAAACGATCGCCGGAAGACCCGTCTCAAACATGGTCTGGAGGGCCTCCTTCAGGTAGGGATTCCAGCCCCCGGTCGTGACCTTGCCGTGGCGCACGGTCCAGTCCCATGTCCCCTGGAGGTCGCGGGGGATGCGACCCTCCCGATCCCTGCGGGCCACCAGATCCTGAGATTCGACAATGCCCACCAGGATCGGATCCTTGCCATAGGACGGAGTCAGGCTGAGCTCGAGCCGGATGGGTTCGTCCTTCACCATTTTGAGGCGAAAACGAGGCGGAAGCTTCAGTGCTCCCAGCACGGCCGCCACGATTCGCGTTCTCTGATCCACCATCGATCTCCGCCGGTTAGCGCGTTCACCACAGGGAGCCTATTCAGCAGCCGGTCGGTCCGGCTCAGGTCGGATCGGCGGGGAAGGCGGGCTGTTCGTTGTCGCCACTGAAACGAACGGTGAGCAGGTCCTCCTGGGTCAGCTGACCATCGGCGTCGAGGAGTTCGGGATGGATGGTGAGCTGGCCGGTGCGGTCGCTGCCCCGGGTGCCGCCATCAGACCTGTTGGCGCCGGGGTCGCCAGGCCTGGGAACGGCGCGGAAACCCTGGCCCATGACCCGAAACGCCTGCCAAAGCAACAGGAACGAAACAGGCCCCGTAAAGGACGGGAAAGATCTGGGAGAGGAAGGAAGTCATGGCGCGATGGAAATCTCGCGTTCAGCAGCATCCACTCCATCATCGCCCTTCCGAAGGTGCGGTGGTGGTGGCGAGCATCCAGGCCCAGAGGGTCGTACAGGCAGCCCCGAACGCGAGAAAGGCGAGAAGCAGACGACTTGTGTCCATGTCTCGATAGGAAACTTTACAAATCATAGCTGATGGGGCCGGTTTGCCTCCCCTTCCTTCCGGCCGGTGCCTTGTCTACGGTTTTCTTCTGTCCGTGCCTTCTCGTGATGCGTTCCTCCCGGGTCGTTGCCGCGGCCGCCGCCGGTCTCGCCACGGCCACCGTGGCCGTGACTCTGCCGGCCCTGACTTCTCCTGGCCTCGCCCAGTCGGCCGGAGCCGTTCTCGGTCGGCAGTCCTTCGTGGCGGCGGCCATCCGTCGTGCGGGCCCGGCCGTGGTCACCATCGACACGGAGCGCACGGTGCAGTCGGCGGCCACCGGGGGCCTGCCCCGTGGCCTGCTCAACGATCCCCTCTTCCGGCAGTTCTTCGGCATCCCCCAGCAGGGGCCGCCTTCCCGTCGAACCGAACGGGGCCAGGGAAGCGGCGTGATCCTCCAGGCCGACGGGCTGGTGCTCACCAATGCCCACGTGGTCGATCGGACCGACCGTGTCACCGTGGGTCTGGAGAATGGCAGGCGCTACGAGGGTCAGGTGGTGGGGCTCGACAAACTCACCGATCTTGCGGTGGTGCGTCTGGTGGGGGCGGGTCCATGGCCCGTGGCGCCCCTGGGAAATTCCGATGCCCTGCAGGTGGGGGACTGGGCCATTGCGGTGGGAAATCCCTTCGGCCTCGACAACACGGTCACCCTCGGGATCATCAGCAGCCTGAACCGCAACGCCAGCAAGCTCGGCATCACCGACAAACGGCTGGATCTGATCCAGACCGATGCCGCCATCAACCCCGGCAATTCCGGCGGGCCGCTGCTCAACGCCGATGGGGAGGTGGTGGGGATCAACACCCTGGTCCGCTCGGGGCCGGGAGCCGGCCTTGGGTTCGCGATCCCGATCAATCGCGCCCGCTCGATCGTCAGGGAATTGGTGGCCACTGGCCGGGCCACCCATCCGATGATCGGGGTCGGCCTCGATGAGGTCAGGGGCAGGGACGGGGCAGGCGTTGCCCGGGGAGCGGTGGTGGTATCCGTTCAGCCGGGCGGACCGGCGGACCGGGGGGGACTCAGGGCCGGAGACGTGATCGTTGCTGCCGGAGGTACGGCGGTGAAGGATCCCTCCCAGGTGATTTCCGCCGTCGAGCGGGCGGGGGTGGGGGGGACGCTCACCCTGACGGTGAACCGCCGTGGGACGGAGGTGGACCTGCGTCTCACCCCCGGCGACATGGCGCTGATGCGCCAGGGGTGAACCTTCCGTTCCGCCGGGCTCAGAGGACGTCCGCTCCGCCGTTGCCCCCGTCAGGACGGAGGGAGTCGAGCAGGCCGGTATCCATGGCCAGCTCACCGCCGAAGCGGGCAGGAGAGCCGAGCTGCTGGCGCATCACCCACTGGGTGGCCGCCTTCTGGCTCTGCCAGGCCTGAAGCAACTGCTTGGCCAGACCCCGCAGAACCTGGGGATCCCCTGTGGCGTCGATGGCCCGGGTCATGCGCTCCAGCTCGAATTTCTGACCGAGGCTGAGGGCGAGAGGTTCAGACATGGTGCGCTGTGCGATGGGGCGTTTCTGACCGGCCCAAAGCTACAAACTGTTTCAAGGTGTCACGTAGCGGTTGCGACAGGGCCTAACGCCCGGTCAGGAAATCCGCTCACGAAACGGGCTTTCGTCCCTGTCAGCTCCCGGCCGGCCTACCGCCGAGGTGGGTCGCCGGCGCCGCGGTTCGGGCTCAGTGGCGCTCCCGGAGCTCTTCCACGCAGCGGGTCACGCACTCCCCGTCCTCAAGCGAGCAGGTGGTGATGCATTCGAAATACACCTCCATCGCATCAAGGGTGTCGGCCGTGCCTTCCGGCTCGGAGCTCCAACCGCCTGGGGCGATGTGCTGCGTGGTCATCAACGTTCCTCCACGGGAGACCCTGTCAGCCTATGCACACAGAAATCGCCACACCAGAGAAATGAGTCTTCCTGCCTAGGGAAGGGTGAAGTTGTATGTTCACCGCCCCTCGGGGCTCCCCTTCCCGGCCGCCTTGGCCCGCTGCTTGCGCCGCTGCTCCTCCCGCCTGGCGGCCAGGCGCCGTTCCTCCTCCAGCCGGGCCTGCTCCGCGGCCTCTTCTCTCTTCTTCTCTTCGTAATAGGCGTAGTCGCCCCGGTAGAGCACCAGCTCGCCGTCCCGTACCTCCACGATCCGATTCGCCACCCGGGCGATGAAGAAGCGGTCGTGGGAGACCAGCAGGGCGGCCCCCTGGTAAGACATCAGGGCCTCCTCGAGCATCTGCTTGGCGGGGATGTCGAGGTGGTTGGTGGGCTCGTCGAGCACCAGCAGGTTGCAGGGGGTGAGAAGCATCAGGGCCAGGGCCAGCCGGGCCTTCTCGCCGCCGCTGAGCTTGGCCACCGGCTTGAAGACGGTGTCGCTGCTGAAGCCGAAGCTCCCCAGAAGGGAGCGCACCTGGGTCTGGGTCCAGTCGGGAACGGCTTCGAACAGGGTGTCGATCACCGTCTTGGCCAGATCCAGGGCTTCGGCCTGGTTCTGCTCGAAGTATCCCGCCACCACGTGGTGTTCCCCCAGGCCGGCCTGGCCTTCCAGGGGGATCTCGTAGCCCATCACCAGCCGCAGCAGGGTCGATTTCCCCGCGCCGTTAGGGCCAACGAAGGCGATCCGGTCGCCCCGCTCCACCTCCAGGTTCGCCCCCAGGAAGAGGATCTGGTCGTCGTAGCCGTGGGTGAGGTTCTCGATCGACGCCACCACGCGCCCGGAGCGGGGGGCAGGGGGAAAGGCGAAACGCGGCCCGCTCACCGATTCCAGTGGCGCTTCGATCCGCTCCACCTTCTCCAGCAGCTTTTCGCGGCTCTTGGCCTGGGTGCTGCGGGTGGCGCTGGCGCGGAAGCGGTCGATGTAGGCCTGCTGGCTGCTCAGTTCCTTCTGCTGGCGCTCGAAGGCGGCCTGGCCCGCCTCCCGCTCCATGGCCTTCTGCTCCAGATGCTGGCTGTAGTTGCCCAGGTAGGTGCGGGCCACGCCCCGCTCGGTCTCCACGATCTGATTGCAGACCCGATCCAGGAAGGTCCGGTCGTGGCTGATCACCACCAGGGGCACCGTCTGGTCCACCAGATAGTTCTCCAGCCACTGGATCGTTTCCACGTCGAGGTGGTTGGTGGGTTCGTCGAGCAGCAGCAGATCAGGCTCCTGCAGGAGGATCTTGCCCAGGGCGATGCGCATCTGCCAGCCGCCGGAATAGTCCCCCACGACCTTCTCGGCCGCTTCGGGGGTGAAGCCGATGCTGGGCAGAAGCTTGTCGATTCGGGCATCCAGTTCGTAGCCATGGAGCGATTCGAAACGGCTCTGCAGCTGGCCGAGCTCGTCGATCAGCCGGTCCAGCAGGGCCGGATCGGCGCCGGCCTCGTCACTGGCCATCGCCTCCTCCACCTGGCGCTGGCGGTTGAGCACCTGGGCAGCCTCGCCGAAGGCCTGGAAGAGTTCCTGGCGCACGCTGCGCGCCGGATCCACATCGAACTCCTGCTGCAGGTAAGCGATGCGGGGATCGCCCTGGCGGACCACCTGGCCGCTGGTGGGTTCCTCCAGGCCGGCGATGATGCGCATCTGGGTCGACTTCCCGGCACCGTTGACCCCCACCAGGCCGATGCGGTCACCGGTCTTCACCTCCCAGGTGACGTCCTTGAGCACCTCACCGGTGGGGTAGATCTTGCCGATGCGTTCGAGGCGCAGCACGGATCGGGATTCGGTCGCGGTGAGCGCATCATCCCCCGCCGGGGGAGTCCTGCAGACTGTGGGACCGGTCCGGTCGTGTTGTCAGGATGATCAAGCGCCTCGAGCAGATCGCGGCTCTGGTGGTGGCGGCGGGCCTGGCGCTGACGAGTTACTGGCTGTTCTTCAGCTGGGCCCAGGGGGGGGGATCCCAGCGTCGCCATCAGCCCCGCCGGTCCCAGCTGGAAGGCCGGCGCATCCCTGGGTCAGAGCCCGCCGCGGGCCTTGAGCAGCCACTGCTTGGTGGCGCCGTCATCGAGGCCGGCCAGGTGGGCCTTGACCTCCTCAGGGCTGACCGGCAGGCCCTCCTGCTCGCCCAGGGCGACGATCCTGCTCAGGGCCCCGCCGGGATCCTGGAGGGCCTGACGGAACAGTGACTGGGTGAGCTCGGCGTCGTTGCTGATGCGTCCGTAGAGCTCGGCGGCGTTGCTGGGGGTCATCCTGGCCGGGATTCTGTTCTGACCTTATGGGCAAGGGGGCCTCGGGCGCAGCCCGGCGCATCCGTTCGAAAAGGCCGGCTGGAGGTGGCTCAGGCGGCGCGGGGGCTGGTGTCCTCTTCGGCGCCGCTGGCGGAAGCATCCTCCATGCTGCGGGCATCGAGGCAAAGCACCTTGCGCAGCTGGGCGTAGTTGGCGGCCAGGGACTGGCGACCCTCCTGCTGGGCGCCGAACTCGGCGCGCTGCAGCACATGGTGCAGGTGGGTGAGCAGGTAGGTGCTGATCACGGCCGACACCAGCACATCGCTGCGCTCCGCCGTCTGGCGCCGCCGGCTCTGGCGGCTCTTGGGCTCCAGGGCGGTGTTGGGGCTGGTGGGGCGGGACTGGGTGGATCGGGCCATGGCGGAGGCGGCCGGTGGGCCGTCGGAGGGGACGGAGGGGACAGGAGGAAGGAGGTGGCGCGGCGCCTGGGCAGTTCGGATCAGGCTCCGATCCACAGATTGACTAATGGATACTACCCATGACAGTCACTGTACACTTTTTCCTATCCCGCCGGATCCCAGCGGCACCATTCCCGCGACCCGTGCCTACCCGTCAGACCTCCTCCAGCGGCAAGCCCAAATCGCCGCGGATCCAGGTCGTCCTGCCGGAGGAGCTCTGCGCCCGTCTCGCCGCCCTGGCCGAAAGCGAGTCGCGCACGGTCAGCAACATGGCCAAGGTACTGATCCAGCAGGGGGTGGATCGGCTTGAACAGCGGCGCACTTCAGACCCTGCCCAGGCGCCCTTCCCGGCCGGACCCGCCGCCGCGGCGGACCGCTTCCGCAGGGAGCTTGAGCAGCAGGAGCAGGGCGGCACCCGCCGGCTGCGCGGTGCCCCGCGCCGGCTGCGCCTGCGCCAGCCCCCCTCATCCACCTGAAGGGGGTGGTGAGGCGATCACCCCCAGCACCGCGGCCCGGCGGGCCCCGGTGACCGAGGGCAGCGACCCGGGATGGCCGCGCCATCGCCACCAGGCCAGCAGGGCGAAGGCCAGGGACTCTCGATGTTCATCGGCGATGCCGCAGCTGGCCAGGCGGCGCACCGCCATGCCCCGGCAGCGCCTCTGCAGCTGCTCCATCAGGAAGCCATTGCGGGTGCCACCGCCGGCCACCAGCAGCTCCAGCGGCCGGGGCCCCCGGGCCAGGTCCTGGCCCACCACCGCCGCACTGAAGGCCGTCAGGGTGGCAAGGGCGTCCGCCGGATCCACCCCCTCCCCCAGGTCCGCCAGGCGCCGCTCCAGGTCGCCGGACCCGAAGAGCTCCCGGCCGGTGGACTTCGGCGGCGGCTGACGGAAATAGGGCTCCTCCAGCCACTGCTGAAGTTGTCCTTCGTCGATATGGCCCTGTCGGGCCCAGGTCCCATCGGCATCGAAACTGCGTCTCCCCCCGCTGAAGCGGGCCACCGCCAGATCCAGCAGCGTGTTGGCCGGGCCGCAGTCCCACCCCAGCACCGGTGCTCCGTGGTCGGGCCCCATGGCGGGGGGGAGCAGGGTGAGGTTGGCGATGCCGCCCAGGTTGAGCAGGGCCCGCCAGCCTCCGATCCCCCCCAGCAGTGCCGCGTCCGTGGCCGGCACCAGGGGGGCACCATGGCCTCCCAGGGCCAGATCAACACTGCGGAAGTCGAAGACCACCGGCCGGCCCAGCAGTTCCGCCAGCAGCGGCCCCTGCAGCAGCTGCCAGCTGGCGCCGCGGCGCTCCCCTTCGGGGGGGCGGTGCCAGAGGGTCTGGCCGTGGCAGCCCACCAGCTCCGCCAGTCCCTGGGGATCGCAGGCCCGGGCCGCGCCGGCCTGGAGTTCGGTGAGGTCTTCGGCCAGGGTCAGCAGACTGGCTGCGTTCAGGGGCCTGCCCTGGCCGACGGCCACCAGCCGCTCGCGCAGGTCGGCCGGGTAAGGGGTGTGGGCGCCCGCCAGGATCCGCCAGCGGGGCCGGCTCGATCGCCCGGCCAGGCTCACCAGCACCGCGTCCACCCCATCGGCGCTGGTGCCGCTCATCAGCCCCAGCACCCGCATGGCCGTCAGTGGGAGGGAAGGGCTTCAAGGGCTTCGCTGCTGCCCATCACCACCAGCAGCTCCGCTTCGTTGAGCACATGGGAAGCGGGTGGGTTGACCGTGAGCTGGTTGGCGGGTCCCGCGGCCAGCACGCTGACGTTGTAGTTCTTGCGCAGATTCAGATCCCGCAGTGACTGGCCCACGAAGGAGGCCGGCACCTTGATCTCCTCGATGCTGTTGCGGTCGTCGAGGCGGAGCCGCTCGAGCAGATTGGGCCGGATCAGTTCCATGCCCAGGCGGGTTCCCTGCATCTTCGAGGGGAAGACCACCTTGTCGGCCCCGACCCGGCGCAGCATCTTTTCGTGCAGATCGTTGGTGGCCCGGGCGATCACCTGCTTCACCCTGCTGCCGGTCCCGTCCTTGACGATCAGGGTCGCCGTGATGCTGGCGCCGATCGGTTCGCTGATGGCCACCACCACCGTGCCCACGTCGAGGGCGCCGGCCGCCCTGAGGGCCTCCTCGTCGGTGCAGTCCACCACCCGGGCCTCGATGGCCGGGTCCATCTGGCGCAGTTCATCGATGGCCCTCTGGCAGTTGTCGATGGCCAGCACCTCGGCGCCGTTCCGCAACAGCTCCTTGCAGACGGCGCTGCCGAAGCGGCCGACCCCGATCACCGCGTAGCTGTTGGAGGTGTCCTCCTCACTCCCCTGCCATTGCCACCACTGGTTCATGAGGCCGACGTCGGGAGAGACATGGGTGGGACGGGGCTGGAGGGAAGGGGATGGGGTCGGTGGGGGGACTGGGCTGGGGTGGAGGCTGGAGTCAGATGTAGAGCTCTTCGCGTGGGTAACCCACCCGATTCTGAGGCCGACTGCCGTAGATGGCGGAGAGCAGCAGCAGAATGCCGATCCGGCCCACGAACATGCCGATCATCAGCACCAGCTGGCCCCAGCGGTTGAGCTGGCTGGTGACCCCCACGTCGAGGCCGACGGTGGCAAAGGCGGAGATGCAGGTGAAGAGCTTTTCGAGGAAGGTGAACGCCTCGCTGCCCGGGGTGCCCGCGGTGGTGTTGCCCAGCCCCAGCAGCAGGGCCATGGCCAGCACGAACAGGAGGGACCCGAGGGTCACCCCGACCGCCTTGAGAATCACCTTGGCGGGGATCTCCCGGTTGCGGACCACCACTTCGTCATGGCCGCGCAGGGTCGAGCGGGTGGCGGCGATCAGGGCCGCGAAGGTGGTGGTCTTGATGCCGCCGCCGGTGCCCCCGGGGCTGGCGCCGATGAACATCAGGGCGATCATCAGCAGCAGGCCCGAATCGGAGATCGTTTCGGCGCTGATGGGAATCGTGTTGAAGCCGGCGGTGCGGGTGGTGATCGACTGGAACAGGGTGACGGAAAGCTTGTCCAGCAGGCTCATCTTCTCCACCATCCCCTCGGTGGCGAAATGCTCGGTGAACAGCAGCCCCAGCGTTCCGATCACGATCAGAGCCAGGGTGCTGCGCAGCACCAGCCGGGTGTGGAGGCTCAGACGGCGGAGCCGTCCCAGCCGGAAACGGTTCACCCAGATGTCATTGGTGACACGCCAGCCGATGCCGCCCATCACGATCAGCAGACCGATCACGGCGTTGACGATCGGTTGATTCCGGTAACCCACCAGGCTGTCGCGCCACAGGCCGAAACCGGCATTGTTGTAGGCGCTGATGCAGTGAAACAGGGAGGCCCACAGCCTCTGGCCCCGGTCGGGGATATCGGTGAAACCGAAGTTGTAGATGATCAGGGTGCCGACCCCGATGACCACTGCGGCGATCAGCAGAATCTGGTTCAGGGTGGGGCCGATGCCGCCGACGCCGAATTCGTCGAGGGCACGCCCCTTGTCAAGCCGGTGGCGCAGACCGGAGCGCCCCTGAACGAAACCCTGGAGGAAGGTGGTGATCGCCATCAGGCCCAGTCCCCCCGTGAGGATGAGCCCGGCCAGGGCGATCTGGCCGAGAAGGGTGAGATCGGTGCCCACGTCGATGATCGACAGGCCGGTGACGGTGATGGCCGAGGTGACGGTGAACAGAGCCTCCCAGAGCCCCACCTGTTCCTTCGAGCAGAGAGGGCTGGCCATCACCAGGGTGCCGAAGGCGATCACCAGAAGACCCGTGAGCAGGGTGAACTGCGGCACCGACAGACGGTGCCGCCAACTCTGCAGTCGTTTCACTTGTTGGGCTGAGGGGTCATCCTGAGATAGGGACGGATTTCGGTGACACCCTTGGGAAACTTATTGCGGGCCTCTTCGGTGGGGATCGAGGGAACCACCACACAGTCTTCACCTTCCTTCCAGTTCACCGGAGTGGCCACCTGATGATGGTCGGTGAGTTGCAGGGAATCAATCACCCGCAGGATCTCATCGAAATTACGGCCCGTGCTGGCGGGGTAGGTGATCTGGAGACGCAGCTTCTTGCTGGGGTCGATGATGAACACCGAGCGCACCGTCAGGTTGCTGAGCGCATTGGGGTGAATCATGCCGTAGAGGCTGCTCACCTTCTTGTCGCTGTCGGCGAGGATCGGATAATCGACGGTGGTGTTCTGGGTCTCGTTGATGTCGCCGATCCAGCCCTTGTGGCTCTCGGCGGAATCGACGCTCAGGGCGATGGTCTTGACGTTGCGCTTCTCCCATTCCGCGCGCAGCCTGGAGACCTCACCCAGTTCCGTGGTGCAGACGGGGGTGTAGTCGGCGGGATGGGAGAAGAGCACCACCCAGCTGTCACCGGCGAAGTCGTAGAGGTTGATCGGGCCGAGCTGGGACTCCTGGGTGAAATCAGGGACGGTGTCGCCGAGTTGCAGGGTCATGGGAGGGAATTTGGCGTCGATCGATGCTGGCACAGAGGGTGGGAGGCCTGCGTCGTGGGCTGGCTTCATGGCCCGACGCAGGGCCAGTGCTGAAGCTCCCGCCGCAGATGCTGGAGGCCCAGATCGGCCGTGGCCGAGACGAACAGCATCGCCGGATCCACGGCCCTGGCCCGTTCGAGCTCGCCGCTGGGGCAGCGGTCGATCTGGTTGCCGATCACCCGCCTGGGCATGGTCGCCTTCAGGGAATCCAGGATCGAATGCACGGTGGTCAACTGCTCGGGCCATGCCGGGTCCGCCAGGTCCACCACGATCAGAAGACCATCGGCATCGAGGGCTTCTTCGAAGGTGGAGCGGAAGGCCTCCATCAGCTGGGGAGGAAGGTCGCGGATGAACCCCACCGTGTCGGTGACCAGCAGCGGCTGGCGGCCCTCGCCGGGGTCTTCCGTCCGCTCGATCCGGCGGGTGGTGGGATCGAGGGTGGCGAACAGCTGGTTCTCCGCCAGCACGGCGGCGTTGCCGCTGGCTCCGGTGAGGGCGTTGAGCAGGGAGCTCTTGCCCGCATTGGTGTAGCCCACCAGGGCCACCCGGGGCAGGTCACGGCGGCCCTGGCGCAACCGGGCCCGGTGCTCTCCCAGCCGCTGCACCTCCCGCTGCAGTCGTTCGATGCGGCGGGCGATGGCGCGCCTGTCCTTTTCCAGCTGGGTTTCCCCCGGGCCCCGGGTGCCGATGCCCCCTCCCTGGCGCGAGAGGCTCAGGCCCCGGCCGGTGAGCCGCGGCAGGCGGTAACGCAGCTGGGCCAGCTCCACCTGCAGCCGTCCGGCGCCACTGGCGGCCCGCTGGGCAAAGATGTCGAGGATCAGTTCGCTGCGGTCGCTCACCGGCAGATCGAGCAGCCGCTCCAGGTCCCTGGCCTGGGCTGGAGTCAGCTCCCGGTCGGCCACCACCAGGCTGGCCCCGATGCGGCGGGCTTCCAGGGCCGCCTCCCTCAGCTTGCCTTCTCCCCAGGGACTCTGGGAGGCAGGGCCGTGACGACGCTGCTCCACCCGGCCCACCGGCACGGCGCCCGCGCTGCGCACCAGACCTTCCAGTTCGGCGATGCGCCGGTTGCTCAGGGCCCGGTCCCCGCTGGTCTGCACCAGCAGCAGCACCCGTTCGGGACCGTCCAGGGCCGCTGGGGGGGCCGTCACGGATGGAGTCCGCCCGTCGGCGATGACGGCGGGGTCCCGGGCGCAGAGGTCGGCCAGATCTGACTCCAGGGAGCAGTGCCAGGCGCTGTCGCCGCTGCTGGCCGGGGTGTGGATCGCCGCTGGCCAGCGTCCGCCGGCGTCGGGTTGCTGGCCGTAGCGCAGCCAGAGTTCCGGTGCCAGGTCCATGGCCACCACGGCCTCCTGGGGGGAGGGGTGCAGCCGGGGCTGGCGTCCCGCCCCGGCACAGGTGAGCAGCCGCAGGTCGCTGGCGTGGCGCCGGGCCGGGCCGGGGAGCTTCTCCAGCAGGCGTGCCGCCTGGTCCAGTTCCCCTACCCACAGCAGCCGGCAGAGGCCGCGGGCGTCCACCACCAGGGTGAGGGGCAGCTCCAGGTTCCGCCCCTCGGCCGCCAGCCGCTGCAGGGTGAGCAGATCGGCCACGGCGTCGCCGGGATGGCGCCGGTGGCAGAGGCTCTCCAGCCGGCGGCGCTCCGCTGGCCTCAGGCCCGCCGTCCTGCCGGCCAGAACCCCCTGCCTCAAGGACGGCGCACCAGCAGGCAGCGGATACCGGCCGCCTGGGCCCCGGCCCGATCCTCCGGGCTGTCGCCCACGTGCCAGACCTGGGCGGCCGTCAGACCGAGGCCCTCCAGGGCGGCCTGGAAGGGCAGGGGCGAGGGCTTGGCGGCCCCGACGCTGCTCGAGACCACCACCCGTTCGAAAAGGTCGCCCAGCCCCAGACCCTCCAGCAGGGGGTGCAGCCGTCGGTCGAAGTTGCTCACCACGGCCAGGCGCAGTCCCGCCCGGCGCCAGCGGCCCAGAACGGCGGGCACATCCGGATAGACGCGCCAGAGGGAGGGATCGGCGAAGCGATCGAACAGGGCGTGATGCAGGTCCGTCGGGGCAGCCTGCGCTCCGGCCCCCTCCGCCCCTGCCGCTCGGAGCACCGCGTCGATACGCTCCCCCCACCAGCTCCGCTCCGCCTGCAGCAGGATGTCGCCGTCGAGGCCTGGGAAGGCCAGGGGAGGCGCCTGGCGCAGCACAGCGGGAAAGGCCCGATCGATGGCTTCGGCGGCAACGGTGATGCCGTGTTCGGCTGCCAGCGCTTCATAGGTGTGGCCGACCGAGGCGCGAAGACCGATCAGGGTGCCCATGGCATCAAGCAGCAGGCCCCGGGGTCGCGGCCAGGGACGGGGGGGCGATCCCGCCGGGATCATGGCGTCCAGTCGGCCAGCCAGCCCGCGGCCACCCGCAGTTGATGGGGCCGGCCCGGAAGACGGGTGAGATACGCCAGCCGTCGCAGCTGGTAGGCGGCCGGTCCGGCCAGGGTGATGCCCGCGGCGGTGAGGGTGGCTTCGCCGATGCCCAGACTCATCATCTCGCCCAGGTCGTTCCAGCGGAAGGGTTCCAGCGGTTCTCCCCGCAGCGAACGGATCAGGTTGGTTGCCAGCACAGGCGCCTGCTGGAAGGCCACCTGGGCCGTGGCCGGATGGGGGGCGGGGATGGTGGCCTCGCCGGGGCTGGCCTCCGGATCCACCGGGGCGGCCAGGTCACCCGCCGCGAAAAGGTGCTGGTGGCCATGCAGGCGCAGATCGGTGCCACAGAGCAGGCGGCCACGGCTGTCGCAGGCGGGGGCAGGCTGAATCCGGGGTGGGCGGAAGCCCAGTCCGGCCGTCCACAGGACCGCCCTTACGGCGAGGGTCTCGCTGTGGGGGGCACTGTCCCCTTCCGGATGGCAGCGCAGGGTGACCGACCCGGCCTCCACCGCCTCCACCTGGGTGCGGGTGCGCAGCCGCACGTCACGACGCTGCAGGGCGAGGGTGGCCTGCTCGCGGTTGAAGGCCCGGGCCTGGGAAAGCAGCTGGGGCCCTTGTTCGATGAGCTCGATCACGGCGCTGCCGTCGGCCATGTCGGCGAGCTTGCAGGCCAGTTCCACTCCAGTGGGACCGGCCCCCACCACGGCGATGCGCTGGAGAGGCCGCCGCTGGCGTTTCAGTTCCGCCACCAGGGCCTGGAGGCGTCCCACATCAGCCAGGCTGCGGAAACCCAGGCTGTGGCGATCAGCGCCCGGAATGGCGAAGGTATTGCTTTCGGCTCCGGTGGCGATCACCAGGCGGCCGTAGGAGAGGGTTCGTCCCGCGGCCGTGTGCAGTTCGTGGCGCTCGGCATCGATGTGATCCACCCGGTCCTGCAGCCAGGCCAGGCCCCGTCCAGCCAGAAGGGTGTCGTAGCGGGGGGCGATCTCCCAGCTGCGCAGTTCGCCACTGAGCAGTTCGTAGAGGAGCGGCAGGAACAGGAACCGGTCGTTCGGCTCGATCAGCAGAACGGGGGGATGGTCCTTCCGTTCGGCGAGGGCCAGAGCGGTGTACAGACCACCGAAGCCACCGCCGACGATGACGACGTTCTGGGCTGGTGCCATGTCCCCTTGCATGGATGAACCTTAACCACGGGGCCTTCAAGGGCGATGATGGAGGAATGGTGTCCTTCCCCCTCACGGCTCCCTCCAGCCCCGAGGGCAGCGCGGCAAGCCTGGAACCGGATCTCCGCCGTCTGCCGAGCGACCGGCATGGACGTCCGATCGACCTGGCCGAAGCCCGTGCCAGCCTGGAACCTCTCGATGCTCAGGCCAGGATGCGCTGGGCCCATGAGACGTTCACCGGCCACTTCGCCGTCACCACCAGCTTCGGCATCCAGTCAGCGGTGATGCTGCACATGGTGAGCGAACTCGCTGACTCCGGAGCAGGCTCCACGATTCCCGTGCTCTGGGTCGACACCGGTTACCTGCCCCCCGAGACGTACCGCTATGCCGAAGAGCTCTGCACCCGCCTCCGCCTCGATCTGCACGTGCTGCAGGCCGACCTGAGCCCGGCCCGCATGGAGGCCCTGCACGGACGGCTGTGGGAAACCGGCGCCCCCGAGGACATGCGCACCTACAACCGGCTGCGCAAGGTGGAGCCGCTCGACCGGGGCCTGGAGCAGTTGCAGGTGCACTGCTGGGCCAGTGGCGTGCGTTCAGGCCAGACGGATCACCGGGGAGGCATGCACTGTCTCGATGCCGTTCGGGAGCGCTGGTCCCTGCGACCGCTGCTCACCTGGACCCGGCGCGACGTCTACTACTACATGCAGGAGCACGAACTGCCCCAGCACCCGCTCTTCGAGCAGGGCTATTCCACCGTGGGCGACTGGCACACCAGCGCTCCCGATGACGGCACCACCAGCGGCAGGGCCACCCGCTTCGGCGGCCTGCACCAGGAGTGCGGCATCCATCTGCCGGGGCTGATGGGCGAGGGCATCTGAGGTGCCGGAGCGCCAGCTGCGCTGGCTGCTGATCGGCAACAGCCGCTGGCACTGGGCCGAGGCCGACGGCGACCCCCAGCCCGTTGCCGATGCCGCCAGTGCGCTCGCTGATCCCAGCCTCCGCTTCCTGCATCAGCCGCCGCCGGCGGGGCCGGTGGCGCCTCCCCTGGCCTGGGCCGCGGTGGGTCCGGTGCCGTCCCGTGCCGCTCTGACTCCGGCGACACGGCTGCAGCTGGCGGATGTGCCCCTGGCCGGGGCGCCCGCCTGGCTGGGGATCGACCGGGCCCTGGCCGGGTGGCGGGCGGCGAGCGAGGCCGAAGGACCGGTGCTCGTGGCCGATGCCGGTACCGTGCTCAGCCTCACCCGGGTGGATGGGCGCGGCCGCTTCGCCGGCGGCCGGCTCATGGCGGGGGCCGGACTGCAGCTGGCGGCCATGGGGGCCGGCACCGAAGCCTTGCCCTCCCTGACCGACGGTCTTTCGGCTGCAGGTATGGGGGAGATGTGGCCCCTGGCCACCGCTGCTGCCATGGCCAGCGGGGTGGCCGAGGGGCTGACGGCGGCGGTGCTGGAGGCGGCGCGGCAGGTCCGGGGCCTGGAGCCGGACTGCCGGATCGTCCTCACCGGAGGGGATGGGCCCGCCCTGCTGCCGCTCCTGCGACGCTCCAGGGAACTGGGCGGAGACGTTCTTCTGCACCGCCCGAACCTCTGCCTGCAGGCCCTGGTGGCACTGCGACCGAAGCCGTGGGTGGACCGGGTTCAGGCCAGGCCCAGGTCTTCGAGGATCTGATCAGCCATGGCCTCGGCCTTCACCTTGAGATAGATGCGCTCTAGTTTCCCCTCGGGGTCGACGACGAAGGTGTGACGCATCATCCCCATGTATTCCTTTCCCATGAATTTCTTCAGGCCGTAGCTGCCGTAGGCTTCGGCCACCGGGCAGGGTTCGGCGTCCGTGAGCAGGGTGAAGGGAAGGTCGTACTTGGCCACGAACTTGCCGTGGCTGGTGGCCCCGTCCTTGCTGATCCCCAGCACCTTGATGCCGTGGGCTTTGAAGGCATCCCAGCGATCTCGGAAATTGCAGGCCTCCTTCGTGCAGCCCGGGGTGTCGTCCTTCGGGTAGAAGTAAATCACCACCCGCTGCCCCTTCAGGTCGGCCAGGGAGACGGACTCTCCCTTCTGGTCGGGAAGGGTGAATCCGGGTGCGGGATCTCCCACCTGAAGCGCCATGGTCCGGTCCGTGATGACATTCGCTCCTTACCCTAAGCCTGAGGCCTGAGCGCCGACGCTCCCCACCCTCACAGCCCCAGCAGGTGCCAATCCATGCACTGGCTGTTGGGTGATGACTTTGACTCTTGTGTGGGAAGTCGAAGAAACCATGCCTGTGAAGTAGGCGTCACAACCCTTGAAGGTTAGATTGAACGTGATGTCAACACTGCCTCCCGTGTTCAAGCACATTCTCGCCGGTCTCTTCCTGGGAACAGCCGTTTCGGCCACCGTGCTGCCCGCTTCCGCGGCCGTGGACAATGACTTGCCCGTCCGCTGGAACACCGGCGCCGCCGTCTGGTCCACGCCCCAGAGCGCCTTCGACACCTTCCTCGACTCCGGTGACATCACCGACCGCGGCCTGGAGGGCGGCCTGAACCGCTCGGGCTGGACGTCCGACGAGGTCAAGGACGGCATGAACAAGACCTACACCGTCAGCCTGGTGGGGGTGTCCCGCTTCCTCTATTCCGACGCGGGCGTCAAGTTCCTCAAGAACGCCACCAACAGCTACTTCCCCTACTGGAGCATGAACACCTACGCGGTTCAGGCTCTGCGTTCGGCGATCATCGCCGATTCCGTCGACGGGTCGATCTCCTCGGCCGGGATCATGCAGGCCCTGCCCACGGACTTCCGTCTGGCTGATTTCTGCAACACCTACACCGGAGAGCAGAACATCTGCGCCGAAGGCCGCTGCGAGCCAGGTACGGCCCAGTGCACTTCGCTGTTGTCCTGGTATGTCTTCCTGCCCGCCTGCATCCAGGCCAACCAGATGGCCGATCCCGTGGCCATGGTGAAGGAGGAGCCCATGGCTCCCATGATGCAGGACCCTGTTCGCGGCCTCTGGTGAGCATCTGGGGAGGCTTGCCTCCCCATCAGGCCCTGAAGCCCCGGCCATGCCGGGGCTTTTTCATGGTCTTTCCCAGGAGCCGTCCCCCGGGCAGGGTCGCCGGGCCCGCAGCAGACAGTGGCGCAGCGGCTGGGGCAACGACGCCCCGCGCCGGTCCCGGAACAGGGCTTCGAGACGCTTGGGGTCGGTCGCCGAAAGCGACGCGGCCAGATGCTTTCGGTAGCTGGCGTCCTTGCCGAACCAGCGATCCAGCAGGGTCTCGCTGAGGGGAAGCTCCAGAGCCTCTTCCCAGAGGCTCTGCTGCACGCTCCAGCCCAGAGCTTCCAGACCCGCCTGGACCTGGTCGGCCTGGTCACGATCTCCCGCGAGCCAGTCCTGCTCGCTGGCGGCCGCTGCCGTCAGGGCACTGCGGTCGTCGCCGCCGGTGCTGGGTCCCAGGAGTTGCTCCAGGCTCCCTGCCGGCCCCAGCAGGGGGTGGGTGAACAGCAGGCGGGCCATGGCGCCAGGGGCGGCCAGGGTGGTGATCGCCTCCAGCCAGGCCAGCCGTTGGGCTGCCGTGCAGCGGCGCCAGGGCTGGCGGGCCACGATCCATTCGAAGCGCCCGTTGCCGCCTGCAGGCTCGCTCAGCAGGGCCAGCAGCCGCTCCGGGGCATCCGGCGCCACGGCCAGCAGCCGGGGCCGCCGCAACTGATCCAGCAGCTGCAGCTGGGCCTGCAACCGTTCCAGCACCGTCCCCGTCGGAGTGGTCAGCACCACCTCCCCCTCACTGGCGGCCTCAAGGGGATCGAGGGCCCAGAGCAGCGACTGGGCTTCGACCACCAGCACCCGCTCCAGACGCCCGATGGCGGCGTCCGCCCAGAACCGCTGCCGCAGCCGATCGAGCCGTTCGCCCTCCGCCCCTGCCTGGCGTTGCAACCAGCGGTTCAGGAGAGGGTCATCCGGGCTGCTGCTGAGCAGGTCGCCGCGATCATCAGCAGCCGTCTCGGCGGCGGCGGCCAGCTGGGCGGCCCGCCGCTGCTGCAGCCTTCGCCGCAGCCCCCCTTCCCAGCCCAGGGCCCCGGGCTGCCAGAACACCTCCCCCTGCAGGGCCGTGGGCAGGTACTGCTGGGCCACCCAGTGGTCGGCGTAGGCGTGGGGGTAGCGGTAGCCCACGCCATCACCAAAGGCCTGACCGTCCCGGCTGGCATCCCGAAGGTGGGCCGGCACCTGCTGACGGCGACTCTCCCGCACCGCCTTCACCGCATCGAAGAAGCCAAGGCTGCTGTTGCTCTTCTCGGTGCCGGCCAGGTAGAGGGTGGCATGGGCCAGGGGATAGAGCCCCTCCGGCAGGCCAACCCGATCGAAGGCGGCGGCGCAGGCCTCCACCACCACCATCGCCTGGGGATCCGCCAGGCCGATGTCCTCTCCGGCCGAGATCAGCATGCGGCGCAGGATGAAGCGGGGGTTCTCGCCCGCCTCCACCATCCGCGCCAGCCAGAACAGGGCCGCATCGGGGTCGGAGCCGCGGATCGACTTGATGAAGGCGCTGATGGTGTCGAAGTGGGCATCGCCCTGCTTGTCGTAGAGCACCGCCCGCTGCTGGATCGACTCCTCGGCGATGGCAAGATCGATGCGGATCATCCCGTCGGCATCGGGCTCGGTGGTCTCCACCGCCAGCTCCAGGGCATTGAGCAGGCTGCGGGCGTCACCGCCGGCCACGTCGAGCAGGTGGGTGCTCGCCTCCTCGGACAGCTCCACAGGGCGGTGGCCGAAGCCATGCTCCCGATCCGCCAGGGCCCTCTCCAGCAGGGCCCGCAGGTCGTTGGGCTCCAGGGGCTGCAGGCGGAACAGGCGCGAGCGGCTCACCAGGGCCTTGTTCACCTCGAAGTAGGGGTTTTCGGTGGTGGCGCCGATCAGGGTCACGGTGCCGTTCTCCACCCAGGGCAGCAGGGCGTCCTGCTGGGCGCTGTTGAAGCGGTGCACCTCGTCGATGAACAGGATCGTGCGCAGGCCGTGCTGCCCCAGCCGCTCCCTGGCGGCATCCACCTCGGCGCGCAGATCCTTCACCCCCGCCAGCACGGCATTGAGGCTGCTGAAGTGGGCCCGGGTGGTGTTGGCGATGATCCGCGCCAGGGTGGTCTTGCCGGTGCCGGGGGGGCCGTGCAGGATCAGGTTGCCGACCCGGTCGGCGGCGATGGCCCGCCTCAGCAGCCGGCCCTGACCGAGGATCGCCTCCTGGCCGACGAACTCCTCGAGGCTGCGCGGCCGCATCCGGTCGGCCAGGGGGGCGATGGAGCGGCGGATCCGCTCTCCCTGATGGCTGAACAGATCGGGCACCGGAGGGAAGGCTCGGGGGATGGCATGGGTTCTGGAACCAGCATGGGCGAACGCCCTGGCCTTCCCCCAGCAGGCAGAATGGCTTGGAGAGGGAATGTCCATTGCTGAACCGACGAACCCCCTTGGCGCTCCTGGCGGCCCTTGGTGTCAGTCAGCTGTTGCTGGCGTGCGGCGGTGCTGAAGAGGCTCGGCAAAAGCCGCTGCCCGTGGAGGCGGCACCGCTCTCCCAGGCGCGGTTCACCGACAGCGTCGACACGATCACCACCCTGGAGTCGGTGGAGATCGTCAATCTCGCTGCCAGGGCGGGGGGACGGATCCTGCGGCTCGGCGTGCAGGAAGGTCAGGTGGTGAAGCAGGGACAACTGCTGATGCAGCTCGATCAGACCCAGCAACGGGCTGAACTGGCCAGTGCCATTGCCACCATGGAGGCCAACAAGAAGGATTTCCAGCGTTACGACTACCTCGCCAAGCAGGGGGCCGCCAGTGCTATTCAGCGGGATCGTTTCAGGGAGGCCTATATCAGTTCGATGGCCGATGTGCAGGCCAGGCGGGCTGATCTTGGCTTCAACAACCTCCAGGCTCCGATTGCTGGGGTGATCAGCGATCTGGTGGTGAAGGCAGGGGATGTGATTCAGGAGGGCGATCCTTTCACCAAGATCATCCGCAATGATCGCTTGTTTGCCCGCATCGACCTGCCAGCCGTGCGCTCCGCCCAGGTGCGCAGAGGCCAGCGGGTGATCCTCCAGACTCCCGATGGCTCCCGCACCATGGCGCAGGGAACGGTCGATTTCGTTGATCCCAATGTCGATCCCACAACCCAGGGATTGCTGGTGAAATCGGTCTTCAGCAATCCTGGCGGAGTGCTTCGCAATGGTCAGCGCCTGCGGGCACGGGTGGAACTGGGCGCCCGGGAGGTGGCTGCGATTCCCTTCGCCGCCGTGACCCAGTCGTCAGGGCAGAGCTTCGTTTTCGTGGTGGGAAGCTTCTCTGATCTGAAGCGCCAGCCTGGCCAGCTCAAGAAGGAAGACATCGACAAACTGGCCCCTCCGGCCTTTCCCTCGGGGACCCGCTTTGCCCTCCAGACCCCGGTGAAGCTTGGGCCACTGGAGAACAACCGCTATCCGGTTCTGGCTGGGGTCGCGCCCGGCCAGCAGGTCATCACCACCAATCTGCTCAAGCTGCGGCATGGCACCCCAGTTCAGGTGAACTGAGGGAAATCCGCTATGTCACTTTCCAATAACTTCATCACGCGACCGGTACTCACTTCGGTCTGCAGCCTGATCATCGTGATCCTCGGCCTGGTGGCGATCCCAGCGTTGCCGATCGAGAACCTCCCCGATATTGCTCCTCCCACGGTCACCGTCACATCCACTTATGTGGGAGCGGATGCCGTGGCGGTGGAAGAAGGTGTCACCGCCGTCCTTGAGCAGGATATCAATGGGGTTCAGGACATGGAGTTCATGACTTCCAACAGTTCGTCGGATGGGGTCAGCAACATCACCGTCTCCTTCTTCAGTGGCACTGATGGCGATATCAACCAGGTAAATGTACAGAACAAGGTGTCGATCGCCACACCCAAGCTGCCCCAGGAGGTCCGTTCGACGGGGGTGACGGTGGAGAAGGCTTCCAACTCCATTCTCGCTGTCTATAACTTCGGCTCCACTGACAAGGATAATCCCTACAGCCTTGAATTCATCTCCGGGATCCTGGATCAGCAGGTCACCGACCGGATCCGGCGGGTGCAGGGGGTCGGCAAGCTCACCTACTTCGGCAATCGCAAGCTGGCCTTTCGCCTCTGGCTCGATCCCGACAAGCTGACGGCCTTCGGGCTCACCTCAGCTGATGTGCGCTCTGCTCTCGAAAGTCAGAACCGTCTGGTGCCAGCCGGGCAGGTGGGAGGTGCGCCGGCGCCGGCAGGCCAGGAATTCACCTTCACGGTTCAGCTGCAGGGGCGGCTGCGCTCCATCGGAGAATTCGAGGATCTCATCGTCAGCACCACCAATGACGGTTCCCTGGTGCGTCTTGGAGATGTGGGGCGCGTGAGCCTGGGGGGCGAGAACTTCACGATCCAGGGCACGGACATCAATGGCGTGCCTTCGGTAGGCATGCTCATCTATCAGCTCAGCGGAAGCAATGCGGTGGAGGTGGCAGATGGGGTGAATAGCGTGCTCGAGGACTTCCAGCAGAACATGCCTCCGGGGATGTACGTGGAAAAGATCTACGACACCACCGATTTCATCAACGCGTCCATTCAGAACGTGACCAATGCCCTCAGGGACGCGGTGGCCCTGGTGGTGCTGATTCTGTTTCTCTTCCTGCAGGACTGGAAATCAACCCTGGTGCCCGGTATCGCCATCCCCGTGGCCTTGATCGGCACCTTCGCGCTCACCCTGGCCTTCGGTTTCTCCCTCAATCAGCTCACCCTCTTCGGCCTGGTGCTGGCCACGGGGCTGGTGGTTGACGATGCAATCACCGTGATCGAATCCACCGCGGCCAAGAAGGCCGAGGGCATGACGGCCCTGGAAGCGGCCCAATCCACCATGGATGAGTTGTTCACCGCGGTGATTGCCACTTCCCTGGTGTTGTTCGCGGTGTTCGTGCCGGTGCTGTTTTTCCCGGGGGCGACGGGAACCATCTACAAGCAGTTTGCCGCCACGATCATCTTTTCGATCGTCATCTCCACCTTCAACGCCCTCACCTTCTCCCCGATGCTTTCGGCCCTGCTGTTGGGGATCGAGGCTCCTCCCCCGGGCAGACGCACCATGACCATTGCCTGCACAGCGATCGGCTTCATCTATGGCCTTCTCTCCTCCGGTGGTGGGTCGCTCAGGGTGATCGCAGCCACGGTGATCGGTCTGCTGCTGGGCTATGGCCTCAAGTTGATCACCAGTCTGCCCCTGCGGTTCCCCTTCGCGGTCGGTGGAGCGATCACGGGAATGGTGCTAGGGAATGTGGCCAACCCTTTGACTGTGGCGTTGTTCACAGCGATTGGACTGCTGATTGGGTTCTTCCTGCAGCCGATCTTCAATCGCTTCAACTCCATCTACACCAGGATGGATCGTCGTTACGAGGGCGGACTTGGTTGGGTTCTGAGTCACCGCCGCTTGATGATGGCTGTGCTGGCGGGAGGCATTGTCCTCACTGGGGTGGCCTTCAATGCCATGCCCACCGGCTTTGTGCCTGTGGAGGATCAAGGCTATGCCCTTGGTTTTGTTCAGGCGCCCGATGGTGTGTCTCTGGAGCGAACCACCCAGATCAACAAGCAGGTGGCTGAGATTCTTCGCAGCGAGGTCAAGGAACATGGCGCGATTCAGAATGCAGCCATCTTCTCCGGTGCCAGCCTGGAGGGTAATGCGTCGAACCGTGGGTTGTTTTTCTTCGGAACCAAGAACTGGAGAGAGCGTACCCAACCCGAGCAAAAGGTATCGGCCATCGTGGAGCGGCTCAACAAAAAGATGGCCCCGATCAATGGTGCTCGCATTTTCGTAGTCGATGCGCCACCGATCCAGGGCTTCGGCAGCACGAGCGGCTTCGAATTCCAGTTCCTGGATCAAAGTGCTGGAGCCTTCTCACTACCAGCTTTCTTTGATCAGACCGGTGAACTGATTTCCAAGGCTCTCTCCACCAACATCTTCAGCAGGGTGTACACCCAGTTCAGTCCGGAATCCCCCCAGTATGAGGTGTTGGTGGATCGGGATCGGCTGGCCTCCCTGGGCGTGGACTACGGCCAGGCCATGAGCACTTTCAGCTTCTATTTCGGTGGCTCCTATGTGAACGACACCTTCCAGGAAGGCAAGGTGAGGCGGGTGTACATCCAGGCTGATGATCAGTTCCGTGCCACGCCCCAGCAGCTGAAAGCTCTCTATGTGTCCAACAACAAGGGCGAGCAGATTCCCCTCTCAGAGTTCTTCACGGTCGAGCCCTCCACCGGCCCTTCCATCATCACCCGCTTCAATCTGTATCGCTCGATCAAGGTGGAGGGCAGCCCCGCAGCGGGCAAGAGTTCCGGTCAGGCGATCGGGGGGATGGATCAGGCTTTCCAGGCCCTGCCGACCCAGGGTTTCGGCTACGACTGGACGGGCCTGACAAGAGAGGAAATCAAGGCCGGTGCCCTGGCGATCATCATCTTCTCCTTCGGCATCCTGGTGGTCTTCCTGGTGTTGGCGGCCCAGTACGAAAGTTATACAGATCCGCTCATCATTCTGATGACGGTGCCAACGGCGCTCCTTGGCGCGTTGGTCTTCCTGGGCGCCAGAGGCTTTGATCTCAATATCTATGCGCAGGTGGGCCTGTTGATGTTGATCGGTCTTGCCTCCAAGAATGGCATCCTGATCGTGGATCTGGCCAACCAGCGGATGATGGAGGGCCTCACGGCCATGGAGGCCGTACGCGACGCCTGCATGGCCAGGCTGCGGCCGATCCTGATGACGGCCATCTCCTCCCTGTTCGGTTTTTTGCCGCTGGTGTTCGCCAGTGGTGCTGGCGCCCAGAGCCAGTCGGCCCTGGGCACGGTGGTGTTCGGTGGTCTGCTGGTGGCCACCGCGCTCTCTTTATTTGTGGTGCCGGTGTTCTATGTGGTGATGAAGAACCTCACCGAGGCTTCCAACAGGGTGGCGTCTCCTCCCGACGCTCCAAGCCCATCCTCCTCAGCCCCATGAACCCTCCGCCTCCTCCCCCCGTCCATCCGCCGCGACGACCCCGCTATGACGGCAAGAGGGTGGTGGTCTCCATGCTTCTGGGAGTGGGGGTGGGTCTTGTCCTGGCGCTTTTCCTGAAAGGCGTGATCGCCAACACGCCAGTGGTATTCCCTCCCAGGCGGACGTTCTGGCTTTTCGTGATTTTGGCTGCCAATGGTGCCTTGGTAGGTATGACGATCGAGTCGATGCGTCAGCTTCAAGCCTCCCATCCAGATCCTGCCTATCATCACCGAAAAAATCGAAACTCTTCCCTGAAAGGGGGCGAGTAATGGTCTGCATTCATCTCACCCAGCCGATGTCCTGATCGATGTTTGTGCCGGTGATGGCTTGTCTCGTTCACGAGGATACCAGTGCATCCCATCCTGATTGGAATGATCTCCAGGATCGCTACCAGTGTGGCAAGTAGGGCCGATCGTGTGGATGCTTCTGCGGGGAATCGCTGGATATGCCTTTCCAGTGATTGACGAATATTGGTTGACAGTTTGTCACGACTTCCTTGGTCTGCTCAGGAGACCCAGGCAGGCTGAGGAAGCGGGATGCGAGTATCTTTGCTGTAAAACTGCTGTCAGCGAATCGTGCTTCGACTCTTCAGCTCCTTCGGGGTGGTCGGGCTCCTTGCTCTTTCCGCCTGCAGCAACAGCAAGACAGCCACCCGGGAGCCCCTCAGCGTTCAGACTGTCATGGTGGGGGAATTCCGCTTCGCCCCAGGCATTGACACCATCAGTGCCATCGAATCCACCTCCAACGTGGTCATGCGACCCCAGTCGGACGGTCGGGTGGTGCGCATCCTGGCCTCCGAGGGGCAACGGGTGAAGGCTGGCCAGCCGATCCTGGTGCTCGACAATGTTCAGGAGTCAGCGACGCTTGATTCCGACCGGGCTGAGGCCATGAAGGATCGGGTCAACGCTGAGCGTTACATCTTTCTCAACGAACAGGGGGCCGTCTCCACCAAAGACAGAGACTTCTATGTCACCCAGGCGATCCAGAGCCGGGACCAAGCCCGTTCCAGCGCAGCCACACTCGGCTACAAGTTCGTCACGGCCCCGATCAACGGCGAACTCGGTAATCTCGACAGCGTGAAGATCGGTGATTACGTGCGTCAGGGCCAGGCGATCACGGGAATCGTCAACAACAGCACCCTGTGGACCTTGATGGATGTGCCGGCCACCCAGGCCAGGGCTGTGAAGGTGGGCCTGCCGGTGCAACTGAAGAGCCAGGGAAATCCGCCGGTGACGGGACAGGGCCGGGTGGTCTTCGTTTCCCCCTACTTCGCTACGGGCTCCACGACCCCGGGCACGCCCAACACCGTGCTGGTCAAGGCCGTGTTTCCCAATCTCACCGGTCAGTTGAAAACGGGTCAGTTTGTTCGCAATCGCATCATCACCGGGGTCAGCGATCAGCTGGCAGTGCCGGTTCAATCGGTGATGATGCAGGCTCAGCAACCGTTCGTCTACCGAGTGCTGCCGCTCTCCACGATCCTGCCGAAGATCAAGGCCTCCAACCAGCTTCCTGCCGAGGAGAAGCAGAAGCTGGAAAAGCTTCCAGACACCACTCCGGTGGTGGTGCAGACGGCGGTCAAGCTCGGCAAGCTGCAGAACAATGCCTATCCCGTGCTCTCCGGCCTGGACAAGGGTGATGAGGTGGTGGTGAGCAATACGGCCCTGCTGCGCTCCGGTATGCCGGTGCGGGTCGTTACGGCCCCATCGGGGAGTTGAGCAGGTCATGTCATTTTCTGATGATTTCATCAAGCGGCCTGTTCTCACCACGGTCTGCAGCATCCTGATCGTGCTCGTGGGCCTGATCGCCATCCCCACCCTGTCGATCGAGAACCTTCCCAACATCGCGCCACCGCTGATTCAGGTGACCGCCAACTACGGCGGTGCCAATTCACTGGTCACCGAGCAAGCGGTGACCAATCCCATCGAGCAGCAGATCAATGGGGTTCCGGGTGCTAACTACATCTCGTCCACCAGCACCATGTCGGGGACAAGCACGGTTCAGGTCTATTTCGAGCAAGGAACGGATATCAATATCGATCAGGTGAACGTCCAGAACCGGGTGTCCCTGGCGATGCCCCAGTTGCCCCAGCAGGTTCAGGCCACAGGGGTATCGGTGATGCAAAGCACCCCGTCGATTCTGCTGGCTTATCAGGTGACCTCCACGGAGGGTCAGTTTGATGCCGCCTATCTCAACGGCCTGATCTATCAGGATCTTTATTATCAGCTCGAGCGGGTCCCTGGTGTCGCCACCGTCAATCTCCTCGGGGGTAGTAATCCCGCCTTCTGGTTGTTTGTCGACCCCGACAAGCTCACGGCCAATAATCTCACTGCTGATGAGGTCGTCAGTGCGGTCACCAACCAGAACAGCGTGGCCATCGGTGGCCTGGTGGGTGGTCCTCCAGCCGGTGGAGATCAGAAATTTGCCTATCCCATTCTGGTGGAGAACAACGGCAATCTGGTGTCCGTCGAGGACCTCAACAACCTGATCGTCGGTCGCTCCACGACCGGCAACCTGCTGCGACTTCAGGATGTGGGCCAGGCCACCTACGGCACCAACAGCTACGCTCAGCAGGCGGTCAGTATCGACGGCTATCCCTCGGTCACCATCGCGGTCTTCCAGACCCCCGAGAGCAATGCTCTCGATGTCTCGAACCAGGTGGTGAAGGTGATGGACCAGTTCACCCAGTCCGTACCGCCGGGGGTGAAGGTGTTCGAGATCTACGACATCGGCCAGTTCATCGAGTCTGCGGTCGAGGGGGTGGTGGATGCCCTCGGCCTGGCGATCGTCCTGGTGCTGATCATCCTGTTTGTCTTTCTGCAGGATTGGCGGGCCACGGTGGTGCCCAGCCTGGCCATTCCAATCTCCCTGGTCGGCACCTTCGCCTTCGTCAAGATCTTCGGCTTCTCGATCAACCAGCTCACCCTGCTGGGTCTGGTATTGGCCACCGGCCTGGTGGTGGACGACGCCATCGTGGTGATCGAGGCGGTGGAGAAAAATCTCGAGAAGGGGATGCGTCCTCGTCAGGCCGCCATGGCCTGCATGGGTGAACTGTTCGGCGCCCTGGTGGCTACCGCCCTGGTGCTGATGGCGGTGTTCGTGCCCGTGGCCTTCTATCCGGGTGGTATCGGCATCATCTACCGCCAGTTCGCCCTCACCATCGCCTTCTCGATCGCCATCTCCGCCTTCAACGCCCTCACCTTCTCCCCCATGCTCTCGGCCCTGCTGCTGAGGAGACGCAAATCATCACCCCCGGGCCGGCTGGTGGGAATCATCGGCGGGGTGGTGGTGGGCCTGGCCTTCGGCCGGTTCAGCAGCGCCTCTTTCGGCACCATCACCTACGCGGTGGGGGTTGTGGTCGGGGTGCTTGCCGGCGCCAACCTGGCCTGGATCTTCAACCGCTTCAATGGATTCTTCACCCAGCTGGAGCGGTCCTACGCCTCCCTGGTGGCGTTCCTGATCGAGAAGCGCCGCTGGATCCTGGTGGGTCTGGGCGGCGGCATCGCCCTCACCCTGTTCGCCTTCACTGCCCTGCCCTCGGCCTTCATCCCGGAGGAGGATCAGGGCTATGGTCTGGGCATCATTCAACTCCAGAACGGCGCCTCCCTCAGCCAGACCCAGGCCACGGCCAAGGAGGTGGCCAAGGTTCTCAGCGAAGAGCCCGAGATCATCGCCGGTGCCGTGGTGAGTGGCTACGGCTTCAACGGAGCCAGCCCTGATCAGGGTGTGTTCTTCTTCGGTCTCAGGCCCCTGGAGGAACGCAGCGGGGCCGATCAGAAGGCGCCCGCGATCGTCGAGCGGCTCAACGCCAAGCTCGGCAAACTCAGCTCCGGCCTGGCCGTGGCCGCCCAGCCCCCGGCGATTCCGGGCTTTTCCGCCCAGGGGGGCTTCTACTTCCAATTCAACGATCTCAGCAATGGAGCCTATCGCTTCAACCAGCTGGATGATCTGGCCAAGAAGCAGATTCTGGCCGGGACCACCAGCGGCGATTTCTCCACCCTCTACACCCAGTTCATTCCCAGTGCCCCGGCCTTCGGGTTGAAGATCGACCGTTCGATCATGGGGGCCCTGAACGTGAATTTCCAGCAGGCGATGCAGACCATCGCGGTGCTGGCAGCCAGCAACTATTCCGGACTCACCTACGAGAGTGGCCAGGTGCGCAACATTTACGTGCAGGCGGCGTCCGAGAATCGCCGCTCCCTGGAGGATGTGCTCAGTTACTACGTGCGCAGCAATGACAACAATCTGGTGCAGGTGTCGGAATTCACCACGGCGGATCTCACCAGTGCGCCCCCAGTGATCAGCCACTACAACCTATACCGCACCATTCTGATCCAGGGGGCTGAAGCCATCGGCAAGAGTTCCGGTCAGGCGCTCAGCAAGATCCAGCAGATCTTCAAGGCCCAGGACTTCAACAACATCGGCTATGCCTTCACTGGCCTCGCCGCCCTCCAGCTCTCCGCCGGTAACGCCAGTGTGCTGGTGTTCGGCCTTGGGATCCTGGTGGTCTATCTGGTGCTCTCGGCCCAGTACGAGAGCTACGTGACCCCAGTGATCATCCTGATGACCGTGCCTCTGGCCATGCTCGGCGCCCTGGTGTTTCTGGCCCTGCGCTCCATCGACCTCAACATCTATGCCCAGGTGGGGCTGGTGACCCTGATCGGACTGGCGGCCAAGAACGGCATCCTGATCGTCGAGGTGGCCGAGCAGCACATGGAGGAGGGCATGAGCGCCGCTGAGGCCGCGATCGCCTCGGCTGAATCGCGGCTGCGGCCGATCCTGATGACGGCCATTGCTGCCCTCGCTGGTTTCCTGCCGCTGGTGGTGGCCACCTCTGCCGGAGCCAACAGCCAGCAGTCGCTGGGCACAGTGATCTTCGGCGGTCTGCTGGTGGCCACGGTGCTATCGCTCGGGGTGGTTCCGCCCTTCTATGTGGTGGTGAAGGCGCTGGAGGGTCGCTGGTTCGCTGACGCGGGCACAGCCCCAGAGGAAGGGGATTCCCCACTGGATCAACCTTCTACGTAGAGATTTTTTTGGGACTGGGGTGTGGGCCGCCGGCGATGGCGTAGGGACTCCAGTTGTCTCGTTCGGAGTAGATCGCCCCTTGGCTTTCAACGCATCCTCCCGCTGCAAAGGTAACACTTCGGAAAGTTGAATCGCTGCTGCTTCGGAGCTGCTGAAGCCGGTGACGGACTTCCCTGCCGGGATGGGAGATTTATCCAGTGCCTTCGCATGGTGTAAACAGCAGGAGCATCGCAAACGGCAGCCACTGGTTTTCCGCTCCATAGGTGGCTTCAATCAGCCCGATGGAATCGGAATCGTCGCAAAGGTCCCAAAGAAGTCCATGGCCATCAGGATAAGCCAGTGGGTCAGTAAAACTTCAGCTGAGACGGTCAACCAAATTCTCGTACGTCATAGCCCTGTGGGATTCTGCATCGCCTTCGAAGCGTTTCTTTGCTTCCGTCTGGACGTCGGAGTCGTCACTTTCAGGATCCAGAGGAGGTTGCCCGCCCTTCGGCGAAACCAGCGTGACCTTGGCTCCAGCCTCTGCCAGGACGTCACAAGGGGCAGCCAGATTCTCAACTCAGAAGCCGGTCTTCTTTCCGGTATCACCGAATTTGTCGTGAGAGGTGAGAACAATAATGAGAACAATAAGACTATTCACCCCAGCCTGATTGGCTTCCAATGGAGCTTGCCATACCAGTCCATTGATGGGGTCGAACCCCATGATGGGGCTGCACGCCTGGCGCCGGTCAGGGTAAAGCCCGATGGCTTCTCGGAGAGATTGGCGGGATGATGACCTCTGCTATCCATCTTCACCATGAATCAAAACGATCTATTTCTGGAAGTCGATGCGCGTTGATGTTCGGGCTTGATCCCCAGAGGCATTAGAGGATGTTGTTGAGGAGGGCGGGCCCCTGCTGTGGAATGGGAACTCCTTGCTCTCCTTCTTTACAGCTTCTCCACCGTTGTGAAGTTCACCTCACTGCTCTGGAGAGGATCCGATCTCTGGTAGGTTGAGAATGCTGAAGTACGAAGGGATCGTGAGACACAAAGCAGCGTCGATGGTGGGTGGTATTGCCTTCCTTTTTCTATCCTTATCCGGGATGAGCGTCAGCCCTGCGGCGTTCAGCCAGGGGACGCCGCCCGCCCGCAGCGTGCGGGTCGTCAAGGGAGACACCCTCGAGGCCATCGCCGCCCGAGAAGGTGTGAGTGTGCAGGAACTGATGCGCCTCAACAAGATCACCAGACCCGAAGAGCTGCAGATCGGTCAGCAGCTGAAGCTTCCGCCAGGAAAGGCCGTGGTGCAGGTGGCCCCGGGCGACACGCTTGGAGGACTGGCCTCCCGTCATGGCACCTCCGTGGCGGCCCTGCAGAAGGCCAATCCCGGGGTGAAGCCGGACCAGCTCAAGGTCGGGAGCTGGCTGCGATTGCCCTCGGGGACAGCCACGGCCAAGCCCAAGCCTTCGGCCACGGCCAAGCCCAAGCCTTCGGGCACGGCCACGGCCACGGCCACGACCAAGCCTTCGGCCAAGGCCGCAGCCCCAGCCCAGCCTGCAGCCAAGGCCCAGCCTCCGGCCAGGGAAACGCCGGCTGCCAAAGGCGCAGCCCCGACACCGCCACCGACAGGGGCTGCCAAAGCCGCCACCGGTCCTGCACCGGCCAGCCCTCCAGCGATTGTGGCGGCCACCCCAGCCCCCAGCCCTCCCCCTTCCCCCCGGCGTCCCAGAAGAGCGAACCGGTCCGATGGAAGTTCTTCGGCAACACGATGGTCGACTGGGGCGGCTGGAAGCTCCATCCCGGTGGCGTTCGGGTCAGCCTCGTGCAACCCTCCGAGGCGGACGTCGGTCCGGTTCGATCGCGGGCGGCCGCAGTGGCGGTGCATTGCACCAGCCTGCGCCAGGCCTGGTTGGTCAATGGCGTCTGGGAGCCCTGGGGGGTTCCTGAGCCCCGTTCGGTGGGCCAGAAGATCGTCCTGGACCTCTGCGCCAATGTCATGGACCGGACAGGTCCGTCCATTCCACCGCCTTCAGCCCCTTGAATGATTCCCCCCCAGGCGGCCCTGGGTCAGCCGCTGCCGTCGCCTGGCCAGGAGAATCCGCCTGATTCCTGCTTCTTCCGCAGCTGGAGTCAGGGGCTCACTGATCAACCCGCTGAACCAGAACAGCTACGGACCGGCCTGGGAGCCGGCGTCCTGGCGGAGCATCGCTTCGGCCACTTCCGGGAAATGCTGCTCGATGCAGGCCTGGCACACCCCATGGGTGAATTCCACATCGGCGTGTTTCTTGAGGAAGGCCTCCACACTCGACCAGTAGCCGGCATCGTTGCGGATGGACTTGCAATAGGAACAGATCGGGATCAGCCCCTCGATCAGGGTGATCTTCTCGAGGGCCTGGGCCAGCCGGGCAGACACCCTCCGCAGCTCCATCACGGTCACCACCTGGCGGGCCAGCCCTTCCAGCGCCTGGATCTGCACCTCGCTCAGATCCCGCGGCTCGTGGTCGATGACGCAGAGGGTGCCCAGGGGCAGGGCTTCCGGCGTCAGCAACGGGACGCCGGCATAGAAGCGGATGTTGGGGGCGCAGGTGACCAGTGGATTGGCGGCGAAGCGGGAATCGGCGAGGGTGTCCTGGATCACCAGGATGTCCTCCGCCAGGATGGCGTGGGCACAGAAGGAGATGTCCCTGTCCGTTTCCGCGGCGTCCAGACCGACCTTCGATTTGAACCACTGCCGGTGGCTGTCCACCAGGCTGACCAGGGCGATGGGGACGTCGCAGACGTAGGCCGCCAGGGCCGTCAGATCGTCGTAGGCCCGCTCGGGAGGGGTGTCGAGGATCCGGTAGTCGTGCAGGGCCTCCAGACGCTCCTGTTCCCGCTCGGTCAGTGGCGCCTTCATGGGCAGGAAACCTCAGGGATCTCGACGTCCCCGCCCTTTCATTGTGAGGGCCGCTCCCAGAGGACCGGCCTGCCTTCATGTTTCCTTACCCCCTGCCCGGGCTGCAGAGATGGCTTCAGAGCCGCCGGTGCCCGAGAGCGCCTGTGCCATGCGATGGACGAGACGGGATGACCCGGCATCATGGCGCTCCTGCCCCATCCGGCAGCCAGTGATGCCAGTGGCAGAGGGGGCCCTGCCCGGCCCCGATGGCGAGGGAATGGCGCAGGCCCCCCTCCACGAAGGCCTTGGCGATGGTGATGGCCTCCGTCAGATCATGGCCCTGGGCGATGGCGGCGGTGATCGCCGCCGAGAGGGTGCAGCCACTGCCGTGGCTGTGGGGAGTGTCCACTTCCGGCCCGCGAAACCAACGGGGCCGGCCGTTGATCCAGGCCACATCGCAGCCGCGCAGGCCCGCCAGCCCCCCGCCCTTCACCAGGGCGGCCGCCGCCCCCAGGGCGGTCAGCCGCTCGGCGGCCCGCTCCATGTCGGCGGCGCTGGCGATGGCCTGGCCCGTCAGCAGCTGCGCTTCGTGGATGTTGGGGGTGACCAGATCGGACAGCGGGAGCAGGCGGCTGGCCATGGCCGTGATCGCCTCGGGGTCGAGCAGGGGGGCACCGGCGCGCGACACCATGACCGGATCGATCACCCGGAACGCCGGACCTGCCTCGATGGCCGCCGCAGTGGCCTCGATCAGGGAGGCGTCGAAGAGCATGCCGGTTTTGAGCGCCACCACCGCCAGATCGCTGCAGACCGCCTCCACCTGGGCGGTGAGGGCCGCAGGGGGCAGGGAATCCACCCGGTGGACACCGCAGGTGTTCTGGGCGGTGATGCAGGTGATGGCACTGCAGCCGTGCACCCCCAGGGCCAGGAAGGTCTTGAGATCGGCCTGGATGCCGGCGCCGCCGCCGGAATCGCTGCCGCCGATGCTGAGCACCACCGCCGGGACGGGCGGTTTCGGGGCCGACTGGCTGGCGGCGCGGGGCATGGGGCGGGAGCAAGTGGGGCCGGGGCGCCCGCGGCGTGCCTGGCTAGAACCTGGGAAACCCGGATCGTCCCCGATGCAGATCACCGTATGGCAGACCACGGCCCTGGGGGGGCCGCTGCGGCGGTCCGAGGCCCAGCTGAGCGAGCCGGGCGCCGACGAGGCCACGATCGAGGTGCTGCACTGCGGGCTCTGCCACAGCGATGTGTCCATGATCGACAACGCCTGGGGGGTCACCACCCTTCCCCTGGTGCCGGGCCACGAGGCCGTGGGGCGGGTGGTGGCCGTGGGAGAGGGGGTGGACTCCGCCCTGGTGGGCCAGCTGCGGGGCCTGGGCTGGATCGCCGGCAGCTGCCGCCACTGCGGCTGGTGCCTGGGTGGCGACGCCAACCTGTGCCCCTCGCTGGAATCGACGATCGTGGGCCGCAGCGGCGCCTTCGCCAGCCACGTGAGCGCCCATCAGGACTGGCTGATTCCGATTCCCGAGGGCCTCTCGGCCGCCGATGCCGGCCCCCTGTTCTGCGGCGGCATCACCGTCTTCGCCCCCCTGATCGATGAGGCGGTCTCGCCCACCGCCCGGGTGGCGGTGATCGGCATCGGCGGCCTGGGCCACATGGCGCTGCAGTTCGCCCGGGCCTGGGGTTGCGAGGTGACCGCCCTCACCACCACCGCCGCCAAGGCCGAGGAGGCCCGCGGCTTCGGCGCCCACCGGGTGGAGATGCTCGCCGATCTGGCCGAGCAGGCCGGCCGGTACGACCTGATCATCAACACCAGCAACCACGATCTCGACTGGGACTCCGTGGTGGGGGCCCTGGCCCCCCGGGGCCGGCTGCACCAGCTGGGGGTGCCGACCGGCCCGATCCCCCTGCAGGCCTTCCCCTTCATCGCCGGCCGGCGCCAGTTCACCGGCAGCCCCACCTCCTCCCCGGCCAGCCTGCTGAAGATGGTGGCGTTCTGCGCCCGCCACGGCATCGCCCCCCAGGTGGAGCATCTGCCGATGGCCCAGGTGAACACGGCGATCGAGCGGCTGCGGCGCGGCGATGTGCGCTATCGCTTCGTGCTCGACGGGCCGGCCTGACGCGGGCTGCGGGCGATCAGGTGATCACGGTGGGCCGGTCCATGCCGGTGCGGGTGCGGATCTCGGCCAGCCCATCGATGGCACCGATCAGATCAGCCAGGGCCTCCTGGGGGTTCTGGCCCAGGTCGCCGCCGGGAGGCACATAGCTCTCGAGATACACCCGCAGGGTGGCCCCCTTGGTGCCGGTGCCCGAGAGCCGCAGCACCACCCGGCTGCCGTCATCGAGCAGCACCCGCAGCCCCTGGCCCCGGCTGATGGAGCCATCCACCGGGTCGGTGTAGCCGAAATCGTCGGCGGTGCGGATCGTGCGGCCGGCGAAACCCTGGCCCGGCAGGGAGCCCAGCATCCCCTTCACCCGGTCGTAGAGACCATGGGCGGCGTCGCTGGCCACCGCTTCGTAGTCGTGGCGGGAGTAGTAGTGGCGGCCGAAGCGGCTCCAGTGGCCGGCCATCACCTCGGCCACCGGACAGCCGCGAACCGCCAGGATCTGCAGCCAGAACAGCACCGCCCAGAGGCCGTCCTTCTCGCGGATGTGATTGCTGCCGGTGCCGAAGCTCTCCTCGCCGCAGAGGGTGATCCGCCCGGCATCCAGCAGGTTGCCGAAGAACTTCCAGCCCGTGGGGGTCTCGAAGCAGGGGATGCCCAGGTCCGCGGCCACCACATCGGCGGCGGCGCTGGTGGGCATCGAGCGGGCCACCCCCGCCAGGCCGTCGGCGTAACCGGGGGCCAGGGTGGCGTTGGCGGTGAGCACGGCCAGGCTGTCGCTGGGATTCACGAAACAGTGGCGGCCCAGAATCATGTTGCGGTCCCCGTCGCCGTCGCAGGCGGCGCCGAAGTCGTAGGTGTTGCCCTGCAGCAGCAGCTCCGCCAGCTCGTGGGCGTAGGTGAGGTTGGGATCGGGGTGGCCGCCGCCGAAGTCCTCCAGTGGGATGCCGTTGCGCACCGTGCCGGCGGGAGCCCCCAGCAGCCCCTCGAACAGGCGGGTGGCGTAGGGACCGGTGACGGCGTGCATGGCATCGAAGGCCAGCCGGAAGTCCCCCTTGAGCAGGGTGGCGATGCGATCGAAGTCGAACAGCTTCTGCATCAGGGCGACGTAGTCGTCGACCCCGTCGATCACCTCCACAACCATGGCGCCGATCGGGGTGGTGCCAGCCGCCTCGAGCTGGAGGGGTTCGGCATCGAGGATCCGGTAGCCATCGAGGCTGAGGGTGGCGCCGTGGATGGCATCGGTGACCGACTCAGGGGCAGGCCCGCCGTTGGCGCCGTTGATCTTGACGCCGAAATCCCCCTCCGGACCGCCGGGGTTGTGGCTGGCGGAGAGGATGATCCCGGCCACGGCTCCGCGACTGCGGATCAGGTGGGAGGCGGCAGGGGTGGAGAGGATGCCGCCGGTGGTGGTGATCAGCCGGCTGACCCCGTGGGCCGCCGCCATGCGGGCGATCACATCGATGGCCGGGCGGTTTCCGAAACGGCCGTCGCCACCCACCACCAGAGTGCCGCCTTCAATCCCGGGCACCACCCGCAGGGAGGCCTCGATGAAGCTCTCCAGGTAGTGAGGGGTCTGGAACTGACGACTGCTCTTGCGCAGGCCGGAGGTGCCGGGTTTCTGATCGTCGAAGGGACTCTCCAGTGCCACCTGACGCACGTCGGTCGTCTTCGCCATGGCCGGCGTCCTTGGGGTTCTGGGAGCACCAAGCTACCTCCGTGGATTCTTCCGGCCGCTCCCTCCCGGCTCGTCACGCCAGGGCTGGCTAGCCTCCTTACACCGTGTAGACGATGTCATGGCTCCAAGGTTTCTCTCCACCGCCTGGGCTCCGTCCACGGTCGCTTCGGTCGGCGTGGCTGCCATGGTCGGCACCGCCACCCTGGTGGGTGTGTCTCTGATCGGGCCGGCCGTTGCGCGGGCGGCGGTGATGGGTGCTCCGAAGGCCCCTCCCCATGCCGAAGCGGTGGACCGCACCCAAGCCGCCGCCAAGGCGGTGCTCGCGGGAGCGGGGGCCGAGAGCTGCCTGCGGGGCAAGCTCACCAATGCCCTGCTCGGGCTCTCCAGCAGCTGTGAAGTCCTTGGCGACCGCAGTCCCCTCTGCCGGCTGGCCGACAGCGCCGCGGTGGTGACTCCCATGAGCCTGGCCTTCATGCGCGACACCTCCACCCGCCTGCTGGAGCTGATCGCTACCCCCGGCGGCTCATCTGCCTCCAGTGGTGGGGCCGATTCCGTCCAGCCCTGATCCGGCACCCCATGGGGGCATCGTCCTTCGGACGGCGCTTCAGTTTTGACTGGGACTGATCAGGTTCCGAGTGCTCTATGGATTGGCGGCCCCACCGGTCGCGGGTTTCGCGGCCGGCAGCTGCTGGCGACAGACGGAGGTGAGTCTGCGGGCGGCCCGGTCGATCCGCTCACGCCGCTCGAAGCTGTTGCTGGTGGCCACCACGGCCCGCTGACGGATCGTCCAGAGCACGTCCTTGCAGCTGGCCGGCAGGAGCGGATGGTCCATCAGGGGGTCCGCCAGGCTGCGGGCCTGCCCGCAGGGTTCGGCGCTGTTCTCACGGCTGCAGGCCAGGGTGATCAGCTGGAGGGAGCGGAAGTCGGCGGACGGTGGAAAGGCCGGCTCCGCCCGCACGGAGGAGGCCCCCAGGAACGGCACGCTCGCCAGCAGGGCCAGACAGCCCAGGGCCGAACGGGGGCGACGCGGGCCCAGGCGGGTGGTGGGGACGGTCCGGGCCATGGCGGGCGCAAAGCTGTTCCAATCATGACGGCCTCTCAGTCCGCCCCTGCGATCGGCCCCAGGCCGTCCCGCAGCTGACGCTGCCCGGCGCGCCAGCGGCGGGCCAGCAGGGGGCCGCTCCATCGGGCGGTGCGGGCCAGCAGGGCCCGCAGCCGGTGGCGACGCCGCAGCAGGTCGGCCCGGTGGGCCTCCTCCTCCTGCCCTCGCTGGATCCGGCGGATCTCCGGCAGCCGTTCAGCAGCGATGGCGGCGAGGGCGGCGTCGATGCCGCCGGCTTCTCCCTGGCGGAGCACAGGCACCAGGTGGCGGGCAGCCACCAGGGCATCGCGCAGAGCCATGTTGATGCCCTGGGCCCGCAGGGGACTCATGGGGTGGGCGGCATCGCCGAGCAGCAGCAGGCCGGGCCGCTGCCAGCGGGGACAGAGACCGACCCGCACCGGCAGTCGCACCGGACCCTGCACGGCCTCCTCCGGGAGTGTGGCCAGCAGCCGGGCCAGGGCCTCCGGGGCGTCGCCGGCCCAGAGTTCCGCCCAGGCGCTGGGCGATGGCGGGGGCGCCCCCGGCTCGATCGCCCAGCCCAGCTGCACCCCCCCGCGGGCGGAGGGGAACAGGGCATAGCTGCCGGTTGCCCCCACCACCGTCACGAAGCGGCCGTCCAGCCAGCTGACGATCCTTTCGGCCGCGGGCGCTTCCAGCCGGAACCAGAGCACGTCGAGGGGGCTGGGGGCGACCTCCAGTCCCAGTTCCCCCTGCTGACGCAGCAGGGAGTCGCGGCCGTCGCAGCCGACCACCAGAGCCGCTTCCAGGGCGGCGCCGTCCGCCAGGCGCACCCCGGTGATGCGGCCGTCCCGGCGCAGCAGACCGCGCACGGCCTGCCCCTGGAGCATCCGGAAGCCCGGCTGCCGGCGGGCCTGGTTCACCAGTTCCCGCAGCAGGGAGGCCTGGTCGATCAGGGTGCAGGGCAGGCGGCTGCCCATGGGCTCGGCAGCCTCGAACAGGGGCCTGCCGTCGAGGAAGAAGCTCCAGGCCGTGAGCGGCCTTTGCAGCACCCCCGGCGGCAGCGGCAGCAGGCCCATGGCGTCGAGGGCCTCCAGGCCGCTCGGCATCAGGCCTTCCCCTCGGAACAGCCGGTCGCTGCGGCCGGACGCCTCCACCAGGTCGACGCTCAGGCCGCGGCGGGCGAGCAGGAGGGCCAGGCTGGCGCCGGCAGGACCGGCGCCCACCACCACCACCCTGGCGGACGCCGGGCTGGTGGGGGAGATCAGGTGAAGGAGTTGTAGTTGAGGCCCTCGTTGGCGGTGGCGCCCTCGACGCCCTGGAGGGAATGCTTCTTGCTGAGCAGATAATCGACCAGCTCCTGCTGCAGCGTCAGCAGCTCGTTGGTGCAGCCGCGGAAGGCGGCCCGGTGACGGATGTCATCGTGGCGGGTGTGCAGATCCCGCAACATCAGGTTGATGGCATCAAGCCGTGGAGTGGCCTCTCGGGAAGGAGTGCTGGACGCAGGGCCCATGGATCGTGTGATAGGTGTTACCGAATCGTAGACGCCATCACCGGCGCGGTCCCAGAGGCCCGGGGACGGCCGCTGCCGCAGGCCATCCGTTGCTGGGACAGCTTGCGACGCAGGCGGCCGCTGATGCCCAGCTCGGCGCCGCGCCAGAGGCGATCCATTTCCGCCTCGAAGTGGCGGGCCAGCAGGGGAGAGCGGATCAGCAGCAGGGTCTCGTCGTTCTGGAAGGCGGCGGACGGGCTCCAGTTGAAGCTGCCGGAGATCACCGCCCGACCATCGAGAACGGCGAACTTGTGGTGCAGCTTGTCTCCGCGCGCCAGCTGGGGCGTGCCCACCCCTTCGAGGGGGCGGCTCCAGGCCCGGTTGCCCGCTTCGATGCGGCAGTCCTGGTCGGGAAGGGTGACCGCCAGCAGATCCAGCACTTCGCTGAAGGCACGGGTCGCAAAACCCGGATCGGCCAGCAGGCGGATGGTCACGCCCCGGGCATGGAGTTCCTGCAGCCGGTCGGCCAGGTTCTGACCCGAGAAGACGAACAGCGCCAGATCGATCCGTTGGCGCACGCCGCCCAGGCGGGTCTCCAGCCAGGCCAGGCCGTGGTTCGGGTCGGTGCGCCGATGGGGGGCGAACAGCACTTCCACCGGGGTGCCGGCCACGTCCACCACCCGGGCGGGGCCCCCTCCCTTGGCGAGGCCGAAGCGGCTGTCGGGGGCGCCGCCCGGGCCATCGCCCCAGAGCCGGGCGAATTCCCCGGCGAACACCTCCGCCAGGGCTGGGCTCTCAAAGCGCAACAGGTGGTTCACGTTGCCGCGGGTGCTGGGCGCGCCCGCGTCCCCGTGGATGCCGGAAGGGGTGAAGTTGGCCGACCCGGTCACCACCACCCGGCCATCGACCACCAGGAACTTGTGGTGCATCAGGCCGCTGCCCCGGCTGCCGTCGGCGGTGTCGTCGATCAGGGGGATTCCGGCCCGCTGCAGAATCGCCACGGCATCCCCCTGGCCCAGGGCCGCCAGCTGCTGCTGACGCCGGCGCTGGTGGGGGGTGAGATCCACCGGGTGCTGCTGGCTCCAGGGGGTGCTGTAGCTGTTCTCCAGCACCACCCGCACCCGCACCCCCCGGCGATGCCGTTCCACCAGGGCCTGGGCCACCGCCGGCAGGGAGAGTTCCTGCACCGCCACCAGGATTTCCCGACGTGCCTCGCGGATGCTTTCCAGCAGCATGGCTTCCAGGTCATCTCCCTGGCGCCACTGGCCGCTGACCGGGCTGCGGTAGCGCCCCTCGCCCCGGTGGTTGAAGGCCACCCGGATGCCGGGGGGCAGGGGCAGCTCAGGGGGTGGCCCGCCGGTCAGGGCGGCGGGGGAAGGACCGCAGGCCCCCAGCAACAGGCTGGCCCCCAGGCCGCTGAGACCCCTGGCCACCAGGGGGAGGATGGACCGGGAAGGGGGAAGGGCCACGGCTGGAAGCGGGGCGGTTCGCTTCGCCCTCCCAGCAGCATTCCCGCGCGTGGACGGCTCAGTGGTGCCCGGGCATCTCGGAGGTGCGCAGCATGGCCGCGAACCAGAGGGTGCCGATCAGCACCGCCGCAACCACCCCGGCGGCGATGCTCACCCGCACCATCAGGATCGGCACCACCAGGGGAAAGAGGATCGAGCCGGCCACGGGGGTGAGAGCCACCAGCAGCTTGAGCGGGGCGCGGCTGGAGGTGTCGGTCGCCATCAGAACCACTCGGCGACGGCCTGGCTGGCGGGGTTGCTGTTGTCTTCCGGGGTGGATCGGCGGAACTCCATCGTGATGCTGCGCTTCTGCTCCCCGTCGGCGGCCACGGCCTCGATGGGATAGACCTGCTGGCCATCACGGAAGGGAACCTGCACCCGGAAGGTGCCGTCGGCCGAAAGGGGCACCTCCTCCCCGCCGATGCTGAGCCGGGCGGCCGGGTCGGTGGCGCCGTAGACGATCAGCTCGGCATCGGCCACCAGCCAGAAGGAGCGCTGGCGGGGGGCCACCCCACCGATGCCGGAGGCGCTGCGACCGGAGGCCCAGGGACCGGCGCCGGAGGCGGAGAGACCGCCGTGGAGGTCCCCCTCCGAATCGGTTTCGTGGAAGGCTTCGGAGCCGCGGCCGAGGCGGCGCCACTGGCTGGTGGCGCTCTGGTAGAGGCGTTCGTGGAGCCCGGAATCCACCGGTTCGGCCGGTGCTGCGGGCTGGCTGGCGGCGGGGGCGGGGAAGACGTCGAGGGAGAAGGGGACGAACTGATCGAGGATCTGCTCGGAGGGATGGAGGGCCGGCACCCGGGCCACCGAGGAGAAGGCCAGGGAGATCCAGCCGCCGCCACCGCCGTTCGCCTTGCGGTAGCCGATCTCGACCCGGTAGTCGCGGTCGGAGAGGGGGACCGGCAGGTACCACTCGGTGGCATGACTGTCGACCACCACCTCCTGGAGGGTGTGGGGATGGGAGGAGCCGCCGGCCAGGCCGGTCACGTCGGCGACACGCAGGCAGAGCTGGGAGGCACCGGCATGGAGGGCGGCGCTGCGGTCGTCGTCGGAGATGTCCCAGAAGACATAGGCCCACTGGGGATCGCGGGGCAGGAAGACCACCCGGGTTTCGGGCGCCGGCCGGGGGGCCGGTTCCATCCCGGACTCGATCCTCTCCAGGGTGGGAGCACCGCCTTCCACCTGCCGGGTGCTGATGGCTTCCACCAGCTCTTCCTTGGACTTGCGGCTGTAGAGCGTCACGCCGAGATCACTGGCGATCTGCCGCAGCTGGCGCAGCGTCATCATTGCCAGGGACGTCAACGTGTTCTGGCTCACAACCGCAGATTTCGTTTGGGATCAGTCTGAAGGACGTTTCATCCTTTTGATGAAGCGGCCCCGTGGGGGTCAGGATCCACTGACGGCAGGCAAGGGGGTGGACCGTTCATCACCTGCCGCAGAAACGGACAGGACCCTGCAGCAGAGATGCTGCAGGGTCCTGGTGAAAGTGTTTTACGGAACGCTCTGGGGTTGATGGCTCCCAGGACTCATCGGCCGATGCTGCGGTAGGGCACCTTGGAGAGGTAGTCCATGCCGGTGTTGCCGGCGGCGGCGCTGCCCACACCACGCAGGGCAGGCAGGGTGCGGACCCAGGGCAGATAGTCCTGGGGGAAGCCGCCACGGCGCTGCTGGGCGCGCTCGGGGAAGCTGCGGGTCTTGCCGGTGTAGACGATCTGGGGGAAGCCCAGGATGCCCCGGTAGTAGGACTCGTAACGGGGGGAGGTGAGGTTGAAGGGGGTCTCGCCGGCCTCCCGGAAGCCCACCACCCGGTTGCGGTGGTAGGGGACCGTGTCGTAGCCGAAGGCTTCGAGGTACTCCTGGGAGTCGAGGATGTCGTCAACCATGCCTTTGACCCCGCGGGTCATGAGGACGGCGGACCAGGCGATCTCCTCGGACTTGCCGTGGACCGGGCGGCCCAGCAGCTTCTCCACCAGGTGGCGGGCCACCCGGTAGTTGCTGTTGAGGTTGTAGAAGCTGCGGGTGAAAGTGTCGGACAGGCACAGGGAGCGGATGAAGTCCCGCACCGTGAGCTGGCCGTCCCGCAGCTGGGACTCAAGGGTGCGGTCGCGGTCGACCTTGAAGGCATGGAAGAAGATCTGGCGGTAGGCCGCTTCGATCACGAAGTTCTGATCTTCCCGGTCCATGGCCTTGTCCATGGACACGGCCTTGGGGTCCTCGTCGGAACCCACCCGGAACGGCGTCACACGCGAGTTCTGGGAGGTGGGGGCGTACTTGAGGAGTGGAAGAGCCACGCGTGGTCCGGCATCCGTCGATGGCGATCGTAGAAGTAGGCCCCCGTTGGCCCCGGGCGGGGGAGGGCAGGGCTCACAGTCCGTAACGTTCGCGACACCCTCACCAGCCGAGGGCCGACAGCTGCGCCGCCCCGCCGGCCCCCTCGGCGGCCCCGGTTTCCGCCTGGGCTGAGGGTTCGGACCGGATCCGGGTCTCGACGCAGAAGGAAGCGGTGTTGGAGAGGCCCTCCACCGTGCTGGTGCGCAGCCGCACGTCGGGGCCGGCGAAGCTGAACCGTTCCAGGCTGTTCATCGTCTCGTAGCTGGTGGTGAGCAGCAGGCCGTCCCGGTCGTCCATGGCGAAATGGCCCGCCACCGGCGCCGTTTCCGCGTAGCCCCGGTCACGCAGCAGCAGGCCCCGCCGCCCCCGCTCATCGGTGGGGATCAGGCCGAAGACGCTCTCCCCCTCGTGGGCCTCCCCGGCCCTGTCCCAGGCCATCGAGCCGCTCCAGCGCACGCGGCAGCCTCCCACCAGGGCGGCCGGATCCTGTCCGTGGAGGACGGCGATCGCCGCCAGGCGCGGATCCGCCGCCTCGATCTCCACCACCTCGATGAAGGATCCGCCCGCTTCGGCCCGCCTGTGCAGCAGGTGGTGGCTGCTGCGCTGGGAGCGCCAGCGGCCGCAGCTGAGCCGGAAGAAGCTGATGGCATCGACGATCGATCCGCTCACGGGGGCCTCAGGCGTTGGGATGGGCGATCAGGCGATGATCGCAAGCTTCCCGTCCCCCCCGCGGCCCCTTGATCGCCGCTCCCGTCGCCGCCGCCCTGGCGGCAGCGTTCTGCTGGGCCGTTGCCAGCCTGCTCTGGCGGCGGCTGCCCACCTCCCTCTCGGCGGCCCGGCTGAACCTGCTCAAGAATCTGCTGGCCGCTGCCCTGCTGCTGCCCCTGGTGCTGCTGCTGCCCTGGCAGGCCTCGCCGCGCTCGCTGCTGCTGCTGGTGCTCAGCGGCGTGCTGGGGATCGCCCTGGGGGACACCCTGTTCTTCGCGGCCCTGCGGCGGCTCGGCACCCGGCGCACCCTCACCATCGATGCCGGCGGCCCGGCCGTCACCGCCCTGGCGGGGGTGGCGGTGCTGGGGGAGGTCCCCCGGCCGGCCCAGTGGCTGGGGATCGCCCTGATCAGCCTGGCGGTGCTGCTGGTGGTGCGCCAGCCGGCCCCCCGGGAGCCCCTGCCGGAGGACACCGCCCGACCCCTGCCCCCGGATGGGCCCGGGGTGGCCCTGGCCCTCGGGGCCCTGGCCTGTGGCAGCGGCGGTGCCCTGCTGGCCCGGGCGGGTCTGCTGGCGGGGGGGCCGGCGCCGCTGCAGGCGGCCACCCTGCGGCTGGCAGCGGCGGCCCTGGTGATGCTGCCGCTGCTGGCCGGACTGCCCCGGGCGGTTCAGCGGCCCCGGCCGGCCCGGCGCCGCTGGCCCCTGGCCCTGGCGGCCACCCTGCTGGGCACCAGCGGCGGGATCGTGCTGCAGCAGACGGCTCTGGCCGGACTGCCCGGGGGGCTGGCGGTGGCCCTGCTGTCGACGGCCCCGGTGATGGCCCTGCCCCTGGCGGCCCTGGAGGGGGACCGGCCCGGCTGGCGAGGCGTGCTGGCCGCCGCCAGCGCTCTGGCCGGGGTCAGCCTGGTGGCGGGGCTGGTGACGCTGCCGGTGCCCTGACACGGCGGTCGGCTTCGCCCCGGGCCCAGTGGATCAGGTCGGGAAGATCCAGGGCCAGGGGGTCGCTGCCGCTGGAGGCGGCGATGGCCTCCAGCTGGGCACCGGCGCTGCCCATCTGGGTGAGGAAGGCGCGGGCGAAGCCGGGATCGGCCTGGATCACCGGCTGCTGGCAGGCCCAGGCCTCGATGGCGGTGGCTGGGGGCAGGCCGCCACTGCGGCGGCCTGCGATGGCCTGCAGGGTGCGCAGGCCGTGGGCCAGGAGCCGCAGGTGGTGGCGTTCGAGGGTGGGGAGCAGGGTGGCCTCCAGCTCCTGCAAAAGCTAAGACGGTGCACAATACGCAAGGATCGCGAAAAATTATCCGGACGCGTTGAAGTCGATGAGTTTGTCATTGGTGGCCAAAAATCCGGCAAACGCGGCCGCGGTGCCGAGGGTAAAACAATTGTAGCCGCTGCTGTGGAGCGATGTGACAAGGAAAAAAAAATCGGCCGCGTTCGCCTGCAAGTAATCTTGGACTATTCAGCGTATTCATTGGAAACCTTCATTACTGAAAATATCCAACCAGGTAGTAATATCGCCACGGACTCATGGTCCAGCTACTCATCTATTCTCAAAGAACAATATCATCATGTGCCGACAAACCAATCAAAAGCCGGTAAGGACCATGACAGTTTATATGGTGTTCACCTGGTAGCTTCTCTTGTCAAACGGCTGGTTCGAGGAACCTTTCAGGGGCGTTTCGAACCGAAATATCTCCAAAATTATTTGGATGAATATGTCTTCCGCTTTAATCGTCGCAAATCAAAATATATCGGTAAAAAATTCATGCGCATTGTACAGCAGGTTGTAAAATCATCTAAAATTAAATGGGATCAAATCAAGTTCGATCTCGATCCGATCTCAGAATTTTTATCACTGGAGCTTTCTGGATAACCGGATAAATTTATTTGCCAAAGACTTGGTTGGAAACCGAAGAAAAACTTCGAAAATGTTTTAAAATTGGAGACCAGACAATTTATATCAAAAACCGCGAAAAGAAAGTTTCTATCGCTATGGGAAAAACGGAACGACTACCACCATTTGAATCCGACGATAGAAACCGATCGCCAGAAAACTTGAAGCTCTCGCGTACGAGAAGATTGCTATTCTAAAGGAAATTGAATCGAGTTTTCAAGTTTCCATCGTTGACGGCAAGTTGGTACCGAAATGAAAGTACTGGCGTCAGTTCAGGCAAACGGCACCGTTCCGGTATTCCTTAGGCTGGGGCCGAGTCGTCTCATAACCTTGCTAACACGGTGGATGCGCAAAAAGGTGCGCCCTGGAAAAAGGCAGCCCGTTGGCCGCCTCGCTGCTCGTCGCCAACAGGCGAGCTAAACAACTGGCCACCGCCCTGTTGGCTCTAAGACAATCGAGACCATCATCCAACAATCAAATAACCAATAAAAAAGTTGGCTTGAGCGCTGATTCGCGGGAGCCAACATAACGCTTGAGCGTGTTTGATAATCACACGGCAAAAATGCTTCGCATTTTCAACCACTTCTCCCGTGCACCTCAGCTCGCCCGTTAGCGAAAAATAAGGGAAGAACAGCTATGGCTTTTTTTGTGTTTTTCTACGTGGCACCTGATAGTCAGGTAGAGTTTCTAAGAAACAATCCAAATACGTTTGATTCGTACCTTAGGGGCGAAACTCCAGATTTAGGCCACGGCCTCTTTTCTAAACTGTTAGGCAAAAAAACCCCTGAAGTTCCAAATGATTGGCCGAGTCATGAATTAAATTCTTATTCTCCTGAAATTAGTGTCCGCCAAGTGAAAGACTTTGTTCGCAATGAATGGCACAAAAGACTCTGTGGAAAATGTTGGTAGCATATTTCAAGCCTGGTTTAAGCCCCGACACAATTCTCCTGCTATCGCCATTGATGGCGAAAATTTTGCGTTTTTCAGTAAGGATGTGCGGCAGTTGCTAAACCTGATTCAAGGTTTAACCCCTGAGTTGAGAAGGCGTGATCGGCTAGATGATTCTAAGCTCGCATCAGAAATTCGAGGTAAGTAGCGATTTCGTAGAACTATGCATTCGATAATTGAGAAAGCATGCAACGAGCCTTATCGAAGGGGGCATGGTTTACTCTGATTCAAATCGCTAACGAGCGCATGCAGTCGGACAAACCCTCGCTACGCTTGCGGTTTGCCGCTGAAGCGCGGCGATATGTGGTGACAAAGAGAGCCTGCCCCAGAGATGAATACGACAAAACTATTCTTTGCGAATAGGAGAAAAAAGATAGACTGGAACCAGAATTTCTGGAGGTGCAGGAAAAGCGTTGAGTAGCGCTCTCTCCATGTGATTATACAATTGAAACGCGTAAGGATATTCCTGAGTTGTGGAATGACTTCTGGCACGAGTGGGAATTTGAGGGCATTGAGGAGCAAGCCGCCTAACGGGGTTTCATACTCCGTGCGGCCGGATGGGCGTTTCTCATATGCTGGTGGCTAGAAACATCGATCCAGGTCCAGAGCCCCTACCTGAAGGGGCCTGTATTGTGACTTTGTCTGCTGGGTGTTACGCGGTATTTCGTACTCAGGGCGCTGTAACTGAGATTCCAAAACATATTCGACGCTATATTTTCGCAATGGCTCCCAAATTCTGGTGAAAAACAGCGGGAAGGTGCGGTGTTTGAGCGTTATCGCTTACGATGATAACGCCTCACCAAAATCAATGGTATATGAAATCTGGGTGCCCATGGCAAGCTGACTCAGGCTTATTCGCTCGTGCCAGATAACCAGCTGCTGTAAAGCGGACAGTAACGGATAACCGCCAGTGAGCCTTGCCGTTATGTGTTGAAAAATTAAAAACTTCAGAATCTATCTGAATGAATAAAGTTGAAAATTGAAAAACATCTATCAAAGTTCAAGGGATCAGAAAGCAGTTATCATTTTGGACCCGAGGCATGAGTTTTTTAAAGTAATGGGGAAAGTCGTTTGCTCTCGTGTCGCAAGGTGAAGAAATACCTAGGGTGACCTTAAAATGTAACCCTGAAGATGGTGGGGCAAATGTTAGTTGGCCAATTTGAGTCTGTGGATTTCAGGTACCGAGTAAAAAACTAGAAGGCTGGATTACAATATCTCTTTTGGGTGAGTTACCGAAAGGGATGCTAAGGAACTTGTGAAAGGGTCGTACAATTTGGTCGCAAGGTGACTTCCTCCAAAAAGGATAAGTCTGCTCTTAACAACCTATAATTAAAATCAAAATATCACATAACCAAACGCTGCAGTTGACCACCAAAGAGTGTGGCAACTGAGCTTACCGTTAGTGTTCTGTTGAAGATGCAAGTCTTTTTTATTGGACACA
>CALNZO010000011.1:0-142422 GCA_942491175.1 uncultured bacterium | reverse complement strand
GGACGGTGCAGGCCGGCCGTAATCCTCTCTCACTACGGCTGCCGGAGGCGTCTGCGACTGCTGGAGAAGACCGCCAACAGGACTGGCTCCGGACGGAACGATCAGGAAACCGCCTTTTCCCTTGCCCAGTCACTGGGATTTCGCGGAATGGGGACGAATCTGACCCCATGATCAGGGGTTCTGCCAGAAAGATCAACCGTGGGAATTGTCAAACAGCGATTCGCGAGTGAATTTCAGATTCTTCCAGATTTTCTTGATCCTTGCGAAGGCCTCGTCCTGACTCATTTTCCCATTGGCCTGGAGCCCAACAATCAGTCCCACCTGGTCGGCGAAGGACTCAAGATTCTGATGGAATACGAGTCTTTCGGGGCTCCAGTCGTCGCCCCGATAGCTTCCATGGGCCTCCATAGGGGGGCTGAATGCTTTTGCTTCCTGATTGAGATCGGGATTGCGAGGATCAATGGAAGATTCACTTGTCAAAGAAGACTCAAATAATCCATTGGCCGAGTTGTCAGATGACCACAGCACCCGGCTGAAAGCCTTGATAATCAGGGACCAGCGAGGGGGACCTTGGTCCCTTCACTGGCCCTTGGGTTGGCGGCGGTTCAGTTCTGTTCGATCACGACAAATTCCACCACCTCTCCTTCTGTGATGGCATCGGAAATCACCTGGCCTGCCGAGATCGCCTGGATCCTGGACTTGACGATCCCAAGCGCCTGGGCAGGGTCCATACTGGCAGGGAGGGTGGCCAGAACATCGCCGAGGGTGAGGGATTCGATGGCGATCACAGGGATCGTGCCGATCTTACCGGCCACCAGGTAACTGCTCAACTGGATGATTCCGGTGGGAGTGGCCGTGTTGGTGGCCAGGGCCAGATTGGTGAGCCTGGTGGCGATGGCCGAGCAGCGACGATCGATGGGATAATTGCCTATCTTGGAGGTGATCAAAGCCACCGGAAAGGAACCGGAACCTGCCAGGGGTGGGATCGTGGAGGGATTTTTTGCCACATTGAATTCCGGACTGGGAAGCTTGCCCAAGCCGATCACATAGTTGGACTCCACGGTGTAGCACCCGAATCCATAGACATCCGCCGCCTTTGCCGGTGGTGCCATGGCAACGGTGGAGGCCGTCGCTGCTGTGAACAGAGCAGTCAGCATGGAGACAGGAGCTGGGGAGTGAACCATCAGTTGAAGCGAAAGGGAAATGACCTACATAGACTACCTCAGAGTGTCAAGCCATTTCTGCAACTGGCTTGCATGTAAAGCCTCTGCTGAATGAAAATTCTCCTCGATCGGATTCCAGCACGCCGGATGGGTCGATCCGTTGTCTCTCAGCAGCAGTCCGTCACACTCCTGGTTCAGGTTCGTGCAACTTCAAAGCCTGTCTGAATCATGGACGTCGTCCATCGCGCTCCGGCCTCAACCTCTGGGCACGCCGAACGTTGCCATGAGGATGAGGGTTTGGCGCTTTGGGTGAGGGTTCGAGTTTGCCCATTCCTGCCTGATCCCCGCGAACTGCTGAATGATCTTTTCCCCGATGCTTGAAGTGACCGCCCTGCGGCGCAATATGCAAGGCCACGCTCTATCTGCTCCGCCCGGCCGCCCAGAGCAGGAAGGATGATCTGGGCTATGTGGCCCTGAGGGATTCAGTGCTGAAAGGCGCTGAGAAGGCCGTGGCCTGGATAGGCTCCTGAGCCTGCCGCTCTTCCTTGCGCTTCTGCTGCGGACGCAGGACTTCCCGCCAGGCCCGTTGGTCAGCTTCATGCCCGGCCTCCGCAATCGCAAGTTGCTCGCTCACCGCCTCATGAACCTGCTGGGCCTCCAATTATTCCATCTCCCGTCGTTCCTGCTCCCGGCGACGGGCGGCATGCAGCTACGTGATCATCTGCTCGGCCTGCGCACGGGCTTCGATCTCAAGCTCAAGGCCCTGGCGAACCGCAGCCAAGTCCGCCAGGGCCGCCTGCAGCAACTTCTGCGTGGAAGGGGGAATGGCTTCGGCCAGATCGCTGAGATGATCTTCCATGGTTCATGGAGATGTGATCTGACTGGCTTACGTCCATCCAGGTATCTTGGAGGTTGCTGCGGCCACCTCTTCTCTGTTGCGCGCGTCACCAATGAAGCCCTCCCCTGGTCCTACGGTCTCTTTCTCTTGAGCAGGCCAACGGGATCTTGATTCCGCATTGAGCAATATTTCACTAGGGCGCTCTCTTGCTATAAATGTTCCCCAAAAATGCGAAAACCGCGGCAAAGTCCACTACCGAGTCACTGTTTTCAGAAGTTTTCGGCAGCATCGTTTCGGCGATCACGCTGAGCATGGCTCCCGCCGTGATCGCCTCCAGAAGCGACAGGAAGTTGTCACGGACCCTGTGGAAGAACATGGCCCCTGCGGCGGCGAGAACGCCGGTGATCAGAGCCAGGCGGGTCCATATCCCCAGGATTAGGGAGCGGGAGAATCCTGCTGCCGCATGCCGAGGGAGCTGGAGGTGACCTCGGGAAGGTTGGAGATGAACAACCCCTCCAGCAACGAGCGGGACTCAAGGGACTCACGCTCACGTGGGCGCCGATCGCAAGGGCTAAGGCTTCACGGCCTCCTGTCCGCCTCCACCAGCGCGCCGACAACGGTGGCCAGGGCGGCGCCGGAGAGGAGGCCGAAGAGGCTGATCGCCTCCGCCACCGTGGGCTCGAAGAAATTGGAGGCGCCGATCATCGCTCCGCGTGCGGCAATGGCATGGGGCTGTGACAGGATCGCGGTGGCATGCACGATGAACAGCAGCAGCACCGTGGCGATCAGGGCGACCACCACCACGGGCTTGAGCCGCTGGTCCAGGCGCTCGATGCGGGTCTCGGAGCGCACTCCCCGTCGGCCCATGGCCTGCTCCACCATCTCGCAGGAGCCGGTTCCGGGGGCACCTGCGGGGATAGCCGTCCGGGTCGATCGCCTCCAGCGTCCGGCTGGCCGCGCCCGCGCCGATGGCGCGGTGGCAGAGGAGGATCTCAAGGCCCGCCGCCTGCAGCGCATCGAGGATGCGGTGGGCGAGGCAGGCAGGATCGTTCACCTGTCCGCCGATCAGAAGCGGCAGCCCGCAGATGCTGAAGTCGGCATAGGCATCGCGGAGCATCACGGGCTGATGCCCGCATCGCTGCCGCCCACGAACAGGCTCCGGGTCATGGAGATCGCCTCCTGATCACATCCGGAATTCTGGCTTCTTGTCCTGGTCCAGGCTGCGGTTGAGCACCTCGCCGAGGGTGAGGCCGATCGGCAGGCGACCGTCGTAGGCGCTGCCACGAACCCGCTTGTAGACCTTGGCTTCCGTGAGGCGGTAGGTGGAATCGATCAGGGGGATGGATCCGGCCTTCGCGGCGATCCGGCTGCCTTGCCTGAGGGTGTGGTCGAGGAAGGATCGCAGGGCGGGGGAGCGCTGCAGCTGTTCGTCGTTGACGTAGAGGAACAGGGGTCGGGCCAGGGGCCGGTAGGCGTCCTTCTGCACGGCCTCCACTGAAGGCGCCACGGCGGTGCCATCCGCCTGGACGAGGGCGAGGGGCCTGAGCCGTTCCCGGTTGCCCTGCAGATACTCGAAGCCGAAGTAGCTCAGAGCCAGGGGGTCCTGGGCCACGGCATCCACCAGGACGTTGTCATCCTCGCTGGTCACCACGTCGGTGCGGGTGTTGGTGGGGTCGCCGTTGACGGCCTTGTTGAAGGTGTCGAAGGTGCCGGAGTCGGCGCCGGGCCCGAACAGACGGATCGGCCTGTCGGGCCAGGCCGGATTCACCTGCTTCCAGCGCGTCACCTTGCCCTGGGCGTCCTTGTTCCACAGGCGCCGGAGTTCGGCCATGGAGATCGGATCGGCCCAGGTGTTGCTGGGATGCACCACTACCGTGATGGCATCGAACGCCACCGGCAGTTCGAGGAAGGCCACCCCCGCGCGGCGGCACTGCTCGAGTTCCTCGGCGTTGATGGGGCGGGAGGCGTTGCTGATCGGAATCTCCCCGGTGCAGAAGCTGCGGAAGCCGGCGGTGGTGCCCGAGGCCATCAATCGGAAGGTGGTGCCCTCAGCCTTGCCCGAGGCTCTGAAGGCCTCGATGGCGGCCTCGGTGAAGGGGTAGACGGTGCTGGAGCCGTCGATCCTGATGGTGGTGGGTTCGGGCTGGCCCGTCCTGCGCAGGGCCGCACCGACTCCGATGATGAGGAGCAGGGCACCGGTTCCGGCCAGGATCCAGCGGAGTTGACGGGGGGCGACCATCGGAGTGCGGGGAGAAGGGCCCATGCTGATGCATCAACCAGATTTGATGAAACGGAAAGGGAGAGCGTCCTGGCGCCAGCCCGCCCTCGCAGCTGCCTAGCCCGTCGGCCCACCCTCTCGGGTCTTGATGAGCCTGAGTCTCTCGTCAAGATCAAGCAGCATCTCCAGGCCGAACATCGGCAGTTCCTGCATGGCGAAGAGGAACTGCTCACGGTTCATGTGCAGCAGTTTCGTGGCGGCTGCGGCAGTGGCGGTGCCGAGCCGACGGTGCTCCGGATCCACCAGGGCGCCGACTCCGAAACTGCTGCCGGGGCCGAGCCGTTCGAATTGGCTGTCGTCGCCCCACGAGAGCTTCACGGAGCCTTCGAGGATCCCGTACACCGTTTCGCCCGGGTCTCCGGCCCTGAAGATCACGTCACCCTCCCTGAACTGCAGCAGCCGGCGGCCGTCGGCCAGCTGTTGCATCGTCTGGATGGCGCCGGGGGAGGGAGGGGACATGAATGAACCGGTATGTTCCGTACCGTGAGAGGGCCTGGTTAAGGACAGGTTGTTCCTTGCAGGATGTGTCTTCGAGGGCGGCTCGCCTTCAGGCGATCGGATCGGCCACGACCACTCACCCCCCGGCGCGCTGTCCGCCGGGGGGGCGTCGGGGGAGACACCCCAGAGCACGGCCAGCAGGTCGGTGCCCCGAAGGCCCCCACCCACGGGCCGGAAGGTCTGGCCGGAATCGCCCAACAGGTCGCCATTGGGGATCATGATGCGAGCTGCGGTAGGGAAGCGTGTGTGCTTTCTGAGGAGGAACCAGGTGGAGAAAAATGAAATGCAGTGGATATCAGTCTCCCATCGCTCTTCTGTTGTTCGGAATCTAACTATTTCACAGATCCTGAATCGTTGGGTGGCTCAGGAGGTGCCTATGGGAATGGGACAAAGCTGCCACTGTTGAGCGAGTCAGAGGCGACTCCGATCAGGGTGGCCAGCAGTTCGCCGCCAGCCTCGATCCTGGTGTCGGCGGCTCCGCTGATGCTGAGAGCGTCGAACGTCAGCCCACTGGCCAGGCCAATCCTGTCCCGCTTGCTGAAGTCAAGGATAGTGTCGGCTCCTTCTCCGGCGGCCAGAACGAAGATGTTCCTGCCGTTGCCACCGATGAGAAGGTCATCACCGAGGCCACCGATGAGCACATCCCTGCCGTTGCCGCCGATGATGGTGTCGTTGCCGGCGCCACCAATCAGCAGATCGCGGCCGTTGCCTCCTAGCAGGATGTCCGCACCGGCCAGCCCCTCCAGGCTGTCGGCCCTGCCCCTGCCATCGATGATGTCGTCTCCGGCGGTCCCGGTCAGCGCATCGGCGCGGTTGGTACCCACGATCACCTTGCCCTGAGGCGCCTGGAGATCGAATCCCACGATGACGGGGTCGTGATCGGAGGCGCGGGCGGCCGTCGAGCCATTGAAGAGATCAGGATCCCGGCCGAAGTCGAGGTTGTAGTCGATCGCGTCGGCCTCATCGGCATTGCTGTGCCATTCCGTGACTCCAGCCACCTGGCCGAAGGCCGGACCGTTGGCCAGGATGTAATCCAGGGTGCCGACCTGGCCATCGAAGACGAAGGAATAGGACTCCTCGCCCAGCACGGATCCCGCCACGTCGGTGTAGCCGGCTGCCACGAGGGCCTGGATCGGATCCTCCTGGGCATAGGCGTTCAGGTCGCCCAGGATCAGCACATTCTCGGCGCCTGTTCCGGTGGGGTCGCTGGCGAGCCAGTCGGCGAGAATGCCGGCGGCCGCGGTGCGGGTGGCGTTGTTCCTCCCCTGGCCGTCGAGCTGGTCCTCATCGGCCGCCGCTCCGGTGAGGGACCCCTTTGACTTGAGGTGATTCACCGCCACGGTGAGCAGCTGGCCGCTGCCCAGGTCCTCAAAGGTCTGGGCCACCGCCGGGCGGTTCTGGGACTCACCGCTGCCCAGGGGATCGAGGAAGTCCTCTCCGTCATGCTCCTCCAGAACGGCTACGGCGCCGACGGGGGCGGCGGCCGCCTGCTTGTAGATGAGGCCGGTGGTGATGGCGTCATCGCCCACAATGCCGGTGGAGATGAAGGCGTAGGCCGTGGAGCCGAGCTCCTCGTTGACGCGGCCCACCAGATCGGCGATGGCGGTGTCGCCATTGTTCTCGAGTTCCACCAGGCCGAGGATGTCGGCGTCCATGGCCACGATGGTGTTCACCAGCTTGGTGGCCTGCCGCTCGAGTTCCTCGGCGCTGCCCGCCCCGCGTTGCCCCAGGGTGGTGAAGTAGTTGAGCACGTTGAGGCTCGCCACCTTGAGCTCGCCACCCACCTCCGCCGGTGCCTCGGGCCGGGGGTTGCCCTGGCTGTACTCGCCGGTGGGCTCATGGAGCCGGAACTCGTCGAAGCTATAGGCCACCACACCGCTGAGATCGGTGATCCGATCCCCCATGCGGAAACTGTCGTCGGCGTCGAGCACCCCGTTGTTGCCGTCAATGATCTGGAGAACGAAGGGGTTCTGCTCGCTGGAGCCGTCATCGAGCACGAGAGTGCGCTCCGCCACATCCTGGAGATGGGCGTCATAGCCAGCCCCATCGGGGGCGTTGGCCTGGGTGAACTGCTGGGGCCGGCCACCGGCCGACACGCGGTATTCACCAAACCGGTCGAGGTTGAACAATTCGGCGATGCTGAGATCTTCCGGGACGGTGATCCGCATCCCCTCGAAAGCCTCGAGGTTGACCACGTAATCCACCGCGCTGTCGTCGTCGAGCATCACGCCGGTGCTGCCCAGATCCACCACCGTCTCGCTGGGCAGATCAATGCCGGAAGCCATCACCGTGACGCTGGTGGCGCTGATCTGGGTCTGGCCGAAGAATTCGCCCACCACGCCGCTGACCGTGACCAGATCACCCACCGCCACATCCGGGGCGCCGCTGAGGGTGCCATCGAAGATGAACAGGCCCTCGGAGGTGAAGGGGTCGCCATCGGCGTCAGCGTCTTCCTCCTGCACGTAGAAGCCGGAGAGGCCCGCCTGGAAGTCGGCGGTGACCACCGCGTTGATGGTGACGGTGTCACCCAGCAGAGGGCTGAGATCGTCTCGTCCCACCTTGGCCAGACCCGGCAGGGAGGAGAAATCGGAGGAGCCCTGGATGCTGCTGATCCGGGTGATCGGTCCGAGGCCGTTGAACTCCAGGAAGGAGAGGGTGCCGCTCACCTCGTTGGCGATGGCCAGCAGGGGGGCGCCGGTGGGGCTGTCGGCCGCCGCGATGAACTTCAGACCCTCCGGGGCCACATCGCCCTCCACCCGCACGTACTGCTCGAAGACCGGCGCGTTGGGGGTACTGATGTCGTAGATCATGATCCCGCCGACCCGCTCCAGGCCGATGAAGGCGTAGGTGGCTCCGTCGATTTCGCCGATCGCCACCCCTTCGGGCTCGGGGCCCTTGTCGTCGGAGCGGCTGTCGAAGCTGGACGGGTCTCCCTGGGAGTTGAAGGCGTCGGGGATGTCGCGGGCCGTGATCAGCTCGAAGTCGGCGCCGCTGTCGGCCACGGGATTGCCGAACTCATCGAAGATCGAGAAGGAGCGGGCACCGAAGCTGTGGAGCACTTCGATGTAGCCGTCCCCGTCGATGTCGCCATCGACGTTGGAGAACAGCAGGCGGCCCAGCCTGGCTTCGTCACCCAGCTGGCTGATCAGATCGGCACCGATGCCGGGGTCCACCTCACCGTTGGCGAGGTCGCCATCCACAAGGCCGGTGCCGCGGGTTTCGTCCACCTCGCGGGTGTCCCCTTCGTTGCCAACGACGTAGTAGGTGACACCTTCCACGTCGTAGGAGGCGATGGCATCGGGCTGAAGCAGACCGAGGATGTCGTAGCTGGCCAGGTTGATGCCGCTGTCGCGGTTGGAGGGATCCAGCGGGTTGGGAGTGAAGGAGAGAATGCCGAGCTGAGGCAGCAGACCCGTGGCCTCCTCGATGCCGAAGTCGTTGTCGTTGAGCAGGGCGAGGGAGCCATCGCTCAGGAGGGTGAGGCCCTCGATCTTGTCGGATGGGGTGTACCCCAGCGAAGGCGGGTTGGCCACCTTCACCTTCGCCGCCGGGAGAATTCCCATGGCCACCAGATCGTCGGGCGTGAGCTGCTCGAGCTGCTTGGTGCCGAACGTCATCCCAAGCACATCGGTGGCGCCTGAGAGATCGATCTCGAAGATGGGCTTGATCGCCGTGCTTTCGAATTCACTGTCCCGTTCCACCACGAAGATCGTGCCGGTGGCGGGGTTGAACACCGCATCGCCGATCTTGTCGACCACGCCACCGGGGCGGATGCCGGCGTCCTCCAGGAGGTACACGTACTCGCCCTTCGGCAGCCCGGTGTCCATGTCGAGCTGGAGGATGCGGATCACCTGGGAGGCACGGGAGGCGGCCGCCGTCGGGTTTTCCAGCGGGGTCTGGATGAAGGCATAGAGGCTGCGGTTCGCCACATCGGCGGCCACGGCCTCGAAGCCCTAGTTGCTCCGGCGGCGGTTGTAGTCGGCGGGGAGAGTCTCGCTGCCGTACGTTCCCTTCGGCTGGATGGAGGCACCGAGCAGGGAGGTGGCCTCCGGCACGAAGCGGTCGATCAGATGGCCATCGGTGGCGAAGTGGTAGATGGCGGGGCGGTATTCGTCCACCATCCAGAAGGTGCCGTCGGCGTCGACCACGATCCCCTCCAGATCGGCCCCGAACGGGTCGTAGGCCAGGGGGTTGCCGGCGGCATCGATGGGGATCTCATCAAAGCCCTCGATGTTGGGCAGACCGGTGATCGGGGTGATGCCATCGGCCTGGGTGAGCAGGATGGTGTCGCCGATCGCCACCAGTCCGGAGGCCTTGTCGAGAACGAGCTCCACGACGCGGGCCTGGTAGTCGGGCAGGTTGAAGGTGCGGGCGCCGGCCACCACCTGGCTGCCGTTGGGGCCGCGATCGGGCACCGTGAGGAACGTGATGGTGGTGGGGGACTCGGATACGAAATGCAGGCCTGAGAAGCCTCCCAGATCGATCTCCTGCCCGTTGGCATCGGTGCCCAGCAGTGGCAGGTCCTCGAAATCGAAGGTCTCCAGCGAGGCGGATCCTCGCCCGTAGTTCTTCAGCCCCAGGGGCTGGATGGAATCGAGCGTGAAGGGGTTGGGGTTGGTGATGTCCTCGATCACCGCGATGGCGTTGTTCTCCTGCAGGGTGATGAAGGCCTTGGTGCCTTCGATCGTGATGTATTCGGGTTCCAGATCCTGCAGCAGCGCTTGGTGCTCAGTGGGGCTGACGCGCACCCCCTTGGCGGTCGAGGGAAGCGAAGCTGATGGAGGGATCGGTGAACACCAGGGTGTCCACCGACGAGTTGCCCGGATCGGCGGAATCGACGCTGATGATCGACACCGATCCGTCGGGATTGGGCAGCACAGCCGGGTCGTTGTCATCGTCGGCTGATTGGCCTTCGTTGGCCACCAGCAGGTAGCTCACCGGTCGCATCGAAGGTGAGCATGTCCGGCAGCGGACCCACCTCCACCGATCCCAGGAAGTCCAGGGTGGTGGCGTCGAAGAAGAGCACCTCGCCGTCGTCGGTGACGGTGGCGTCCGGCAGGGCGGCGGCCAGCAGGCCGTTCTTCACGCTGACCGGGGCGACGGTGGCGCAGTTGTCGAACAGGGGGTTGCCAGCGCCGACGGCGAGGCCGAGGATCGAGCGCGGCGATCCCCTTCAAGGCCGAGGGATCGGCGGCATCTACCGCAGTGATACCGGCGTAGGTGGAGACGAAGGCCCGGTCGGTGATGGCATCGAAGTCGACGTTCTCCGCCCCGCCAACGATGCAGGCTGTCACGTACGGCCACCGATGGCACGTTGGCGGGTTCGGGTGACGCCGGGAGAGGAATGACCATGTCGAAGACACTGTCCGGGCGGATGTTGAGGTTCTGGATGCGCCCATCCAGGTCGCGGCCCGTGTCGGCTTCGTCGTAGGCGGTGTCGGGTGTGTTGTGGTTGTCGAAGAGGTATTCCGCCAGGGCGTCCTGCTCGGTGCCGTTGTCGGCGAAGGTGGCATCGCCATCACGTACGCCGGGCTTCGACCAGGGACACCGGGTTCACCCGTGCGATCACGGCCGGACTCACCCACTTCGCCGGCCGATGGGTCGGTGTTCAGGTTCGGGAACGGATACCGGTCGCCACCGCCGGTGTAGTTCCCGTCGTCATCGAAACGGGGCGCCGCCAGGAAATTCAGTGTCACAAGGCGGAAGCGCTCATCGGGATCTCCCGCGATCTGGCCATCCTTCACAAGCTCGGCGATCAGGTCCCCGTCGCTGTCGAACACCCCGGCGTTCCGGACCCGCTCGCCCTCGGGCAGGTCAGGGTCGAACGAGAATTCGACCCCCCCGATCTGGGCGAACTGACCGGCCACGCGCGGCAACGCCCCCACCCCATGCTCGAGCAGACCCACCACCTCGGCCCTGGTCAGGGTCAGCATGATCAGGCCGTTGTTGAAGGCCAGCGCAGCCTGGATGTCGGTCTGACTGATGCCGCCCTCCGGTTTGACCAAGGCGCCCTGGCTGTCGACGATCTCGCCGTTCGGGACGCGCACGAAGCCGGTGCCTCCCGCCGGCACGACCGTCTCACCGATCGACGCGCGGATGCCGCCGCCGTTCTTGATCGAGATCACGACCGCCGGATCAACGTCCTGCGCCGCGGCAAGGTTGGCGTCGGCGGTGAGGTTGCCCAGGTTCGTCTCCTGGGTGCGCACCCCGTCAGGATCGGTCGGTGTGTCCTCACCCGCACGGTTCCCGTTCAGGAACACGTTCGAGAGACAAGACGTTCGATTCGGTGGCGATGATCTGGCCTTCGATCGCGTCGGCGATGGCCTGGATCTCGGGGTCGATCAGACCGGCAGCATCGAGATCGCTCACGCCCTGGGCATCGGTGGCGTAGGCGCCCGAAACCTCCGGGTCGTAACTGCCGGGAAGGATGTTGCCGTCCTGGTCGAAGTCGATCACCAGCCGGCCCACGTACTTGTAACTGCCGTCGGTGTTCACCACCGCCGTTGTCGTACCGCCGGCATTGGTGACGAAGATCGGGTAGTCACCCTGATCGCTGTCGCCGTCGCGGGGGCGGTCGTTCTCGTCGAAGAGCCTGGTGTTCGAGCCGCCGGCGATGATGACGTCCACATCGGTGAGACGCTCGGCCAGCGCGATCTCGATCAGGAGCTGCTGCATGGGGCCAGCAGGATGACCTTATCGAGGTCGGGATTGGCGTCGAGCAGGGTCCTTCACCTCCCGCTCTGGATCTCCGCCGCCAGGGCATCCAGCTCCGCTGAGTGGGGGGTGCTGCCGAAGGGTGAGGGCGAGATGCCCACGCTGCCAGGGGAGGAGATCGAGCCCAGGGTCGGCGTCGTCGCACCGACGACACCGATCGTCTCGGCCGCCGCGTTGAAGCTCACACCGTCCCTGGCGAGGAACAGCAACTGCCCGCCCTCCTTGAGGTCGTCGTCGGTCAGACGGGGCTGCTGGCTCTCGGGGAAGCGGTCCTGATCGTCGAGGGCGTGGGCCTGCACATCGGCCAGGAAGAGGGTGCCGGGCGCCTCACCAAACAGGGTCGAGACGTCGAGGATGCCCGAGCTCTCCCAGTCGCCGATGTCCTGCTGGCCAGTAGCGGCGACGTTCTCATCCACCGCCCCACGGGTGACGTCCTGGTTGATCTCGGCGACGCGGCTGACCTTGCCGGTGATCGGGTTGATGGAGACGATCGAGGCGTCGTTCGGATTGGCGGCATTCGGGCCGAACAGCCCACTCGTCGCGCGGTCCTCCTGGACGTAGATCAGGCCATCGTCGGCCCAGTCGAGATTGTCGGGCGAGCGCAGCGCCTGGGAGGGGTCCTCATCACCGTCGTAGAGGATCGTGGTGGTGGCCGTCGGGGCGTTGAGGTCGTTGAAGTCGGTCTTCACCTTGTAGAGCGTGCCCACCGTGTCGGAGCCGCCGTCATAGGAGCTTCTACCGGTGGAGGCGAGCACGATCTCCGCGCCGTCGTCAGGGTTGGTCGCCACGTCCTCAGGCCGCGAGAAGCCGAAGGCGCCCGCGCTTTCGGCCTGGATCCAGAGGTTGGCCTGCGTGGGATAGCCGTACGTGTCGTAGCCCGTGGAGCCGTCGTCCGAGGCCTGGGAGAGATCCTGGCTGTTGTCGACCTCGACCCAGGTGCCATTCAGGCTGGCGGCACTGCCGTTGAACTCGGAGGGCACGGTTTCACCGGTCTCCGACACCCAGACATAGAGCTTGCCTTCGGCCAGTCCGTTGCGGTCGAGGAAGTTGCCGGTGGCATCCTTCTCCCCCACATAGAGGAAGAGCGGCGCCGCCTCGTCGGCGCCGTCGTTGTCGACGTCCTGCGGTGAGCTGTCGTCCGCGAGGATGAACGCCACATGGGTGGTGGTGCCGGTGTCGATCTCGGTCACGTTTTCCCAGGCGCCCCGGCCCATGGCAGGCACCGCCCAGAGTTCGCCGGTGGCCACATCCAGGGCCCACTCGTTGCCACCGCTCCCGCCACCGAACTCCTCGCCGGTGAAGTAGATGCGGTCGGCCAGGCCGTTTCCGGCGCCGAACTGTTCAGCCTCGATCAGGATCGAGGAGCAGAGCCGGTTCAGACCGGAATCCGAGAAGGCGAAATCACTCGGATCGTCGAGGACAGTGCCGTCCGGGTTGTAGATGGTGTCGTAGGCCAGGCCCGCGTCGACGATCTGCCGGAACTCCTTGTCGATGTCGAAGTAGCTCACCCGCGCGCCGGTGAGCGTCGTGCCGTTCTCCAGGCTGTAGGCGTAGCCGTCACCGGAGGGGAGCTCGTGGTTGACGAGCACCCGCACCGTATCGGCGTCGAATTCGAAGGCGCCGATGCCGTCGAGGATCCCCGGGGGGGTGTAATCGTCGAAGGTTTCGCCCACGCTGAAGAGCGGCAGCGCGGTGAAGCCGCCCTCGCCCTTCAGCATCGACGCTCGCCGTTCGCCGCCAGGGAGATCAGGGTGGAGGAGGTGACGACGTTGCGCTGGGGCGCGAAACCGCCCCGCTCCTCGTCGGTGGTTTCGCCGAGATCGGCGGTCGGACGGGACAGGAAGGAGAGCTGGCCGCCCTCCTTGAGGTCGTCATCGGTGAGGCGGCTGTCGCCGTTGAAGCGATCCTGGTCATCGATGCCGTGCGCCTGCACGTCGAAGAGGAACAGCTCGCCGGGGTTCTCGCCGAAGAGCTCGGACACGTCGAGGATGCCGGAGGTCTCCCAGCCGCCCGCAAAGCCCGCGAGATCGTCCACCGGGGTGCCCGCGGTGCTCGGATCGCGCACCACGCTGCGGTTGATTTCGGCAACGCGCTCGACGGCGGCGGTGTTCTCTTCGAGGCGGACGATGGAGGCCTCGTTGCGGTTCACCGAGCCGGCGTTGAACAGCACCTCGTCACCGGAGAGGGTGTCGAACTCAGCCTGATCCTCCTGGATGTAGATGTAGCCGTCCTTCGACCAGTCGAGGTTGTCTGGAGACCTCAGAGCCCTGGTGGGGTCAGCGTCACCGTCATAGAAGATCGTGTTGGTGGCTGTCGGGTTGAGAATGTCGCTGAAATCGGTGCGGATCTTGTAGATCGTCCCGAAGCTGTCGGCACCATTGCCACTCACTCCATCGACGTCATAGGTATCGACGCCGGTGGAGGCCAGCACGATCTCGCCGCCATCACTGGGATTGGTGGCCACGTCCTCGGGCCGTGAGAAGCCGAACGCCCCCAGCGCCTCAGCCTGGACCCAGAGGTTGCGCTGGGTGGGGTAGCCGTACTCGTCGTATCCGGTCGCCCCGTCTTCGGAGACCTGGGAGAGATCCTGGCTGTTGTCGACCTCCACCCAGGAGCCCTCGAGAGACCCGCCGGCGGCGACATGCTCGGAGGGCAGGGTCTCCCCTGTGTCGGAGACCCACACGTAGAGCCTGCCACCGCTGAGGCCGTTCGCTCCAGGAAGGTGCCGGCGGAATTCTTCTCGCCGACATAGAGAAACAGTGGCGCGGCTTCGTTGGCGCCATCTCCGTCGGCGTCGAAGGGGGAGCTGTCGTCCGCGAGGATGAAGGCGACATGGGTGGTTGTGCCGGTGTCGATCTCGGTGACGTTCTCCCAGGCGCCGCGGCCCATGGCAGGGACCTGCCATAACTCACCGGTCGCCACGTCGAGCGCCCACTCGGCACCGCCGACGGGGTTGAAGTTGCCACCGTCTTCCTCGCCGGTGAAATAAATGGTGCTGGCCAGGCCACGGCCGCTGCCGAACTGCTCGGCCTCGATCAGCACGCTGGAGCAGAAGCGCGAGAAGCCCGGCAGGCTGTTGGCCAGGAAGCTCACGTCACTCGCAACGTCGCCGTTCCCGTCGTAGATCGTGTCGTAGGCGATGCCCGAATCGAGGATCTGCTTCGTGGTCTTGTCGATGTCGAAGTAAGAAACGCGTGCCCCTGTCAGCGTGAAGGTGCCACCGGCGCCGTCCGAAACGTCGTAGGCGTAGCCGTCGCCGGAAAGGAGCTCGTGGTTGGCGAAGACGCGCACCGTGTTGGCGTCGAGGGCTGATAGGCGCCGAGGCCGTCGAGGATCCCCGGGGGCGTGTAGTCGTCGATGGTCTCGCCCACGCTGAAGATCGGAGTGACGATCCAGCCGTTCTCCCCGTCCGCCATCGAGGCGCCGTTCACCGGCGTGCGCTGGACAAGCTCCAGCGGCGCGAGGTTGGGATCGGTGGAGACGTCGAGGTTGGTGGACTGGTAGGGAAAGAGCGCCCCCTGGAAGTCGAGCCCTTCCAGGGTGGAGCCCACCAGCGCCGTGAAGTCGCCCTCGGCCGAGCCGTCGATCAGACTCGCAAGCAACCCAGTGCCCTCGTCGAATTCGTGGTTGCCGAAGGCGATCGCCTCCACACCCAGTTCGTTCTGGATCTGGAAATCGGCGATGCCGGCAGTGCCGAACACGGCCTCGGAGGCGTCAAAGAACACACCCGGGATGAAGGCGTCGCCCGAGGACAGCGTCAGGGTGTTGTCGGCGATGCCGTCATTGCCCAGATCCTGCGCCCGCAGCGCGTTCAGCACCGCCGAGAGGTTCGGCGCATCGACGATGGCGCTGGCTGAGGCCTCCTGATCGGTGACGTGGAGGATCTCCAGCGTGAAGGAACCGGAACCCGTCGGCACCACGGTGCCGTCCGTGGGGGAGCCGACGGCCGGCTGGTCGGCGTCGTTGAGCACGAGAGTTGCCACGGTTCCGTTCGTGCCGGGAACCGAGAAGGCCCCCGCGCCGATGTCGGCGGGCTCCCATGAGCGGCCACCGTCGGCGTTGGCGTCCGGATAGCTCTCCAGATCGATCAGGTCGTCGTCTTCGACTCCGTCCCCCTCGCTATCGAGGAACAGGGCCACGGCATCACCGTCCTGGGAGAGGCCGGCACCGTCGTAGGTGCCCACCTGGCCCAGGCTGATGACCTCCGACCAGAGGGCCGTGAAGGCGTCGGGGGTGTCGTCATCCACGAAGACGGCGCTTTCGCCGGGCATCAGTTCACTCACGCCCGTCAGGGGCACGGCGTCGACAGGGGAAGCGCTCTCGTCATCGAAAGAGAGGGTTCCATCGGCGGCGCTGCTCCAGGGAGCGGTGCCGACGTTGGTGATCTCGAACCAGTCGGCGGTGAGGTTGTCACCAGGCTCGTTCCCCGGCCAGATCTCGCTGATCTGCAATTCGAAGCTGGCCGGCAGCTCGAAGATCTGGCCGGTGTTGACCGCACCTGGCGTCTCGGCCTGCTCGGTGGCGAAGGTGAAATCCACCCCGCTCGAACCCGTTCCAATTCTCTGCAGGGAGAAACCTGCGGGGGTGGAACTCGATTCGGCCACGCCGATGTCGGGGAGGCTGATGCCGATAGCGGCACCATCCACCGGAGTGAAGGTTCCCTCGTAGGCAAAGGCGTCGACCACCACCGAAGACGGATCCACCGGGCGAGCCCATCCGGGGAACCGTTCTGGATGCCGTTGCTGGGAAGTGGGAAGGAGAGAAAACCGAAGCCGTTGCTGTCGTTCGTCAGAACCCCGCTCAGGGAAATGGTGTCGTACAGGCTGCTGTTGGATCCGTTGTAGAGCTCAATCGTCCATCCAGTGAGATCGAAACTGGCGGGCCCGGCGACTTCAAGGAATTCACCGACGTCGGCGCCGCTGTTGTCGTAGTGGATCTCGTTGATGAACGGATTCATGGCTGCGGATGCGGGAGAATGGGGGGTCAGAGGAATGGGGCGCGACCAAGCCCTTGAACATCAACATCGGATCAAACCATTCGATCCGGGAGGTCTGCTCATCAGTACTGATCCAGAGCAGATCTGGACCACCAACAGATCATGAATCACTTTCCTGGCTCGATCAGAATTAAGCAGCTCTGATCAAGGGATTAGGAGGGAGTCAGGGGGACATTAAATCAACGGTCATAACCACCCTTACCTAGCAGTGACCACACGCAGCGTTGTTTATGACCTGTTTAAGCCTGGTTTAGGCTTGGATGACCCTGCTGGGGCCAGAGGGGCACGATGGCCCGCGACACATGCACATGTTGCGCGCATCACAGACAATGCGCCCGCATGCGTGTGGTGTTGACGATCGAACGGTCAATGGGCCTTGAAGGCGAATGGCAGGCAGCGACATTCCTACGATCACTCATGCCATTCACCCGTGCAAAGGCATGGTTTTGGCATGTCCCTGCTGGTCTCATCATCTGCCCACAGACAGTCCTCGACCCAGAGCCTGAATATGTTCGAACAGATGCCCTGGCACACAGCAGCACCACCGAACTTGAAATTCCAGATCAACAACTACTTCACCCATCCCGGCGAGCGGATCGCCGGAACGGGCGATGTGCCGGAGCGCTAGGCCGCTGGGATCTGTGCCTGAGTGCGCCACTGGACGATGTCAATGGGGACACCTGGTTCAACGAGATCCCCTTCGAGGAGTCTGTGGGGCAGCCGATGTGCTTCGAATTTGTGGTGCTGAAGCAGGGGGCCGAGGACCCCTCCTGGGAAGCCCGCTATGAGAATGTGCTGCACCGCCGGGTCCTGTTGCCGGCTTCCGGGTGCGTGATGTTGGAGGTGGATGGGGAAGCGTTCTGACGCCGTTGCCGACCCTCTGCCCCGCTGTTCTTTTTGCCTGGCGGTGTCCCGTTCGGATCTGACTTCAAGCCACCAGCACCAGCACCATAAACAACCCACAACCGAACAGAAACGACCGATAACAGGTCTGATTCGCTTCCGGCAGCTCACGCTTGAGCACATTCAGGATGATGCTGCCAGCCAGGAAGGCCCAGACCACAGCCAGAGCGGTGGCATCCACGTTGATCACAAAACCCAGGGCCGTTCCCAGCAGCACCGCCGCCGCGAGAAGCCAGCGTCCGTAGCGATCGAAGAGATCGCCGAAGTGTTCATGGAACGCGGTATCGATGATGAAGAAATGCAGCCCCACCGCAAGGAAGAACAGCAGACAGCCCAGCACGGTGTGGTGGCCGAGATCCTGCAGCAGGTAGCCGAAGATCACATTGAGGATGGCGAAAGCTCCCAGCCGTATCCAGAAGATGGGGTGCGGCAATGGGGCTGGATTTCTGACGGGGGTGCGTCGTTGGGTGGCCAGCCGGCGATCGCGTGCGATATCCAGCGTGTAGAAGGCTACGAGCCCCACCAGGGCCATCAGGTAGATGTGATTGTGAACGAAGCCCAGGGGGGAGCCGATGGCCTCAAGATGGGCCTGATAGTTGGCCAGCCCAGGGAACACCTCCAGGAACACGTAGGTGATCGACACGCCCCCCGCGAAGGAGGTCCAGCGGAACAGGGGGATGATGGAGAACAGCGGCAGCCGTGTGCCGATGAGGTGCAGCAGCGCGAGCCCACCCCCGAGCAGCAGGATCGGCAGGGTGGCCATCCCGGCGCCACCTGCGGGTGCCATGACATGGGTCTCGGAAGCCGGGGCCGAGGCCAGAAGGACCGGTGGTGGCGCCATGGCGTGGGGTTGCGGCGTCGTGGCAGCCGCAAGACCCTCTGAGGTTGATGCCAACTCGCTCGTCATGGCATGCATCGGGGTCGCCATGTCGAGCGCTGAGAAGACCGTGATGACCAGCGCGACGGCGACCGCGAGGCAGACCGCTCCGGGTCCCCCCTGGAAGGGCCGCCTCATGCCCGATGCTCGGGATTGGCCCGCTCCCTGTGGCAGCCCGCTTCCCACTGGGCCGGCACATTGCCGTGGGCCGGTACGCCGCCGGCATCCTTGAGCATCCGGGCCAGGTGCAGGCAGTTCCAGGCCAGGAAGACGGTGTTCCTGTTCGTGAAGTCGTTCTCCGGGCCGCCCGAGCCCGGGTCGCGGTAGGAGGGGCCGGGGCCGGCCTCGCCCACCCATCCGGCATCGGCCTGCGGTGGAATCGTGTAGCCGATGTGGGAGAGGGAGAAGAGGATGTTCATGGCGCAGTGCTTGATGCCGTCTTCGTTGCCGGTGATCAGGGTGGCGCCCACCCTGCCGTAGTCGCGGTACTGGCCTTGGCCATTCACCAGATGGGTGTAGCCGTACATGCGCTCCAGCACCCGGTTGCACACGGAGGTCTTTTCGCCCAGCCACACCGAGGTGCAGAGCAGCAGGATGTCGCACCTGTCGATCTTCGCCTGGATCCGTGGCCACTCGTCCCGATCCCATTCCGGCGTCTGGCTCATGTCGATGCCGAGGCCCGCCGGTATCTCGTAGTCCACCGGACGGATCAATTCACTGCTGACGCCCAGCGACGTGAACACATCCTGGGCGATGCTGATCACCCCCTCGGTGTGGGAGAGCACCGGCGTGCGATTGAGGGTGCAGTTGAGAATCAGCACCTTGAGATCCGAGTAGGAGGCCGGTGCAGACGCGCTGAGATCGCGGATCATCCGGGCGCATTGTTCACTCGTCATCGCGATGCTCTTCGGGTTTTTTTCAGGCTATCAGGGGTGCAGGGGAAAGGACGCCAACCTTTGAATCCACCTCTAGAACATCCTGAATGAAGTCGTCACGTTGTGCTCAGCTCATGATGGCGCCTGGACCCACTGGCTGCTTCAGCTCATGGATGGCGGCTTCCAATGACAGGAGTTGCTGATACAGGACAGGGCTCCACTGATGGGCCAGGATTGTTGACAACCGATCCCGCTTGAGGCGGTGGTGGCGAAGCGTCACGACGGGTTCTGCCGTCAGACCGGGTTCACGCCGCAGAATCTGGTCTTCCGGCAGGGCGAAAAACACACCCCCATCCGTCCTTTGGATGCAGTTTTCGTGCAATGCAAAGATGCGTGCTTCTCCCGTCACATGTCCCGTGTTCGCTTGTTTGCCGTACACATGCAGGCTGAGGAAGGGCCTCGACCCGGGGTTGCCCATCTGGTGGATCAGCCATGGCGTCACGGGCTGGATCATGCCGGGGCTGTAAGGGATTCCCGCTCCAGACTGAGCACGCCAGCGTTCAGCTGATAGGTGTGATGATCTGCCTTGCCGAAACACTGAACCGCACCCCATTCCGCCTGTCCGTGATCATGAATGGCGCTGAAGTCTCCCGGTACCCATGCCATCACCATGATCTCCAAATGGCCGCCGTGATGGACCAGCTGCTCTCTCGGGCCATGGTGCCTGCCGTCCCGAAAGCGACGAGGGAGGATTGGGTTGTGCCATCCGTCGTGCTGGGAGGTTGAGCCCGGAGCGATGGTGAGAGGGCTTCCTCCGGGGAGTGGTCGACTGGGCGGCAACCAGTGGAATCATGCGAGGCAAGCACCGTCGCACCGCTCAAGGCCGTGATGCAAAGCAGGCGAGTGACGGATTGGGGCGAAGGCATCCGGAACTGATGCCTTGTATGGATCCTCAGGTTGGTCCTGATGGCGTCGGGGGGCAGTGCGGAACCTTCGCCGATGCGCTCCGGATTCCGAAAGCGGCCTGAACATCCGCGAGGGATTGCCGCCATTGCGCCTCAGGCTGCCAGGTATCGGGGTCGAATCGGGAGTCGCGTCCCATGCCATAGGCGCTCAGCAGCCGCGATCGCACCTCAGCCTCGGTCCATGGGATCCGCTTGTGTCGCCGCTGGCGATGGAACATCCGCAGCGATCCCAGCAGCAGGAGGCCATGGACGACGCGGAATTTGGCACCGATCAGGAACGCCTGCACTTCGGCTTCTCCCATGGGATCGGTGCCATAGCCCGTGAGCACGTGCAGGCCATCATGAAGCTGCAGACGGCGAGGCCCCTTGAGGAAAGGATCGAGGCCGGTGTCATCGAGATGCTTGGCCCAGGCATGGCCCAGGCTTCCTTGTGGCAATGCACGCAAGGCGGGCATGTCCGCAATCGGCGGCACATCACTCCCCATGCGATGGCCCGCCCAGTTCACCAGTTGCAGAACTTTTTTCACCCGCTGCGCTTGTCTGGCGTCAAAAGAAGTCGTGGCATTCATGGCTGGATCTAGCGTGATTGCTGGTGGTGCTGTTCCCGATTCGCTCTCAGCTCTGCCATCTGTTCTTTGGACAGAACGCTGCCCAGTTCCCTTTGAAACTCTTTCAGAGCTGAACGTATCCTGAATTTCTGGCGGGCTCTGAGGTCATCGACCGTCGCCATTGCCGTGGGGATGTGGCGTGATGTCATGAAGGCGTTCTGAAACTGCGTGCGTTGTTCGTTCGTCAGGATGTCGGCAAAGCTGCGGCGCAGATCCTCACGCAACTCCTGCACCTGCCTCCTCTGAGCTGAGGAGTCAGGTCGAGATACTCAACCAGGGGAGCGCTCTGGGCCCTCGCCGAGGGGATGACACAAGGGGCCGCGACGAGAGTGACTGTGGCTGCCACGCCCAGAAGCGCTCGGTGAAGCGAGCGTTTCATCGTGATGCCTGCCATCGAGCAGGTTGCGGAAACAACTGAACCCTATGCAGCAGCGATGGTAGTGACCAGAGCCGAAGGTCATGATCTGATCCATGACGTTGGTCATGGGTCTTCCATGCCTGCGTCCCTAGGGTTGGCATGAGCCGCCCAGACCATGTCCCATCCCATGGCGCCGATTCGTGCGATTCGTCTGGGCTCCCATCCCTTCCCCTTTCTGCTGGTTTCGGAGTGGGCCCTGTTAGCCATCGCCTTATTGAGTGAGTTTTCCCCCACCCTGTTGCGCAGGAGTGGGGGGTTCCCAGTTGCGGCGCAGGCGAGTGTGCTGTTGTTCGGGTTGATGGGACTGTGGCTGCCTCTGAGGCCGCAGGGAGTGAAGATGGCTCACTTCGTTCTGCAGGTGGTGCTGATTCTGCTCGCTGCCCGATGGAGCTCGGTGGGCCTGCGGTTGTTCCCGTTGCTTCAGATCATTCTGGTGCTGCGCAGTTCCCTGATGTTTCAGATGGCAGGACGCCTGCTGGTCACCAGCGGGACGTTCATTGTCTTTCTGGCCTTGGTGCGTTTTCAGCTCCAATCGCTGGACAGGTCATTGCCTCCCCGCGTCAACGAAGTGATGCTCTCCCAGCTCACAGGCATCCGGCTCAATCTGGTGGTGCTGTTTGCGCTGGTGCTGGTGTTTCTGCTCATGCTGATGCAGGCCCTGCTTGCGGAGCGGCGACGGGGTGAGGAGTTGAGGCAGGCCAACCAGAAGCTGAAGGAATCCGCCGCTCAGATCGAGAGCCTGGCCATGGACCGGGAGCGAAGCCGCATCGCCCGGGACATTCATGATTCCCTGGGCCACGCCCTTACAGGATTGAACATCCAGCTGGAGGGGGCTCTGAAACTCTGGGACGCCGATCCCGACCAGGCGAAAAGCTTTGTCAGCCAGGCCAAGACGATGGGTTCGACCGCCCTCGGCGAGGCGAGGCAGGCCGTGGCCACCTTGCGCGAAACCGATACGGCCAGGAAGGATCTGGGCAGCGAGATCGCCTTCTCTCAGCCGACGATTCGAGGAGACGACCGGTGTCCTGCCGAGCGTTGCGGTGGACTGCCCCCCGTTGCCCGAATCTCTGAATCTGACGGTGTACCGCATCGTGCAGGAGGGTCTCACGAACATCTGTAAATACGCGCGGGCTGATCGTGTGAGGATCTCCATCCAGCCCTCATCGGATCCATCCCGGTTGGTGATCACCATCCAGGACAATGGCGTTGGCTTCCATCCGTATCACAACATCACGGGCTTCGGGTTGCGCGGCATCCGGGAACGGGCGGAGGCGGAGGGGGGGCAGATGCGGCTGATCACGGCCCCCGGAGAAGGCTGCACGCTGAGCGTCTGGTTCCCCCTCACCAGGGAGGCGGCATGATTCACGTTCTGCTGGTGGATGATCAGGCGATCATGCGCCAGGGCCTCAAGGCTCTCCTCTCGCTCCAGGAGGAGATCGCCATCGTTGGTGAGGCCATCCATGGCCGTGAAGCCGTGGCCACCGTGCAGCGTCTGATGACGACCCCCGACAGCGTCGATGTCGTGCTGATGGATCTCCGCATGCCCGTGATGGATGGGGTGGCGGCAACCCGTGAGCTGTTGCGGCAGTTCCCCGCCATGAAAGTGCTGGTGTTCACCACCTTCGAGGAGGATGCCTTGGTGCGGCAGGCTGTGGAGGCCGGTGCCGTTGGCTACCTGCTCAAGGACACGCCCTCGGAGGATGTGGCCCAGGCGATTCGCTCCGTGCATCGGGGCTACTCCCAGTTCGGCCCGGGTCTGCTGCAGAAGATGATGACGTACCAGTCACCTCCAGCCATGGGGGATGTGCCGCCTGGTGTCGCTGAACTGACGCCCCGTGAGCGCGAGGTGCTGGCGCTGATCGGCCAGGGCGCCAGCAACCGCGAGATCGCCCGGGCGCTGTTTCTTTCCGAGGGAACGGTGAAGAACCATGTGACCCATCTTCTGGGCCGCCTGGGGTTGCGGGATCGCACGCAGGCCGCGCTGCTTGCCGCGTCCTTGCCGCCTGCACCGCAAATCGAGTGAGCGCTGACGGGACGGATCTGTTCCTCATCTTGACGCCGTACCGCCGAGACCCAGTCCTCAGCCGCCTGAAATGCTCTTGATGTAGATGATCGCCAGAAAGCCCAGGATCGTGGAGAGACCCACCACCGAGCCCCCCTTGGCGTAGGCCTCGGGCAGCATCGTTTCCGAGATCACGGTGAGCATGGCCCCGGCCGCCATCGCCTCGAGAAACGACACCCAGTTGTCGGGCACCCCGTGGAAGAGCATGGCCTCGACGGCGGCCAGAACGCCGGTGAGCAGAGCCAGGGCACTCCACATCCCCAGGATCAGCGGGCGGGATAACCCCTGCTGACGCATGCCGAAGGAGCTGGAGAGGGCCTCGGGAAAGTTGGAGATGAACAGCCCCGCCAGCAGGGACGGATTGAGGGGGGCCAAGATCACGTGGGCGCCGATCACCAGCGCCTCGGGGATGCCGTCGAGCAACAGGCCCAGCCAGATGGCGACCGGCGCCGAACCCCGCCGCTCCAGCTTCTCCATCAGGGCATCGACGGAGGGAATCAGATGGGACCCGTCCATCCCCTTCAGGGCTGCGTCCACCCATTCGGTGGCCTTGTCGGGGCTGAACCCCTGCTTGGCCTGGAGGTAATCGGCCACCACCCGCTGGCGCAGGAAGTTCCCCACCGCCGCGTCCAGAGCGGGAGAACGCCGCAGCATCTCCTCGAAGTCGGCGTGGCGCAGCACCCAGGCCGTCACCTCGGTGCGGGCCACCGCCGTGACCGTGTGGTGAGCGCCGGTGACGAAGGACAACTCCCCGCAGGCCTGAGGCGGCTGAAGGGGTCTGGGCGGCCGATGATGCGGCTGGCCAGGGCGCCCAGCGTGCCGCCATCACCTTTGATGAAGGCACGCACATCGTCTCGGAAGCGCCCGTTCCACTCCAGCCACTTGTCTCCCACGAAGCTGCCCACCTGATAGAGGCCGCCCGCATCCCAGGCCTCGGCGATCAGTTTCACATTGCAGAGCACGGGATCTGATTCGATCTCCCACAGAATCGGTGGAGACCGCAGCGGCCGGCCCGTCTCGTCGCGCCCCAAGATCGAGGCGAGGTCGAAGCGGAAGCCATCCACGTGCATCTCGCTCACCCAATGGCGCAGGCTGTCGAGAATCAAGCGCCTGCAGATGGGGTCGTGGGCATTCAGGGTGTTGCCGCAGCCGCTGTAGTTGGCATAGTCAACCCCATTTGGTTCAAGGATGTAATAGCAACTGTTGGCCAGCCCCCGATAGCAGAAAGTCGGTCCGTCGCCCCCGGCTTCGGCCGTGTGGTTGTAGACCACATCCAGGATCACTTCGATGCCGGCCCTGTGCAGCGCCTTCACCATGGCGCGGAATTCATCCAGGGGCCCCAGCGGGTCCCGTCTCGAGCTGTAGCCCGGATGGGGAGCGAAGAAGGAGATCGGGCTGTAGCCCCAGATGTTGCTCAGTCCCTCGGGAGCATCCTGACGATCGAAGGCGAAGACCGGAAGCAACTCCACAGCCGTGACGCCCAGCTCCTGCAGGTAGGGAATCCGCTCCACCAGGCCGGCGAAGGTGCCACGCCTGCCGTCGGATACACCGGAGCTGGAGTGGCGCGTGAACGCCCCCACATGCAGCTCGTAGATCACCGAGCGGGTCAGGGGCCACCGCAGGGGAACGTCGCCCTCCCAGTCGTAACCGGAGGGATCGACCACCACACTCTTCAGGCAGGCAGAAGCCTCGCCGTTCAGCGCCTCACCCGCCGGCCCTCCCGCCCGCTCACGGCGATAGCCGGCGGGGATCACCACGGCTCTGCCATAGGGATCCAGCAAGGGCCGGGCGGGATCGAAGCGATGGCCACGCCCGGGGTCCCAGGCGCCGTGCACGCGGAAGGCGTAGAGCTGCTCCGCCCGCAATCCCGGCACGAACAGATGCCAGTAGTGATAGGTCTTGTTGGTGCAGGGATCGAGCTCGAGCGTGTGGGCCGGGCGGGTGTCCTCCGGGCGATCGAACAGCAGCAGCTCGGCGGCGGTGGCGTGCTTGCTGTACACGCTGAAATTCACGCCATCGTCCTGGACGCTCGCTCCAGCGGGAAACTCAGGCCGGCTTCCCGGCGCAGGGCCTGGTGCTCGCTCATGCTTGGTTCACCTCGTGAAGGGATGCCGGCCGGGCCGGTCGCTCTGGCCCGCATCGGGGCGGCTTCAGGCCACGACGGGCTGAAGCCGGGCGACGGTGAGGCTTTCGGGTCTGGGCGGGTCCCCTTCCATGCTGATGTCGGGAAGGTGGGGCCGCCAGGTGGCTGCAGCACCGGTAGGTCAGCTCAAGTTGGTCGGAGGTGTGGCGGCCTCGGCCAGCTCTCGGAGTTACAGGGGGCTGGTGATAGGCGTTGATAGTGATCAACGAAGCATGGAGCCCCATGGCCCGCTCGTAGAGGGCCTGCCGGGTGCCGAGCAGGAAGCCGCTGAGGAAATCAACGCTGGTGACCCCATCCTCCACCTCGATCGACCCCCCTGCAACAGCACCCGATCGATCGCCGCCATGTCGGTGTCGTCGATGAAGTGAATCGCCGGGGGCGCGGGCTCCGGCCGCTGGCGGAGGCCACGAACTGGGGCCCAAGGGCGGATCCGCCGATCCCGATCGAGAGGATGTCGGTGAAGCGGGGGCCTCCGGTCGCCGGAGCTCGCCCTGCTGAATCTTCTGGCTGCGGTGATCTCAGCGCGCAGCTCGGGGGTGGGGATGCAGCCGGCCTCCAATGCCTCCACGACGTCGAAGGCCCGCTCGAAAGCCGGCTGCAGCTGAACATGGAGGGCATCGTCGAAGCGCATGCGGCTGACATCGAGGTAGAGGCCCAGGCCGGGGTGGACGTAGAGCCACTCCTGGAAGCGTTGCCAGAGCTGGTCCATGGGATCGAGGCAGGGTTGGAGTGTGATCGAGGTGGGGATATCGGGAGCAGGGGACAGGCGCTCAGAGCCGGTGCACGTGTTGGCGTCATCGGTGCGACGGGTGGGGTTGCGGCCGCCATCGGTGAGTCCAGCCGTGTTCTTCTGCTGGCTGCGGATGGCGCGGGTGGCTATCGATGGAAGGCGCCCCGCCCTCAGCTGGAACCTGGGGTGGCGATCTCGATCGGAACGGGTTTCACCTTCCAGATTGTTTCGGCGTAGGTGCGAATCGAACGGTCGGAGGAGAAGAACCCACTGCGGGCCGTGTTGAGCAGTGCCATCTGATTCCAGCGCGGCCGATCGGCCCAGGTACGGCTGACACGGTTCTGGCAGCACATGTAGTCCCTGAAGTCCGCGAGCAGGAAGAAAGGGTCGCTGCTGCCCAGATTGTGCAACAGCGGCTGGAAGAGTTCGGAATCGCCATTGCTGAAGAATCCCTTTCCGATCAGCTCGAAAGCTTCCTGAAGAATCGGCAGCGTGCTCAGCACATCCCAGGGGCGGTAGCCACCCCTGAGATCGGCGATTTCCTTGGTGGTCTTGCCGAACAGGAAGAAGTTGTCGGCCCCCACCTGTTCGCGGATTTCCACGTTGGCCCCATCGAGGGTGCCGATGGTGAGGGCGCCGTTCATGGTGAATTTCATGTTGCCGGTGCCGGAGGCCTCCATGCCGGCGGTGGAGATCTGCTCGGAGAGATCCGCCGCAGGGTATACCCGTTCCCCCAGTTTCACGTTGTAATCGGGCAGGAACACTACCCGCAGGCGTCCATCCATGTCGGGGTCGGCGTTGACCATCTCGGCGATGCCGTTGATGAAGCGGATGATCAGCTTGGCCATGGCGTAACCGGGGGCGGCTTTGCCGCCAATCAGTACGCAGCGCGGCGCCATGCCAGCGGTGTCTCCGCGCAGCACGCGGTTGTAGCAGTGGATCACCTGCAGGGCATTGAGGTGCTGGCGCTTGTACTCGTGGATGCGCTTCACCTGCACGTCGAAGAGGCTGTCCGGATCGACGGCCAGGTCCTTGCGGCTGTAGGATGCACGCCGCCAGACGCCCTTGCAGACCAGCTTCTGCACGCGTCCCAGCGCTCCAGGAAAGACGCGTCGCTCTGGAGGTCGCGCCAGCCGCGCCAGGCCTCCGGCCGCGCCGGCCAGTCCTGGCCGATGGTCTCGCACAGCAGATCGGTGCAGTGCCGGATTGGCCAGGGCCAGCCAGCGGCGCGGGGTGACACCGTTGGTGACGTTGGTGAACTTCTCCGGCCAGAGGGCGGCGAATTCGGGGAACAGATCCTTCTTCACCAGCTCGCTGTGCAGGGCGGCCACCCCGTTGACGTGGTGGGAGCCGACGGTGGCCAGGTGGGCCATGCGCACGGTCTTCCCCCCGGACTCATCGATGATCGAGAGGCGCCGGAGGATGTCGTCCTTGCCGGGGTGCTGGAGGCGCACCTGCTGGAGGAAGCGGTGATTGATCTCGTAGATGATCTCCAGGTGGCGGGGCAGCAGCGCGCCGAAGAGCTCGCAGGCCCCACGTCTCGAGAGCCTCAGGCAGCAGGGTGTGGTTGGTGTAGGAGAGGCAGGCGGTGGTGATCGCCCAGGCGGTGTCCCAGTCGAGCTTCTTGCTCGTCGAGCAGCCGCCGCATCAGCTCGGCGACGGCGATGGAGGGGTGGGTGTCGTTGAGCTGGATGGCCCAGTGCTCCGGGAACTCGCGGATCGGGAGGCCACGGGCATCGAGGTTGCGGATCATGTCCTGGAGGGAGCAGCTCACGAAGAAGTGCTGCTGCATCAGCCGCAGGCGCCGTCCCGCATCGGTGCCGTCGTTGGGATAGAGCACCTTGGAGAGGGTCTCGGAGCCCACCTTCTTCTCCACGGCGCCGTAATAGTCGCCGCTGTTGAAGGCGTGGAAGTCGAAGGATTCACAGGCTTCCGCCTGCCACAGGCGCAGCCGGTTGCAGGTGTTGACCCGGTAGCCGAGCACGGGCACATCGTGGGGGATGCCGATGGCCTGTTCGGCGGGGATCCAGCGCACCCGGTAGGCGCCGCGCTGGTCGCGGTAGCCCTCGGTGTGGCCGCCGAAACCCACGAAGCAGGCCTTCTCCGGCTGGACGATCTCCCAGGGCCAGCCGCCTTTGAGCCACTTGTCGGTGATCTCCACCTGCCAGCCGTCGCGGATCAGCTGGTCGAAGATGCCGAACTCGTAGCGGATGCCGTAGCCGGTGGCGGGGATCTCCAGGGAGGCGAGGGATTCGAGGAAGCAGGCGGCCAGCCGCCCGAGGCCGCCATTGCCCAGGCCAGGCTCCTCCTCCACCTCAAGGATCTCCTCGATGTCGTCGATGCCGAACTGCCGCAGGGCCTCAGCGGCTTCCTCCTGGATGCCGAGCATGAGCAGGTTGTTGCCCAGCTGGGGGCCGATCAGGAACTCGGCCGAGAGATAGGCCACCACCTTGGCCGGGCTGGCAGTGATGGCGTCCACGCCGGCCAGGTAGCGGGTCATCAGCCGGTCGCGTATGGCGTAGCTCAGCGCCATGTAGAGGTCATGACGGTCGGTCACCTGCAGCCGACGGCCCAGGGTGTAGAGGAGGTGCTCGACCAGACCGTCGTGGAGATCCCTGGCGGTCAGGCCGTTGCGCTGCGGGTCGGCATAGGTGCCGGGTTCGGGCAGACCCATCACGGGTGCGAGGGTGGTGCTCATGGGGGGAGGGCTCCCTGGCGGCCCTCACCCCTTGCCAGCCTTGGTTAAGACCTGGCCAACGGCAGGCGGCGCCGGCGTGGGGAGAATGGATGGTGGCGGCCAGCCTTCCATTCCCGATCCTGCGGCCCAACCCGGGGAGGCCTGTCCCCCCGTCTCCCCACCCGGGGGGTCCTGCCCACGGGAGGGAACGGTGCTGGTCTGTGGCCTTGGATCCCTGGGCCAGGCCTGCCTGCTGCGGCTGCTTCCCTTCGACGTGGAGCTGCGCTGCCTGGATCGCCGTCGTCCCGACTGGCGCGATCCCCGCCTGGAGGAACGGTTCGGCGCCCTGCTGGTGCAGGGGGACATGCGCCTGCCGCATGTGCTCTCCCAGGCCGGGGTCGAGACGGCCCGGGCCGTGCTGCTGCTGAGTTCCGAGAGCACGGCCAACGTGGAGGCCGCCCTGCAGGTCAGGCTCCTGAATCCCTCGGCGGAGTTGGTGGTGCGCTCCTCCGGCCATTCGGCCCGCCTCGGCGCCCTGCTGGAGGAGCGTGTGCCGGGCGTGGCCGTGGTGGATCCCCTGCTGCTCACCGCAGGAGCGATCACCGAGGCCCTGAGGCCGGGCGACCAGGAAGCCTGTTTCCGTGTCGATGGACAGGGCTATCGGGTCGAGGAGGGCCAGGGCCTCGATCGACGCCTGCAGCGCCCCCTGTGGCAGCCCGCTCCAGACCCGGCAAGACCCCTGGTGGTGACGCCGATCGGGTTCCACCACCCCCGTTCGGCGCAAGCGGTGCCTGCCCCTTCCGCTCCGGGCCGGTGGATGGTCCTGCGCCATGCCATCCAGGCCCCGCTCCGCTGGTGGCGGCAGCGAACCCGCCTGCAGCAGGTCGCGATCCTGCTGATCGCCACGCTGGTGGCTGTCGGACTGGCCCTGTTCTCCCCGGGGGGCGGCTGGAAGCGGGGTGTGTTCGTCACCCTGGGCCTGCTGCTGGGGGAATATGTGGATCCGGTCAACGTGATGCTGGCCCCGGACCACGGCATCGCCACGGCGGCCCCCTGGCTGATCGGCGTCACGCTGCTGTACTCCCTGGTGGGAACGCTGCTCACCTCGGCCCTGGTGGCGTTGATCCTCGAGTGGCTGCTGCGCGAGCGGTTCGGCCTCGTCCGCCCCGGACGCTTCCGCCGCGGCAGCCGCTGGATCCTGCTGGCCGAGGGGGACGAGCTCGCCGCTCAGGTGGCCGACAACCTGGTCAGGGACGGACTGCAGGTGCTGCGGATCGACACGCGCACCCTCCAGCAGCGGCTCCATCCTGGAACGGCGGCCTTCGATCGCTGGGAGCCCGCGCTCGAGGCCTTGCGCACATGTCAGGTGGAGGGAATCGGGCTGTTGTCGGATGATCTGCTGGCCAACCTTCAGGAGGCCCTTCAGCTGCAGAAGCGCTGGCCCAGGGCGCGCTGCGCGATCCTCTCCCATGCGGTGGAGGCCGCCGAACAGCTGGGGGACCTCCTCGGCGGCGTGGCGGTGATCTCCAGCATGGATCTGGTCGCCGATGCGGTGGTGGCCACGGCCTTCGGCGAACGGGTGGAGGAGATCTGCCGGATCGGCGGAGCGAACCATCTCGTCGTGCGCTACCGGATCCAGCAGGGCGACAGCCTGCTGGGGCTCAACCTTTCCCGCGTGGAGCAGGGGTATGGCGTCACCACCCTCCACCTGCTGCGCCCGGGTCGACGGTCCCCCCTGGTGGTTCCGTCGCTGGATCTGGTACTGGTGGAGGGGGATCAGCTGGTGGTGCTGGCCACCCTGGGAGCGTTGCGGAAGATCGAGCTGGGCTGTCCTGATCCACCTGGATGGCGCCTGCGCCTCCGGGGGGGCCCCCGGGAAGAGGGACGCTTCGATGCGCTGCAATCGCTGGCCCGGCACCTGGGAGGGGCACCGGGGGCGATGGCCCACCTGCTCGACGGGGCGGAACATCTCACCCCGGCCCTCGATCGGGAACTGGCCGAACAGCTGATGGAGGAGTTGCGCCGCCAGGGAGTGCACAGTCGCCTGGAGGCCGTCGGTGCCGTGCGTGAATCCTCCCTGTCCGAACGTGCCCCACCATGAAGGACAGCACGTCTCCACCATTCTCCGGTGGACTGCGCGACACGCTGATGGCCCTGAGGAGCGCCATGCTCCGCGTGGAGGTGGAGGAGGCCGCCTGCCTGGAGGGCATTCACGAGAACTACCGCGCCAGCGCCCGCAATCTGCTGCACTTCATCGGCTTCCATCGCCATGCCCATCCCGAGCTGCCCCAGGCGTTGCGGCAACGGGGTCTCTGTTCCCTGGTGCACTGCGATGCCCACCTGCTGCAGAGCCTGGACGCGGTGATCGCAGCCCTCGAAGCGCTCGAAGGCATGGCGGCATCATCCGGGCAGCCCTGGCAGGAGCCGGCTCCTGCGCTGACGGGGCAGGGGCTCCTGCAGGAGCGCTGCGACCGCCTGTTCGGGGGCCTGGCCAGCGAGGGGGTCGCCGGGATCATGGTCACCCTGCCGGCGGAGGCCGCCGAGCATCCTTCCCTGCTCGCGGATCTGCTGGAGGCGGGGATGACCATGGCCCGCATCAACTGTGCCCATGACGACCCTGGGGTCTGGGGGCGGATGGTGGCGGCGCTCACCCGGGCACGCGCTGCCACCGGCCGCCCCTGCGCGATCGCCATGGATCTCGCGGGGCCCAAGCTGCGCACCGGCCGGATGGCCCCCCAGTGCGGCGTGATCCGCGCCCGCCCCGTCAGGGACCGGCTGGGACGCCCACTGCAACCGGTGCGGATCCTGGTGGTGCCGCCTGGAGCCTCCTCCGCCCCGCGGGATGGCGATGGGGTGCTGCTGCCGGCGCGGATCAGCGGGGGAAAGCGGCTGAAGGTGGGCGATCGTCTGCGGGGCCGCGATGCGTCCCTGCGCTGGCGCCTCCTCACCGTCGCAGGCCGGCGTCCCGATGGGGGGCTGCTGCTCCACTGCGCCAAGACCTGCCATTTCACCTCCGGCCTGGAGTTCCGTCAGATCAGCGGCAGGGCCCGACTGGTGGTGGACGCCCTCGCCCCGGTCAGCGGGGAACGGCTGCTGCACTCCGGCGACGCCCTCATGCTCACGGCGGAGCCGGACCGGGGACCCGGCACGGTCCCCTGCACCCTGAGCGAGGTGTTCGGCGATCTGCACATCGGTGAGCGGGTGCTCTTCGACGATGGCCGCATCGGTGGCGTGATCCGCAGGGTGACGGCGCGGGAGGTGGAGCTGGAGATCACGGCGGCCAAGGCCAGCGGCAGCCGGCTCCGCTCCGACAAGGGGATCAATTTCCCCGACAGCGATCTGCGCACGCCGGCCCTCACCTCCAAGGACATCGAGGATCTGGCCTTTGCGATGGAGCACGCCGACCTGATCAGCTACTCCTTCGTGCGCAGGGAATCCGATCTCCAGGCCCTGCGCCGCTGCCTGGAGGAGCACCACCGCCAGGATCTGGCGGTCGTGCTCAAGATCGAAACCCGACAGGCTTTTCTGAATCTGCCCCGGTTACTGCTGGCGGCCATGGGGCACGGAGCTCCGGTCGGGGTGATGATCGCCCGGGGGGATCTGGCGATCGAGTGCGGCTGGGAGGCCCTGGCGGCGATTCAGGAGGAGATTCTGCGGATCTGCGCTGCCGCTCATGTGCCCTGCATCTGGGCCACGGAGGTGCTCGATGCGATGGCCCATCGGGGCCGGCCCACCCGTGCCGAGATCACCGATGCGGCGATGGCGGCCCGCGCCGATGCTGTGCTGCTCAACAAAGGCCCCAACATCACCGCCGCCGTGAGGGTGCTGGACACCATCATGACCAGGAATGCCCCGGAACGGAACGATCGCGACGAGCCACTGATCAGCTGCCTGGCGTTCCGCAGCAATTGCGAACGGCGCGAGGCGGTGCGTTAGCGGCCTGGATCCTGTGGGCGCCGGTGGAATCAGCGTTCGTTGCTGTCGAAGAGGGAATCCTTGGTGTATTTCAGGTTCTTCCAGATCTTCTTGATCTGCCTGTACGCATCGTCCTGGCTCATCTTTCCATTGGCCTGCAGACCCACGATCAGCCCCACCTTGTCGGCGAAGGACTCCAGATTCTGATGGAACATCAGCCTCTCGGGGCTCCAGTCGTCACCCCGGTAGCTCCCGTGAGCCTCCATGGGAGAGCGAACCTCGTTCTCCGCCGGCCTTTCTCCCGGACAGGACTCGTGGATGACCGGTTCCATGGATGAATCACAGGTCGAACTGAATCTTAGCCAGCCGGGATTAAGAGCCCGTAAAGCCAGGCCCTCAGGCTCCCATCGCCCCACCGCCGGCGGTACCCCGGCCCGCCCGCCTGCGGTTGAATCGTGGCGACCGGCGGGAGGCCCATGCTGCGACTCACCCCAGGGGCCCTGACCTCCCAGCGCCTGGATCAGCGTCCGGCGGGCCTCCCGACCCATCTCTACGTCCATGGTGGCTTCGGGCCCACCCGCTGCGACGCCGTGGTGTTCCACAGCAGCGGCCCGGCCCGGATGCCCGACCCCGGCATGGAGAAGCTGGCCAGCCTGCGGAAGGCGGGCACCCCGCTCTGGCTGCGGCTGCAGGGGCTGGGCGATCGACGTTTCATCCAGCAGCTCCTGGAGAGCCTGGAGGTGCCGTCGGTCCTGCACGCTCCTCTGCTCGATGTCCCCCAGCGTCCCCAGGTGAACGGACTGGAGGACGTGCTGCTGGTGGTCCTGCATCGGCTGAGCTTCGCGCGGGACCCGGCCCATCTCGTCAGCGAGCAGGTGGCCCTGGTGCTGCTGCCGCGGCTGCTGATCACCGTGGAGGAAGGGGGCAGCGGTGAACCCTTCGGGATGCTGACCGACTGGCTGCTCTCCCAGACGGGGTCCGTGGAGGACCGGGACCTCGATGACATCCTGCATTTTCTCATCGATGATCTGCTCGATGATCTGTTCCCGATGCTGGAGGCGATCGCCCTGCGGCTCGATGCGCTGGAGGAGTCATCCCTGCGCAATCCCCGGCCGGTGATCCTGCGCCGCTCCTATGAATTCCGCAGCAATCTGGGGATCATCCGCACCCTGATCTGGCCCCTTCGCCATCAGATCCGTCTCCTGCTGCGCCAGCGGCAGAGGCTTCTGGGCGCAGAGGCCCTGGAAGGCTTCCGGGATATGGCCGAACTCGTGGACCAGCTGTTCGAGGCCTGTGGGTCGCTGCGGGGTCAGTGCGATGCCATCACCCACTCCTATGCGGCCAGCATCGGCAACAGGATGAATCAGGTGATGAAAACCCTCACCATCCTCACGAGCATCTTCGCGCCGCTCACCTTCATCGCCGGCATCTACGGCATGAATTTCGAGTTCATGCCCGAGCTGAAATGGCATCACGGCTACCTCCTGGTGATCCTGCTGATGCTGCTGGTGGCCACGCTTCAGGGCTGGTGGCTCTGGCGGCGGGGCTGGTTCCAGGACTGGACCGGCCAGGGCTGATCACAGGATCAAAGGGCCCGGCGAGGCGCGAAACCGGGGCCCGAACCAAAACCCTTCCTTAACCCAGTCTCCCGCCCCCCCGGTGCAGGATCGTCGCAGCGCCTCCGCTTCGCCGGTCACGAGCCATGGTTCCGCTTTCGCTGTCTTTCTCGGGCCCGCGCTGGCGCCTTCACTGGCTGTGCTGCCGGTTCAGGCCCAGGGACGCATCAGGCTCTGCGACCCCGGCAAGGCCTCGGGAACCTTCGACATCTTCAGCAAGGCCATCAGCGGTGATCCACAACACTCGCGAACGGATTACAGATCCAGCGAAGACGATGCCGTGCTTATCCGATGTGTTGAAAACGATCCTATGCCGTCCCCTGTTCGTCTATGGGAACGATCGGGCCCTGCGGGAGCGGCCCGAGGTCCACAACTTCATCACGTTCACGGTCCAGAGGGGGTTACGTTTCACGGAGCAGGCCGGTGCCATTCCGCTGCCGCCGGACTCCTGCCGTATCGTTGAGTTTAAGTTCTACCGTAATCCGCACGGTACCTCCTTCGGCGGTGATCTGCCCATCGGACTCACGATCGGTCAGACGATCCGTCGCAGTTTCGATCAGATCCGCAGCCCAGGTCCCCGCAGCTCAGCTCCCAGCAGCTCAGGTCCCCGTTGAGGCCTGCGGCACTCGCCATGGCCAACCCGCACGAAGCCCACCTGGATCCCCTCACGATCAGCAACGGGGAGTACGCCGCCGGCCTGATCGCTCGCCACACCAGCAAGCTGGCAGCCCTCCAGGCTCCCGTCCTGGCCGACGAGGATCCCGAGCCGCTCCACCAGATGCGGGTCTCCCTGCGGCGCCTTCGCACCTGCCTCAACCAGTTCGCACCGGCGCTGCGGCTCCCAGGGGCCGTCTGCGATCGCCGAATCGGCAGGACGGTGCGGCGGCTCGGCATGGCAAGGGATCTGGATGTGCTGCGGGAGCGGCTCGAGCGGGAGCTGATGGTCGATCTGCCCGAGGCGGAGCGGCGGTCCATGAAGCCGGTGCTGAAGCAGCTGCGCCGCGAGCGTGCCCACGCCTACGAGGAGCTGGTGGCTGCCCTGCAGAGCGGTCGTTATCTGAAGCTGCTCTCCCAGCTGCAGGGCTGGCTCCGTGATCCCGAGTTCACGCCCCTGGGGAGACTTCCGGTGGGGGCCTGGACCCTGGAATGGCAGGCGCCGATGATCGCCGGGCTCTTCCTGCATCCCGGCTGGTTCATCGCGGATCAGGAGGGTGACATGGAGCTTGTGCATGATCTGCGCAAGCGGCTGAAGACGGCGCGCTACGGCCTGGAGAATCTCGGCGCCATCACCGGAGAACGCTGCCTTCGCTGGGTCGGCGAACTGAGGGAGCTGCAGGGGCTCCTGGGCGACCTCAACGACTTTCAGGTCCTGGAGAAGGCGATCGATGATCAGCTGCCCTCCGGCCTGGCCCGGAGCGTGCCGCAGCTGGAGTCCCTGCTGCGCCACAAGGCGCGGCAGGGCTGGGAGCGGTGGCGGCAGCGGGCGGATGAACTGATCCTTCCCGGGCGACGCCGTGATCTGCTGCTGGCGCTCTGGCTCGAGCGCCGCTCAGAGCACAATCTTGAACGCCCCTTAATCGCTCGATAACGAGATCCTGTCGCTCGTCCTGCTAACTCAAAGAGGCTCCATGTTCGGTTTTCGATGACCTTCTCCAAGAAGGCCCTGATCTACACCACCGCGCTGACCGTCGGCGCCGGCAGCGGGATGGCCGCCCTGGCGCAGAGCGCCCTAAACGGCGCGGGTGCCTCCTTCCCCGCGCCCTTCTACCAGCGCGCCTTCGCCGATCTCGCCCGCTCCGGTGTCAAGGTCAATTATCAGTCGGTGGGCTCCGGTGCTGGTGTCCGACAGTTCGTGGCGGGCACAGTGGATTTCGGCGCCACCGACGAACCGATCAAGGCTTCGGAAGCCGGCAAGGTGAGCCGGGGCGTGGTGCAGTTCCCCGCGGTGGGCGGCACGATCGCCATCGGTTACAACAAACCCGACTGCAAGGGCCTGAAGCTCACCCAGAAGCAACTGGTGGATGTCTACATGGGCACCATCAAAACCTGGGATCAGCTCAAGTGCGGCAAGGGGCCGATCAAGGTGGTGCACCGCTCCGACGGCTCCGGCACCACCTTCGCCTTCACCAATTCCCTCTCCGCCTTCTCCTCCACCTGGAAGAGCAAGGTGGGCGAGGGCAAGAGCGTCAAATGGCCGGTGGGGCTCGGCGGCAAGGGCAATGAGGGTGTCGCCGCCATCGTCACCAACACGCCCGGCGCCCTGGGCTACATCAACCAGGCCTACGTGAAGGGCAACATCAAGGCGGCCGCCCTGCAGAACCGTGCTGGCAGGTTCGTGATGCCGGGGCTCAAGGGCGGCGCCGCGGCTCTCAACAACATCCGTCTCGACGGCAATCTGGCCGGTGAGGATCCCAATCCCGCCGGGGCCGACAGCTACCCCATCTCCACCCTCACCTGGATCCTGGCCTACCAGAAAGGCAACGGTGCCAAGGCCGGCAGCATCCGCAAGGCCATGCTCCATCTCCTCAGCCCCGCCGCCCAGAACAAGGCCGACGACCTCGGCTATGTGCCTCTGAAGGGGGCGATCCTCAACGCCGCGAAGAAGGCGGTGGCCAGGATCGGCACCTGAACCGGCCGCGGCGACCATTGCCCATCATCAGGAGAGCAAGACGGTTCTTGCTCTCCTGACTTTTTTGCCTTTGCCTCTTACTCATGTCTTAACCAGGGCACTACCAGGGCTTTGCCCGAGTCCATGGTGTTACTGCATACAGTGCACTGGCTCCAACGCGCTTCTCTCCATGGTGTTCACACCATCCCGTGAATCCGGCGGCAAGGAAGGTTTCCGGGAATTCCTCGAGGCCAGTTATCAGAAGCGCAGCCTTGTTCACATCAGTGCCGGCAGTGATGTACCGCTGCTCAAGAACAACGTCTGGCTCGTGGTTCGGGGCATGGTGAAACTCAGTGCCATCACCATCCACGGCGATGACATGCTGCTGGGCCTGGCCGGCCCCAACGAGCCCTTCGGCGATCCGCTCAACGGCGTGGCGGCCTATGCCGCCACCACCCTGGCGGACTCCGACCTGCTCTGCCTCAGCTGCAGCGAGATCCGCCAGGACAGGGCCCTGGCGGCGGCCATGCTCGATGCCCTGGGGCTGCGCCTCCAGCAGAGCCAGGCCCTGCTGGCCCTGATGGGGCTCAAGCGCGTCGATGAACGGGTGCGGGGGTTTCTCGAGCTCCTCGCCAGTGAGTACGGCCAACCCTGCGAGTCGGGCCTGCGACTCAACCTGCGCCTCACCCACCAGGAGCTGGCCAGTGCCCTCGCCACCACCCGGGTCACCGTCACACGGGTGATCGGCAACCTGCGCGATGAAGGCTGGCTGCAACTGGACAGCCAGCGGCGCCTGGTGGTGAGCTATCTGCCCCGCCGTTGAAACCGTTCTGGGATCAGCCGGCCTCGGACACCCAGAATGGAGCGATGCATCTGCCCCTGCTGGTCGTCGAGGACGACGACACGATCCGTGAAACCATCCGCGATGTCCTCGTCCTGGAGGGTTTCGAGGTCACCGCCTGCGGCAACGGCCGCGAGGCCCTGCGCAGCCTGCAGGAGTCTCCGCCCGGGGAGGCGTTCGCCCTGGTGGTGCTCGATCTGATGCTGCCGGGCCTCGGCGGGCTGGATCTCTGCCGCCAGCTGCGCGCCGCCGGCAACCACACCCCCATCCTGGTGGTCAGTGCCCGTGACAGCGAGACCGACCGGGTGCTGGGGCTGGAGGTGGGGGCTGACGATTACCTGATCAAGCCCTTCGGCATGCGGGAGCTGGTGGCCCGCTGCCGGGCCCTGCTGCGCCGCAGCCGCTCGGTGGAGGAGGCCACCAAGGTGTTCCAGCACGCCAATCTGCGGCTTTTTCCGGAGGAATGCCGGGTCACCCGCGACGGACTCGAACTCAACCTTTCGCCCAAGGAATACCGGCTGCTGGAACTGTTCATGCAGCATCCCCGCCGGGTCTGGAGCCGCGACAAACTCCTGGAGCGGGTCTGGGGCTACGACTATTTCGGCGACAGCAAGACCGTCGACGTGCACATCCGCTGGCTCCGCGAAAAGCTGGAGGAGAATCCCTCGGCTCCCGAGCACCTGGTCACCGTGCGGGGCTTCGGCTACCGCTTCGGCTGAATGAGGCTGCTGCTGGCGGGGCTGCTGGGCTTGGCCCTGGGCTTGTGGCTGGCGCGCCGATCCTCCCGGGCCAGCCAGGCCCTCTCGGGGCTTTCCGCCCGTCAGCTGCTGCGCTGGATCGGTGGGGCCCCGGATGGCTGGCTGATCCTGGATGGGGCCGATCGCATCCAGCTGATCAACCTGAGGGCTGAACGGCTGCTGGAGGCCTCCGGGGCGGGACTGCTCCGTCAGGAGCCCCTGGAGCGGGTCTGCCCCTCCCCACCGCTGATCGCCCTGATCCGCAATGCCCGCCAGCGGGAGCGACCCCAGCGGCTGGAGTGGCAGCTGGGGAACCAGCAGCTCGCCGCCTTCGCCCTGGCGGGTGAGGGGGGCTGGGTGGCGGTGCTGCTCCAGAACCGGCGTTCGCTCGAAGCCCAGCTGGAGCAGCAGGAGCGCTGGGTGAGCGACGTGGCCCACGAACTCAAGACCCCGCTCACTGCCCTGCTGCTGGTGGGCGACAGCCTGGCGGCCCATGCCAACGACACCACGGCCGTGCTGGTGGAACGGTTGCAACGGGAGCTGCGGCGGCTGCAGCGGCTGGTGGGGGATCTGACGGACCTCTCCAGGCTGGAGAACACCCTGCCGGAAGTGGTGCGCCGCCGGAGCCGGGTGGATCTGCCCCAGCTGGTGCAGCAGGTCTGGCTCAGCCTGCGGCCCCTGGCAGAGCGTCGCGCCATTCGCCTGCAGCTGGAGACCGATGCTCCCCTGGTGGTGATGGGCGATGGCTCTCTGCTCCACAGAGCGCTGCTGAATCTGCTCGACAATGCGGTGCGTTACAGCCCCGATGGCGCCACGGTGACGGTGACGATCGAAGTGACGACGGGCTGGTGCCTGCTGACGGTCCGGGACCAGGGGCCCGGACTCAGTGAGGACGACCTGCAGCACATGTTCGAGCGCTTCTACCGCGGCGACCCCTCCCGTGTCCGCAGCGACCGGGGGGGCAGCGGCCTGGGGCTGGCGATCGTCCAGCAGATCGCCGTCACCCATGGCGGCCGCGTCCAGGCCGCCAACCATCCCGAAGGCGGGGCGGTGCTGGAGCTGCTGCTGCCGGCGGAGGCCTGAGATGGGTGCTGCCCCCGTTGCCGCCGGGCGGATGGCCGCCGTGGCCGACCCAGTGATCGCCCGGGTGGGCGCCCTGGTGCGCCAGCGCCCCGGAGCCCTTTCCCTTGCCCAGGGCATGGTGGCCTGGGGGCCGCCGCCGGGGGTTCGCCAGGCCGTGCTCGCGGCGCTGGAGGCGGCGGACCATCGGCTCGATCGCTACGGCCCGGTGCAGGGCGAGGAGCCGCTGCTGGAGGCGGTCCGGCGGGAGCTCGCAGACGTGCGCGGCCTGGATCTGGGGGACAGCGACCTGCTGGTGACCGCCGGCAGCAACATGGCCTTCAGCGCCATTGCCCAGGTGCTGTGCGATCCCGGCGACGAGGTGCTGCTGCCGTTGCCGTTCTATTTCAACCACGCCATGGCGATTCGCCTGGCCGGCGGCGTTCCCGTGCCGGTGGCCGCCGGTCTGGTGCCCGATCCCGAGCGGCTGGCGGCGGCGATCACCTCCCGCACCCGAGCCATCGTGACCATCTCCCCCAACAATCCCAGCGGCGTGGTGACGCCGCCCGCGGTGCTGGCGGCGATCAACGGGCTCTGCGAACGGCACGGACTGCTGCATGTCAGCGACGAGGCCTACGCCGATTTCGTCCACGGACCCGTCGCCCACCGCGGCCCGGGCCGGCTGCCCGGCAGCGGCGGTCACACCGCGTCCCTCTTCTCCCTCTCCAAGGCCTACGGCATGGCCGGCTGGCGGGTGGGCTACGCGGCGGTTCCCCGTCAGCTGATGGGGGCCCTGGCCAAGGTCCAGGACACCGTGCTGATCTCCCCTCCCCAGGTGAGCCAGAGGGCAGCGCTGGCCGCCCTCCACGCCGGTCCCGCCTGGTGCCGGCCCCGCATCGTGGCCCTGGGGGATCGTCGCCACCAGTTGCTCGCGGCGGTGACGGCGGCCCGGGCGGGCGGCCTGGACGTGGAGCTGCTCGGCCCCCCCGACGGGGCCTTCTATGGCCTGCTGCGCTTCTCCAGCAGGCTGGGCGGTCTGCGGGTGATGGAGCGGCTGGTGCTGGAGCACGGCGTGGCGGCCCTGCCTGGGGAGAGTTTCGGACTGCCGGCCGCCGGCGGGCAGGGGGTGCTGCGGCTCAGCTACGGGATGCTGGGCGCCGCCGATCTGAAGGAGGCCCTGGGGAGGTTGTTCAGGGGGCTGGAAGCCCTGGGAGATCCCGGCAGCTGAATCCAGCGCGACAGGCTGCGCCTGGAAGCCTCAGTGGGCTGCCGGTTCCGGTCCCCCCCGGCCACCGGCCTCCGGCGCGATGCCGATGCGGGCGAACAGATCGGTGCTCTCGGGGTTGAGGTTGATCACCCTCACCTCGCTGCCCCCCAGCCGCAGGCGGCGGATCACCTGATCGAGCACCGCCACCCCGCTCTGGTCCCAGAGGTGGGCCTCGGCCATGTCGATCGTCACCCGGGCGGGGTGCTCGTGCAGCTCGAATCCCTGGCGGAAGTAGATGGAGCTGACGAAGAACAGCTGCCCCCGCACGCTGTAAAGGCGGTGGTCGGGGCTCTCCAGCTGGCTCTCCACCTGGATCACCTTGGCCACCTTGCGGCTGAACAGGATCCCCGCCAGGGCGACGCCGGCGAGCAGGCCGATGGCCAGATTGTGGGTGATCACCGTGATCGCCACGGTCAGCAGCATGACCGAGGTGTCGCTCTTCGGTGCCACCGGGATGTTGCGGATCGAGCGCAGGTTGGCGGTGTTCACGGCGATCATGATCATCACCGCCACCAATGTGGCCATGGGGATCCGGGCCACCCAGTCGCGGGCCAGCAGGATCATCAGCAGCAGGCTGGCGCCGGACGCCAGGGTGGAGAGGCGGCTGCGGCCGCCGTTGTTGATGTTCATCACCGACTGGCCCACCAGGGCGCAGCCGGCCATGCCGCCGAAGAGGGAACTGACGATGTTGCCGATGCCCTGACCCCGCGCCTCCTTGTCCTTGGGGCTGCTGGTGTCGGTCATGTCATCGAGGATGTCCTGGGTGAGGAAGGTCTCCATGAGCCCGACCAGGGAGATGGCCAGGGCCGTGGGCAGGATCAGGCCCAGGGTGCTGAAGTCGAACGGCACCTGGGGGAGCCCCAGCCGAGGCAATCCCTCCGGCAGGGTGCCCAGGGAGGAGACGGTGGGCAGATCCAGATTCAGCCGGATCGACAGACCCGTGCAGACGATGATCGCCACCAGGGCGGACGGGACCACCTGGGTGAACCGGGGCAGGGCGTAGATGATCACCAGGCTGAGGATGGTGAGCCCCCACACCACCGGCAGCTGGCCCACCGTCACCGCCACCTTCTCGGGGTGGAACACATCCAGCCCCAGCTGGGGCAGCTGCGCCAGCAGGATCAGCAGGGCCAGGGCGTTGACGAAGCCGGCCATCACCGGCTGGGGCACGAAGCGCATCTGGTGAGCCAGCCTCAGGTAGCCCCACGCGATCTGCAGCACGCCGGTGAGGATGCCCGCCGCGAGCAGGTACTGCAGCCCCAGACCAGAGCCCAGCCCCTCCCCCTGCAGCACCAGGCCGGACATCAACAGGGCGGTGGAGCCCGTGGCGGAGGTGATCATCGCCACCCGCCCTCCCAGCACCGCCAGCACCATGGAGAGCACGAAGGCACCGAAAAGCCCCACCTCAGGAGCCACGCCGGCGATACCGGAGAAGGCGATCGCCTCCGGAATCATGGCGAAGGCCACCACCAGCCCGGAGAGCAGATCGCGGTGGGGCCGCTGCCACCATTCATGCAGGGAAAAGGTCGTCAACAAGGGCCGAAGCTCCGGGGAACGCAGGGATGGCCGCCAGGCGGTTGGTGGCCGCCAGGCGGTGGTCCGGACGTGATCAGGACAGGGCGGCCACCGCCCTCTCCAGGGCTTCATGCCGGCTGATCTCGGTGTGGTCGGGGGGCAGCAGTTCGTACATCTTCAGCTGCTCGAGACGGCGGCGGGTGCGATCGGTCGCACCAACCACGAACACGTTGCGCCCCTTCTCCACCGCTTCCTCCACGGCGTTCTCCAGGGCCAGGGCGGCGGTGACCCCCAGGTGGGACACCTCGGACAGGTCGAACACCACGGCCTGGCAATCGACAATCGCGTTGTGTTCCCGGCTGATGGCCTTGGCCACACCGAAGATCATGGCCCCGTTGAGCTGGAAGAGCAGCACCCGGCCTTCACCCCGATCCAGCAGCGCCTTGTCCTCGGCGGGAACGTCCAGGTCGTCGTCGCCGGTGCTGATGGCTTTGACCCGCAGGCCCTGCAGAGAACTCAGCCGGTCGATGGTGAGGACGTTGGCGATGAAGATGCCGATGCCGACCGCGGCGATCAGGTCGACCAGCACCGTGAGTCCGATGACCAGGTACATGATCACGGCGCCCTTGAGCGAGATCCGGTGGGCGCGCTTGAGGAAGCCCCAGTCGACGATGTCGACACCCACCTTGAGGGCGATGCCGGCCAGCACCGCCTGGGGAATCTGGGCGGCCAGGCGGCCCCCCACCAGGATCACCAGCATCAGCACCAGGGCCCGGCTGATGCCCGAGAGGGCGGAGCGACCCCCGGCCTGGATGTTCACCACCGTGCCCATGGTGGCGCCGGCGCCGGCGATGCCGCCGAAGAGGCCTGAAATCGAGGTTGCCCAGACCCTGCCCGATCAGTTCCTTGTTGGAATCCGACTCGGAGCGGGTGAGGCTGTCGGCGATCACGGCCGTGAGCAGGGCGTCGATGCAGCCGAGCATGCCCAGCACCGCCGCATCGATCAGCATCAGCCGCAGCTCGCCCAGCTCGAAATAGGGAACCTGGAAGCTGGGGAACCCGCTGGCGAATTCGCCGATGCGGCGTATGCCTTCAACGTCCGCGCCGCCACCGCCGGTGATCAGGGTGAGGGACAGAACCGTCCCCAGGATCAGGGCGATCAGCTGGGGAGGGGCGATCTTCTTCACCGCCCCCGGCGTCAGCCAGAGGATGGCCAGGGTGATGGCACCCAGCAGGGCCTCAGCAGGGCGGATGCTGCCGAACAGTTGGGGCACGGCGGTCAGGGTGCCCATCACGCCGCCCTTGGGAATCGCCTGGCCGAGGAACGGGCCGATCTGCAGGATCATCAGAATGATGCCGATGCCGCTCATGAACCCCGAGATCACCGTGTAGGGCATCTGGGTCACGTAGCGGCCCAGCTTCAGCAGCCCGAAGATGATCTGGAACACCCCGGCCAGCATCACCACGGTGAAGGCCATGGCCAGGCCCTTCTCCGGGTAGGAGGCGGTGAAGCTGGCGATCACGGCGGTCATCACCACCGTCATCGGGCCGGTGGGCTCCGAGATCAGGGTGGGGGTGCCGCCGAAGAGGGCGGCGAACAGACCGACCAGCACCGCCCCCCACAGGCCCGCGGCGGCCCCCGCCCCGGAGGCCACCCCGAAGGCCAGGGCCATCGGCAGGGCGATCACCGCCGCCGTGACACCGCCGAAAAGATCGCCCTTGAGGTGCCGGAAACTGATGCGGTTGAACACGTTCGGCAGGATCGCTGTCATGGGCGGATCACCCCGGGGTTGTGCCGCAGATTACGGGTCGACGGTTCCTCATCTGCTAAGGGCTGCTCCTGGTGCATGGTCCGACCCAGAATCCGATGCTCCGACCCTTCGTGTCAGGGTGTTCTGGGATGGCAGGGGGGAAAGTCATCATCCTTGCGGCCTGTTCCCCCTGCCTCTGAGGGCTGATGTCTGGAGCGCTGACTAAGGTGCCCCAAGGACCGGATCCAGAGGGACCACGATGAGCCCCATCTTCTCCGACAACAGTCTCAGCATCGGCCAGACGCCGCTGGTGGAGCTGCATCGCGTCACGGAAGGTTGCGGGGCCCGGGTGATCGCCAAGATCGAGGGGCGCAATCCCGCCTACTCGGTCAAGTGCCGCATCGGCGCGGCGATGATCTGGCAGGCGGAAAAGGACGGTCTGCTGGGTCCCGGTAAGGAGCTGATCGAGCCCACCAGCGGCAACACCGGCATCGCCCTGGCCTTCGTGGCCGCCTCGAGGGGCATTCCGCTCACCCTCACCATGCCGGAGACGATGAGCCTGGAGCGGCGCAAGTTGCTCACCGCCTACGGCGCCCACCTGGTCCTCACCGAAGGGCGGCTGGGGATGGGAGGGGCCATCGGCGCGGCCAGGGAGCTGGCCGATGCCGAGCCTGATCGCTGGGTGATGCTGCAGCAGTTCATGAATCCGGCCAATCCCCGCATCCACCACGACACCACCGGCCCTGAAATCTGGAAGGACACCGGCGGCGTGGTGGACGTCCTGGTGGCGGGGGTGGGCACCGGCGGCACGATCACGGGAGTGAGCCGTTACATCAAGAAAACCCTCGGTGAGCCCCTGGTGTCGGTGGCGGTCGAGCCCGCCAACAGCCCCGTCATCCGCCAGACCATGGCACGGGAGGATATCCGCCCCGGTCCCCACAAGATCCAGGGCATCGGTGCGGGTTTCGTCCCGGCCAACCTCGATCTTTCCCTGGTCGACCGGGTGGAGGCCGTCAGCGACGAGGAGGCGGTCACCATGGCGCGCCGACTGATGAGGGAGGAGGGCATCCTGGCCGGCATCTCCTGTGGAGCCGCCACGGTGGCGGCTCTGCGGCTGGCCCGGGAGAAGGTCTTCGAGGGGCGCACGATCGTGGTGGTGCTGCCCGACTCCGGCGAGCGCTACCTGAGCTCGGTGCTGTTCGAAGGCGTCTTCAATGAGAAGGGTCTGGCGGCCGTCTGATCCATCTCCACCCCTCAAGCGCTGCCGAGGTCACCGTCCATGAGTTATCTGCGCCTGATCATGCAGAGGCTGCACGACCGCTCCAGTGTCGAGCCCGCGGACCATCCGGGGGAGTCGTCCCTGCTGGAAGGCCACCTGGAGCTCTATGACGCCCGGCTGCGGGGCTGCAGCGACGCCATGCTCGATTACGAGGTGGCCTGGCTGGACCAGCACATCGAAACCCTCGAACTGTGCTCCCGCCAGCCCGCCATGCTGGCCAGTGCCGGTGGCCCCCAGCGGGTCGGCAGGCTGTTGGAGGAGAGTCGGCGGTTCCGCCAGCTGCTGGAGCAGTGCCGCCGGTCGAGGGGGCTGGCGGAAGCGGTGACCCGGGCCGCCGTCGTGGCCACCGAACACGCCTGGGAACTCACCGATCCTTCCCTGCGGCGAGCCTGGGGCTTTTCCGCCACTCCTCCGACCGATCCAGCCGCAGAGCCTCTCGGCTGAGGTGTGCGTGGGGCCGGGCGCAGATCGCCGTGCCCATCGCTACAGCCCACCGGGCCAGGCTCCCCAAGGATTTCGGAAACATCCCCCCGGCCGACTGCACCATCAGGCGGGAAGTCGAAGAGGAGCCCTGATCGGAGCCGCTGGGGCCAATGAGCTGGCCATGGCTCAGCCGGCCATGGTGACGAACTCCTCGGACACCGAAGGGTGAAGCGCCATGGTGCGGTCGAAGTCCGCCTTCGTGGCGCCCATGCCGATGGCGATCGCCGCCATCTGAATGATTTCGGCGCTGTGTTCTCCCACCATGTGGCAGCCCACCACCCGGTCGGAAGCGGTCTCCACGATCAGCTTCAGCAGCACCCTGGGGCCGCGGGCCGGCAGGGCCTGGGCCATGGGCCGGAAGCGGGCCCTGTGCACCCGGATCCGGTCGGCGCCGAAGCGCTCGAGGGCGCTCTCTTCGCTGAGGCCCACCCCGGCCAGCTCCGGCTGGCTGAACACGGCACTGGCCACCAGCTCATGGTTCACCCGGCGGGGTTTGTTCCCAAAGACCGTGTCGGCGAAGGCGCGGCCCTCGTCCACCGCCACGGGGGTGAGATTGATCCGATCCGTCACGTCCCCGACGGCATGGATGTGGGGCACGTTGGTGGTCTGGTCGGGGTCCACCGGGATGCGATGCCCTTCCACTGCCACCCCGGCGGATTCCAGCTGCAGGCCATCCAGAAAAGGTCGGCGGCCGGTGGCCAGCAGCACGCCGCCGCAGGGGATCACCTCGCCGCTCTGGGTGGTGAGCTCCAGCTTCCCCGGCGTGCCGGTGATGGCGGCGGGGCTGTGGGCGAAGCGGATCTCGATGCCCTCGGCCTCCATGGCTTCCTGCACCGCATGGGAGGCGTCCCGATCGAAGCCCCGCAGCAGGTGATCGCCCCGCACCAGCAGGGTCACCGCCACCCCCAGCCCGTGCAGGATGCAGGCGAATTCGCAGGCGATGAAGCCCGCCCCCACCACCACCACCCGCTCGGGAAAGCTCTCCTGCAGGAACATGTCGTCGCTCACCCAGCCCAGGTCGGCGCCGGGGAAGCTGGGCCGGTGGGGCCGGCCGCCGGCGGCGATCAGGATGCGTTCGCCCTTGAGCCTGCGGGTGGAACCGGAGCCATCGGTGACCTCGATGTGGTGGGGATCGGCGAAACGCCCCCAGCCGCGCACCAGCTCCACACCGGCCTTCTCCAGCAGCCCGATGTGAAGCTCGTTGAGCCGGTCCACCTCGCGGCGTACGTTGGCGAGCAGGACGGAGGAATCGGGCCGGAAGCCATCCAGTTGCCAGCCGTAGCTGGCGGCATCGGCCAGCAGATGGCGGTAGGCCGAGCCGTAGACAAGCAGCTTCTTGGGCACGCAGCCGCGGATCACGCAGGTGCCCCCCACCCGGTCGCCCTCCACGATCGCCACCGAGGCTCCGTAGGAGGCCGCCCGCTTGGCGGCGGCCAGGCCGCCGGAGCCCGCCCCCAGAACGATCAGGTCGAAGCAGTCGGTCATGGCAGCAGGGCGTCGTTGAGCAGAGTCCCCTCCAGCATGGCGTCCCGGAGATCGGTGTCCCGCAGGTCGCAGCCGCGCAGGTCAGCGTGGCGGAGGTTGGCCGCCACCATGCTGGTGCCATAGAGGCAGGCACCGCGAAGATCGCTGCCCTGAAGTTGGACCCCCTGCATCAGGGCGAAGCTGAGGTCGGCGCCCCGGAAGTCGGCCCCACCGAGGTCGGTGCGCTGATCGAGGCCACTGCGGAAATCGGCCTCCACCAGCCGGGCGGCCCGCCAGCGGCTGTCAGCGGCAAGCACCCCCCGCAGGCAGCAGCGGTGCATCAGGGCGCCGCAGAAGTCGGCCCCCTGCAGCCGGGCCGCCGAGAGATCGGCGTCGTGCCAGAAGGAGCGTCCGGCGGACACGCCGGAGAGGTCGGCGCCCCACAGCAGGGCCTGCTGGAAGCAGCCGCGTTCCACGTTTGCCCCCGCCAGCCGGGCATGGCCGAAGCGCGCCTCCTTGAAGCAGCCTCCGCGCAGGTCGCAGTCCGCCAGATCCAGGGAAACGCCGTCGAGATCCCCCAGCCGCAGGCCGGGAAAATGGCGCCGGCCGTCGGCCAGGGCCGCGCGCAGGGAAGCCAGGCTGGTGGGGAGATCAGAGGATGGCCGCGAGGGCATCGAGCTGCTGGCGGCGGGAGGCGAGCATCAGCTTGCGGGCCTGGCCCAGCAGCTGGAAGACGCCCTTGTCGATCACTTCATAGAACACCAGGCTGCCTTCGGGCCGGCGGCGCACCACACCGGCGATGGTGAGCAGCTTGAGGTGCTTGGACACCAGAGCCTGGCTCAGGCCGGTCTTCTCCACCACCGCGGTGACATTGAGAGGGCCGGGCTCCAGGGTTTCGAGCACGGTCAGCCGGTTGGGCTCGGAGAACACCTTGAAATAGTCGGCCAGGGCGTCCATCGGCCTCCGCCTGCAGGGGGATCTCTGTAACGCTACCACGTTTCCATCTCACCCCTTTCATGCAGAAACGTGAAAACAGGTATCTGCATCAACCGGAAAAAGTAGTATTGCGTTTCCGTTATGACGTTCAGCGACGTCGCCGACCTCCATGACCGCCACCCTCTCCCAAGGTGCCCCAGGCCTTTCCACGGCCACGCCCGCTGCCCCCCACCTGCGCGAGGACCTGCTGACACCCCGCTTCTACACCACTGAGATCGCCAAGGCGGCCCGTACCGATCTGGAACGCCAGCGGCCGGCGTTCGAGGCGATGCTCACCGAGATGGAGGCCGACTACAACCGGGAACACTTCGATCGCAAGGTGCCCCTGGATCGCCTTCGAGATCTTGGCCCCGAGGAGAAGCAGGCCTACGAAAGCTATCTGGTGCGTTCCTGTGTGTCGGAGTTCTCCGGCTTCCTGCTGTTCAAGGAGCTGTCCAGGCGGCTGATGCAGGCCGGGCGGCCCGAGCTGGGCCGGCTGTTCCAGCTGATGGCCCGGGACGAGGCCCGCCACGCGGGCTTCCTCAACCGGGCCCTGGTGGCCGAGGGAATCGCCATCGACCTGCCGTCCCTGAGCACCAAGCGGCCGATCACCTGGTTCCCGCTCAGCTGGGTGCTCTACAGCGTCTTCCTGTCGGAAAAGATCGGCTACTGGCGCTACATCCTGATCGATCGCCATCTCAAGGCCACGCCCGACAACAACTTCGCGCCCCTGTTCGATTTCTTCGAGCCCTGGTGCCAGGATGAGAATCGCCATGGCGATATTTTCAATCTGCTGATCCGCTGCTGGCCGGCCCTGCGGCAGGGATTCCGTGGCAAGCTGCTCAGCCGTTTCTTTCTGTGGTCGGTGTTTCTCACCCACAGCCTCACGGTGTGTGAGCGCGGCGATTTCTACCGGATCCTGGGCATGGATCCCCGCCGCTTCGATGCCGAGGTGATGTCCCAGACCAACCGTACGGCGAGGCGGGCCTTCCCCTGGGTGTTCGATCTGGAGTCCAGCCGCTTCCTGGAGCTGCGCGACCGCCTGGTGGCCTGTTTTCAGGAGATGCAGGCAGCGCGCCGGGAAGGTGGCGGAGCCCTGCGCCGGCTGGGGCTGAAGTTCCGCTTCGGTGGGCTCCTGCTGCGTCAGTTCTGCCAGCCCATGGTGCCGGCTGCAGGGGCCTGAGCTTCCATTCAGGCTCAGGCATGGAGGCGTTCCCGTGGGACCACCTCCATGCCGATCGGTGCCAGGGCGATCAGGGCGAGCTTCAGGTGCTGGATGCCGAAGGGAATGCCGATGATCGTCACGAAGCAGGCCAGGGCGGAGCTCAGGTGGCCGATCGCCAGCCACCAGCCGGCCACCAGGAACCAGATCACGTTGCCCACGAAACCGAAGGGTCCGGTACCGAAGTCGTTGGAGCCCGTCAGCTCCCGCCGACTCACCGCCTCCTGGCCGAAGGGCCAGAAGGAGAAGTTGCCGATCAGGAAGCAGGCCCTGGCCCAGGGAATCCCCACGATCGTGATCGCCGCCACCACGCCGGCCAGCCACCAGCCCAGGCCCATCACGAATCCCCCCAGCACGAACCAGAGCAGGTTGAGCAGGAATCGCATGATCCGCCGGTTGGTGAGGCTGAACAACTCAGCGTACGGAGGGCCCTGACGGGCCTCTGTCAGGGCGGCCGGCGATGCAACGAAATCACAACGAAATCGTCCCAGCGAGTCAACGTCACAACGTCAACGTTATACCGTTTATCTGTCTGAGCTTCCGCGCTCCCTTTTCTGGGCCACACCTCATGACCACCACGCTCCCCCCAGCCATCTCGGATCACGCCGGACCCGGCGACAGGGCGGCCCGCAAGGGCTTCGGTCCCCGGGTCCGCCGGCTCCATGCCCGCATCGGCGCCGCTCACCACGAGGCCGAGGGCATGGCCTTCTCCCGATCCCTGCTCCAGGGCCAGGCCAGCCCGGGCCAGTTGGCCGCCCTGATCCGGGCCCTGGTGCCCGCGTACCGACTGATCGAGGCCCTGGGTCCGGACCTGGCCGCCGGCCTGGGTGCCGGCGCCATTCCCTGGGAGGGGCTCGGCCGCAGCGAGGCCCTGCGTCAGGACGTGGCCTCCTTGGCCGTGCTCCCGGCCACCCCGGCGTCACCGGCCGCCCGCGACTGGCTGCTCCATCTCCAGACCCTGGCCCGCCGGGCACCCCATCGCTTCCTGGCCCACGTCTACGTCCGCTACGGCGGCGACCTCTCCGGAGGGCAGCAGCTCGGCGAGCAGGCCAACCGGATCCTGGCGGCCCATGGCCTTCCGGCCCTCCGCTTCTGGCAGTTTCCACGCGACAGCGCTGATCTGAAGCAGGACCTGCATCGGGGCTTCGAGCAGCTCGCGCTCAGTGATGCCGAGGAGCAGGAGCTGCTGGAGGAAGCGGTGCTGGCCTTCCACGCCACCCAGCGCCTGCTGGCGGAGCTGGGAGAAGATGGACCCCCTGCCGGAGCCTGTCTCCCCTGCTTCCTGATCGAGCCCTCACCACTCTGCGTCCCCACCCTGCCCCGCCCTCCGCACCCATGACCCCAGCGGCCACCGTTTCTTCCCGTCCCGGCACCACGATCGATCTGCTGCTCAGGCACGACCGGCCCGTGCCCCGGTACACCAGCTATCCCACGGCCGCCGCTTTCCACGGGGGCGTCACGGCGGACGACATGGCGGCCCAGCTGTCCCGCCCCACGGCTGACCCGCTGTCGCTGTACGTGCATGTCCCCTTCTGCCGCAACGCCTGCTGGTTCTGTGGCTGCAACCGCATCACCACGGGCGCCGGCTCGAAGGTGGTGGAGCCCTTCCTGGAGGCCCTGGCCGGCGAGCTGGAGCTGATCTCGCGCCTGTCGGCCCAGAGGCGCCGCCTCGCCCAGCTCCACTGGGGAGGGGGCACCCCCAACTACCTCACGATCCCCGAGCGAGAGAGGCTCTGGGGGCTGATCGAGCGCCATTTCGATCTGGACCCCGCTCTGGAAGCCTCCATCGAGGTGAATCCGGAAGCCCTCGGCCGGGAGGACGTCTTCGCGCTGCGTCGGCTGGGTTTCTCCCGGATCAGCTTCGGGATCCAGGATGCCGATCCGGCGGTGCAGCAGGCCGTCAACCGGGTGGTGCCCGTGGACCAGCTGCGGCGTGTGATGGGCTGGATGCGGGAGGCGTCCTTCACCAGTGTCAATGTGGATCTGATCTGCGGCCTGCCGCTCCAGACTCCGGAGCGTTTCGACGCCACCCTGGCCCTGGTCCAGGATCTGCGCCCCGATCGGGTGTCCCTGTTCTCCTTCGCCTACCTCCCCGACCAGCTGCCCCTGCAGCGCAAGATCGCAGCAGCGGATCTGCCCACCCGGCGGCAGCGGTTGCAGATGCTGGAGAGTGCTGCCCAGCGCCTGGGCAGCTGCGGCTACGACGCCATCGGCATGGACCATTACGCCCTGTCCGGTGACAGCCTGTCCGTTGCCGCCCGCGAGGGACGCCTGCACCGCAATTTCCAGGGCTACACCACCGGCGGGGAGATGGAGTTGCTGGGGGTCGGTCCCACGGCGATCAGCCAGTTCCACCGGTTGTTCAGCCAGAACCACCGCGACCTCAAGGCCTATGGGGCGTCCATCGCCGCCGGGCGGTTGCCGGTGGAGCGAGGCGTGAGGGTCACCGATCCGGAGGTGCTGGAGCGGCGCGAGCTGATCCGGGAGGTCATGTGTCACTTCCGGGTGGCGATCGATCCGGAGCGGTATCGCCGTGAATGGGCGGACCTGGAGGCTCTGGCCGACGATGGCCTGGTCAGGCTCAGCCTTGCTGGGGGTGTGGGTGAGGTGCAGGTGACCGAGACGGGCCGCTGGCTGATCCGCACGGTGGCAGCGGTGTTCGATCCCTCCCAGCGCCGGCAGGCCTCAGGGTCGCGGCTGATCTGAGCCAGCCTCAGGTTTCCAGCAGGCAGTTGATCTTCAGTTCGAACGGCACGGCGCTGGCGGGCAGGGCCAGCAGTTGGGCCGTGATGGCGGCCAGATCCTCCGGCTGGGTCATGGCGTCGGGAGGAAGGGCTCTCACCCGGGCGGCCATGGCGGTGTTGACCCAGCCAGGGCAGATGGCCGTCACCCGGATGCCGGAGTTCCAGCCCTCGTTGCGCATCGCCTCGCACAGGGCCATCAGGGCGAACTTGCTGGTGGGGTAGGCCGCCAGCGAACCCTTCACACGCTGGCCGCTCATCGACACCAGTGTGATCACCCGCCCGTCACCGCTGGCCACCAGAGCCGGCCAGGCGGCCCTGGTGAGCCACCAGGGCCCCATCAGGTTCACCTGCCACAGGTCCTCGATCTCCCGTTCCTCCCCGTCCAGGAACAGCAGGCCCACTCGGGAAAAGACTCCGGCGCAGTGGATCAGCCCGTCGATCGCACCGAAGTGCGCCAGGGTTGCCTCCACCCAGGTCGTCGCCTGGCCAGGGTTCCGGGCGTCGTAGTCATGCAGGAGCACCCGGTCCGGCTGTGTCCGGGCGGCGTCCGCCAGTGGCCCGCCCGCCAGAGTGGTGGGATCCCGTACGCCCAGGCTGAGCCGATGGCCCTCGGCCAGGGCCTTTTGGGCGATCGCGCCGCCGATGCCCCGGCTGGCGCCGCTGATAAGGAGAATGCGGGGGTGCACCATCGCCGGGGCGAGACAGGAGATCAGGTCTGGATCCTCTGAATCATGGGGGACAGCCCCCCTTTTCATGCCTGACCTTTTCTTGCCTGATAAAATTCCCCAGTGGAGCCTGAGCCATGGGATTATTCGGCTTCAGCTTCCGCTCCGGCAAAAAGAACCGAGCCGAAAGCAGCAAAGCCAGAACCAGCAAAGCCACCAACCAAACCAACGCCCGCCCGGCGGGGTCGTCGTCCAGCCCGACCAAGCCCCACAGGCCACGAAGAGAGACCCGCTACACAGTTCCCATCTTCAGCATTCAGATCCGTGCTGAGTGTTTCCTGGGTGATCAGCGGTATGTCGGCAACCTCTGGGATGTCAGTCGCTATGGCGCCTGCATTCGCAGTGTCGATCCCATCCCCGGTCACGGTCGGGTAATCATTCGACTGCATGACCATGGCACCAATGACATGGTGGAAAGGCTGGCGACGATGAAATGGTCCGAATATGTGATGAACGCAAATTACGCGGGCCTCACCTTCGACGAGCCCCTGGGCGACGACTCTGGATTTCTACGCACTCTGCTGCAACTTCCCACCAACCCTCCGGTTGGCCGACTGTCCAAGCTCGGTCCTATTCGCCTCAATCCGTGGCCCCTCTGATCCTCGGCATTCGCGAAGGTGGCGAGTACAAATGCGTCGGTGTCGACAAGAGAAGGAGGGCTTTCATCCGGGCATGTTGAGAAGCCAAAAGTTGATAAGCCAAAAAAAAGAACTGGCCAGAGGCCAGCTCTCCCGGAAGGTTCGAAACCCAGAGCCGGACGAATCAGAGGGTGCCGTCGCCGGTTTCACCCGTGCGGATCCGGACCACTGATTCCACCGGGGTGACGAAAAGTTTGCCGTCGCCGATTTCGCCGGTGTGGGCAGCTTTGGTGATCGCCGTGATCGTCGCATCGATCTTGGAGTCGGGAACGACGATCTCGATCCTTGCCTTGGGCAGGAATTCAACAGTGAACTCCGTTCCGCGATAACGCTCGACCTGGCCCTTCTGGCGCCCGAATCCTCGAGAGTCGGTGACCGTCATGCCGATGATGTCGAGGTCGACGAGAGCTGTTTTGATGGCATCGACCTTGGAGGGGCGAACCATTGCCGTGATCATTTTCATGAAAAGGAATGCCTTGGTTGGTCATTGGGGCGTACGCCTGTTCTTCGTGAGACACGAAGTAGAGTCCGCTCTCTTCGTCTTCGGCGCTGATACACAGAGGCATCAGTGCACCAAGAATCTCTTCCATTATAGCAGTTCCCGGGGCGAGGAACCAGTTGCTGAAGAAGACGACCTTCGGCCTGGCGATGAAAAGGCCCAAATCTTCGTACACCTCCATGATCTTGGCCGACGGGGGAAGTCATCAGTGGGAAACAACATCTTCTTGGCCTGAATTCCGCTCAGTAGGGCACCGATGGTTGGCCCCACTGCACCTCATCGGGCGCCATCGAGGTGTCAGGGCGGTCGTTGAACCGAGCGGCGGCGTTGATGGGGATGGCGATGAAACACATCCATGAGGTGATCACGCCGATCAGGGCCGCGCCCACCATCTCCACGAACCCCGGCCCAAGGGGCTGGTGACCGATCTCGCCGCCCATGCCAAGGGGGGCTATCGACCCGAGGCCGCCGAGGAAGGCGATGCCGAAGCCTGTATCCGAAGCAAGGCTGTCGGCGATCCCCTGCCAGAGAACAACGATGAGCCCGAGCAGGACAATGGACATCAACAGGCCGTTCTCCAGGAGCCTGGAACGGGTGATCCCCCCGGGGGCTCCAGGCCGGGCCGGGGGCCATCACAAGGATCAGGGCCGACCCCACCAGCCTCAGCACGGTGTGGGCGCCATGGATGGCAGCTAGCAGCATGAAGGCGACTCCCCGCACCCGGGGAACCTGAAGCACTTCCGGAAAGCGGTTGCGGAAGCGATCGAAGGTCGTCCCAAGCGACGATGATTCACCGATTGGTGATCGATCCATGAGAGGGGAGGGGGAAAACCTGGAAAAAGAGCTCAAAATACCCTCTGCGCCCCCGTTCCAAGTCCGTGTAGCGAAAAGAACAATCCGGCCATCCCGCCAGCGAACAGTCACAAAAAAGCCGGGGGTGGGACCCCCGGCAATGAAGCGGCCAGCGATGGAAGGGATCAGGCGACGGCGGCGGCGGCGCGATCGAAGTAGGTGCCCACTTCGGACATCAGGGCGGAGCAGTCACCCTGGGTGATGCCGTTGCGATCGTTGGCGATGGCGATGGCGGAATCCTTCATCTTGCGGATGCCTTCGGCCACCGAAGCGCCGGGGACGCCGAGGGCCAGGTAGGTCTCGCGCAGGCCGTTGAGGCAGCGATCCTCGAGGACGGAGGCGTCACCGGTGAAGATCGCGTAGGTGATGTAGCGGAGCACGATCTCCATGTCGCGCAGGCAGGCGGCCATGCGGCGATGGGTGTAGGCGTTGCCGCCGGGGGCGATCAGGGCCGGCTGCTGATCGAAGAGATCGCGGGCGGCGTTGGTGACGATCCTGGAGGCGTTGGAGGTGATGCGGTTGACGGTGTCCATCCGCTTGTTGCTCTCGGCCACCATCGCCCCGAGGGCATCGATCTGACCGGAGCTGAGGAATTCGCCGCGGGCATCGGCCTGAGCCACAACCTTGGTGAAGGCGTCGAACATGGAGAGATCCTTTTGGGAAGATTCGGTTCTCCGACCATAGGTTCCCGGTTCATGGGGGTGCGAGTGTCGCCCTCCTGGAGCTTCCGCGGTGCTGCCTAAGGTGAGCAGCCCAAGCATCAGGCCATGGTCGGGATGCCAACCGCACCACTTCAGCCGATGGACTGGCAGGAGCTGGAATCCCTGGCTGCCCCGCCCGAGCCGGATCCAACCGGGGGACCCACCAGTTCCCAGGCGCTGCTCCGTCTCTTCGGCGGGCTGGAAAGGGACGTCAGGGTGACCCTCTACCGCGACCATCACGCCTGGTGCCCTTACTGCCAGAAGGTATGGCTGTGGCTGGAGGAGCGAAGGGTGCCCTATCGGGTCCGCAAGGTGACGATGTTCTGCTACGGGCAGAAGGAGACCTGGTACACGGATCTGGTGCGCGGGGGCATGCTTCCTGCCCTGCAGCTCGACGGTCGCCTGATCACAGAAAGTGACCACATCCTCGAGGCTCTGGAGGAAGCCTTCGGCACCCTGGGGCCCGGGATGAACGATCCCAGGGTGCTTCCCCTGCGCCAGCTGGAGCGTCAGTTGTTCCGGGCCTGGTGCCAGTGGCTGTGCGTGCCGAGCCGCGATGCCGCCGAAGAGGCCCGCGGCAGATCAGGTTTCGATCGCGTCGCTGAACGCTTCGCCCAGGCCCTTGTCGCCGATCCAGGGCCCTTTCTTCTGGGGGAGCTGGGCACAGCGGATCTGATTTTCGTGCCCTATGTGGAGCGGATGTCGGCGAGCCTGGCGTACTACAAGGGTTATCTGCTGCGGGAGCGCCATCCGGCCATCGACCGCTGGTTCGCCGCCCTGGAAAGACGCTCCACCTATCTGGGCACCCAGAGCGATTTCCATACCCATGCCCACGACCTGCCCCCCCAGATGGGCGGCTGCCACCCCAGCGGCACTCCGGAGCAGCGGGAACTGGCCGGGAGGATCGACGCCGGACCCTGGCCGATCGTCGGTCCGGAACGGTCCGATCCCGAAACCAGCCAGGCCGAACCGGACGATGGGGCCGCCCTTGCCCTTGCCCGGGTGCTGAAGCACCGGGCCCCCCTGCTGGCCCGCAACCCCCTGGGGCCGGTTGGCCTGGATCGGCCGCTGCGCTGCGCCCTCACCCACCTGGTCACCGGCCGGGATTGCCCTCCCCCCGCCGGATCGGCCACGGGACTGCGCTATCTGCGTGACCGCATCAGCGTGCCGAGGGATATGCCCCTGCATGCCGCCAGGTTGCTGCGCCGTGCCCTGGAGCGGACCGCAGGCCTCGACCCGTCCGATCCGATGGCGGAGGGTGAACCGATCCCGATGCGCCATCGCAGGGATCAGGATCCGGCCCCTTTTCTGGGGGCTCGGGCCGTTCCCCCCTCCAACCGGGAAAGGGGAGGGTTCCTCCCGATCCTGGCTCTGGTTGCACTGCTCGGAACAGCCACTCCCGGCGGGGCCCTCCAGGTGGGAGGCAGCACCCGGTTCGTGCGTGCTCCCTGGAAGGTGGGCCTCACCAGCTACACCACCAATGTGGGTCAGACCAGGGCGGAGTACTTCTTCACGCTCAACCTCGATCGGGAAGCGGGTGCCTCCCTCGGAAGCCTGACGATTCAGCAGATCCGTGGTGCCGACTGGCATTTCCCCTTCGCCGTGGATCGCACCCGCGCCTTTCTCGGTGTACCCCGTCGCGAGGGGCCGTCGGTGCCGGTCCAGGCCACCTTCGACGCTGCGGCCCGGCGCTTCACCCTCCGGTTCCCCGAGCCTGTTCCCCCCGGGGCGACCGTCACAGTGTCCGTCCGGCCCTGGACCAATCCCTCCCAGGCCGACACCTACCTGTTTCAGGTGGTGGCCTTCCCGGCTGGGCCCGAACCCGTGGCAAGTCCGGTGGGGGTGGGAACCCTGCGGATCTATCAAACCAATGACTGGTAGGGCCAGGGACGCCAGAATGGCGGAACTCTGGGTCAGGGACGATGAAGGCAAGCTGGAACGGACGGGTGATCGCCAGCAGCGATGACATCGTGACGGTGGAAGGGAATGCCTATTTCCCGTCGGAGTCGCTTGACCCCACCTGCATCCGGGAATCCGCCCATCGTTCCGTGTGCGGCTGGAAGGGAGAGGCCCATTACTACGACCTGGTCGTGAACGACAAGGTCAATGCCAACGCGGCCTGGTTCTACCCCGAACCGAAGGAAGCCGCCAGCAGCATTCGCGGCAGGGTGGCGTTCTGGAAGGGGGTACAGGTCGGCTGAGGCCTTCAGCAGGAGCCCCACACGTCCCCCCCTTCGGCGGCAGGGCTGCAACCCCTCAGGTTCCCGGATGGCGCAGGGTGCGCCATTCCCCGCTGAGGGTGCTCACCTCGATCCCGATGCCCACCGGTCCCTGGACGGGGCCGAACTCCTCCTGCCACCAGTGCAGGGCTTCGCTCCAGGCGGCATCGAGGGACTCGTAGAGGTCGTCGAGCACGGGATGGGGATCCCCCTGCAGATCCACCAGGCGGTAGGTGCGGCAGGGCTGGGATGCGGTATGGCTGCGGGAGGACAGAGGTAAGGAGATCGCCACGTCTTGCCTCGTTGACAGAGATTCCATTGTGCCCCCTGTGCCAGATTTCAACTGTCACCTTCACGACATCTTCCGGTCCTGCTCAGGCCGACCCAGTCCCGGCAGGTCGGCTGCCCGGGGGCCGTTTCCGCCCCGTGCGGTGGCTGACCTGCCGGCTGCGCTCCTGGTAGCGGTGCACCAGCGGCAGCCGCTCCTGTTCGTACGCCTGCAGCGCCTGCGCCAGAGAGGTGGAGGCGCCCGGCGAGAGCCGGGCCGCCAGGGCCACCGCATCCTCCAGTCCCGCCGTCATCCCCCGGGCCTGGGAGGAGCTCATGGCATGGGCGGCGTCCCCGACCAGGGCCACCCGTCCCCGCACCAGCGCGGGCAGGGGATCGATGTCGTACGACCAGTTGGCGACCACCTCCTCCGGCGGAGTGGCGGCGATGATCGCGGCCGCATCAGCTGGCAGTTTGGCAAGGGCGGCGGCCGGCACCCCCTCCTCCAGCAACCGTCGGCGTGCATCGGGGTGCTCCGGCAGGTCCTCCTCCTGAAAGAAGCCCCAGTGGGTCAGCGCGCGGCCTTCCCCATCGCTGCCCAGATCGAAGAAGTTGGCGTAGATGCCCCGGCCCCGGGCATAGACGAAGAAATCCCCATCGCTGCAGAAGCTCCCGTCCTGGACCACACCCCGCCAGACCCGATCCCCCAGGTAGCGGAGGTGCCGCTCCGGACAGAGCAGGGGGGCCACCCGGGAGAAGATCCCGTCGGCGCCCACCAGCAGATCGCCCGCCCATTCCCGGCCACCGGTGAAACGGGCGACGACGCCCTGATCGTTCTGGCACCAGTCGACGAGGGAGTGGTCACCCTGGAAACAGATCGGATCGAGATGGTGCCAGAGCGCATCAAGAATGGCGCGGCGGTGAATCAGCAGGGAAGGCAGTTCGCCTGCTTCCCGTTCGGCCGGACTGGCCTCGATCAGATCGCCTCGCAGGTTGCGGAACACGAACCGCTGCACGGGATGGCCGCCCGCCAGCAGGTCTTCGAGCAGCCCGGGGATGGCCGCCCCCGCGATGGCCTCGACGCCGCTCTTCACCAGCAGGATGCCGCAGCCTTCGGTGCGCAGCTGAGGGGAGCGCTCGAACAGAGTGATCTGATGTCCCTGTCGCTGCAGGATCAGGGAGAGCAGCAGGCCGGAACTGCCGGCACCGACCACGGCGATGCGAAGAGGCTGCCGCATCTCCTGGGGGATCATGCGCTCACGGCAGGCTCCAGGATGCTGGCATGGAGGACGTCCATCACCTCCAGGACCTTGGCGGTCTCGGCCGGGTCCAGGCGCAGGGTGGTGGCCAGGTCGGCGAGAATTTTCTGCTCCGGCTCCTGCAGCGGGCCGTCGGAGCGCATGATTTCCGCCGCCACCGCGTAGGCGGTGTGCCGCTGGCGGTCATCGAGAACCGAGGCGGCCTCCTCCATCAGGCCGATCGCCCCTTTGGCCCGCAGGGCCTGGAGGAGCGTGTCCATGAGGGTGATCATCTCCTTGTCGCCCTTTCCCTTGAAGGGGGCGCGGTAATCAAGGGCATGACGCAGGGCCCGGGTACCCGCCATGGTCAGAACCCCATCCCAGGAAACCGCGGCGAGAGCGACAGCGGCAAAGGCCGTTGGTGTGTCCATGGACAACTCGAAAGGAATGGGTCTCACCGTCATCGGTCGATGACGGGGTGCTTGTCAGTGGCCGATGCGACCGAACAGGGGAAAGATCACCCTGACCGCCATCGCCGTGAGCGCTCCCTTCCCGGACCAGCATTCGCATGGCCGGCCAGGACGACCCGTCGTGGTCATCCAGGTCCGCCATATCGGGGGGTTGGCTCCAAGGAGGGGAACCAAGTGCCCGGAACCTGCCGGCCGATCGCGGGGATCACGCTGTCCACCCGCACCCCGAAGACAGGAGCACCCTGAAGATTCGTTGCCCCCTGCCCCTGCGGCGGGAGGGACCGCCTGGCGATGGGTAGCTTGCTAGCAGGAGATGCGGGTGCTGCTGGGCACCGGTTTCACGACCCCTTCACGGCCGATGGAATTGCAGCTCGATGCCATCAACCTGATGCTCAGGGATCTGGGGGTCGCCGACCACGCCTTGCTGCACAGGGCGGCCTTCCGCGGCTGCACCCGGGAACTGGCTGATCTGCGGGCCGAACTGATCGCCTACCTCAGGGAGCGTCGCGAACGGGTCAGAAGCGGAACCGGCTGACGGACCCGATCAGTCCGCAGCGGCCGGCGGCGGCGGCATCGGTGGCGGGGGAGTGTTCCACACGCTCCCGTCCAGGTCCGGCCAGGAGGCAATCGAAGCGATCACCTCCCCCCCCTCAGGAAGACGTCCTTCGTCGCCGGGCTGGTACTTGCCGGTGCGCACCAGCACGCCCCGCAGGCCCCGGGCCATGGCCCCCGCCACGTCCGCTTCCACGTCATCTCCCACCATCAGGCAATCTCCCGCCGGCAGGCCTGTGGAGGCCACCAGCTCATCGAAGAAGGCGGCCGAAGGTTTGCCCATCACCAGGGCATCCACCCCGGCAGCCCACTCGATGGCCCCCAGAAAGGCCCCCGCATCCAGCATCCACTGCCCGTTTTCGCGGAAACAGCGGTTGCGGCCGATGCCGATCAGTGGTTTCCCCCGCTGGACCAGCTGGTACACCCTGTTGAGGGCCCCGTAGGTGAGTCGATCCCTGGCATCTCCGAGCACCACGCAATCGGGATCCTCTGCCGATCCCTGAGGCCATTTCAGGTCGGCGAAGAGGGGTTCGATCGCCGGATGCACCAGGGTGTGGGGGTGCCAGCCCTCTTCGCTGCAGGTAGTGGCGTGTGGCCAGGGGAGCCGTGAACAGTTCCTCGCGGGCGATCCAGAAACCCATTCGTTCCAGGTCGGCCTGCAGGTCGTGGGCGGAGCGGGTGGCCGTGTTGGTGACGAAACGGAGAAGGTGGCCCCGGCTCCGCGCCGAGGCCACCGCTTCCAGGGCCCCAGGAAACGGTGTGCCGTCCTCGAACAGCACACCGTTGAGATCGAGCAGAAGGGCCTTCATCGTTGCCGTTGCTCAGCGGCTGGAGGGGGTCATCGGATGAACAGCATCTCCTGGTAGGAGGGCAGGGGCCAGATGTTGTCGTCCACGAGGCCCTCGAGGCCGTCGACGGCCTCGCGCAGCTGGTGCATCAGGGGCAACAGGGTGTCGGAGGAGTACCGCATGTGCGCCAGGGTGCCGTGGGGAGCATTGCCGATGGCACTCTCGAGCGCGCCGCTGAGTTCCATCAGCTTGGCACTGAGGGAAGCCACCTTCGTCTGGGTTTCAGGGGACACCTGGAGCCCCATGGCGCTCTGCAGCTGCAGGGAACTGGCCAGTTCACCCAGGTAGCGCATGGCTGCCGGGTAGATCTGGGTCTGGGCGATCTGCACCGCCAGCTTGGCCTCCACATCGATCGCCAGCACGTACTGCTCGGCATAGACCTCGAAGCGGCTCTCCAGCTCGAGGGGCGTGAGAACGCCTGTGCGGGCGAAGAGATCCCTCACATCCGGCCGCTGCAGCACGGGCAGGGAATCGGCGGTGGTGGGCAGGTTCTCAAGACCCCGCTCCTCCACGGCCATGCGGTGCCACTCGCTGGAGTAGCCGTCGCCGCCGAACACCACGTTGCCGTGGTCGGTCATGATCTGCTTGAGCACCGAGAAGGCAGCACCGGGCAGGCTTTCTCCAGCCGCCATCTTCTGCTCCAGCTGGTCGCTCATGTAAGCGAGGGAATCGGCCAGGATCGTGTTCATGGCCACCAGCGGGCCTGCCACCGACTGGTTGGAGCCCACGGCCCGGAACTCGAAGCGGTTGCCGGTGAAGGCGAAGGGGGAGGTGCGGTTGCGGTCGCCGGGATCCTTGGGGAATTCCGGCAGCGTGTCCACGCCGAGCTGCATCACCCCGGCATGGGTCGAGCCTGTCACGTCGCCCTCCTTGATCTGACGGAAGACGTCCTCCAGCTGGCTGCCCAGGTAGACGGAGATGATCGCGGGGGGAGCTTCGTTGGCACCGAGGCGGTGATCGTTTCCGGCGGTGGCCACCACGGCGCGCATCAGAGGTCCGTAGAGGTGCACTCCGCGGATCACGGCCCCGCAGAACAGCAGGAACTGCATGTTCTCGTGTGGGGTGCTGCCGGGGTCGAGCAGGTTGCCCTGGGTGGCATTGCCCACCGACCAGTTGACGTGCTTGCCGGATCCGTTGATGCCCTCGAACGGCTTCTCATGCAGCAGGCAGTTCATGCCGTGCCGACGGGCCGTGCTCTTGAGGATGGTCATCGTCAGCTGCTGATGGTCCGTGGCCACGTTGGCCGCCTCGAAGAACGGGGCGATCTCGAACTGGCCCGGCGCCACTTCGTTGTGACGGGTCTTGGCGGGGATGCCCAGCCTGTACATCTGGCGTTCCACGTCCTGCATGAACACCTGGACCCGCTGGGGGATGGCGCCGAAGTAGTGGTCGTCGAACTGCTGGCCCTTGGCGGAGGGTTTGCCGAACAGGGTGCGGCCGGCCAGCAGCAGGTCCGGACGCATGGGCATGTAGGCGCTGTCGATCAGGAAGTATTCCTGCTCCGCGCCGCAGCTGGAGTTGACCGGGGCCACCTCGGTCTCACCCAGCAGTTTCAGCAGGCGCTGGGCCTGCTTGTTCATCGCCGCGTTGGAGCGCAGCAGAGGCGTTTTCTTGTCGAGGGCCTCGCCGGTCCAGGAGATGAAGACGGTGGGAATGCAGAGGGTGAGACCGTTGGCGGTCTCCATCAGGAAGGCCGGACTGGTGATGTCCCAGGCGGTGTAGCCGCGGGCCTCGAAGGTGGTGCGGATGCCGCCGCTGGGGAAGGAGGAACCGTCCGGCTCGCCCTGCACCAGCACCTTGCCGGTGAATTCAGTGATGACCGAGCCATCGCCCTGCACGGAGATGAAACCGTCGTGCTTCTCGGCGGTGGCGTTGGTGAGGGGATAGAAGACGTGGGCGTAGTAGAGGGCGCCGCGACCGGTGGCCCACTCCTTCATCGCCTGGGCCACCACGTTGGCCACCGAGACGTCGAGTTTGCCGTTCTCCTTGATGGTGCGCTGCACGGACTTGAAGATGTCCTTCGGCAGGGCGGCCTTCATCTTGGCCAGGCTGAACACGTCGCTGGCCCAGAGCTCATCGAGGGACTCGATGGGAGGCGTCGCCACCGGTTGACGCTGGTGAATCTCCTGAAGGGCGGCGAAGCGTTGGGGGCTGGGCATGGAATCAGCTTGGATCGGCTGACGGGTATCCAATCCTTGTGTCCTGCCCCGTCGGTGGAGCCGTTGATACAGAACGCCAGGTTGACGGGTGACCCCCGACGGTCCTCAGCGGAGGTAGGTCCGGATCGCGGGGCGGCACCAGAACACCAGGGCCGCCACGGTCACCGCCCAGCTCAGGGGAGCCAGAAGCGCCAGCAGAAGTCGGCCCTCGCTGACGAGCACCAGCCGCACGATTCCATAGGGCAGTTCGATCGCCAGGGCCATCCCCAGGGCGATGATCGCCAGAATCTGACCCCAGAGCCGCCACTGCAGCAGGGCGATGCAGGCCACCACCCCCAGGGCCACGGTGGGCAACAGGGCACTGGTGTACACGGTGATGTTGGCGGTCCGCCAGGTGCTGTCCCGCAGGATGAGCAGCAGGCCCCCTGGCAGGACCAGCAGATTGACCGCGAGTCCGAGCCAGGCCAGCACGCGGTAGCCGCTGGGAGGCTGCAGTTCCGCCACGGCAGCGGGGGTGGATGAGAGCGTGGGCATGGGATCCATTCTCTCCGCTGTGGTCTCAGTGACGGTCCGGCAGGGCGCCGTCCCGGTCGGATCGAAACACCAGATTGAGGTCGGGCATGACATGGGCCGCGATCGTCACCAGGCTTTCGAAGCGCTCCCTGGTCTGGGGGGCGCCCACCCCCATGGACTCCCTGCTCATCAGCACCAGCTCCAGCACGGAACCATCGGACTTGGCCTGCACATCGGCGATCAGCTTGAGCCGCAGGGCCTCGTCCCCCCCCCCTCGCACCATGGCGCTCAGGTGTGCGGGGGAGCGGTGGTCCACCTCAGCGCCGAACCGGTCGATCAGGGGCTCGAGCCGTCCGATCAGGTCGGGAGGCAGCAACGGGGAGCGGGGCTTGAAGAGCAGCAGGAAACGGGCCATGGCACCACAAGGATGCACCCATCCTGGGGCCGATTCCGGCTGGCGCATCCTCGGGGGCCGGTCCGGGAACTCAACGCAGCTCGAACAGAAGCAGATCGGCTCCTCCTTCGCCGGCCTCGAAGGCCTCGCCGGGCCCCGGCGGGAAGCCGACGCCGTCCCCCCTCTGCAGGGTCCGGCCGAAGGCCGTCCCCCGGCCGTCGATCAGCTGCAGCCAGCCCCTGGCATCAGGGGTGATCCCCAGCTCCAGCCGATCGCCGGCGGAGGGGCGCGCCCGCCAAAGCCGCACCGGGCGGTTGATGGCCAGGGCCCCCTCCCTTCCTTCCGGATCCAGCAGCGGAGTCCAGCCTGTCCCCAGCGGGAAGGGCTCCTGGCGGTAGGCGGGAGGGAATCCCTCGCGGCTTGGTTCGATCCAGATCTGCAGCAGCCGGCAGGGGCGGTCGCCCAGGTTCATCTCGCTGTGGACCACGCCGGTGCCGGCGCTCATGGCCTGTACCTCACCGGCCTGCAGCACCTCCCGGTGGCCCATGGAGTCGCGATGGTTGAGCTGCCCCTCCACCATCACCGTGACGATCTCCATATCCCGGTGGGGGTGCATGCCGAATCCTTGGCCGGCGGAAATGGTGTCGTCGTTGATCACCCTCAGGGGACCGAACCCCATCCAGGCCGGATCGTGATGGTGGGAAAAGGAGAAGCTGTGCCAGCTGTCCAGCCAGTCGAAGCGGCTGTGAAACCGTTCTGCGGCTGGCCGGAACAGCAGGGGGGCGTCCGAACGGCCTCCGGAAGAGGGGGAAGGGGAGGTGATGGTCATGGGGAAGGGGCTCAGATGTGGATCGGTTCCATGCGCTGGAGGCGTAGGACGATGTCGTCAATGCTGCTGTCCTTGGCCGGGTTGTTGCGGTTGCTGGTGAGCTGGCGTCCCACCACGTGGGCGCCGAGATGGGCCAGCTGGATTCTCAGGACGGTCATCACCTCGATCCCGGGGCCACCGGAATGGGTGGCGATGGCGATCGGCCTGCCGTTGAACAGGGTGCGGAATCCATCCCCCTGCACCGACAACCAGGCGATGGTGCTGGTCAGGACCGGGGGGAGCGAGCCGTTGTATTCGGGGGCACAGATCACCCAGCGGGGGGCCTCCCCCAGGCGCTGGCTGAGCTCTGCCACCGCTGCAGGCAGGCCCGACTCCGCATGGGTGCGGGGGGTGTACAGGGGCAGAGAGAGGGTGGTGAGGTCGATGACCTCGGTCTCCATGCCGCGGGCGCGGCCGCTGGCGGCGAACCGTTCGGAGAGTCTGAGGTTTTCGCCGTTGCTGGCGCTGAGAACGAGCAGGTCGGGGGGCATGTCAGGCGGCCTTCAGAAAGGGATAGTCGGTGTAGCCAGGGGGCCGGGAGTGCAGTCAGTGGCCGGGTCGGGTTGCTGCAGGGGGGGCGCCGCGGCGGATCCTCTCGGGCAGGTCGGGATTGGCCGGAAAGGCATTGCCGAAGGCCACCGCATCCACGTGGCCGGCGGGATCTCCACTCCGTCGAAGCCGGCGGCCATGGCGTTGCGGGCGGCCTGACGGAATCCTTCGACGATTCCCGGCAGCTCAGCGTCGGCCAGCTCACGGGGGACCACATAGGGCTTCTTCCCCTCGGGGGTGTGCACCTCATCGCCGGCGATGGCGATCGGGCTCGGCGCGGCAGCGGGTGAGGGGGGCCATCAGCACCCGGTTGGGCAGCTCCAGGTGGCCCAGCTTCAGGGGGGTGAACAGGTCGGTCATCGTGGCTGAACCGGAGGGCATGGCGGGGCGTGCTGGCAACCGGAACGGTGCGGGCCGCTGGGGGGACTCTGAGGTCATGGGGGGACTCTGACCGAATCGCGCCGACCCTGACAAGGACGCACCGCTTTGTGCGTTGCGCACCTGGCGGATGCCCATGGGCCTGCGACTCCTTCGCGGCACCAGAAGTCGTGACCCCCTTTCCCGCCGATCCCGGTGGCCCCGATGGCCAGCGGAAAAGTCCCGCCGAACTGGCCCTCAGGGCCGGGCGCGGGCAACGGGTGTTCCCCCAGGTGCAGCCGAGGGTCGAGGACGGCCTCACCGAGCGGGGTCGGGCACTGCTGCCGTTGCTGGTAGGTCGGCATGTCTGGGGAGCGGCAACCCCCCCAGTGGCGGAAGCTGGGGAATGAGGCTGCGGCGGAACCAGCCCTCCGGTCGCACCCGCTGCAGCAGCCGCAGCAGCACCAACGGCAGGGTTCGCATCTCAAAGGGTGCCCGGAGGATGGGCCAGAGACCCTCTCTTCGGTGGAGCAGCTCTTCGAGCCGATCCTGCTGCAGCGCCGTGAGCGGGCCCCAGACCCCTCCGATGGCGCCACCGCGCCGGGCCATCGGTACGAAGGGGAGCGGCAGGTCCGGCAGGATGCCCTCCAGGCACAGCCCTTCGGCGGCCATCAGGGCCTCACCGTTGCTGCCGTATTCCAGGCTCAACTCGGCCCCGGAGGCACTGATGGCCTGGAGTCGCGCACCGCAGTGGCCTCCCCGGTGAAGAAGGCGCACCGGCAGAGCCAGGGCAAACCACGGAACCCCATCGCCTCCCGGCCGGTCCCAGCAGCTGCGGATCGCCAGCAGCAGCAGCAGAGCGTTGAGCAGACTCCAACCCAGCACAACCCCGATGGTGGCCGCCGAGACCGGCAGCGCCGCACCCACGCCGGCCAGCAACGGCAGCCGGCCCGGCGTCAGGTTCCAGACCGCCAGCAACTGCAGACCGAGCAGCACCAGCAGGGGGAGCAGCAACCCCGGGTCAGGGCCTTTGGGGCTCTGGCGGATCACTGCCTTCGGGGTGACCCTGAACCGGCGTGGCCGACCCACGGCGGTGGCCATCACTGCGGCGCAGATCGGAATCAGAAAGATCCAGCGGTAGAGCTCCGGCAGGATCGCTGTGCGGGCATGGCTGCTCAACCAGCGGCTGAGCAGCAACTGGCTCAGGAAGAAGGGAATCACAATGGTCAGCAGGGCATCCCCTCCGAACAGGATCGGGGCGATCCCCAGCAGCCCCAGGCTCAGGGGGGTGCAGAGCAGCACCAGTTGGGCAGGGAAACAGAACCAGTGCAGGATTCCCTCGCTGTAGGCCAGCCTTTGCAGGGGATTCAATCCCGGGATCCCCAGGGGGCTGGCCCCCGTGCGAAGGGTCTGGAGGGAGCCGCTCCCCCAGCGACAGCGCTGTCGGGCCATGGCCGCGGCCGTGAACGGGGCCAGGCCGGCGCTCAGTTTTTCGCTCAGGTAGTGGTTGCTGTAGCCCGCTGCGGTGATCCGGATGCCGGTGGCCAGATCCTCCGAAGGGGTGGCTGTCTCGAAGCCCCCCACCCGCTCAAGGGCCTGGCGTCGCATCACGAAGGAGGTTCCGGCACAGACCACGGCATCGAGGTTCTGGCGGGTGGGCTGAATCCAGCGATAGAAGCTTTCCTCGTCCGGGAGCAGCCAGCGCTCCAGGCGCAGGTTCCGCATCACCGGATCAGCGTTCATGTAGCTCTGGGGGGTCTGGACGAAGCCCACGGAAGGATCGCGGAACAGTCCCACGGTCCGCGTCAGGAAGGGGCGCAGGGGCACGACATCCGCGTCGAAGACCGCCACCAGCGAACCCTGGCAGTGGCCCAGAGCGTGATTGAGGTTGCCGGCCTTGGCGTGGTGGCGCTCGCTGCGGGCCAGGTAGCGGCAGCCGAGACGTCCACAGAGCTGCTCCAGCTCAGGCCGGGCGCTGTCGTCCAGCAGCCAGACCGTCAGGTCCGGGTAGTCCATGGCCAGGCAGCCCCGCAGACAGCGTTCCACCAGCTCTGCCGGCTCGCCGCAGGTGGGCACGAGCACGTCGACCGGCGGGGCGGGATCGGGGATCGGCCCCGCGGACGGTACGGACCGTTGGGGCAGCAGCGTGAGCCAGAGCTGCAGGAAGAAACCCGCCAGCAGCACAATTTCCGCCGCCAGGGTCATCAGGCTGAGCGTCGCGGCCAGCGGGGTGGCCAGGTTGAGACTGGCGCCCATCCGCCAGCCCAGGTAGCGAGCCCCCAGCAGGGTCAAAAGCAGCACCGCCCAGGGCAAGCGCGTCATGGACCGTCGCCGAATGTGAAGAAAACCTTAGGCGGGATGGACGGGCTTACGGCCCCTTCGATGGCGCGAATCGCTCGCCTCACGCCAGATTGTCGAGTGGTCATCCCGGAGCTGTCGGTGGCTCTCGGCGCTCCTGTCCAGTTGTTGATGCAAGCGACGGACGGGTCCCGAACAGAAGCCACGGCCTGGCCACGAAACGAAGTGGCTGCTGCTCAGCGCACATGAAAAAGCCCGGACCACCTGGGTGCCGGGCTTCGGATCAACGATCGACTCAAAGGTTGGTTTGATTCAACGGTTGGGGTTGGGGTCTGCTGACGTTCGGGTCCTTCAGGGACCGGGGATGGGTGATGCGGTAACCGGGCCAAAGGCCGGATCCGTCATAGGCTCGCCATCAAAGATAGGTCAGCGAACGGGTGGATCCGAGGGGATCCCTGGAAACGGAATTTGGAGTCGGAGCTGCGGAGGGAGGCACCTGGGGCCTGGGCATCCAGAGTGAGGTTTCCATGTACCCAGGGGCACCTGGAACGATGCATCGGGTGGGCTTGGTTGAGGCCAGGAAACCGGAAATAGGAACAAGACTGTTGGAGCAGGGGCCTGCAGTCAACAAACTCCTGACAACTGACCGGGTGGTGTGTCTTCCATCGCTGGAACCTCCTGGTTGATGAATTCACTCTCTTCCCATCTTCCGCCCATGGCCATAGGCATTCCTGCCGGTCTTTTCAGATGTCGGTCCGCTCCGCTATCAACGCTTCGTAGGAACTGCAGAAGGCTTCGCCGAGCAAGGCCCTCAACGGGGCGTCATGGCGAAAGGCCTCCAGGGCATCGGCCTGGCAGGTGGGCAGGGGGCGGGCCCCCTGGGGCGGCTCAAGGTAGGTGTTGACATCGCTGCGGGGACCGGGCTCCAGGCCGCGTTCGATGCCGTCGAGGCCTGCCGCCAGCACGGCGGCCTGGAGCAGGTAGGGGTTGGCGGCACCGTCGCCGAGGCGCAGCTCGATCCTCTGGTTGTCGGGGATGCGCACCATGTGGGTGCGATTGTTGCCGCCGTAGCTGACCCAGGAGGGTGACCAGGTGGCCCCGGAGCTGGTCACCGAACGGGCCAGTCGCCGGTAGCTGCCCGCCACTGGATTGGTGAGGGCGCAAAGGGCCGGCCCATGGAGCAGCAACCCGGCCAGGAACCGGTAGGCCAGCTCCGACAGCCCCTTCTCGCCGGCGGGGTCATGGAAGACGTTCCGCCCCGCTTCGTCCCAGAGGGAGGCGTGCAGGTGAGCGCCGTTGCCGGTGAGTTCCGGGATCGGTTTGGGCTGGAAGCTGACCCGCACCCCGTGGCGTTCCGCCAGAGCGGCGGCCATGACGCGGAAGAAGGCGTGACGATCGGCGGTCAGCAGCGCTTCGGCAAAGGTCCAGTTGAGCTCGAACTGCCCGTTGGCGTCCTCGTGGTCGGCCTGGTACGGGCCCCACCCGAGGGTTTCCATGGCCTCCAGCAGTTCGCTGATCAGCGGGTAATGACGCATCAATGCCAGTTGGTCGTAGCAGGGCTTGGACTGCCGGTCGAGTCCGTCGGCGATGGCGTCCCGCTCCCGGTCCATCAGGAAGAACTCCGCCTCCACCCCGCTGCGGAACTGCAGGCCCAAGGCCGCCGCCCGGGTGATCTGGCGCTGCAGCACCCGCCGCGGCGACTGCTCCAGGATTTCCCCCTCCACCTGCAGATCGGTGGCCACCCAGGCCACCTGGCGTTGCCAGGGAAGCACCATCAGACTGCTGGGGTCGGGGATCGCCAGCACGTCTGGATCGGCCGGGGTCATGTCCAGCCAGGCGGCGAAGCCCGCGAAGCCGGCGCCCGTGCGGGCCAGTTCGGAGGCAGCGGCGGCCGGCACCAGCTTGGCCCGCTGCACCCCGAACAGATCGCAGAACGAGAAGAGGAAATGGCGGACCCCATGGGTGGCGGCGAAGCGGGCCAGGTCGGTCATCGGGGGTGGGTGATGGGGGGTGGGGAGCTGAAGGGCCGACAGCGGATCAGTCGGCACAGAGCCGGTCGACGGCGGCCCGCAGCTGGCGCTGCTCAGCCAGGGCCTCGCGGGGATTGCCGGCCCGGTGGCCCAGATCCGACTCCAGGACTTCAAAGTGGGCGCCGGGGATCAGGTCGGCTTCGGCGGCGCAGTCCTCCGGGGTGAAGTAGAGGTCGTGCCGCCCGGCAATGACGGCGGTGCGGGCCTGGATGCGACCCAGCGCCATGGCCAGATCGGCGTGGCCGTCTCCCGAAGCCAGCCCCGCAGCGGTGGCCACGTCGTTCGCCAGCCAGACGTCGAGCATGGCCAGCAGGTCGTGGGGGTCGTGGCGGCGGTACGCCGGCAGCCAGGCCTGCTCCACATAGTCGTCGACACTGGCGTAGCCGAGCTGCTGGTGGGCACCGCGCCGGTAGAAAGGCTGGCTGGCGGCCCAGCTGGCATAGATCAGGGCGAAGGTGCGCAGCCCCTTCTCCGGCACGCCCCGGAAACGGGTTCCATCCCAGCTGGCATCGGCGGTGAGGGCCTGGCGCAGGCTGAGCAGAAAGACCCGGTTGTGGGCTGTGGTGCGGGCGGTGCCGCAGACGCAGCAGATCCGCCGGGTCCGCTCCGGCTCCAGCACAGCCCAGTGGTAGGCCTGCTGGGCCCCCATCGACCAGCCGTAGATCAGGGCTGGCGCCGTCACCCCGAAGACCTCCTCCAGCAGCCGGCGCTGGGCGGCCACGTTGTCGCGGTGATCGACGGGCCAGCGGCCCCCCTCCAGGCCAGGCCCGCCGGTGCTCGGGCTGCTGGAGCGGCCGTTGCCGAACTGGCTCACCAGCACCACACACCACCGCTGGGAATCGAGGATCGGGCCCACCACCCAGTCGATGTCCTCGGGCCAGGCGCCGTAGGAACTCGGATAGAGCACCAGGTTGGAGCGGTCCGCAGCCAGGGTTCCGTGGACCCGGTAGTCGAGGCTTGCGGCAGGCAGGACACCCCCGCCGGCCAGGGGAAGGTCTCCCAGGGCGAAGTGGCGGGCGGGCGCGAGGGCGGTCGGCAAGGGATGGGGGACCGGCGGGAGGGGGTCAGGGAAGGGCCAGGCGGGAGGGATCGGCGAGGAAGCCGCGGTGGACCGCCAGGTAGCCCGGGTCGCAGTGCGCCATGTGGGGCGCCAGGTGGGTGTGGGCCTCTGCCAGAGCGTGGAAGGGCAGGGAGGGGTAGAGGTGGTGCTCGACATGGAAGGGCATCTCCCACATCAGCCAGCGCAGAGGAGCCAGGGTGAGGGTGGTGCGGGTGTTGCGCAGGCCGTCGGCACTGGTGCTGCAGCCGCCGTGTTCCGCCATCAGCACGAAGCGCAGCAGGGGCTGGCCGAGGGCCAGCGGCAGCAGCCAGAAACGGAGCAGGGCGCCATTGCCCTGCCAGAGCGAGACCAGAAGCACCACCCCATAGACGGCGAGCTGGAGGCGGATCGAGCGGCTGACCACCGCGGTGGCCTCCGCGGAGATGTAGGGCCTGCCGCTGAAGTCACCCCTCAGCCCCGCCGCGTGGCCGCGGATCTTGCCGAGCCACCACGGCAGGCCGCTGAGCTCCAGCAGGTAGGCGCCAAGACTGCTGGGGGGAGCCTCTTCGAGTTCCGGATCGAGGCCGGGCTGGTGGGTGAAGCGGTGGTGCCACTGGTGATAGCGGCGGTAGTAATCGGCGTTGTAGAAACTCAGCACCCCGGCCCACCAGGCCACGGCATCGTTGAGGCCCTTGCCGGCGAAGGCGGTGCGGTGGCCGCATTCGTGCATGGCGCAGAAGCTGAAGGCCAGGCCCCAGCCCAGCAGCACCAGGCCCGCCAGCCGCAAAGCCCAGAGGGCCGGTGGGGGCATGGCCGGTTGGAGCAGGGCTCCCACCGGAGCCCCCCAGAGCAGGGCTCCGAACAGGAGCACACCGCCATGGAAGGCCAGCCGGCTCCAGCCTGGTCCGTCACGTCGTTCGTTGAGGCGGTGCAGCAGGGGGCCGGAAAGCAGCTGGCCGTCAGGAGCGGAACCGCCGGGCGCAGGTGCTGGGGGGGGGAGGCGACGGTCACGGCGGGAGCAGGTTGTGGCGATTCTGACGATCCCCATCACTGTCCCGCCCAGCCTGGGCCCGCCACCGTTCGTCACGGACATTCGCTTCCTCTCCGGCCGGTGGTGGGCACGGTTACCTGACCACCACGGGCGGCAGGGAAGAGTGGGGCGCACCGTGCGGGTCGGATGGCTCCCCTCATCTTCTTTTCCCTCTGGGGCTTTGAAGGTTCCCTGCCCATGGCCCTGGAGACGGCCGGCCGGGGAGGCTTCGACGGCCTGGAGCTGAACATCCGCCATCCGGCCCTGGTCGAGGACGGGGACGCCACCGAGCGGCTGCGGGCCTCGGGCAGGCCGCTGGTGCTGGAGGTGGTCACCGGAGGGGGCTACGTACCCGATCTGGCCTGCACCCCTGGCCAGCATCTGGCCGAGCTCGACGAACTGCTGGAGCGCTGTGCTCCCCTGTCTCCCAGCCGGGTGACCGTGCTCACCGGCAGTGATGCCTGGCCACTGGACCGGCAGCGGGATTTCCTGGCCGAGGCAGCGGCGCTGGCCGACCGCTCGCGCCTGCCGGTGAGTTTCGAAACCCATCGCTCCCGTTGCCTGGGCATGCCCTGGACCATCGGCCCCCTGCTGGAGGCCCTGCCTGCGCTGCGGCTCACCGCCGACCTCAGCCACTGGTGCGTGGTGGCCGAGCGACTGATGACCCCGGATCTGGCACCGATTCAGGTCATGGCGGAGCGGGTGGATCACATCCACGCCCGGGTGGGCCATGCCCAGGGGCCCCAGGTGTCCCATCCCTTCGCTCCCGAACACGCAGCAGCTCTGGCGGCCCACCTGGGCTGCTGGCAACTCTTCTGGGAGCGGGCCCTGGGTCGAGGGACGCCGCCGCCAAGCTTCACGCCCGAATTCGGTCCCGACGGCTACATGCCCACCCTGCCGTTCACCGACCGGCCGGTGGCCGATCTGCTGGCGATCAACACGGCAATGGCGGACTGGCTGCGCGGCCGCTTCCCCAGCGATGTTGACGATAAGATGTGTTCACAGTGAACAAACTACAACTGTGATTGACCTGATGGATCATCCGCTTGCTTCGCAGGCCGATGACGACCGTTCTGAGCCACCTCGTGCCGTGAACCAGCGCCCGCCGACCAAGCCTGAGCAGGGCGATCCCCGCCGGGCGGCGTTCATCGCCTCGCTGCGGGCCCGGTATGCCGTCGCAGAACAGCGCCAGGATGCCGATGCGAAGCGAGCCCTTTTCAAGGAAGCCGCCTACCTGGGCATCCGTCCGGACGCCTATCAGGGTTGAAGCAGCTTCAGGTAGATCGCCTGCTGGTGGAGGATGCGGGCCTCGAGGCGGTGCGGTGGGCCGGTGCGGAATCCCTCCCCGTATCCCCTCTGGGCCGATTCCACCAGGGCACGATCTTCACGCAGGAAGTGGACCATCTCGCCCATCAGCGCATCGGTTTCGGCCCTGCGTTCCTCCGGACCGAGGAGCCATACCTGCATGCGGCAACGGTCGATGGTGTCCGGCAGAAACTGGATCATCGCCTGGCGCCCATCAGGCCAAAGCAGCAGATGGTTCCAGGGCGGCAGCCCGTAGGTGAGGAATTCCCCCTGATCGGCCATCCCTTCCCCCCAGGGGGTGGCCAGCACATTGGCCCAGGTGCCGAAGCGGTGGCTGTAGTGCTTCACCGGGCCCTGCAGACGATGCAGGGTGGTGGGATGGGCGATGGCGACGTGGTAGTCGTCGAGAGTGTTGTCGTGGGCGATCTTCCAGTTGCAGTCGAGGGCCTGCTCGTGGAAGGCCAGGAGCACCAGGGGCCGATCGAGGGCGGGACCCGCTTCCCTTAACGGCAGATCGAGCTGGTCATCGAGGGGGATGGGATCGGCACCGGGGGCCACCCAGATCAGGGAGCAGTGCACCTGGCAGCCGAGTCCTTCGAGCGGCCAGGCCCCACGGTCGAAGGGTTCGAGAAACTCTGATTCCCGTGCCGCCGCCAGCAGCCTGCCCTCCAGGTCATAGGTCCAGCCGTGATACGGGCAGACCAGACGCCGGCAAGCTCCGCTGCCCTCGCCAGGCTCCCGAAAGGCAACGGCACGGTGGGGGCAGCGGTTGCGGAAGGCCCGCACGGCACCATCGTGGCCGCGGCAGAGCAGGACCGGAAGCCCAAGCAGCTCAACGGCCCTCACATGACCCACCGGAAGATCGGCGGAGGCGGCGACGGAGTGCCAGAAGCGGGGGGCGTAGCGCTCGCGCTCCATGGCGGCCACGCTCTCGGACCGGTAGAGCTCCGGCGGCAGAAAGGTGGCCTCTGGGGTTGTTGTCACGGGTCCGACAGGCAGGGAACGGTCCTCAGAGCAAGGCGCCGTCCAGGCCTCGCAGGCAGCTGGCCAGTTCCTCCCGCATCTCCAGGAAGGGCTGGGACACCCGCAGATGCCGCAGGTCGGAGCGATCCAGCTTGACGTCGACGGTCTCGACGATCCGGCCGGGCCGCGGCGCCATGATGTGGACCGTGCCGGAGAGCAGCAGGGCTTCCTCGATGTCGTGGGTGATCAGCAGGGCCGTCAGCCCGGTGCGTCGCCAGAGGTCGTGCAGAAATTCCTGCATTGATTCCCTGATCTGCAGATCGAGGGCCCCGAAGGGCTCATCCAGCAGCAGCACCTTCGGCTCGGTGGCCAGGGCCCGGGCGATCGCCACCCGTTGCTGCATGCCTCCCGAGAGTTCCCTCGGCAGCAGCCTGCCCGCCTCGGAAAGGCCGACCACCTCGAGGAAATAGGCGGTCCGCTCACGGATGTCCGCCTTGGGTCGTCCCTGCAGGCTCATGCCGAAGGCGACGTTCTGGGCTGCCGTGAGCCAGGGGTAGAGGCTGTATTTCTGGAAGACCATCCCCCGGTCGGAACCGGGACGCCGCACCGGTTCGCCGTCGAGGTGGATGGTGCCTGTGCTGGGACGGTCGAGACCGGCGATCAGGCGCATCACGGTGGACTTGCCGGACCCGGAGCTGCCCACCAGGGCCATGAACTGACCGGAGACGAGTTCGAAGCTGATGGAATCGAGTACGAGCTTTCGATCCCGACCCTCGCCGAAACTCTTGGAAACCTGGGAAACCTGCAGATGCATGGGGTGTCAGTTGGCCCAGGAACAGGCACGACGCATCAGGAAGCGGAAACCCAGATCGATCATCAGACCGATCAGGCCGATCACGATCAGGCCCACGAAGATCTCATCGGTACGCAGGAATCGCTGGGCAAGGCTGATGCGTTTTCCCAGCCCTTCATTGGCTGCCACGAGCTCAGCCACGATGACCAGATTCCAGGCCGAAGCCATGTTGATGCGGTAGGTGTCGAGTACCTGGGGAGCGATGTAGGGAGCGACAACTCTGGTGAGGATGGGCATGCCTCGGCCCCCAAGGGTCAGGGCGGTTTCAACAAGTTCATGGGGTACGAATTTAACCGAATCCATGATCATCAGTGTGTTGAAGAAAAAGGTGCCGATGAAGATGAGCATCACCTTCGGCAGTTCCTCCAGGCCGAAATAGATGATCAGCAGGGGAATGAACGCTGGTGCCGGCATATAGCGGATCAGAGCCATCAGGGGCTCCAGAAAGTGGCAGATCCTCTGATTCGTGCCCATGGCGATACCGATCGGCAAGGCCAGTCCCGCGGAGATGACGAATCCCAGAAAGACCCTGCGGATGCTGGCCACCGCATCCGTCACCAGGATGCCGGCCTGGAACTGGTTGCTTCCTGCTTCCCAGACCGCCCCAGGGCTGGGAAGAAACAGCTTGTCGACCGTGCCGCTGGAGGTGGCGATCAGCCACACGAGGAACACCGTGAGAATTCCCATGGTCCCGAGCACCCACGGGTGGGAAAGGGAGCGTCGCAGGGCGGGAGGCATGGCCATCGGAATCAGCGGGCATTGTCGACGAACTGAGAGGACAGCAGATTGCTGAGGTCGGGAGCTTCCTGCACGAGTTTCGATTCCACCAGGAAATCGCTGATGTTCCGGGCGGCGTTGGGAAGCGACTGCATGGTGTCGCCGTCCTTGAAGGCCTGCCGGTTCTCCTCAAGGGAGAAGATCGTGGTGCCCGCGGCATACTCCTTGAACTCAGGTTCGCTCACGCCGGAGCGCTCCACCAGGATCGGCAGGGTGCCGGCCGGGTCGTCCTTGATCGTCTTGAGGGTGGCGAACCAGGCATCGACGATCTTCTGCACCTTCTCGGGATGCTGGGCCACGAATTCGGTGCGGCATACGAGGTGGTCGGTGATCGCGCCAGGGAAGTCCCCGGAGGTGAACAGAGCCTTGCTGCCCTGGCGTTTGAGGGCCTGGGTGGTGAACGGAGCGTAGACGCCGGCCGCATCCACTTTGCCGGCCGCGAAGGCGGCGGCGGCAGCGCCCGTTTCCAGGGGAACGAACTGCACGTCGTCGATGGTCAGTCCCCCTTTCTCCAGCACCAGAAGCAGCAGGTAGTGGTCGACAGTTCCTTCCTCGGCCGCCACCTTCTTGCCCTTCAGATCGGCGATGGAGGTGATGCCTTCGGCCACGATGATCTGGTCATTGCCGGTGGACTGGTCATTGGTCAGTACCACCTGCAGGTCGGCACCGCCGGCGACGGAACTGATCGTGTCATTGAGGGTCTGGCTGTTGCAATCCAACTGGCCGGCACTGAGGGCATTGATCGAATCGAGATAGCCGTCGAACCACTGCATGGAGGCAGCTACCCCTTCAGCCTTGAAGAGTCCCTTGTCCTCGGTGACCTTCCATGGGAACCAACCAGGCCAGGCGCTGTAGCCGATCTTCACCGGTTCTTCAACCTTGGAAGCGCTCTGGCAGCCGGCAAGAAAAGCTCCGCCAAGGCTGGTGATCAGGGCAAGGGAAAGGATCCGGCGGAGGCGGAGAACGCTTGAAAAGAGGCATGGCGGAACCAGTTAATCGTGGAGTCAGGTGTGGGGAGGGGGCTGGATGAATCGAGGCCTTGAAATGAGTTCAGGCCGTCAGAAAAATTCCAGGTAGCGATGCTGCTCCCAATCGGAAACGGCCGAGTGATAGGACTGCCACTCCTCCCGTTTATAGGTGATGAACGCTTCGAACATGGCATCACCGAATACGCTTTTTGCAAGTGGATCGTTGCCAAGGCTTCCACGGCCTCTCCCAGGGTTCGAGGCAGCATGTTCAGTCCCCGGGCGGCTCTTTCTTCGACGCTCAGCTTGTAGGCATTCACCAGATTCGGAGCGCCCGGATCGAGCTCTTCGCGGATGCCTTCCAGCCCCGCGGAAAGGATCAGAGCGGCGCCCAGGTAGGGGTTGCAGGAGATGTCGGCAGCTCTGCATTCCACCCTGCCTCCCGGGGAGGGAATGCGCAGCATGTTGGTGCGGTTATTGTTGCCGTAGCACACGAAGACAGGCGCCCAGGTGAATCCTGACATGCTCCCCTGGACCACCAGCCGCTTGTAGCTGTTGACCGTGGGGGCGATCACGGCGCAGATGGCTGGCGCATGCCGAAGCACTCCGGCGATGAAGTGCTCCGCCAGGCGGGTGACCTTCCCCGGTTCGGCATCGGGGGTGGCGAACAGGTTGGTGCCTGTCTGAGCATCCGCCAGGGACATGTTGTAGTGGGCGCCGCTGCCGGTGCGATCGCCGAAGGGCTTGGGCATGAAGGTGGCCAGGAGCCCATGGCGATGGGCGATCTCCTTGGCCATCAGCTTGAAGAAGGTGAGCCGATCGGCCATGGTGAGCACCTCGGCGTAGTCGAAGTCGGTCTCGAACTGGCCGGGACCATCCTCGTGGTCGAAGGAGTACACCCCCCAGCCCAGCCCGTTCATCGCCTCCACCAGCTCTCCCAGCCAGGGCAGGTTGTCGAGCAGGCCTCGCACGTCGTAGGCGGGCTTGTCGAGGGTGTCGCGGTCGCTGAAGGGGACCCACCTTCCGGCGCCATCCTTCCTGAGCACGAAGAACTCAGTTTCGATGCCGAGGTTGAAGCGAAAGCCCATGGTCAGCGCCTCCGCCCTCACCCGCCTCAGGATGTTGCGGCTGCAGGCCTCGAAGGGGCGGCCGTGCAGATGCAGGTCACTGGCGAACCAGGCCACGTCGCTCTGCCAGGGCAGCACCGTGACGCTGGCGGGATCGGGGACCGCGGCGACCTCATCGTCGCTCACCTCCTGGGGCACACCATCGAGGGCCGCTCCGGTGAACAGTTCCGAGCCGGCCATCATCTGGCCGAGGTGGGCCAGGGGCACGGCCTTGGCCTTGCTCACGCCGTGCAGGTCGACGAAACTGGCAAGGGCGTAGCGGATGCCCTTGGCCTGGAGGTCCGCCTGCAGGGCGGAGGTCGGATCGGAGCCAGGATGCTGGTGGCTCATCAGGCCCTCACCAGGGCGGGGGCGGACTGAACGGCCCCGAGCTGCTCGGCGAGCCAGCCGTGCCATGCCTCGAAGCCTTCGCCGCTGGTGGCGGAGAGACGGAACACCGCCGTGCGGGGGTTCACCTGGCGGATGTGGGCTTCGATCCGCTCCACGTCCACCGGCAGGTGGGGAAGGAGATCCACTTTGGTGATCAGCACGCAGTCGGCTTCCCTGAACATGACCGGGTACTTGAGCGGCTTGTCGTCGCCTTCGGTGACGCTGAGGAGGGCCACCTTGCGGTGTTCGCCGATGGCGAATTCGGCAGGGCAGACCAGGTTGCCCACGTTCTCCACCCAGAGCACATCCAGAACGGCGGGATCCAGCCTCTGCTGCAGCAGTTTCATGCCTCCGCTCACCATGGCGGCATCCAGATGGCAGGCGCGGCCGGTGGTGATCGGCACCACTGGAACCCCCACGGCCTCCAGCCGCTCGGCATCGAGCTGGGTGGTCATGTCGCCCTCCAGGACGGCCATGGACCAGCAGGTCGGAGAGGGCGGCGAGACTGCGCTCCAGCAGGGAGGTCTTGCCCGCACCGGGGCTGCTCATCACGTTGAGGCAGAGCAGGTTCCAGGCGTCGAAATGGGCCCGGTTGTGGTCAGCCCGGTGCTGGTTCGCCGCCAGCAGGTTGAGGCCGAGGCTGTCTTCGAGGGGCAGATGCATGGTGGATCAGGAGACGGGAGTGGGAAGCGAAGCGTCGGGCAGGGGGTTGGGGCTTTCGAAGACGTAGGCGACCGAGCGGATCCTCAGCTCGCGGCCGCTGACGATCTCCTCCATGGGGTGCTGACAGCAGGGGGAGCGGAATCCGGAGGCCGGTTCAGGGTGGTAAGTGGCCTGGCAGCGAACGCAGCGGCCCACCAGCAGAACCGGTTCGATCACCAGCTCGGCCCCGTCGAGCCAGCTGCCCTTGACGGCGTCGGCCCAGGTGACCACCAGCTGGTCGGGCTCGACGCAGGTGAAGGTGCCCACCTGGAGGTGGACCCGATCCACCCTGGGCATCCGGGGGGCGTGCTGCTGCTTCCATTCGTGCATGGACAGAACCAGGCACCGGGTCATGTCGACTTCGTGCACGGCCCTATCTCCAGGCGCGGTCGACCTGCATGTTGCAGTCGCTGGAGAGCCAGGAGGGAAAGGCCTTGCGGGGCAGCTGGCCACTCACCACCAGATGGGCCATGGTGTCGCAGATCACCCGCGTGGCCATCAGGGACGTCATGTCGCTGACGTCGTAGGGAGGGGAGACCTCCACCACCTCGAGGCCGCAGACCGGCACGTTGCGCACGATCAGCTCCAGCAGCTTGAGGGCTTCGCGGGGCAGCAGGCCGCCCGGCTCGGGCCAGCCGGTGCCGGGCACGAAGCCGGCGTCGATGCAGTCGATGTCGAAGGAGATGTAGACGCAGTCGGTGCCGTCGGTGGCCCGTTCGATGGCATAGTTCGCTGCCGCCTCCAGACCCATGTCGCAGATGTCTGTGACAGTGAGGACGTTGGTGCCCCGTTCTCGGCAGACCTTCACTCCTTCCCTGGGCACCTGCCAGCCACCGATGCCCAGCTGAACGAGGTTCTCGGCCGGGGCATTGGCCATGTTGGTGGCATGGAACCAAGGCGTGGTGTGCATGCGCTCGTCGAGGTCGGTCTCCTGGGTGTCGACGTGGCGATCGAAGTGGATGATGCCCACTTTCTTGTCGCCCAGATGGCGGCAGACGCCCCGGACGGTCGGGAAGCCGATCGAGTGGTCGCCGCCCAGAATGATCGGGAAGGCGCCGCTGGCGAAGACGTGGGCGATGCCCTTGGAGATCTGATCGAAGCTCTTCTCGTTGTTGGCGGGGATGGTGAAGATGTCACCCACGTCGCAGAGGCTGATCTGCTCCCGCAGGTCCACCCCCATCTCGTAGTTGTAGGGGGTGTAGAGGGCGGAGATGCGCCGGATGCCCTGGGGGCCGAAGCGGGTGCCGGGGCGGTAGGTGGTGCCGCTGTCGTGGGGGACGCCCACCACCGCCACATCGAACTCCCCCACCCGGTTCACGTCTTCCAGGTAAGGGGCCTTCATGAACGTGTTGATGCCGGCGAAATGGGGCAGTTCACCCCGGGAGAAGGTGGAGATGCGCCGGTCGACGATGCTGCTGGCCGCCTCCAGGCCATAGCGGTGGCCCTGCTCCACCTCCTGCTGCCAGCCGGTGAGGGGCAGGGCGGCTTCTTTCTGGAGGGCCCGCGCCCCTTCACCGCCGGGGGGGTGGGCACCGCGGTCGAATGCACTGGCCGCATCGGAAGCGCTGCCGCTGGACGGATCGTTCATCAGACCTCTTGGCACGGTGGGATGGGGGCGGTCTCCCGGGCTTTTGTCCCTCCGTGCCACTCACCGGGGAAGCAAAGGAGCTGCCGATGACAGTGAGTGTGCTTCTCTCGGACCAGGCATCCTTTCCACGTCTGGCAGAGCCAGGCGCTGGTGGACCGGAACCCTAGAAGCAATGTTCCGCAGAAGCATCATCACGGTCCACCGTGGGGACAGTTGTGACGGTTGCTACGGCAGTGAGAGGGGGATCAGGTGGGGCAGGGGAGCCCGGCCGCCTTGCGGTTGGTTTCTCTGCGCAGCAGCAGAAACAGGTAGTCAGGGTCCTTGTACTGGCTTGGGAGGCACAGGTGGAGCTGCTCGAGCCGGTGCCAGCAGACCGTGCGCTGGATCTTCTTCAGGGTGCGCCCTTCCCGGACCAGCAGGCGCAGCGCCTTGCAGTACATCGAATAGTTGGCCTCCAGTTCACCGATGGTGACGTTCGGGATCGTGACCTTCGGATGAGACGCTGGAAGCGATCGGGCGTTCATCGGACATCCTTCGGGGCTGACCCCGCAGAGATCACATCACTATTGCCGTCCGTCCGGCCGGGGCGCGCCCCCCATCCGGGGACATTCCGCCTCAGACCCGCACCAAGCCGCAGCGCATCCCCTTGAGCACTGCCTGCAGCCGGCTGTTGACTTCCAGCACCCGGAGCAGCCGTTTGGTGTAGGTGCGGGCGGTGGTTCCGCTGACCCTGAGGCGTTCGGCGATCTCCCGGTCGCTCAGCCCGCTGGCGAGCAGATCGAGCACTTCGCATTCCTTCGGCGTCAGGCGGGGACAGCTCAGGTATGGCAGCGCGCCGCTGCGCAGCGAAGCGCTCCGGTACGCGTGGTCCGCCATCACCGCCATGACCGCCGCCTCCAGGGGCCGCTGGTCGTCGACCACGTCGGCTTCGGCCACCACCGCCTGCAGCCAGGGAGCCTCCGCGTGCTCGGCCGGAATGACGTCGCCCAGGGCCAGCATCACCACTTTCAGATCGGGCTGCCTTCCCTGCGCCTGGCGGGCCAGTTCGAAGCCGCTGCCGGCTTCGAGGCGGTCGGTGCAGAGGAGCAGGCCATAGGGCTCCCGGGCCAGGTAGGCCAGGCAGGTGGCCTGGTCGGTGACGGCGCAGCCGATCAGGCTGCGGTTCTGGAGGCTTTCACAGATGGTCCGCAGCAGGAAACGCCCCTTCATGGCGATGGCCAGAGGGCCGCGGATCTCCAGGGAGAGGAGAAGTTTGTCCAGGCCCCCAGCTTCGAGGCCGTCGAGGAAGGGGGTGAAGTCCATGGGCAGGACGCTATCGACCCCTCCGAGGGAGCGGCCATGGGGGTTCGCTGACCCGGACGCTGCACGGGTGCTGCACCCCCTTTCGATTCGATTAAGGTTCGAGGATCAGTGAAATTTTGGTGATGAACGAAAATCATCCTGTGCTGAACTCCCTCCAGCAGCAGCTGCACTCCCTCAAGGACCAGTACCGCCGACTCCCCAACGAGCTCAACCGCTACCGCGTGGTCCGGCAGGAGCAGCTCATTGCCCAGTGGGCCCCAGCGGTCGCTGTTCTCGGCTGAAACCGGGTCGTTCACCACCGAATCTCACTCGCCCTCACCTGCTGTTAAGCTTGACGGATGCTGAGGTGTAGAGACGATGAACGAGAACCATCCCGTTTACCACTCCCTGATTTCCAGGCTCGGGAAGCTCCGCGATCAGTACCGTCACCATCCCAGCGAGCAGAACCGTTACCTGCTGGTCTGTCAGGAACAATTGATTGCCCTCTGGGCTCCGGGGACTGCAGCATCTCCCTGACCGCCCGGTTTCGTCCTTCCAGCTCCGGCCCTGCCCCTGCCGCCCTCTTCGGGGTGGGCTGAAGAGAGACTGTTCGCAGGCGAGCATCATTAAGAGAATCTCCCTCTTTCCCTGGGGGTGTTCAATGTTGCCGTCTGTGGCTGGACTGTCGGCTATTCCAGAGATCGCACACTTCTGGCTCCGTTATGGGTAAGAAAGACAAGAGCGGTTCCAAGGCCAAGGCAAAAGCAGGCAAGAAATCTCACAGCGGCCTTGAACCAGGGGCCTTCAACGGTTCAGATCTCTACGGAGCTTCGCCCATCTTCGATGACTTCTCCAAGCATTCCGAAGGTCGCCCGCCCAAGCTGGATCGCAAGGCCTACGAAAAGGAACTGGTTCGCCTCCAGGTCGAACTGGTCAAGATGCAGTACTGGGTGAAGCATGTGGGCTACCGCATGATCCTGCTCTTCGAAGGTCGGGATGCGGCCGGCAAGGGAGGCACCATCAAGCGCATCACCGAGCCCCTCAACCCCCGCGGTTGCAACGTGGTGGCCCTGGGAACCCCCTCCGACCAGCAGAAGACCCAGTGGTACTTCCAGCGCTACGTGGAGAATTTCCCTTCCGCCGGGGAGATCGTGCTGTTCGACCGCAGCTGGTACAACCGGGCAGGGGTGGAGAAGGTGATGGGCTTCTGCACCCCTGAGCAGGTGGATGAATTCATGCTCTCCTGCCCGGAATTCGAGCGCATGCTCGTGCGCAGCGGCATCACCCTGATCAAGTACTGGTTTTCGGTGAGCGACGACGAGCAGGAAGCCCGTTTCCGGTCCCGCCTCGAGGATCCTGCCCGGCGCTGGAAGCTGAGCCCGATGGATCTGGAGTCCCGCGACCGCTGGGTGGAATTCTCACGGGCCAAGGACGAGATGTTCGCCCACACCAACATCCCCGAGGCGCCCTGGTTCACCGTGGAGGCCAACGACAAGCGCCGGGCCCGGCTCAACTGCATCCGCCATCTGCTCAGCAAGGTCCCCTACGAGGACATGACACCCGACGCCATCGAACTGCCGCCACGCAAGGGCGGTGGCGACTACCAGCGTCCCCCCATGAACGAGCAGTTCTTCGTTCCCAACGCCTATCCCTGAGCCAGGCGCCAGCGGCCTCCCAGCAGCTCCAGCCAGATCAGCACCACCAGCCAGTGGATCAGCACGGGAGGCCACAGGGAACCGGTGGCCATATAAGCGACCACACAGATCCCCCCCAGCAGAGAAGTCAGCAGCAGAAACCGGCCGTCGTCGAAGAGGCGCCGACCCTGGGGATACCAGAGCCGGCCCGCCAGGGGGTGATAAGCGACGAACAGTCCCACGCTCAGGGCTCCCCACGCCACGTTCTCCCAGCTGCCCATTCCTTCCAGGGGACGGGGCAGCAGGACCACCCGGAAAAGGATCTCCTCGATCAGGGAGGGCGTCAGGAGCAGGGTCGCTCCACGGCCCAGCAGCAGCAACGGGCGCAGCCGGGGGCGTTCCGTCGGCAGGAATCCGCTGAGCCGCCCCAGGGGCAGAGCCACGGCAGTGAAGGCCCCCAGGAGCAGAAGGCTCAGCCCCAGGCTTCCGGCGGTGAGCGGGGTGAAGACGGCATCCATCAGGCGAGCCAGTGTTCCCCCCGCCAGGGGCAGCTGGCCCAGCAGCAGGGTCGGCGCGAGGGGAGCCAGGCGCCGGTCGGCACCGGGCAGCTGGTTGGTGCGCAGGATCCAGAGGGGATCGCCGTGGCGCAGGAACACCCGGGCCATTTCGTCGTGTCCTCGGCGGGGCAGCATGGAACGCCAGCTGAGCAGACCGTCCCCCAGGGATCGGCTGGCCTCGAAGCGGTCGGGCTGATCGCCCGGGGTGGCCACGAGTGAAGCATTGCGGCGCCAGTCCTCGCGCACCATGCCGAAGGGGGTCAGCGTGTCATCGAGGGCCCTGGCGAGGGAGGCCAGCCCGGGCAGGTCGCCGCCCTCCAGTTCGTGCTGACGGCGCCGCAGCTGGTCGATGGCGATCCAGAGGGACTGGCTGGAGTCCTGAACGCAGGAGATGGCCGGGTTGACCAGGGAGACCCCGCCACCGTCGCCGCTGCGATAGCGGGCCATCAGCACCTCCGCCTGGATCGCCAGTTCCCTCAGCAGTCGGGGGTCCGTGCGCACCAGCACGTCCGAGATCGGCCGGGTGCCCAGCCAGCCCCGCTGCAGGTTGCCCGTGTAGGCACTCCAGTCCTGGCTGCCGGCGACGATCCCGTTCGGATTGTTGGCGTAGATCTGGTGGTACCGCAGGTCGAAGCGGGGCGCCCCGGTGAAGGGATCGGGCACGATGCGGGCCTCGCCGAAGGCGAAATGGCCTGTCACCGTGAAGCCGCTGATCGCCTCGCCGTCGGGGCCGCCGATGCCGCCGAAGTTGTGGATCAGCAGGGCCGGATCGTCGGGTTTCCATGGTGCATGGTCTCCATCGGGAACCACGCCCACCCGGCTGAAGTGGCCGCGGCGGGTCTCCCTGGCGCTCCAGTTGATCCGGGCGATGTGGTTCAGGCCGGCGGCGGTGCCCCGCAGGAGGCGGTCGGGCTCGGGGCTGGTGAGGCGGCGGGGTTCCAGCGCCTGGACGGTGAAGGTCCCATCGGCGTCGGGGGCGCCGTAGAGATACCAGCCGTCCTCACCCACCCGGGTCGCCAGCAGTCCCGCCGGATCGAACAGGCGCCGACCGTTGCGATCGGGGGGCTGGCGGGGCAGCCGCACCGTCTCGATCGGTCCGCTGAAGCCGTCGTCGCGGCGGACGTAGTGCTGGACCCGGAAGCGTTCCGGATCCGACGGGTCGCTGGACAGCAGCCGCACCAGGGCCACCCAGCGGCCTGTGCTCTGCAGGGGCGACTTGCCGATACGGAGTTCCGGTTCCCCGTTCCGACGGGCGATCTCGACCTGCTCGAGACGCACGCTGATGTCGTCATGGGGATGGGCCCCGGCCAGGGACTGGAGCGGCCCCACGGCACCGCGACCCGCGAGGCGGCGGGGCACCACGTTGCCCTGGCCAGCTGCCAGGCGGGCCTCGGCCCCGAGCCGCACCGGCGTGCTCACCTTGCCCACCAGAGCGCGCAGCAGGGGGTCGTCCTGCCAGCCCAGACGCAGGCGGCGGCCGATCAGATCCCGCTGCCCCGCCGGAGCCTGCTCCAGCTCCAGCCACACCCAGTCCCCGGCCAGGGTGTCCATCTCGTCCGCTCCGGGAAGGATCAGCCGGCCGAACCAGTCGCTGTGGGGGCGGTAAAGGGCCGGATCCGGCCGACGCTCCAGCGGGTAGTGGTCCGGCCGATTGAAGGGGGCCGCCCAGGCAAGGTCGTAGCTGGTGGGCGCGGCAGGATCCGGGGCCCGTGCCGCCCGGGCCAGGGGCAGGCTCAGCACCACCATGGTGCCGATGGCCAGCAGCAGGGCCATCCAGGGACGGGGGCCTCTCCTGCGGGGGGGGCCGCTGCGGCGAGAAGCGAGGGACACCTGAATCGACCCTGGGGGCGGCTGGAGCATGGGATCAGGATCAGATTGGTTCGGGCCCCGGATCAGTTCCGTTCGCGATAGATGGCCAGGGCCGCCAGCATCCCGCCGGCAAAGCCGGAGGTGTGGCCGATCCAGCTGACCCCGGGGGGACTCAGAAACGGCAGCAGGCTGGGAAGAGCTCCTCCGTAGGCGAACAGGGCGGTGAGAGACAGCAGGATCGAGAGCGGCCGGCGCTCCAGCCAGCCGATCAGCAGCAGGTAGCCCAGCAGGCCGTAGATCACCCCGGAAAGGCCGTGGCTGGCCTGGTGCCAGAACAACCAGACAGGGATGGCCGTCGCGTAGACGCCGAGCCATACGGCCAGATAGTCCCCACGGCTCTTGGCCAGCACGAGCCAGGAGAGGGGCAGGAACCAGAGGGAGTTGCCGATCAGATGGCCGAAGCCGCTGTGGCTGAAGGGCGCAGTGAACACCCCAAGGAAAGGTCCCCCCGGCACCATGGGCAGGTTCCAGCGGCCGGCGAACACCAGCTGGTCGATGATCTCCTGGGCCCAGGGGACCGCCAGGATCAGCACAGGCAGCAGAGCCAGACCCCCCAGGCGAGAGAGGCTGCGGTCGAGCCGGTGGGCGAGAGATCCGGCCATGGACGCTGGCGAATGGGCTGGGGCTGGGGCCAGTCCTAGCTCCCCAGGGGACCCCTCAGAAGCCACCACCACAGCGGAACCGTGATCAGGGCCAGGGCTGTGCTCCACAGCACCAGTCCCGCCGCCGCCTCGGCGGCCTCCGCCCGCCTCTCTCCGCCCGCCTCGGTGAGCAGCAGCACCGAGATGGCGGTGGGTGCCGCCGCCTGCAGCACCACCGCATCCCGCAGCAGGTCGGGCAGCCCCAGCAGCCTGCTCAGCAGCAGCAGCGCCAGCGGCAGCATCAGCAGCTTTCCCAGCAGGGCCGCCTTCAGCCCCGGAGTCGGAGCCGAGGGGGGAAAGGGACGGCGGCGGCGGAGCGTCAGCCCCAGACGCATGCCCACCAGGGCCAGGGCCACCAGAATCACCCCACGGGCCGGCCACCAGAGCCACTCCGCCAGCATCGGGCTCCAGGGGGTCCGTTGCAGAACCACCGCCAGCACCAGCCCCCGGATGGCGGGGCTGGTGACCAGCACCCGCAGCAGCAGCCGGCCGCTCCCGGCCCTGGTCTGGACCAGCAAGGGCCCGATGCTCCAGGTGATCAGGCTGGCCACCAGATCGAAGGCGATCGTGAAGCCGATGGCGGCAGGAGGAAGCAGGGCCAGGCCCACGGGCAGGCCCCAGTAGCCGGTGTTGCCCACGATGCAGCCCAGTCGCAGGCTGCCGTCGGGAATCCGCCGGCGCAGGGCCGGCAGGTGCAGCAGCAGCAGGCCCAGGCCCGAGACGGCCGCTGCCATCAGGCCAGCGGTGAGCAGGCTGGCCTGGAATCCCGCGCGCAGCAGCAGAGCCACCAGGCTGAGGGGAATGCCCCAGGTGATCAGCGGCGGGGCCAGCTTCCCTGGCAGTCCAGGAAACCGCGAGGCCAGCACCAGGCCAAGGGCCAGGGGGGGAACCAGTTCGACGACGAACTGCAGCACCAGCCCTTCCCCAACATGCCGGCTTCCCCCAGGATGGCTGCCCCTGGCCTCATCCGCTGCCTAGGGTCAGGCGACTTTCCGCGCTCCGGGCTTTCCGATGCAATCTCCCATGCGCTCCGGCGCTGACAACGGCTTCGGCGGCCTCTGGCAGCTGATCTTCGCCGCCGTGCTGGGAGGGCTGGTGCTGATCACCCAGACGCTGTTCATCGTTCCGGCCGGCAACGTGGCCGTGGTCACCACCCTCGGCAAGGTCACCGGCGCCCCCAGGCAACCGGGGGCCAACATCAAGATCCCCCTTGCCCAGAACACCTCCCTGTTCGATGTGCGTACCCAGGTGCGTCCGGAGCAGTTCTCCACCCTCACCAAGGATCTCCAGGTGATCCAGGCCACCGCCACGGTGAAGTACGCCATGAAGGCGGCCGAGGCCGGCCGCATCTACGAAACGATCGCGACTGACGACCAGCAGATCTATCCGAGGGTGATCCAGCCGTCGCTGCTGAAGGCCCTCAAGTCGGTGTTTTCCCAATATGAGCTGGTGACCATCGCCACCGAGTGGAATTCCATCTCCGAACTGGTGCAGGACAAGGTGGCCGAGGAGCTGCGCAAGTTCGACTACGTCACGGTGCAGGGCCTCGATCTCACCGGGCTCCAGATCGCCGAGGAGTACCGGGCCGCCATCGAGCAGAAGCAGATCGCCGAGCAGCAGCTGCTGCGGGCCCAGACCGAGGTGCTGATTGCGGAGCAGGAGGCCAAGCGCTACCAGACCCTCAACTCCAGCCTCGATGATCAGGTGCTCTTCAAGCTCTTCCTTGATAAGTGGGATGGCCAGACCTCGGTGGTGCCCGCCTTGCCGGGCTCGGCCGGAGGTGGCAGCAGTCCGGTGATCGTCAACGGACGTCGCTGAGCAGAGGTCGGCGCTGCAGGGGATCGACCCATGGAACCGGCCATTCTCGAGGTGGATCTCCTGGCTTTCGAGCGGGGCAGCGCCAAGACCAGAGAGGCGGTGGTCGACGGGGTGATGCGCAGCCTGGCCACGGGCTTCGTCTACACCAGCAGCGATCTGCCCGAGGATCTGCTCGATTCCGCTTACGGCCTCCTGCAGGCGTTCTTCGCCCTGGATGCTGAGACCAAGCTGGGTTTCCGGGCCTCGGGAGCCAGCGGGCAGACCGGCTACACCGGCGTGCTGGTGGAAACGGCCGCCGGCAGCAAGCGGCCGGACTGGAAGGAGATGCTGAACTGGTCGGCACCGCTGCCGGTGGACCATCCCCTGCGGGTGCGGTTCCCGGGGCTGTACCCGGAGCAGATCCTGCCGGAGCAGGCCGTGCCAGGCATCACGGCCCTGCTGGGCGAGTTCCACCGGGCCATCGCCGACCTGCAGCGGCGGTTTCTGCGGGTGATCGCCGTGGGCATGGGCTGTTCCGAGGACTTCTTCGAGGAGATCGTCAGGGAGGCTCCCACCCTGACCAGGGCCCTGCGCTACCCGCCCATGCCCCAGGCTCCGCCGGGGGGGCATCTCTGGGCGGCAGCCCACGGAGACATCAACCTGATCACCGCCCTGCCGAGGGCCACCGGGCCAGGCCTGCAGGTCAGGGTGGCAGGGGAGTGGGTGGAGGCCAGGCCGCCTGAGGGGCGGGTGATCATCAACACCGGGCTGATGCTGGAGCGCCTCAGCAACGGCCGTATCCCCACTGGCTGGCATCGCGTGGTGGCTCCGGAGCTGGCCGCCGAAGAGCGCCACAGCGTTGTGCAGTTCTGCCATGCCCGACCCTGGACGGTTCTGGCCCCGGTGCCCTCGTGCTGCGGCGGCCATCACCCTCAGCGTTACAGCGCCATCCGCGCTGCCGATGCCCTTGAGGAGGTGCTCTACCGGATCAACCTGCTGGAGAGCTGAAGGATGGCTGGGGCGTGGGCCGGCCCTTCCCCAATCCCCTTTCGCCCATGAGTTCAACGATCCAGGGGGCCGGGATCCGCTCGATGTCGCCTGTGTCGATGTTCAGAACCCGGGCGAAGTCCCGGGGCGTGGGGCCGCTGAGGTCGCAGATCCGGCCGATGAACCAGGGCCTGCCCGCCTCGGCCACCACGGCCAGATGACCCGGGCGGGCATCCCGGAAGCGTTGGGGGTTGGCCCTTCTGAGGGGGGCCACCGCAGGATCGATCTGCCCTGGCGCCATGACTGATTCCTGGTACATGTGTACTGTAGCCCAGGTTGGTCGGGGCGCCAGGGGCGATCGTGTGCCGCATAGGCTTGCTTCCGGTGAAGGTGTGATTCATGGGCGAAGGCACGAAAGAAGGCACGGGAGAGGCGTTTCGTTACGAGCCCCTGGAGCCTTTCGGTGAAGGGCTGACGACGTCCCGTCCCTGGAACCAAACGGCTCTTGAGGGGGTGGAGCGGCTCAACGGGCGCGTGGCGATGCTGGGGTTCGCCGCGGCTCTTGTCGGAGAGGGGCTCACCGGCGAGGGAATCCTGGGTCAGCTGGTGCTCGAGCTCCGCTGGGTACTGGGCTGAGACCGCAGGCTCCAGCGGCGATCCCTGTCGCCCAGTCCCTCAGTGCCCGATCCGCCATGGACTCACCAGGGATTCGCCATGGTTTTCGAACGTTTCCTCGATGGCTCGCGTGAACCAAACACAGGACAATTCTGTGTTAAGCTAACATTCATGCATGAAGAATAGTCATTGGCAGTAGCCGACTTAGATTCCTTGGCTTTGTTTATTTCCTTCCCAGGGATTACCTTGCCAGGATCGCTCTGTCAGAATGATGTCGAAGCAGATTCTCATTCGCAGATTCTGACCTTTCCCTCTCCGAGAGCAGCGTGAGGCAACTCCGCTGGCCCTGCATACCCACTCTGCACCCTCCTCAATTTCATTGACCATGAAGAAGGCAGCCAAAGAGAATGGCCTCTACATCCTGATGATCAGTGTGCATGGTCTGATTCGGGGGGAGAATCTTGAGCTTGGACGTGACGCTGATACCGGTGGCCAAACGAAGTACGTGGTGGAGCTGACCAAGGCGCTCGCCCGCCAGTCGACTGTCGAGAAGGTAGACCTGGTCACCCGGCGCATCAGTGATGATGCGGTGGCGAAAGATTATGGCGAGCCAACCGAAGAACTGGATCTCAACGCGCGGATCATCCGCATCGATGCTGGACCAGACCTTTACATACCCAAGGAAGAACTATGGGCCCATCTCGACGCCTTCACCGATGAGTTGTTTGCCTGGATCCATCGCCAGCCTCGCCTGCCTGATGTGTTGCATAGCCACTATGCCGACGCCGGATATGTTGGGGTTCGCCTTTCTCACCTCACCGGCCTGCCGCTGATTCATACCGGTCACTCCCTTGGCAGGGACAAGGTCCGAAGACTTCTGGCCCTCGGGCTGACCGTGGATGAAATCGAGCAACGATACAGGATGTCCGAGCGGATCAGTGCGGAAGAGGATGTGCTCAACAGTGCCAATCTTGTGATCACAAGTACTCATAATGAGATCGAAGATCAATACGAAATATACGACTGCTATACCCGTGAAAAGATGTCGGTGATTCCTCCTGGAACCGACCTGAATCAATTCCATCCTCCCAGCCCTGAGGAAGATCCCATCCCCTTTGCCGGCACCCTGGCCAAGTACCTGCGGGAGCCTGAAAAGCCAATAATTCTTGCTCTTTCTCGGCCGGATGAGCGCAAGAACATCGTGTCCTTGCTGGAAGCCTATGGCAAGTCGGAGCGATTGCAACAATTGGCCAATCTGGTGATCGTCGCAGGTAATCGCAACGATATCCGTGAACTTCATGAAGGAGCCCAGAGCGTTCTTACCGAACTGCTTCTGGTGATGGACTGCTATGAGCTCAACGGTCTCGTCGCTCTGCCCAAGCACCATTCTGCCAGTGAAGTCGCTGACATCTATCGGCTGGCAGCGGCTTCGAAGGGTGTTTTCGTCAACCCTGCCCTCACGGAGCCCTTCGGTCTGACCCTGCTGGAAGCGGCCGCCAGCGGTCTGCCGCTGGTGGCGACGGAAGTTGGTGGACCTGTGGACATCATCGGCAACTGCCGAAACGGCCTGTTGATTGATCCTCTTGATGAAGCTTCGATTTCCAGTGCCTTACTCGCGATTCTTGAAGATGGAGAGTTGTGGGCGAAGTTCTCTGATAATGGGCTCAGAAACGTTGCCAGGTTCTATTCCTGGGAGGCTCACGCTAAGGCCTACCTGGAGAAGGTGAGCGATCTCATAGACCAAGCCAGGATTGAGGCGCGTCCAGCACCCCTGTCCAGGGCCCCTGTCGTTCAGACCCGTACCCGGGCGATCTTCACGGCCATCGACAACACGCTGCTTGGGGATGCGGGTGCTCTGGCCGAATTCGTGAAGGTGATTCGGCAGCACCACCGCAGAGTTCTGTTCGGCATTTCAACTGGCCGACGTCTCGATTCGGTTCTCAAAATTCTGAAGACCCACTCCATTCCCATGCCCGACATTCTTATCACAAGTCTTGGCACGGAAATCTATTACCCACCCCAGCTGACCACAGATGTCACCTGGAATCACCACATCGACCACTGGTGGACGCCAAAGGTTCTTAAGCGGATCGTCGATCCGCTCCCCGGACTCACCCCCCAGCCAAAGGATCAACAGAGTCGTTTCAAGATTTCCTATTACTACGACGAGCATCAGGCGCCTTCAATGGAGGAAATCCTGACACTCCTTCGTCAACAGGAGCTTTCCGTCCATACGACCCTTTCCTTCGGCCAGTACCTCGACTTCGTGCCAGCCCGTGCATCCAAAGGGCAGGCGCTGCGGTATGTGGCCAACCAGTGGAAAATCCCTCTGGAACACGTGCTTGTCAATGGTGGTTCCGGCGGGGATGAAGACATGCTGCGAGGCAACACCCTCGGCGTGGTCGTGGCCAGCCGACATCAGCAAGAACTTGCCCAGCTGAATGACACGGAACGGGTTTACTTTTCACAGGGTGCCCATGCCTCTGGTATCCTTGAGGCTATCGATCACTATGATTTTTTCAACCTTTAGATTTCTCAGATAGATGCGTCGTCTGTTTCTATGTACGGATCTTGACCGTACCTTGCTACCCAATGGTGAATCACCCGAATCCTCTGGGGCAAGAGCTGTTTTTAGCCGTTTTGTTGCCCGTCCTGAGGTGTCCCTTGCCTATGTGAGCGGCAGACATCTGGCATTGGTCGAGCAATCAATTCAGGAGTACGATCTGCCGTCGCCGGATTGGATCGTCGGTGATGTCGGAAGCTCCATTTACGAACTCACCGCGCAAGGCTGGTTGTTGTTGACGTCATGGTCCTGCCACATCGCCGTGGATTGGCACGGTTTTTCCGCCGCCGATCTGGCTGCGATGTTCGCCCATGTTCCTGGCTTGACCCTGCAACCCGAGGACAGGCAAAACACCTACAAGTTGAGTTACTTCATTCCTCTTGATGCTGATCTCTCTGGCCTGATGCTGGCGATGCAGACTATTCTGAACAAGCAGAATATTTCCGCCAGCCTGATCTACAGCGTCGATGAGCAAGCCGCCATCGGCCTGATGGATGTTCTGCCGCAACGTGCCACCAAGCTCCATGCGGTCGAGTTCCTGATGCGAGAGAAGGGCTTTGTCAGCGACGAGACGGTCTTCGCTGGCGACAGCGGCAACGACCTTCCGGCACTCGTCAGTTCGGTGCCTGCGGTGTTGGTGGCCAACGCCCACGCGGATGTGATCGTTGAGGCCACGGCCGAGGCGCAACGCAGGGGGACGGCCGATCGCTTGTATCTCGCCAAAGGTGATTTCATGGGCATGAATGGCAATTACAGTGCCGGCATCCTGGAAGGGATCGCCCACTTCCATGCCGACACCCAGCAGGTGATGGTTTGAACTGATGCAGGATTCAACGCCGCTCACCATTTTTGGTGAAGTTCTTTTTGATTGCTTTCCTGATGGCACCGAGGTGCTCGGAGGAGCACCGTTCAATGTGGCCTGGCACCTGCAGGGGTTCGGGCTGGCTCCCCGTTTCGTCAGTCGCGTGGGGATGGATGCCCAGGGAGACCGGATCCGAGCCTCCATGCAGCGTTGGGGCCTGGACGGGTCTTCCTTGCAGCTGGATCCCATCCATCCCACCGGCCGGGTGAGCGTGAGCATCGAGAATGACGAGCCTCACTACGACATCGTTCCCGAGAGTGCCTACGACTTCATCCAGCAGGATGAAGTCGTGGAGGCGCCTTCCACGGGCATCCTTTATCACGGTACCCTTGCCCTGCGTCATCCACCCTCGGCGTCTGCCCTGGAGGCTCTCAAGGCGGTGCATCAGGGCACGATCTTCCTGGACGTGAACCTGCGCAGCCCCTGGTGGTCGAAACAGATGATCCTCCCCCTGCTCGCCGATGCTGATCACGTCAAGCTCAATGAAGATGAACTGGCTCTTCTGGCGCCTGGTCTGCCCACAGAGAATGACCTCGCCGGCCTTTCCGGGGCGATGGGGAAGTTTGCCCTGCGCCATGGGTTGACGACCCTGATCCTCACCCGTGGGGCCAGGGGGGCCCTTCTCTGGAGAGGTGGCGACGTTATTCCCGTCGATCCAGTTCCCCATACTCCTGTGGTCGACACGGTCGGCGCCGGGGATGCTTTCGCTTCCGCCATGCTGCTGGGCCTCAGCCTTCATTGGCCGCTTCCCGCCTGTCTGGAGCATGCCAGGGACTTCGCTTCGGCCCTGGTCTCCCGCAGGGGAGCCACGATTGACGACCCAGCCGTTTATCAGCGGTTTTTCAAGGAATGGACTTCCAATTAATTCTATGTACGAACAAATCTCCCACTCCCTGCTGAATTCCATTCTGGATGATTTGAGGCCTGAGATCCGTCGCCAGGACCTACGCCACTTCTATACCAGGCTTGGCGCCAACTTCTACGCGATCCATTCTCTTTTCGTCACGCTCTATGGCCATCGTGACGACTTCAAGCTTCAGCTTCTGCGTCTGGTTGAAACCATGGCAAGAGGCTATATCAGCCGTTCAGCTGATCTTGAAACGTTAGATATCCAAAGAGAGAATGATCACAACTGGTTTCTTTCGCAGAAGTGGGTGGGCATGGCTATTTATTCCAATGGTTTTGCCGAGAATCTTCCTGACCTGGAGAATAAGATCAGTTATTTTCAGGAACTTGGCATCAACATGGTGCATATCCTGCCGATTCTGATGTGCCCCACAGGAAAGAGTGATGGAGGATACGCGATCAGCGATTTTCGTCAAATTGACGACAGGGTTGGAAATATCGAGGATCTGCGCAGGATTGCGAGTGAATTTCGAAAGCGGGAAATTCTCCTTGTTCTCGACATCGTTCTGAACCATACTTCCGATGAGCACGAGTGGGCTAAGCGTGCGAGTGCGGGAGAAGAGCATTATCAAGATTATTACTATACTTTTGAGAACAGGAATATTCCCGATGTCTTCGAGCAGAGTCTGCCTGAAGTCTTTCCGGAGACTGATCCAGGTAACTTCACTTGGAATGAGGAGATGGGGAAATGGGTGATGACAGTATTCCACAACTACCAGTGGGACCTGAATTACTCAAATCCGGCTGTTTTCATCGAGATGCTCGATGTTTTGCTTTTCTGGGCCAACCAGGGAGTTGATGTTCTGCGTTTGGATGCTGTTGCTTTTCTCTGGAAGAAGCTCGGTACCACCTGCCAGAATGAGCGTAAAGCCCACCTCATCCTTCAGTTGATGAAGGACTGTTGCCAGGTCACGGCGCCCGGTGTGTTGTTCATCGCCGAGGCCATCGTGGCCCCGATCGAAATCACCAAGTATTTCGGTGAGGATGCCATCGTAGCCAAAGAGTGTGAAATTGCCTACAACGCCACCTTGATGGCTCTGCTCTGGGACAGCGTGGCGACTCGCAACACCAAGCTTCTTTCCCAAGGTATCAAAAGTCTGCCGAGTAAGCTTGATCGTGCCACTTGGCTGAATTACGTCCGTTGTCACGATGACATCGGCTTCGGCTTCGACGATCAGGACATCGAACGGGTCGGATACGAACCCAGGGCGCACCGACGCTTTCTCATTGACTACTTCAAGGGCGATTTCGATTCCATTCCTCGTGGGGTCACCTTCATGCCCAACGATGCCACGGGCGATGCGCGTATCTGTGGTTCCCTTGCCTCCCTTGTAGGGCTCGAATCTGCGATCGAGTCGAATGATCAGAAACTGATCGCCACGGCTATCAGCCGCATCCTGCTTATGCACGGCATCATTCTTTCCTTCGGTGGTATTCCTCTCATCTACAACGGTGATGCCCTTGGAGTGCTGAATGATTACAGCTTCTATGCAGATCCGAGCAAGAGTAGTGACACCCGCTGGGTGCATCGCCCGAAGATCAACTGGGAGAAAGCCGAGCTGAGGAAGAAGCAAGGAACCGTGGAATATTCAATCTTCACGGCCATGAGAAAAATGATCTCCATCCGAAAGGAGATCTCAGCATTTGCAGATTTCAATAACCGTGAGATTCTTCATCTCGAAAATGAGTTTTTACTGGCCTTCGTCCGTTTCAATCACCTGCGCCCTTCGGAAATGGTCTTGGTCGTGGCTAATTTCAATGACCAGCCCCAGTTTTTCGATCTTGATTCCCTGGGACATTCGGTCTTCAGCAGCCACGACCCTCTGATCGATCTTTATAGCGGGCGTCGGCCCTCCCAGTCCGGCAGTCGTATCGCCCTCCAGGCTTATCAGTTCTGCTGGCTCACCAAGACCTGATCCCGCCATGGCCAGATGATGATCTGTCGCCAACTGGCTGTCGCTCCAGTCGGATGCATCCACGCTGCGGCCCGATGTCAGGTGTCTCATGGTGACTTGAGGGACATCCGCAGGGGGGACTGACGCGGCAATGCTCGTGACGATCCCTCCGCTTTGGCCGTCCTTTCACCCTGACAGCCGCAAAGCTTCTCCGTCGCCGATGAACAGTGGCTGCCGTTGGGGTTGGATCAGACCAGGGCACTGTCCATCGTCCGGCCATCGGCGCGGTTGTTGCGGCTCTGGCTCCAACGAAGCGCTGCTCTGCCTGTCAACATGGATGATTGGTGCAATCTCTGGATGACGCAGCTGCAGGCGATCAACATCGCCAAAGTGACCACCGTGGTGGCGCTGATGATCCCTGCCATCGTGCTGGGCCTTGACTCTCCACGGGTCGTGATCTATCTCTGCCTGCACATCAGCTACTGCATCTGGTGGCTGCTCGAGCAGGTCCTGTTCCCCTGGCGCGCCCGGCAGCTGTTCACCGAAGTGGTCAATCCCCTTCAGGCCAGCGCGGTGGTGCTCTACGTCGGCGTGTTCTATGCCCTGCCGGGCTGGCTCGCCATGGTCAACGACCAGCCTCTGGGTCCCCTGACGACGATCATTGGGCTGATTTTTTACATCTTCGGATCGCTGCTGAACACCGCCGCTGACGTGCAGAAGGGAACCGCCAAAGAGCTGGGGGCCTCCCTGGTGGATGATGGGGCCTGGCGCAGGGTACGGCACGTCAACTATCTCGGAGACCTGCTTCGCTACAGCAGTTTCGCCGTGATCGCCGGTTCCCTCTGGGCCTGGCTCCTGCCCGCTTCGGTGCTGGCGCTCTACCTGCCACGCATCAGAAGCAAGGAGGCTGCGATGGCCAAGCGCTATCCCGGTTTTGAGGCTTACCGCCAGAGCAGCTGGTTGCTGGTTCCAGGTCTGTGGTGATCGGGCCCATCTCCGGCGACACTGACGGCCGGCTTCAGGCGGCGTCGTCGAGGCTGGGGGCGAGGTTGAACTCAAGTTCGGAGAGCAGATCGGCCGCCAGCTGATCGGTGGCTTCGGGGCTGAGCTCAGGGGTCACCGGAGCGTTGACCACTTCGGGTGCTCGCTCGGTACCACCGGCCATGGCCGGAGCCAGAAACGCCATGGCCAGACCCACCATCAGGGCGAAGAAGAAGGTCAGGGCTCGCATCGGCTGAAGGAAGAGATCAACACCTTCCTAACACCACTGCGGCCGATCGACCCGTTGGCCGTGGAAGATGAACCCATGGTCGTCTCCATCATCTCCCCTGCTCCGGCCCTGGTCTACGCGGGATTCTGGGTGCGCACGGCCGCATCGGTGGTCGATTCGCTGCTGATGCTGATCATCAGCGCACCCTTCCCCCTCCTTCTTCACGTCCTGCCCAGCGACACGGCCGTTCTTGGCATCAGCACGCTGTTTTCTGCCCTGCTGGTGATCCTGTTCTGGCGTTGGAAGCAGGGCACTCCCGGCAAGCTGATGTTTCGTCTGCGGATCGTTGATGCCAGCTCCGGCGGGGAACCTTCCCTGGGCCAGTGGTACCGGCGCTACCTCGGCTATGTCCTCTCCAGCCTGCCGCTGCTCATGGGCTTCTTCTGGGTCGCCTGGGATCCCCGTTGCCAGGGATGGCACGACAAGCTCGCCGGCACGGTGGTGATCCATTCGCCCAGGAGGGGCAACGCCGGCGATCGTTCCAGGACGCTCCCCGGGAATGCTGGTGAAGGATTCCCGGGCCAGCCCACAACCCCACCCCCGCCATGAACGAAGTCCTTCGCGATTCCCTGCTCGAGGCCATTGCCGAACGCCGTGCCCAGGACCCCCTGGTGGGGGCCAAGATCGGTGCCGAGGAGGTGAGCCGCCGGCTTCTGGACGCCATGGCGTCGGACAGGGGGGTGCATGTGGAATCGCTCCTGGCTGTATGCGGCTCCCTGGCCGGGCAGGCCTGCCAGGCAAGTCTGCGGGCCCGCGCCCGGGCCGCAGGGCAGGAGGAGACGGCCGGACTGCATGTGGTCGCCACCAGGGACGGAGGCGCCTATCTGGTCGGGGAAGCTCTGGTCCAGGTGCTGTTCAACGATCCCTATGCCACCTGGGGCCTGGCCGCCGGTGCCGCCCAGCAGGCCGGATGCGCCACCCTGCCTGATCCGACGGAGCTCTGGCGGCACGGGATCGAAACCCTGGGCCAGGAGGAATTCGGAGTGCCCAGGGTGCCCAGCCGGCACCGGCCTTCGCCGGAGTCCCTGCAGCTGTTGCCGACCGTCTGGCCGGCTGTGCTGCCTGTGGCGCGGCGGTTCTGTGCTGACCCGGCGGAATGGCCGATCCTGTTCGGCCTGGTGGCCCAGAAGGCCATCACCATGGGAAGGGAGGTGATCGATCCCTGTCATGCCCTGCACATCGTCATGGACACGGCCATCGCCAGTGCCATGGTGGTGCTTCCCCCAGCCCAGCAGGCCGATCAGCGGCCCTGATCGGAGCCGGCCCGTGCTTGGCAGCGGCGTTCGGGGGCGTTACCAAGGCGACGACAGCTCCTGAAAGAGGCGGATGACTTCCCGAAGCCCACGGCTTCTGACCCTGCTGGCGCTGCCCTGGCTCCTGCCGGCAGCGTGGCTGCCGCCGCCGCCCCTGCTGGCGATGGGAACTCCCCCACCCCGGCCTCGGGAGGTGCCCCTGGAGGTGCCAGTCAAGGATCTGGGGCGGAATGAACGCCTGCCCGAGTCGCTGCGATCCCGATACCGGCCGGCGACAACCGGTGGGGTTCCGGCGATCCAGGCCGGGGCCCTTGGTTTTCCTCTGGCGCAGCTGCCCAGGGAGCAGGCGCCCTTCGGCTGGCGTCTGGCCGCATCGCGCAGTGACTGGCGGATGCATACCGGTCTGGACCTGATCGTGCCGGAGGGCACGCCCGTGCTCGCTGCGCTGCCGGGCACCGTCCGGTTGGTGGATGAGGTGGCCGGCTATGGCCTGCTCGTGGTGATCGACCATGGATTGGGTTGGCAGAGCCTGTACGCCCACCTGCTGGACGTGGCGGTCCTGCCGGGCGCGAGCGTCGCGGCGGGGCAGTCCATCGCTCGGGTGGGCAGAAGCGGCTCAGCCGGCACCCCCCATCTCCATTTCGAGTGGCGTCAGCTGCGCCAGGGCCGAATGGTGGCGGTGGATCCCTCGCCGCTGCTGCAGCCGGTGGGTGCCGGCGGCCCTCTGGCCGGCAGGTCAACGCAGCCTGAGTTGCCCTGATCGCCCCCTTCAGGGCCTGTCCGGATCCACCGGAAGTCCCTTGAGCGCCAGGGCCACCCGTCGGGCCGCCAGCAGCAGGGGGTAGAGCCGATCGCTTCGGGAGGGGCCTTTGAACAGGGGGACCAGCAGCCGCAGCAGGGGGTCGCTCGGGCGCATCAACCCGCAGATCCGCTGCACCGCTTCCGCGCCATGCCAGGCCTTCTCCCCCTGAAGCAGCACCGCCCCCTGGGCCAGGGCCAGTCCCCGCGCCTGGAGCCGTCGGCGCAGGGGGGCGTCGGCCCGGCCGTCGACGATGCGCAGGTGAGGCAGGCCACCCCGCAGTTCGCTGCTCAGGGCGAAGTGGCGGCAGAAAGGACAACCGCCGTCGTAGACGAGGAGCCACTCCTGACCGGCAGGATCACCTGTGGCCGGCGTGCTCGAGGGGGGAGGGGACGGCACGGTGGCAGGGCCGGTGATTCCGGTGGGGAGAGGATGATTCCGATTCTGGTCCCGTGGCCCTTGCTCCGGCGGCAGGCCCGGCGGTGGCGTGTTTCGGGAAGTCCTGACAGGTGGCGGGATTCTGTGACCTTTGGCACCGTTCCTTCCACCAGAACGGCTAGATCTTCTGACACTGGATGATCTGAAAAATGCTTACACCCAACACCCGTCTACGACTGCAGGAGATCATCGGAAGAATCGCCGAATCCCATCCTGTCAGTCTTCAGGAGCGCATCTATGTTCAGAAGTTCGCTGATCGCGATGCCAGTGTCTGGAGCTGGCTGCGGCGGGCCCAGCGACAGCAGCGGCTGGGTACACCCGAGCCGGGCCTCGATCAGTTCCTTTCCGAGATGGACCTGGGGGAACCGCGCCAGGGCAGGGACTTTGATCCCAGGCGGGACGACCTGGGCGACTGGTTCTCCGGCGCGCCCAGCTGGCTGAGACGCAGCTGAGCAGTGGGCCAAGGGGGAGGAAGTACGGGGCAAGGGGTACAAACACTCATCCCCTGTGGTTCGTCACATCGGCAACGGAAGCCGATGGCTTTCCAGTGCATGGATGTGTCAGTGAAATGGAGGGTGCCATGGATCCATTGTTCTGTAGTTATCGCAACTGTTCGGAGCGCATGATCATCGTGCGCTGCTGTGGGCCTGGAGATTTCTTCCTCGAACGGGTGGTCTTCCCCTTTGAGCTGCTTACGTTCCACTGTCCGCCATCCAGTGATGTTGAGATCTGGGCCAGGGAATCGGTGGGCATCGTGCTCACCGAACAACTGTCGGCCGATGCCATGGCCATCCAGGAGAGTGGGGCCTCTCCGCGTTCGGCATGGTTGCCCCAGATTCCGATCCGTGCCGTGGGGGTGAGGGGGAACGCCAGTTCGGTCTGTCTGGAACCGGGCTGACCCCCTCACCGGCCACCGGCATCGTCTGCAGTGCCAGCTTCCGGGATCACGTCACCGGTGCCTGGCATCCGGAGGCTCCAGCCCGGGTCGACGCCGTGATCCAGGGTCTGGAGCGGGCCGATCTGCTTGGCCACTGCAGGATCATTCCTCCCAGGCCCGCCAGCGAGCGTGAGTTGCTGCGATGCCACACCCCGCTCTATCTGCAGCGCGTCCAGGAGGACCTGCTGGCGGGACGGGACCAGCTCTCGACCGGTGACACTGCCATCGGCCCCCATTCGGAGCGCATCGCACGGCTGGCGGCGGGGGGCGTCCTGGCGGCGGTGGAAGCCGTCATGGCGGGTCGGGTCGGCAATGCCTTCGCTGTCGTGCGCCCCCCGGGCCATCACGCCGGCCCCAGCCGGGGCATGGGGTTCTGCATTTACAACAACGTCGCCATTGCCGCCCGCCACCTGCAGGCGGTGCATGGGCTGGAGAAGGTGCTGATCGCCGACTGGGACGTGCACCATGGCAACGGCACCCAGGAGGTCTTCTGGCGGGACCCCTCGGTGCTGTTCTTCAGCAGCCACCAGACCCCGCTGTACCCGGGGACCGGAACCCGGCGGGAGCGAGGTGAGGGGGCCGGAGAGGGCTTCACCTGCAACTGCCCCCTTCCAGCCGGGACCTCAGGACGCCAGCTGCTGGCAACCTGGGAGGAGCAGCTGCTGCCGCTGGCCGAGGCCTTTGCACCCGATTTCGTGCTGGTCTCAGCGGGTTTCGATTCCCGCGCCGGTGATCCCCTGGGGGATTTCCGTCTCCATGACGAGGACTTCGCGGCCCTGACACGGTTGTTGCTCGACATTGCGGCGGAGCATGCCGAGGGGCGACTGGTCTCCACCCTGGAGGGGGGTACGACCTGGCCGGTCTGGCCTCGGCCGCCGCCGCCCATGTGGCGGCCCTGCTGGGGGGAGCGGCTTGCCCGGTCACCCGGTCTTAGGTTGGGTTGTGGAGATTCATTTCTGTCATGCCCCTCTGTCATGCCGCTGAGCGAGGCCCGGGAAGGTCTGAAGCTCAGGCTCATCAGCCTTCCCTCCGACAGTCCCCTGAGTGACCGGCTGCTGGCCATGGGCATCCGGCCGGGAGCCACTCTGGAGGTGCTGCGGCGGGGCAGCCCCGGCGGGATCCTCCATCTCTCCTGTGGCGTGCTCGAGTTCATGCTGCGCAAGGATCAGGCGGCCTTGATGGCCGTCAGCCATCTGGACTGAAACGCCCTGAACTGGGGGTTGACCCGGTTCCAGGCCGTGCGCCGGGCATCAGTGCACCTGCAGCCAGCGGCCCCCCTGAAAGACCAACAGGGCGACCACCCAGGCCAGGGCGAGGGACCAGAGCACCGAGCGAAGGGCGAAGGCCCGGCTGCGGGCTTCCTTCATCTGGGCGGCCACCGTGGCCAGGCAGGGGGTGTAGAGGAGGGTGAAGGCCATGAAGCTGAGGGCCTGGAGGGGGCTGATGGCGGCCTGGAGCACGGTCCCGAGTCCTGCTTCGCTGGTCCGGTAGATCACCGCCATGGCCCCCAGCAGGATTTCCTTGGCGATGAAGCCGAAGAACAGGGCCACCGTGAGGGCCGGGTCCATGCCGATCGGCGTGAAGATCGGCGCGAACAGGTGTCCGATGCCGTCGGCCAGGCTGCCGCCGGCCCGGGCCGATCCGGGAGGCAGGTTGGTGAGCAGCCAGATGGCGGAGGCTCCCACCACGATGAACACCCTGGTGGTGACCAGGAAGTTGCCCATCTCCATCCAGGCACGGCGCAGGATCGTCCGCAGGCTGGGCTGGCGGTAGGGCGGAAGTTCGAGCACGAAGGCTTCCCGGCCGCCCCAGACGTTCCTGAAGATCAGGCCGGTGACGATCGCCGCCCCGAAGCTGAGCAGATAGAAGCCGAACACCACCAGTCCCGGGGCCCACCAAGGCCTGGGGAAGAACACTCCGGCCATGAACAGGAACACCGTGAGCCTCGCCTGGCAGAGGGCGAAGGGGATCACCATCATGGTCAGCAGTCGCTGGGCGGGGTCCCGGATCACCCGGGTGCCCATGATCGAGGGCACGTTGCAGCCGAACCCCATCACCTGCAGCACGAACGAGCGGCCATCGAGACCGAGCCAGTGCATGAATCCGTCCATCAGGAACGCTGCCCTCGGCAGATACCCGGAGTCCTCCACCACGGCCATCACCAGGTAGAAAAGAAAGATGATCGGCAGGAAGCTGCTCACGGTGGTGACACCGAGCCAGACCCCATCCACCAGGAAATTCCGGAGCAGGTCCGGGGTGCCGATCAGCTCCAGGCCGGGGGTCAGCAGCCGGTTCTGGATCCAGTCGAAGCCTTGCCCCAGCAGCTCCTGCATCGGGGTGCCCACGCTGTAGATCAGCTGGAACATGGCCAGCACGATCGCCAGGAAGGCCACCAGTCCCACCAGTGGGTGGAGCAGGATCCGATCCATCCGGCGGGTGCCGCGGTTGTCGAGCTGCTCGGGAACCTGAACGCTGCGCTGCACCAATCGCTCCAGGTGCTCCTCCAGGCCCTCCTCGGGCACGGGTCTGGCCCGGGTCCCGCCCCCATGGATCTCCTCCAGCAGCTCGGGGATGCCCTGGTTGCGGCGTGCGCTGACGGCGATCACCGGCAGGCCCAGCTCGGCTGCAAGGGCGGAGGTATCGATGCGGATGCCGAAACGGCGGGCCTCATCGCTCATGTTCAGGGCCACCACCACCGGCACCTCCAGCCGAGCGATCTGGAAGACCAGGCGCAGCTGGCTGCCCACCTGGCTGGCGTTGAGCACCACCACCGCCAGATCGGGTGGCGTATGGCGCAGAAAGCGAAGGGCGATCGCCTCGTCCTCGCTGCTGCCGGAGAGGTCGTGGATTCCGGGCAGATCGACCAGCTGGAACCGCTGGCCCCGGCGATCGGCCGGCAGGGGGCCCCGCAGCAGATCGACCGTGAGGCCAGGCCAGTTGGCGATCTGGGCATGGCCGCCGGTGAGACGGTTGTAGAGGGTGGATTTACCGGTGTTGGGCATGCCCAGCAGGGCCACCGTGCGGGTTTCGCGGCCAGCGGGCTCAGCCCCGACGCAGGCATGGCAGCCGCCGTCGGAGGAGAACAGGGAGGACCGGCGCTGGGCAGCCAAGGTGGGAACGGCGGTGGGGTGGTGTTTCACCTCTCTCTAGCTGTGCCGGCTCCGCCACCACAGCCATCCCTCCCGGTTGATCAGCAGCCCCAGCACCACCAGGGCGAGCATGAGCACGATCTGATCGGCACGGGCGTCGGGCACCAGGATGTCGGCCGCCAGATGGGGAATGTTGGTGAGGGTGTAGAAGAATGCTGATCCAGAAATGGCAGGCCCGCCAGAAGCGCCAGCGTCGGGGATGAGCGGGGTCGCTGGCGGCGTAGGAGATCAGCACGATCGCCGCCAGGGGCAGCAGAAAGTAGGCCAGCATGGCCCCGAACAGCAGCGGCAGCCGGGCAGCATCGATATGGCTGTGGATCTCAGGGGAGATCCCGTGGAAGAGCGGCATCAGCCCCAGATCAACGTGGAACAACATGGCCAGCAGCCAGGCGATCCAGAGGCTGCGCAGCCGCAGGGCATGGTCGATGACGCCTGGCATGGTGGGCTTGCTTAGCCTCCAAGTCTGGGCCTGTGCCCGGGGAAGGGGATGGGGCTACAGACTTCGTCGTCAAGCCCCTTACCCTGGACCTGCCGGGAATGGATTCCTTCCCGCCACACCCATCCTCCATGACCCTCTCCACCTCCGCCCTCTCCAGCGCCGCTTCCGGCAGTCAGGTGGCCACCGGGCCCGCCGGCAGGGCCATGGCCCAGCCGATGGACGTCGCGTTGCTGGAGGGCCTGCAGGAGCATCTCGCCATGGAGCGCAGGGCCAGTGCCGCCTACTGGGCCATGGCCCTCTGGTTCGCCGAGCGGGAGCTGCGGGGCTTCGCCTCCTACCTCAGGAGCGAGTCCCAGGGGGAGCTGGACCATGCGGGCCAGTTCGCCGACTACCTGATCGCCCGCGGTCAGACGGTGGAACTCGGTTCCCTGCCGGCTCCCCGTCAGCAGTGGAGCGGCGCCGAGGAGATCCTGGCTGAGGCCTTCCGCATGGAGTCGGATGTCACCGCCTCCCTCCAGCTCCTCTACGCCATGGCGGAGCGTGCCGGGGATGTGCGCACCACTGTGTTTCTCGATCCGATGGTGCAAGGCCAGATCGATGCCGAGAACACCACGGCCCATCTGCTCGGCCGGGTTCGTTTCGGCCGCCAGGAAGCGGCCGCCATGCTGCTGATCGACGGTGAACTGGCTGCGGGCCAGCAGACGCCGGCGGCGGTGGGCTGAGCCCTCAGCCCAGGGCTCCTTTCGCTCCTCCGCAGGCCAGAGGGCGGCTGCAGATTTCCAGCAGAAAAGCCGCCGCCAGGGGGTCCCGCAAAGGCAGGCGTGTCACCTGATGGGCCAGTTGCTGGAGTTCCAGGCGACGCCGCTGCAGGCGAATGGCTTCCTGGCCCAGCCTCAGGATCAGACGATCGTCCCGGCATTCCCCCAGAAGCCCGGACAGCTGCTGCCAGTGCTGACGCAGGCGGGCCATCTCCCTGCAGAGGCTGCCGACCATGCTCTCCGATGGCAGGTTGGTGTAGGGCATCACGGCGCTCAGGCGGCCAGGGGAGCGCCGTCGACCAGGGAGGGCGCCAGCCGCAGGCAGGGTTCACCGCTGGGGACCTCCAGCAGCTCGGCGGCCCGGATGCGGGAGATCAGCCGGGTGGTGGTCACCCGGGTGGTGCCGATCAGTTCGCCGATGCGCTCGTGGGTGAGCCGGAAGGGCAGGTCGCACCAGGGGCCGCAACGGCGCCCCAGCCGCCGCACCAGCAGCGACAGCAGGGCATGGAGCCGCTGCTCGGCGCTGCCCAGATGACGGATGCGCAGCAGTTGCAGCGTCCATTCGTTGACCGGATCGAAGCCGTGGCCCTCGAGGGGTTCGGCGTCGCTGCGGAAGCAGAGGGGGGTGAGGGCTTCCACGCACACCCCCTCGCTGCAGAGGCGGTCGGTGCGCAGCTGGTCCCCGCTCTGGAGAAAGGCCAGGGTCATGCCTTCGGTCTCCTCGCAGGGGCAGTAGACCCGGGCGATGCCGTCGAGCACCTCAAGGCAGGAGCCGCCGGGCCGGGGGGTGGGATCGAGAAGGACCGTCTGGCCGGCGGGCATGCGCACGGCGCTGACGGGGGCATCGGGGAGGAAGCGGTACCGCATCGGGCGAAGGACCGGCCTTATTGCGAACGGCTCTCAACCTAGACACGATCCCGCCCCTTTTGCAAGCGATTCTCAATAGCAGCTGGTCGTTGCGAAGGGACGAGGGTCTTTGCCTCTGGTCGTTCCTAGGGTCAGCTTCCTCTCCGAGACGCGTCCTGCCGTGATCCCCGATGCCCTCAGGTTGCTGGATCTCGAACGACGCAGCCGCCTGGAGGGCACCGGTCTGGAGCGCGGCGATCTGATCGGCTCCTGGCGACTCGAACGGATCTGGAGCAAGGGGAGGCTTCGTCCTGCCAGCATGAGCGCCGCCCTGCTCCGGGGGCTGGCGGCCCGCCTGCAGGTGGCGGAGGGAGAGGGTGCTGATCGGTTGCTGCTGGTGAACAGCGTGCGGCTCGGTGCGATCGAGCTCCGTTTCGAGGGGGCCGGCCGGTTGCAGGGCCGCCGCCCCCTTCTGGTCTTCAGCTTCGATCGCCTGAGATTGCTGCTGGGTGGACAGGTGGTGTTCGAGCGGGCGCTGGCCTCTCCGGATCCTCGGCGAACCCCTTTCTTCGCCCTGATCGGGGCTGAGCGGGCCAGGGATCCTGTGCTGGCGGAGCCGATGGGATGGCTGGCGGCCCGCGGTCGCGGCGGGGGTCTGGCGCTATGGCTCCTGGAGGCCTCAGCGCCAGGGGTTGACCTGGGTGAAGGCAGGCAGCTCGGCCCCCATTCGCCTTGAAAGATCCAGGGAGCTGAGATGAGGCTAGGGTTAAAGCGAATGAAGGATTGGTTGAAGTCATGGCGGAGTCTGTAAGTGCCTTTCAGCAATGGCTGCTTCGCCGGTCTCCGGACGGCAACCCGGCGGCGCTGGCGGCGAACCTCCTTCGAGCCTTCGAGGCTGACAATCCCAGCCTGGCGCCCGTGTTCGTGGTCCATGCCTGGCAGGAGCACCTCATTTCCGAGGCATCCCGGGAGGCGCGGGAAGCGGCCGAAGCCCAGCATCAGCTCCTGGAGGCCGCCTTCCACGGCAGGCTGGGGCTGGATTCGGATGCGGATGGCGGGCTGGCTCTCGAGCTGGGTCGGGCCGTGGATCGCTCCCTTGAGGCCTGCCACTGTTTTCTTCATCTCACGGCGCAGCCGATGCCGGATGGTCTGAGCTGGTTTCGGCTCGAAATCCGGGACAGCGCGGGCCCTTCCTGTATGTCCGGGAACGGGGACGCTCCGTTGATCGAGACGGTGAAGGTGATCGTTGTTGATTCCCATTCCCAGGCCCAGGCGATCATCCAGGCCATTCATACGGTGCTGGAGGCCCGTGGTTTCCAGGCCAGCAGCGAGCAGGGACTGTTTCATCTCCAGGGTCCCCAATTGGTTGCCCTTGTGGCGATCCTCAAGCAGCTGGCGCTGCGAGATACCCAAGCTTCGCAGGCGCTGGCCGTCTGAAGGCCGGCGCCATGACCATCGAAAGGCTGACTGCCCGGTTGAGACTCAGAGGCAGCCCTGGACGGAGATGCGATAGCTGAAACCCAGAGCACCGGGATCACTGCTGGCCCCCACCTTGAAATTCATCTGGCTGGCCTGCTTGCCGGGAATCGAGGGGAAGGGGCCGAACATCCGGCCGGTGCCGATCGGAGGATTCATGCGCTCGTTGATGACCTGAAGGTTCGTGCCATCGGTGAACTTCATGAATCCTTCCACCGGGTATTTCGCCTTGCTGTCGGAGGAATTGGCCGTGAAGAAGAACTTGTAGCTGGTGTAGGGCTTGTCGACGACGAAGTCGGTGTTCCAGTTGGTCTTGCCGAAGAGTTTGCCCCGGCCCACCGATTTCGACACCACCGGGCTGCTTCCATTGCCGCCGATGGGAGGAAGGAAGCTGCAGACGGGAGCTGCCAGCGACGGCGCCGCCATGGTCAGCAGGGCCAGGTTGGCCAAAGCGCAGGATGAGGCGGTCAGGGTGGGGCGAAATTTCACAGGCGGAAATCGAATGAAGTGAAAGCTACGCGAGAGTAGTCCCAGCCATTGACCAGCGAAGCTTGCGGTCTTCCTCAGGTCTCCCAGGCTGCATTGGTTGAAAGTGGCTTTCAAGTCGTGGAGGTCACTCCTCGGCGGGATGGAAGACAGCGGGGTCAGGGGCAGGAATTGTCGATTCAGGGCAGCGATGGCGGCCCGGGCTCCTGCACCCGCTCGAGGTTGGAGCCCAGGTCGGATTCCAGGAACTCCTTCACCACGTGGCTCATGCCGCTGAGTCCGGCCAGGGCTGACTGCAGCGCCGGCAGGTTGATGGCAAGTTCGTCGTTGGGGTAGGAGCGCAGGAAACCCACCACCGAGAGGCTGCCGTCGCCGGCCTGGATCCCCAGGATCGTGGCGGAGCGCAGCGCCACCACGCCGACACCCGGCGCCTTGAGGGGGTAGAGGATGGCCGCCAACCGCGCGAGGGCGGCCTCCCCGAAGCGGGTGCTCATCAGCCGGGTGGTCAGCACCAGCGGCAGGGGCACTTTGCGGTTGAGCAGCCTGCCGATGTCCGCGGGGTTCTGGCCGCCGATGCGCAGGGCATCGCCGAGCAGGCCCACGGCTTCGCCGGTGTTGGCCAGCCGCTCCAGGTCGGCGACGGGGATCGAGCGGCGAAAGGCGCCGCTCACGAAGACCACCTGCTCGGCGGCCCCTGCCGGAGAGCCCCCCAGGCTCAGCGCGACGGCCATCAGCAGCCCTGGCCACTCCAGGCGATGGGAGCCGTCGATGGGGTGAAGGGTCATCGGGCCGGGGGTTGCGATTCAGGGTTTTCCAACTCTGCTGCCGGTCGCAGACCTCCCTCACAGGCAGGGTGTCATCTCCCCATCCGTCCGGTGGAAGGAAGGCTGGGGCCCTTACGGCGGCGTGATGAGGAGGAGCCATGATGGGTCCGCGTTGTAGTACGGGGGAGAAGATCGCTTCCGTCTCCTGGGGCAGCGGTTCTGAACATCAGCTGAAACCCGGTGCAGACCTTCCGGATCACTGCCGGGAGAGATAGAGATAACTGAAGGCCAGGACCATCGCGGTCATGAGGAGGGAGCGGGCCAGCAGGAAACGGATCACATTTCTTCGGTCGTTCATCCAGGCCTCAAGGGGGGCCGGTAGGGCGCCAAAGGCTCCTTCGAGCTGGGCGATGAAGCGACGGTGGTTGGTCACGATTTCAAGGCAGATCAGGAATAAAAACGAGCTGAATCAAAGCATCGAAGGGATGGGAGGCCAGCATGTGCAATGGAAAGTTGTCCTGAAAGGCTGTGTGCATCCTTAGTCACCAGTCCTGAATACTGCGTTCTCGCGCTTTTCTTCCCAGGGTCCTTCCTGTCCCATCCACCGCTTGTCGGCGGTCTGGTGGCCGACGGGTTCATGAGACTGGCGCATCCGAGCGGAGACCCTTGCTTCGGGATCAACGCCCTCAAACGTCGGCGGCAGCCAGACCCGAACCACCAGCAACAGGGCCATGGTCGAAAGGAACAGGCAGACCGCCAGAATCTGCTGCCAGTCAGTTTCCAGCACGCCTCGCACGATGACCTCTCGCAGCACCGAAACGATGGCGATCTCCACCGCCACGCCGATGGATACCCGCTGTTCCTGCAGATAGATGATCAGCAGGCGAAACAGTTCGACCAGGATCAGGATGAAGAGAATATCGGCGGTGACCTCGTGAAATGCGGAGGTGGAGATCAGGGTGGTGAAGGTTCGCTTCAGCTGTAGCACCATGACGCCGAACAGCCCCAGGCAGAGAGAGATGGCGATCAGGTCCTGAACGGCCTCGAGGGCCTGGACAATCTGGCTTCTGCGCAGCTGCTGATGCCAGGCAATGGCGTTATGGGTTTCGGAATCCGGCGTTCTGATGGGCTTGCGGTTCATGGGAAAGGGTTCTCGGAAAGGGCAGGGCAGAGAGGGGAAGGGGAGTTCGGGGAGCGGGGATGGCGCTGAGGCAGGCAGCGTGAGGCACCAGCAGATCGGCCTCGTTGACCTTGACCACCTGGCCTTCGCTGCGAAAACGGGTCAGGGACTTGGTGACGGTGACCCTGGTCATGCCGGCGATGTCGGCCAGGTGGCGATGGGTCAGATGCATGTCCTCCAGGGAGAGGGTGGTGCCGCTGCTGCTGATCCGGCCGAATCGTGCGCCGATCCATTGGAGCAGCCGCAACAGGCGGGCATCCGCAGGCCTGACCCGATGGATCTGAAGCAGGTGGGTGGTCTGGGCGATCTGGTCGCGCAGGAAATTCAGAACTTCGCCGTCGCTCGGTTCCCATTCCTCGACCACCACCCGGGTGAGGGAGATGAGTTCGTAGGGCGTGACGCCGCAGCCGGTAGGGATGATCAGCTCCCCCGGCCCCCAGATGCCGAGAGTGATGGATTCCCCTTCCTCGTTCCAGGTGTTGGCCCTGACGTAGCCATCATCAATGCGCCAGCTGATGTCGGCCGGCAGGTGATGATCGGCGCGCAGGATCAGGCGAAGCGGTCGGGCGGGCATGGTGAGGGACATGGCACGGCGGATGACATGGAGATGACGTGAGTGGGCAGGGCGTTGGGCATCAACGCCGTTCATCCCGTCGTCTGTCAATGAGGGGCTGAAGGGGCAGGGTTTCGTACAGATTGAGGATTGACATGGAGCAAGATTCCTTCTCAGGGGGGTGATTGTGGGGAAGAATGGAGTGCAGGGAAAGGCCTGTGGGCAGGCCCAGATCCCATGAAGGAGGTTGTGGTCGGAGTCCTGGAACACTAATGACCCTTTTCGGCCTGTGGGTGATCGTCGATTGCAGGATTCCCAATCCAGGTGATAAGACGCGGTGATCGAATCCACTCCCTTCTGCTTGTTCTCTTCTCCGCCGTGATCGCTCCCCCTCTCTTCAATGGTCTGCCTCCCTATGCAGGGCGAAAGGTGGCTCTGGCCACCTGCCATGGCAAGGAGCGGGTGCTGTCCAGGCCGTTCCGCAGCGCTCTGAACCTCACCGTGGTGGTGGCCAGTGGATTCGATACGGATCGGTTCGGCACCTTCAGCGGTGAGCGGCCTCGTCCTGGCGATGGACGGGAAACCTGTCGGCGCAAGGCGGAAGCCGGCATGGACCACACCGGGCTGGATCTGGGGCTGGCCAGTGAGGGCAGCTTCGGCCCCCATCCCGCCTTCCCCTGGCTGGCGGCAGGCAGCGAATGGCTCACCTTCATCGACCGTCGTGCCGGACTGCTGATCGAGGAGCATCTGAGCGACCCGCGCACGAATTTCGATCAACGGCTGGTTGGGCCCGCGGACGACATCGAAGACTGGCTCATGCGGGTGGGTTTTCCCTCCCATGCCCTGATCGCCCGTCCCCACGGGGCTGACCGGTGCGGCATCGCCGGTTCTTCCCCCCTGCTCAAAGGCATCCGGGATCACGGTGAGCTGGAACGGGCGCTGGGGCGTTGCGCCAAGGCCTCCCCCGAAGGACTGGTGCGACTGGAGACCGACATGCGGGCCCATTGCAACCCCACCCGTCTACGGGTGATCAGGACTCTGGCGTTCCGGCTCGTTCGGCGCATCGCCAGCCCCTGTCCAGCCTGTGGGGCCCCCGGCTGGGGGCTGTGCGAGGGGCTGGCCGGCCTGCCCTGCGACTGGTGCGGTGCCCCCACGCCAAGGATCCGGGCCGAGGTCTGGGGGTGTGTGGTGTGCGCCCACCGCCGGGTGAAATCCCGGCTCGACGGCCGTCGATCGGCCGATCCGGGCGATTGCTCCCGGTGTAATCCCTGAGTGCAATTCCTGAGTGCAGTTCCTGTGCAGTTCCTGTGCCCAGTCCGTGAGTTCGATGTCCCGATTGTGCGATGTCCGGGAGAGTTATGAGCCTGATCATCAATGCCTATCGGCGGAGGCACCCACCGCTGCATCACACTCCTTAAGGTTCATTCTGTCCACCCTGCCATGGGAGTTCCGATCCGATGCCTGCTACCGCACAACCCGGATCTTCACAGATCGAGAGCCTGCTGAAGCAGGTGGATAAACGCCAATCCGCATCAGTTGAGATCCCCTCGGAAACACCTCCAGGTCGACTGTCTCTGCAAGATGAGCAGGTGGCCGCAGATACCACGGCCCTGCGCTCCCTCGACTGGGACCGCAGCCGATTCGACATCGAGTTCGGCCTCCGCAACGGCACCACCTACAACGCCTTTCTCGTCGGCGGCGAACGCTGGGCGCTGGTGGACACCAGTCATGCCAAGTTTCGTGCCTCCTGGCTGGCGCTGCTCCAGTCGCGCATAGACCCCCGCCGCATCGATCATCTGATCGTTTCCCATACCGAACCGGACCATTCCGGCCTGGTCGGTGATGTGCTGGATCTCCATCCCGACGTCGAAGTCATCGGCTCGAAGGTGGCGATTCAGTTTCTGGAGCACCAGCTGCACCGTCCTTTCCGCCACCGGGTGGTGAAGAGCGGTGACCGGCTGGATCTCGGCAGGAACCCCGATTCAGGCGTGGAGCACAGGCTGGAATTCCTCAGCGCGCCGAACCTGCATTGGCCTGACACGATCTTCAGCTTCGACCATGGCACCGGCATCCTGTTCACCTGCGATGCCTTCGGCCTGCACTACTGCTCCGAGGAACTGTTCGACGCCGACCCCGGGGCGATCGCTCCCGATTTCCGCTTCTATTACGACTGCCTGATGGGGCCCAACGCCCGCAGTGTGCTTCAGGCACTCAAGCGGATCGAGACCCTGCCGACCCTGACCACCATCGCCACCGGCCATGGCCCCCTTCTGCGGCATCACATCGGCCACTGGCTGGGGGACTACCGCGATTGGAGCCAGGCCCGGAGCGGCAGCGAAACCTTCGCAGCGGTCTGCTACCTGAGCCAGTACGGCTTCTGTGACCGGCTCAGCCAGGCCATCGCCCGTGGCATCGGAAAATCCGGCGCCCAGGTTCAGATGGTGGATCTGCGTTCCACCGACGCCCAGGAGCTGGCCGCCCTGATCGGCGAGGCGACGGCCGTGGTGGTGCCCACCTGGCCGGTGGATCCTGAACCCGACCTCCAGGCGGCGATCGGCACCCTGCTGGCGGCCCTGCGGCCCGCTCAGTGGGTGGGCTGTTACGACGCCCTTGGCCGGAAGGACGAACCCCTTTACAGCCTCGCCAGCCGGCTGCGCTCCCTCGGCCAGCCGGAGGGGTTCGCTCCGCTGCGGTTGCCCCAGGTGCCGGATCCCGGTGACGTTCAGCGCTGCGAAGAAGCAGGCACCGACCTGGGCCTGCTGCTCACCCGGGAGCGCACCATCGCCGCCATGAAAGCCCTGGATGGCGATCTGGACCGGGCCCTCGGCCGGCTCAGCGGTGGCCTTTACGTGGTCACGGCCGCCCAGCAGGACCGCAGCGGGGCCATGGTGGCCAGCTGGGTGAGCCAGGCCAGCTACGAGCCTCCGGCGCTGACGGTCGCCGTCGCCCGGGAGCGGGCCATCGAGGCTCTCCTCCAGGTGGGGGACCGCTTCGTGCTCAACGTGCTGCGCCAGGACAACCACCAGCCCCTCTTGAAGCATTTCCTGCGCCGCTTTCCCCCCGGAGCCGACCGCTTCGCCGGTGTCGCCGTGCTCGAGGGGGTGGCCACCGGCGGGCCGGTGCTGGGGGAGGCCCTGGCCTACCTGGGCTGCCGGGTGACCCAGCGGCTGGAAACGTCCGACCACTGGATCGTCGTTGCCGAGGTGGAGGAGGGGAGCGTCTCCGACACCGAGGCCGCCACGGCCGTGCATCACCGCAAATTCGGCAATCACTACTGACCCGGAACCTGCCATGACCCTCACACCTCTGGCTCCGCCCCTCACCGACGGGCGCCGAATCGTTCCCCTGCCGATCGAACCGGGCCTCACCTGTCTGCGGGGCCTGAGTCCCCGGCGGCTGCGTTTCGAGGTCGAATACGGCCTGGAACGGGGCACCTGCGCCAACAGTTTCCTGTTCTCCGCCGGCACCAGCTCCGAGGGCGAGCCCGTGGCACCGCTGCTGGTGCATCCCCCCGGGGCCACCTTCACCGAGCCCTATCTGGAGATGCTGCGCCAATGGGTGGATTCTGCTGCTCACCTGGCCGTGGTCGTGGGGGTCGTCAACCCCAACCGCGTGCTGCTGCTGCACCGCCTGGCCAGGGTCTGGCCGGGCCTGCGGGTGATCGCTTCCAATGCCGGAGCCCGGGTGGTGCGGGAGCTCTGGGGGTGCCGGTCCCACGGTGGCGGTGAGGCCGATGAACCACGGCCGCCTCTGCCGCCGATCGAGATCATCCGGGGGGAGCAGCGTCGAACGATGGCCAACGGCCTGCAGCTGCGCCTGATCCCTGCCCCCACGCCCCGCTGGCCGGGGGGACTGATCGCCTTCGAGGAATCCACGGGCCTGCTGATGAGCAGCAAGTTCTTCTCCGCCCACTTCTGCAGTGAAGCCTTCGCCGAAGCCATGGACAGCGAGATGGAGGAGGACCGCCACCACTTTCACGAGTGCCTGATGGCTCCCATGGCCCGCCAGGTGGAGATGGTGCTCGACCGGATCGAGGCCCTGCCGATCCGCACGATCGCTCCGGGCCACGGGCCGGCGGTGGCTCAGGGCTGGCGCAGCCTGGTGGCTGATTACCGCCGCTGGGGCCGGCGGCAGGAGCAGGCCACCGCCTCGGTGGCGCTCCTCTATGCCAGCGCCTATGGCAACACCGCCGCCATCGCCGATGCCCTGGCCCGCGGCCTCAGCGGCAGCGGCGTGCGGGTGGAGAGCCTCAACTGCGAATTTGCCAGCAGCGAGCAGCTGGTGGCGGCCATCCGCTCCTGCGGGGGGCTGCTGATCGGTTCCCCCACCCTGGGGGGCCATGCCCCCACCCCGATCGTCTCGGCCCTGGGCACGGTCCTGGCCGAAGGGGACCGGACCCTGCCGGTGGGGGTGTTCGGGAGCTTCGGATGGAGCGGCGAGGCGATCGACCTGCTCGCCGGCAAGCTCCGCGATGGGGGCTTCCGACTGGCCTTCGAGCCGATCCGGGTGAAGTTCCGTCCCGATCCGGCGATGCTGGCCCAGCTGGAGGAACAGGGGGCGGCCATGGGCCGGCTGGTGCTGGGCGCCCAGGGCAAGGCCCGGCGCTCGGCCAGCGGCGGTGGCCTCCTGGAGAGTCGCAGCCTGCCGGCCCTCCGAGCCCTTGGCCGGGTGGTGGGCTCCCTCTGCGTGCTCAGCCTGCGACGGGGCGGCGGTGAGGAGGAGGAGGCGATCGAGGGGGCCCTGGTGGCCAGCTGGGTGAGCCAGGCTGGTTTCAGCCCCCCCGCCATCAGTCTTTCGGTGGGTCGGGACCAGCCCCTGGCCGACCTGCTGGAGGTGGGGGAGGTGTTTGCCCTCAACGTGCTGGCGGCCGGCCGGGAGAGCCGTCTGCTGAAATCCTTCCTCCGCCCCCTGCCCCCCGCTCATGGCAGGCTGGCCGATCTGGATCTGCTGGAGAGCCCTTCGGGTCAGCCGCTCCTGAAGGAGTCCCTGGCCTGGCTGGAGGCCAGGGTGAGCCAGCGGGTGGCCTGCGGAGACCACTGGCTGCTGGTGGCGGAGGTGATTGCCGGAGGTGTGCTGGACCCTGACGGAACCACTGCCGTCCCCCAGCGGCGCAGTGGTGCACCTGTCTGACGGGTGGTGTGGCTGCCGCTACCGGTGCCGGTGTTCGGCTGACATCCCAGAAACAGGAAAACTTCTAGGGTTGGGGTTCTCCTGGAATCCCGTTCCGGTGGTCCCACCTCATGGGTCTCACCGGAATTTTTCTGGTCTTTCCTCTCCCTGTTTCGGTGGTCCATGCCTGCTGCGGGGAGCTGATGAAGGGGGTGCTTTTCCATCCATGGGGCATCCTGTGCCCATCCCCTGGGCCCTGATGGTGCGATTTTGGCTCGCCTGTCTGGGGACCCTGCTGCTTCCTGCCGCCCTGGCCGGCAACCTGGAGCAGTGCCGCAGCCTCCGGGAGCGGCGCGATGCCCTGGCAGCCGAAGCGATGGCAGCCGAAATCGCCCTGGTGCAGAAGATGCGCGGCCGGCTCTGCCCGCTGCTGCGCCGCCAGGCCGATGGGGCCAATGCCAATGATCAGCTGTTTGCACCCATCGACTACGAGGCCCTGCTGCTCTGCCGGCGCCGGGCGGAGCAGCTGATCGAGCGCACCCGCCCCGTGCTCTACCGCAACCGGCTGGGCTTCACCTTCTATACGGCCCCCGGCGCCGACCTGGCCGGCCAGGCCGATGCCGTGGCCGGGGAGATGGAGCGGCTGGTCTGTTCCTCGGAGGCTCAGCCACCGACGACCTCAGCCGGGCCGGGCCTGGAGGTTTCACAACGGTCGCGGCAGAGCGTCTCGAGAGCAGGCCGGCCGGTGATGGCCAGCCGCCAGCGGGCCCAGAGCCCGTAGACCGCATCCACCAGGGGCCGAAGCAGGGGCCAGCGCGTGGGGGCGTAAAGCCAGCCGAGCCCCACCAGTCCGTAGGCCGCTCGGAACACCTCCACGTCGCGGATCACCTGGCCATCGGCGCCGATGGCGTGCATCCGGCCCATGGCCTCGGCGTAGGTGATGCCGCCGTACCGGGCAGGGTCATAGGCGGGATCGTCCACGTCCACGAAGGCCAGACGGCCCCGGTCCCCATCGCGGCGGCGCAGGGCCGTCACCTCCCGCAGGCAGAGGGGACAGGCGCCATCGAACAGCAGGGTGAGTTCGGCCATGGCGGGCAGGTGAAGGACATGGGTGGCCGGGTGGTTCTGCACCCAGTCCCGCTGACGCTAGAAACCAGCCCACACCGTCGCGTTCCGCCGGGCCCAGCGGCAGCCCCCGCCCCTGGTCAGACTCGAGCCAACCGCCGCGATCCCGCCAGCCCATGCCCCTGAGCCGCCAGACCGCGCTGCACCGCTGGCTGCGTCGGGATCCTGAGCTGATCAGGCGGCTGATGCCCTTCTGGGGCTGGTTCTACCACCACTACTTCCGGGTCGTTTCCGACGGCTGGGAGCACATCCCGCCCGCCGGACAGATGCTGTTCGTCGGCTCCCACAACGGCGGCCTGGCGGCCCCCGACATGCACATGTTCATGTACGACTGGTTCCGGCGTTTCGGCCTGGAGCGGCCAGTGCTGGGCCTGGCCCATCCGAAGGTGTGGATGGGCTACCCCCCGCTGGCCGATCTGGCGGCCCGCACCGGAGCCATCCCTTACCACCCGCGTCTGGCCCTGGCGGCCCTGGAGGTGGGGAACAGTCTGCTGGTGTACCCGGGGGGCGGGCAGGACACCTTCCGACCTCACCGCGACCGCGGCCGGATCCACCTGGCAGGCCGTACGGGCTTCCTGCGTCTGGCGATCTGGCACGACCTGCCGATCGTGCCTCTGATCTCCTGGGGGGCCCACGACACCCTTTTGGTGCTGAAGGATCTCTATCCCCAGTTCCGGGCCCTGCACGAGCGGGGCATGCCCTGGTTGTTCGGCATCGACCCCGAGGTGATGCCCCTGTACCTGGGCCTGCCCTGGGGGCTGGCCCTCGGTCCGGTGCTCAACCTGCCCCTGCCGGCGCGCATCCACACCCGGGTGTGCCCACCCATCCGCTTCGAGCGCGCCGGCCATGCCGCCAGCCGCGACAGGAGCTACGTGCAGGCCTGCTACCGCCGGGTGACCGAGTCTATGCAGGCCGAGCTGGACCGGCTGGCGGCCGAGGTTCAGCGGTAGCGGTCCGGGGTCACGTAGGTCTGGGAAGGAATCGCCTGCGGCGATGGCTCGGCCCCCAGCCGCTGGGGCAGCGGATCCCGGTAGCTCTCAAGTTCAGCCAGCGAGCGGGTTTCCCCCATCCCCAGACCCGTGAGCATCGGCAGTTCCTGCTTCAGCTGGTTGGCAGGCTTGGGGTTCACGAAGCGGAAGTTGAGCGTGGTCTTGTCGCCGGCATCGTCGTAGCCCACCACGGTGAAGTAGTGATCGGCCGTCTTGCCGGCCTTCGAGCCGGCCAGGGCGCCACCCACCATGCCCCCCACCAGGCCGATCGGCCCGAGGAGGATCCCACCGGCGATGGCCCCGGCCGTGCCGCCACCCACCGCTCCCACGGTGCCGTCGGTGCTGTTGTAGCTCTCCTGGCCGCCGGTGTACCACTGGGCGATGCGGCCGATCGGGATGAAGGTGCTCGGCCCGCTGATGCCATTGGCATCCAGGGTGATGGTGCAGGGATTGGGGCCGCAGAGGGCCTGGTAGGGGGTAGCCGATGCTGGAGCGGGAAGCAGCAGGGCCAGCAGCACAGGGGACGCCAGCGCCGCTCGGCGACAGGTCCGGGTCGAAGGGGAAGTCATGGCTGAGGCAATCAAGGGCCCCAGTCAATCGGCCTTCGGCGGCGGTGCAATGGGGGCGAACCGCCCCAGTGATGACCGGATGTGACCGGGGCCGGGCCGGCTCAGCCGAGCTGGCGGCGGAAGCGCGACACGCTGAAGGTCATCAGGGCCACGGCCATCAGCGCCAGGGCCAGGGCATGGGGCCAGAGGGCCTCCAGGCCCACCCCCTTGAGCTGCATCCCCCGCACGATGGTGATGTAGTGGCGCAGCGGATTGAGCAACGAGAGGGTCCGGAAGAAGAGGGGCATGCTCTCGATCGGTGCAATGGCTCCGGAGGTCTGCACCAGGGGCAGGTTGATGAAGAAGGCCGTCAGCAGCACCTGTTGCTGGGATTGGCAGACCGTGGCCAGGAGGGTTCCGATGCCGATGCCGACGAACAGGTAGAGCCCCGAGAGCAGAAGGAAGAGAGGAAGGTTGCCGCGGAAGGGCAGGCCGAACACCGTGCGGCCCAGCAGCAGGGCCAGGGCCACGTCCACCTGCAGCAGCAGGAACAGGGGGGCGATCTTGGCCAGCAGGATCTCCCAGGCGCTGGCCGGTGTCATCAGCAGTTGCTCGAGGGTGCCGGTGTCCTTCTCCCGCACCAGGGCGACCGCCGACACCAGCGAGGCGATCAGGGTGAGCACCAGGCCCATCACCCCGGGCACGAAGAACCAGCTGCTGCGCAGGCCGGGGTTGTAGAGGAACGTCACCGACGCCGTCACCGGCGGCGGCCGGGCCGTGGTGGCGGATCCTTCCGGCCGGAAGTGGCGCAGGATCTGCTGGATGTAGCCATTGGCGATGCCGGCGGTGTTGGCGTCCACTCCGTCGATGAACACCTGCACCTCGGCGGAACCACCGTTGGCGAGATCGCGGCGGAAGTCGGGGGGGATGACCAGCCCCGCCGTGAGGGAGCCGCGCTCCACCAGGCGGGCCAGCTCCCGATCCGAGCCTGGATGGGCGGAGCCCAGGAACACCTGGTTCTCGGTGAGGGCCGACACCAGTTCCCGGCTGGTGGACCCCAGCGACTGGTCCACCACCCCCAGGGGCAGGAAGCGCACATCGGGATTGAGGGCGAAGCCGTAGACCAGCAGCTGGATGGTGGGGGGGATGAGCAGCAACTTGACCAGCTGCCGGTCCCTCAGGATCTGCTGGACCTCCTTGCGCAGCAGAGCCAGGAAGCGGGTGCCCAGCAGCCGGCGGGCCCAGCCCCGCAGCGTTGCGAGGGGCCTCATCGGCCTGCTCCTTCATCCAGCTGCATCGTCCCCAGGGAACGGCGTGCGGCACCGAAGAGCACCAGGGCGCTCACCAGCACCAGCAGCACGTCGAAAGCGACCCCGGGCCAGCCGATGCCGCGCACGTAGGCATCGCGGCTGATCAGGATGAAATAGCGGGCCGGCACGATCGCCGACACCAGGGAAAGCGGAAAGGGGATGTTGCTCACCGGATAGATGAAGCCCGACAGCAGCAGGGCGGTGAGGAAGCCGATCAGGGACACCCCCTGCACCGCCGCGTTCTGGGTGGCACTGCGTACCCCCAGCAGCAGGCCGAAGGACACCGCCGAGGCCAGGTAGGCGGTGGTGCCGACCAGCAGGGGTGTGGGATCGCCTGCCAGGCCGACCCCGAAGATGAGGCTCCCCAGGCCCATCACCACCAGGGCCATGGCGCCCCCCACCAGCAGGTAGGCCAGGCCCTTGCCCAGCAGCAGTTCGCCGGCGCCGATGCCTGAGGCATACACCTGCAGGATCGTCTGCTTCTCCTTCTCCCGCACCATGGCGATCGCCGCCAGCAGGGAGGGGAAGATCCACAGCACCACCGCGTAGACCCCAGGAACGATGTAGAGGGATTCCTTGCGGCCCGGGTTGAACCACAGCCGGGTGCGGGCCTGCACCGGCTGGAAGGCGTCGATCAGTCCCTGATCCCGCAGGAAGAACGCCGTGGTGGCCTGGATGCTGTTGCGGATCACCCGGGCGTTGTTGGCGTCGGTGCCGTCCACCAGCACCTGGAGGGTGGAGGTCTTGCCGGCCTTGAGGCGGCGGCTGAAGTCCGGCGGTATGGTCACCGCCGCCCGGGCGCTGCCCCGGTCGATCGCGCCCACCGGGTCGTTGCCCCGCCAGCGGCTGGGGTGGAACTGGTCGGTGGCGAACAGCCGGTCGGTGTAGGACCGGCTGAGGGGACTGCGATCCAGGTCCCGCACCACGATGGGAATGTGCTTCGTTTCCAGCCGGATGGCGAAGCCCAGGATCAGCAGGCTGAGCAGGGGCAGCAGAAAGGCCAGGCCCAGGGTGAGCCTGTCGCGGCGGAACTGCAGCAGTTCCTTGACGCACTGGGCCTGGATGCGGCTTCTCATGGGCTGGCCGCCACGGCCTCGACATCAGCCTCCCGCTGCACGGTGCCGATGAAGGCGTCCTCGAGGGAGAAGGGAATGGCGCGCAGGCTGTGGATTCCGATCCCCGCCTCGCCCAGCAGCCGGCGCACCTCCGCCAGCTCCGGCCCGGCGGCATCAAGAACCAGATGGAGCCGGTCGGCGAAGATGCTCACCCGCCAGGGATCCCAGCGGCGCCGCAGCAGGTCGGCCGCCTGCTGGTTGTTCCCGGCAGGTACCTGAAGCTCGAACAGCTGGCCGGGCTGGGCCGCCTTCACGGCGGTGGGGGTGCCCTCGATCACGCTGCGGCCGGCCACCAGGAAACAGAGCCTGTTGCACTGCTCCGCCTCCTCCAGGTAGTGGGTGGTCACCAGAATGGCGGTGCCGGCACGGGCGAAATCGTTGATCAATCGCCAGAACTGGCGCCGCGCCACCGGGTCGACGCCGGAGGTGGGCTCATCGAGGAACAGCACCTCCGGATCGTGGAGCACCGCCGCGCCGAAGGCCACCCGCTGCTTCCAGCCCCCCGGCAGCTGACCGGTGGCCATGTCCCCCTGACCCTCCAGCCCGCAGCTGGCCAGCACCCAGTCGATCCGCTCGCGGCGCAGGGCGCGGGGGATGGCGTAGACCCCGGCATAGAACGCCAGGTTCTGGCGGATCGAGAGGTCGTCGTAGAGGGTGAACTTCTGGCTCATGTAACCGATCCGGCCCAGCAGGTCCCGGCTGCGCAGCCGGCTGGTCTCCCCCGCCAGGGACACCTGGCCGGCGCTGGGTTCCAGCAACCCGCAGAGCATCTTGATGGTGGTGGTCTTGCCGGCACCGTTGGCCCCCAGAAGCCCGAAGATCTCGCCGTAGCCCACCTCCAGATCCACCTGGCGCACCGCCTCGAAGTGGCCGAAGCGGCGGGAGAGGGCCCGGGCGGCGATGGCCGGCCCCCGCCGGCGCGGGCGCTCGCCGGCGCGGGGAAAGGCAAGGGGGAGGGGCTGGGCCCCCTCCTGCCGCAACCGGGTGACGAAGACGTTCTCGAGGGTGGGGCTGGTGACCTGCAGCTCCTCCAGGGCCAGCCCCTGGCCCGCCAGCAGCTCCCGCACCTGCTGCGCTCCCCGATCGGCGTCGCTCACCAGCACGTCCAGCCGGTCGCCGAAGCTCTGCACATCGACGATGCTGCCCGGCTGGGCACTGGCCCGGGCTGCCGCCCCCTCCAGCAGGGCCTCGGCCCGGGCCCGCTCCCGGCAACGCAGTTCCAGGCGGCTGAGGCCCAGGCCCTGTTTCAGCTCGGCTGGTGTACCGATCTGACGGATCCGCCCCTCGTGGATCAGGCCGATGCGGTGACAGCGCTCCGCCTCGTCCAGGTAGGGGGTGGCCACCAGGATCGTGACGGTCTCGCCGGAAAGGCGGGCCAGCACGTCCCAGAACTCGCGACGGGACACCGGATCCACCCCCGTGGTGGGCTCATCGAGCAGCAGCACCTCGGGCCGGTCGATCAGGGCGCAGCAGAGGGCCAGCTTCTGCTTCATGCCGCCGGAGAGCTGGCCCGCCAGCCGGTCGCCGAAGGGGCCCAGTCCCATCAGCGGCAGCAGCTGCTGCTGCCGCTCCAGAAAGTCGCGGTCGGCCACCCGCCGCAGCCCGGCCACGTAGCGGAGGTTCTCCACCACGCTGAGATCGGGATAGAGGGAGAAGGTCTGGGTGAGATAGCCCACCCGCGAGCGGGCCTGTCGGGGCGGTTGTCCCAGCACCCGCACGGTGCCGGCGCCGGCGTTCAGCAGGCCGGCCAGGATGTGGAAGGTGGTGGTCTTGCCGGCGCCGTCGGCGCCGATCAGCCCGAAGATCTCGCCCGCCCAGACCTGGAAGTCGATGCCCCTCAGCGCCTCCAGGGTCCCGTAGGCCTTGTGGAGCCCCTTCACCTGGAGGGCGACCTCCCGCTGCAGGGCATCGGCGCCTCCAGCGGGCTCAGCGGGTGAGGATCTCGGCATCGGCGGGCATGCCCGGTTTGGCGTAGCCGCCCGGGGCGGTGATGGCCAGCTTCACACCGAACACCTGCCGCACCCGGTCCTTCTGGAAGTAGATGTTTTCGGGGGTGAAGGAGGCCTGGGCATCGATCTGGGCCACCCGGGCCGCCAGGGGGCGGTCAGGGGCGGAATCGAGGAAGACCCGGGCTTCCTGCCCGGTGCGGATCCGGCCGATATCCCCCTCAGGGATGAAGCCGCGCAGGTAGACCGTGGCCGGATCGAGCAGGGTGAGCAGGGTGGTGCCGTTGGAGACCACGGCCCCCGGCTCCACGCTGCGGGCGATCACCACCCCCCGGATCGGTGCCCTCACGGTGAGGTAGGCCATCTGGGCGCGGATCTGTTGCTCGTCCGCACGGGCGGCGCTGACTTCGGCGGCACTGGCCTTCCGCTGGGCGCGGGCCTGCTCGAGCTGCCGGCGCAGGGCTTCCAGCTGGGCGCCACGGATCTCAGGGTTGAAGGTGCTGGTCCGGGCCAGGGTCAGGGCGCCGCGGGCCGCTTCCACTTCCCGGGTCAGGGCCTGGACGGTGGCGGCGGCACTTTCGTAGGCCGTGCGGTCCTGGTCGAGGGTCTGCCGGGAGGTGGCCCCTTCCCGGGTGAGCCGCTCGGTGCGGCCCGCGGTGACCCGGGCCAGCCGCAACCGGGCCTGGCCCTCCTGCAGCCGCGCTTCGGCCGTGGCCAGGTTGGCCCTGGCCTGGAGCAGCCGCCCCCGGTTGTCCTGCTCGGCCTGGGCCCTGTTGAGCACGGATTCGTCGATCCGACTGCGGGCCACATCGATCTGGGAGCGGGCCTCCAGCTCCCGCTGACGGGCAACGGCCACCCGGGCCTGGGCTCCCCGCAGCCGGGCCCTCACCTCGTCGTCATCGAGACGCACCAGCAACTGGCCCGCCACGACAGCGTTGCCTTCCCGCACGGTCACGGCGGCCACCCGGCCGCTGATCCTGGCGCCCACGTCGGTTTCGTAACCCTCGATCCGGCCACTCAGCCGCAGGGTGCCCGAGGAAGAGCGGCCCATCCAGAACCAGACCGCCAGGCCGAGGGCCACCAGGCCGACGCCAGCTCCGATCAGCAGCCCCTGCCGGGGCGAAACCCGTGCCAGCAGCTTCGGCACCTTGCGCAGGGGGAGCTGGGCGGCGATCGGCGACACGGCGATGGATGGATCCTGATGCCAGCAGCGGCCTCGGGGCAAGGATCTGCCCGCCGCTCCGATGATGTCTTCCCATTTCCCTGTGTCCCTGGGGTCGCCATGTCCCTGATCAACACAGCCGTCGGTCTGCTGGCGATCAGCTCGCCGATCGGCCTGCTTCCCGTGGTGGTGGAGGCCGGAGGCGGCAATCCCGTGCGGATCCGCCGCATCAGCCGCCTGGCGGTGCTCACCTTCCTGTGTGCCCTGATCGCCGCCTGCTGGTGGGGCCAGGCCCTGCTCGACCTTTTCGCCATCTCCCTGGAGGCGTTCCGGGTGGCCGGGGGGCTGATCCTGCTGCCGATCGGCCTGCGGCTGATCGATGGCCGGGAAGTCAGCCACGGCGCCCTGGACAGTACGCAGGACAGCGCCGGTGTGGTGCCGATCGGTCTGCCCTTGCTGGCGGGGCCCGGGGCCATTTCTCTGGTGGTGGCCGATGCCCCGCCTGGCTGGGGGGGGCGCCTTGCCCTGAGCGCCGTGATCGCCCTGCTGGCGATGGCCATCTACCTGTTGCTGATCGCCTCGATGCCCCTGCGCCAGGCCCTCGGGGAGCTGCAGGAGAAGGTGATCAGCCGGCTGATGGGCCTGCTGCTCAGCGCCATCGCGGTTCAGATGCTGGTGAGCGGCCTGAAGGTCTGCTTTCCCGTGCTGGCCTGAAGCCCTGGCCCGGTTTTCCCTTGCCTCAGAGACGGGTCAGTCTGGGTGGCGTCGGGGGCCCCTCGAAAGGGTCGATGGTCAGCTCCCGTTCCAGCAGCCCCTGGATGTCCTGGATCACGGCGGCTTTGGTGGCTACCCAGGCAAAGCCTTCCAGGGACGCCTTGCGATGGGGGTCCCAGAGGCAGAACTGGGGATGCTGTTTGTACATCCGGGTGGCCAGCGGCATCAGAAACCTGGACTTGGGAAACTGGTCCTCGCCGTGATCAAAGGTGAACACGATGGCGAACTCGAGCTCGCCGCCGGGCGTGTAGCGGTCTGTGCGGGTCTCTCCCTCCGGGTCCGGGAAGGGGGAGAGCCGGTACTCCACGTATTTGCGGTGGAAGGGATTTTTCTGTTCCTTCCAGGTGCGTCCTTCCACGCCCAGTTCGGTCGCCAGCTCGGTGAGCAGCAGATAGGAGTGGGTGCGGAGGGTCTCCTGGAGTTCACCGGCCCTGCTGTCCTGAAGCCGCCACCGTTCCGCCAGCTGGTCGTAGCGGTTCATGGAAGGCCATTTCACTTTCTCACTTTATCGGCAGCGTTCCCGTCGGGAAGGCTGTTCCCACCGTCTCTCCCGGTGGGTACTGGGATCCTGGCGGTTTGGGGGGCGCTGTGAGGAAGCGCCGACACAGCGCCAGCCCAGATCGCCATGAGCATCATCTTGGTGTACTCTTAAGGACCAGTGAGTCGACGGCGATGGATCCTGTGAGCCCTGTGGCGCAGTTGGCGGTAGCCGCCATCAGCGGAGCTGCGTTCCTGATTTCGATGGTCGTGATGCCCTTTCCCGAGGCCAGCTCGGATTCCTCCGCAGGCATCTCCCTGCCCTCCCAGGCCACGATCACGACGGTCACCCCCCTGAACGGTGTCCTCACCCCGGGCCCGAAGTAGCCCACCCCTCTGAGAGTGCTTTTTTGGTGCCTCTCCTCCCTTCTTCAGTTTCGGGCCGGAGTTGCCTGAGCCAGAAGAGAGTTCAGCGCCGTCTTCCCCCCGACATGCCGCCAGGTCAGGAGATCTCTTCAGCCATTCCTGATTCCGGCTCACCGCATTTCTCGTCTTTCCCTGCGTTCTGAGCGATTCCAGCTCCCCCTGCGGGCCGCACCTCCTGTCGACAGCCGATGGCCGGGCCTTTCGGTCTGCGTCGTTGGAGTTTTCGTTCCAGCGCCTCGACCGAGGTCTCTCTGCACGTCGGCGTCCTGAGGGACTCTGCCTTGCTGGTTGTTCATCCGCTCTGGCCGGGACTGGCGCAACATGAAGGTTGACGCCGGTTGGAGAGATCGCCATGCCGAATGCCCTGGCCGAAAGGCTCAGCACCTGGGGTTTCTCCTGGGCGGGCCTGCGGGACAACCGCCATGGCGAATGGTGGGTGATCGCCCAGATGACACTGATCGCAGCCCATCTGCTCCCCGCCATCCCCTCCCCCCTGTCTCTGGGTCTGCACTGGCCCCTGTCCGTGCGCATCGTGGGCCTGGTGGTCTTCGGCGTGGGCCTGCTGCTGGCGGGGCAGGGGGCACTCAACCTGGGCGCCAGCCTCACCCCCCTGCCCGAACCCATGCCCGGGGCCGCACTGGTGACGAGCGGCGCCTATGGCCGCTGCCGGCACCCGCTCTACCAGGCGCTGCTCCTTTGCTCCCTCGGCGTCACCGTCGCCCTGGGCAGCCTCCTGCATCTGGGCCTGCTGCTGGGGCTGGCCTACGTCCTGGGCCGCAAGGCGCGTCGGGAGGAAGCCCGTCTCTGCCTCATCCATCCGGACTACGGCGTCTATCGCAGCACCACCCCCGCGATCCTGCCCGGCCTGCCCTGGCTCGACTGGCGTTCGGCCTGAGGCCGTTCAGGCGGCGGCCGGGCCCGCTCTGTCGCTGGCTCCGATACGTGAAGCTGCGTGGAATTCGTGCCAGCCAGCCTCCAGGCCTTCCTAGAGATGAGGAGAGATTTCCTGGAGCGCGATATGGCCCATCCCTATCCCCGGACAGGCGGCAGCGGCCACCTGGCTCGCCATGACGGCATGGAAGTCGGCCACCGCTCCGATCCCTACCGGGAAGAGGGGAAGGTGGCGGAGCCCAGCGTCTGTCCGGACTGCGGCGCCAGTGTGCATGGAGGCCGGTGGACCTGGCAGCCGGCGTCGCCGGGGGCGGCGTCCCACCGTTGCCCTGCCTGCCGTCGGATCCAGGACCGGATGCCGGCCGGAGAACTCACCCTGGAGGGGCCTTTTCTGGCGGCCCACGAAGAGGAAATCCTGCAGCTCCTCGATCACACGGAAACGCGCATTCGCCAGGAGCACCCCCTTGAGCGCCAGATGGCGATGCAGAGGGATGCCGACCAGGGCCGGACGGTGGTCAGCTTCACCGGCGCCCATGTCACCCATGGGGTGGCCGAGGCCCTCCTGGCGGCCTTTTCCGGGGAGATGCAGGCCGCCTGGCCGGAGGGGGGCGCCCCGATGCGCATCCGCTGGAGCCGCTGACGCCGCAGGCCGCTGAACCCCCCGGTTGGCAACTGAATCAACGATCACTGTCTCTGTCCATGGTCCCTGCTTCGCTCCGACGCTTCCTGCTGGCCTGCTGCAGCGCCTGGCTGGGGCTGGCCCTGCTGATGCTGAGCCCGGGAGCGGCCGCGGCGGCCTACACCCTGCCGCCGCTGCCCTACCAGGCCGAAGCCCTGGCTCCCGCGATCGATGCCACCACGATGACGATCCACCACGACCGTCACCATGGCGCCTATGTGGCCAATCTCAACGCCCAGATCCCGGCCCATCCTGAACTGGAGACCCTCCCCCTGGAGGACCTGCAGGGACGGATCTCCCGGTACCCCGCCGCGGTGCGCAACAACGGCGGCGGCCACTACAACCATTCCCTCTTCTGGAGCGTGATGGCCCCCCCCGGCCAGGGCGGCGCCCCTTCGCCGGAGCTGGAGGCGGCGATCACCGGGGCCTTCGGTTCACCGGAAGCTCTGCGGGAGCAGTTCGCCCAGGCGGCGGCCGGCCGCTTCGGTTCGGGCTGGGCCTGGCTGATCCGCCGACCAGACGGGACCCTGGCCATCACCAGTACGGCCAACCAGGACAACCCCCTGATGGACCTGCCGGCCATCGAGCGGGGCACCCCGTTGCTGGGGCTGGACGTGTGGGAGCACGCCTACTACCTCAACTACCAGAACCGCCGGCCCGATTACATCGCCGCCTGGTGGCCCCTGGTGAACTGGAACGCGGTGAACCGCCGTTTCGCGGAGGTCGGCACCAGTGATTCCTGACAGCCGGCTTTGTCGGTAGCCGATACGACGACCCCCCGGGAAATCAGTCGCGAAAATTCACAATATTGTTGTGAATGTCATGGGCCTGTCCCGCACTGTGGAGCTGCTTCCCCTGGAACGCTCCCACCACGGTGATGCCGTCTTCTCCGCCCCCCGCAGCAGCGACGAAACCCTGATCGCCGAGATCGGCTGCGGCGACTCCTTCGAGCTCTTCTGCCACCGCTTCCAGACCGATCAGTTGCTGGTGCTGCGGGGCGCGATTGATCTGGTGGTGCTGCAGAACCGTCAGCTCCGCCGCATTTCCCTCCGGGAGGACGAGGGCACCTGGGTGCGCATTCCCCCCGGGGTGCCCCACGGAGCCATCAACCGGGGCCGGATCCCCGCCCTGGTGGTCAACGCCGTGTTGCGCCACGGGCCCACCGATCCCCGCGATTACCGGCCCCTGCCGGTGCCCACAGGCCTGCGGAGCCAGTGGCGCAAGCTCGCTCTGGCCTGATCGTCGGCTTGTCGCTGAACTGACCAGGAGCCTTTCTGCCACCGGACACAGGGCCTGCCCCCAGACGGGGACCTGGCTTCGACCTCCGGTCGGGGGAACAGGCGATCCTGCAGGGTGGAGCGGAAATGGGTGAACGACATGGCTGATCTTCCCTATCTGGTGGCTCTGGCTCTGGTGGATCAGGAGGGTCGTCGGGCCCTGCCCCTGAACGGCAAATCCCTGGCAGCGGCGGCAGCTGATCGCGAGGACCCGGGCGACGATGGCCGCACCCTGGCCCTGGAGCTGCTGCTGCGTCTGTGGCAGCGCAGCGAGGAGGGAGCCCTGCGGCGTGCGGCCGGAGACGTGAGCCTTCTGCTGGTGGAACTGCCGCTGGAGCTGATGCAGGAGCGGTTGCCCTTGTTGAAAGCGGCCTGGCTCGCCGGCGGTGATACCCAGACCTTCCTGAAGGATCTGGGCTCTCTGGCCCTCCGCGGCTGGGCGGTGACGATCGCTCGCTACGAGCCCGTGGGCTTCACGCCCTGGCCCTGATCGCAACGGGTCAGTTGTATTCGCCGGGAATGTCCTGCTTGGTCACCTTCACCCGTCCCACCTTCTGGCCGGAGAGCCGCAGCAGTTCATCGCCGGAAAACGCGTAACCCCGGCCGGCCGCGATCAGGGCCACATCGTCGGCGGTGGCGGCGGACAGCACCTCCGCTCCGCAGGGTCTGGTCGTCCTGCATTCTGGCCAGGAAGGCGCGCACCTGATCGAGACTCATCGGTCGACCGTGGCTTCGGGGTCGACCTCGCGGAGCCGTTGAAGGACCAGGGCGACGTCATGTTCGTTCAACTCACCGTTTCTGCGCCACTTGAGGCAGGTGCGTCCCATGCAGTTCTCCTCCTCCTTCGCCTCGATCCTGATCGGGCTGATGGTGTGGGCCATGGTGCTCTCCCCTCGGCTTAATTCCATCCTAGGAAGAAGCGGATGCCGGGTCCTCTCCCGCCAGGGGGTGGTTGGCCGCATCGGCAGAAACACCCAGTGGGCCCGGCGCTGTTCATGGCCAGACTGAGGTGAGACAAAGGAGAGATCATGGCCCTTGCCAACGAAGCCTGTCTCCCCTGCCGGGAAGGGGCGCCCACCCTCACCGAGCAGGAGCTGGCCGACCTCATGGGAGAACTGCCCGGCTGGGCGGTGATCGATCACCACCATCTGCGCAAGGGCTGGCGGTTCGAGGATTTCCGCTCGGCCCTCGACTGGGTGAACCGGGCCGGGGCCATCTGCGAGGAACAGGGCCACCATGCCGAGTTCAGCCTCGGCTGGGGCCACGCCGAAGCGGTGATCTTCACCCACAAGGTGGATGGGCTCACCCGCGCCGACGCGGTCCTGGCCGCCCGGCTTGAGGCCATGGAGCCGAAGAATCCCTACGGAGCCTTCGTCACCGACCGCTGAAGCATCGCTCAGGGCATCGCCGGCCACCTGAGCTCCCCGGCGGGCCCTGGCGATCAGCTTCTCCAGCTCCAGGTAGGCGACGAAGGCCAGGCTCACCCCCCCGCAGGCCGCCAGATCGACGGCGGCCAGGGGGGAGATGCCGAAGAACCGGGCCATCGGCTTCAGGTAGAGGAGGGTGAGCTGCAGTGCCGTGGAGCCCAGCACGGCGCCCAGCAGCCAGGGGTTCGTCAGCGGTGGGGTGCGCCACAGGGGCCGGTCGCTGCCGGCGGAGAGGGCATGGCCCAGCTGGGCCAGGCAGAGCGTGGTGAAGGCCATCGTCTGCCAGGGCCACCCCAGATGGGAAGCCACCACCATCAGCGCCACCACCAGGGCCCCGAAGACCACGCCGATGCGCAGGATGGCGCTGCCCAGGCCCCGGGCGAAGATCGATTCGCCGGGTTCAATCGGCGGCCGCCGCATCAGATCCTCCTCCGGCGGCCCGAGGGCCAGGGCCAGGGCCGGCAGGCCGTCGGTCACCAGGTTGATCCAGAGAATCTGCAGGGGTGTCAGGGCCAGGCCCAGCAGCGGGGCCGAGCCGATGGTGATCAGTTCGCCCAGGTTGCAGCCCAGGATGAAGCGCACGAAGCGGCGGATGTTGGCGTACACCTGGCGCCCCTCCTCCACGGCGTTGACGATGGAGGCGAAGTTGTCGTCGAGCAGCACCACGTCGGCCGCCTCCCGGCTGACGTCCGAGCCGCTGATGCCCATGGCCACGCCGATGTGGGCCTGGCGCAGGGCCGGGGCGTCGTTGACCCCGTCGCCGGTCATGGCCACCACCGCGCCGGTCGCCTGCAGCGCCCGCACGATGCGCAGCTTCTGCTCGGGCACCACCCGGGCGAAGACGCTGCTGCGTTGCACCACCGCCCCCAGGGCCCCCTCGTCGAGGCCCTCCAGCTCCGGGCCCAGCACCACACCGCCGCCGGGTTCCGCCAGGCCGATCCGCTCGCTGATGGAGAGGGCCGTGAGGGGATGGTCGCCGGTGATCATCACCGGCCGGATTCCCGCTGCGTGGCAACGGGCCACGGCGCCGGGCACCTCCGGCCGGGGCGGATCGAGCTGGGCCATCAGGCCGAGCAGAACCAGGGCCTCCAGGCCGGCCTCGGGCTCCGCCGCCGGGCCGGGATGGTGAGGGCCGCAGGCGAAGGCCAGCACCCGCAGGCCCGAGGAGGCCAGGGCGCGGGCCTCGGCCAGCCACCAGTCCCGCTGGGCGGTTGTCAGACCCCGCAGCCCGGCTCCGTCCAGCCAGCGATCGCAGCGCTCCAGGATCACCTCCGGAGCTCCCTTGACGAACAAAAGCGCCGCCGGGTCCGCAGGGAGCGGAGCCGCCAGGGCGTGGTCGGGATCGCTCACCCATACCGCCATCAGCTGACGTTCGGCCCGGAAGGGGATCTCCGCCTGGCGGGGGTGCTGCTGCCGCAGGCAGCGGGCATCGAGGCCCGCCCTGGCGGCGGCCCCCATCAGGGCCACCTCGGTGGGATCGCCTGTCGCGTCGCCGTTCCGCGGCTCGGCGTCGTTGCAGAGCACCGCCGCCGCCAGCATCAGATAGAGGCCTCCGGGGGCGATGCCGCCCACCGCCTGCGGCGGCGGGGCCAGCTCGGCAGCCGTGAAGACCTCGCGCCCTTCGCCCTCGGCGGAGAGCCGCAGGGCCACGGTGCCGCAGCGCAGCTCCTGCACCACCTGCCGGTTCTGGGTCAGGGTGCCGGTCTTGTCGGTGCAGATCACGGTGATCGAACCCAGCGCTTCCACCGCCGGCAGACGCCGGATCAGGGCGGAGCGCCGCACCATCCGCTGGGTGCCGATGGCCAGGCTCACGGTGATCACCGCCGGCAGCCCCTCCGGCACGATCGCCACGGCGGTGGAGAGGGCCAGCTCGAGCAGGCTGAGGGGGGGTCGGCCCAGCAGCCATCCGCCCAGCACCACCGCCGCCACCAGCGCCAGGGCCCAGGCCACCAGCTGGCGGGAGAGGTCGGCCAGGCGCTTCTGCAGGGGGGTCGCCTCCGGCCGGGCGGTGTGGATCAGGGTGGCGATCCCCCCCAGCACGGTGGCCATGCCCGTGGCGGTCACCACGGCCGTCCCCCGGCCCCGCACCACCTCGGTGCCCAGGAACAGGCAGTTGCGGCGCTCCACCACCGGGGTGTCGGCGGCCAGCGGCGGTTCGGGGCGCTTGCTCACCGGCTCGGCCTCCCCGGTGAGGGTCGCCTCCTGGAGCCCCAGTTCGCTGGCCTCCAGCAGACGGGCGTCGGCGGGCACCCGGTCGCCGGCCTCCAGCCGGATCAGGTCGCCGGGGACCAGCTGTTCACTGGGAAGCCGTTGCCAGAGTCCGTCCCGCCGCACCCGCGCCAGGGGCTGGGCCAGGCTCAGCAGGCTGCGCAGGGCCAGCTGGGCCCGGCTCTCCTGCAGGTACCCCAGCAGGGCCGTGAGGGCCACGATCATCAGGATGGCGATCGCATCCTTGGGGAAGGCGTGATCCACCACCGCCAGCCCGGCGGACACCGCCGCCACCGCCAGCAGCAGGATCAGCATCACATTGCTGAACTGATCCAGCAGGATCCGCCAGCGGCCCGGGCCCTCCGGCAGGGCCAGCCGGTTGGGTCCCACGGCGTCCATGCGCTCGGCCGCCCCGGCCTCGCTGAGCCCATCGTCGCCGACCTCGAGTCTCAGCAGGCATTCCGGCCCCGTGAGGGCCTGCCAGGCGGTGACCTCGGGAGCGGTCATCGGCAACCACCCGACGGCGCCCGAACCCTAGGCGGCGATGGAGATCCGGAGTCGGGCCACGCCGCCTGAGCGCCAAGCCCGCAAGGGTCCCAGGCCCATACCGGCGGGAGAGTGTGCTTCGAGCCGGTGCCGCTCCGTGGGCAGCCGATTGCCGCCATCGACCTGGCCCACGACCTCACGCTGGCGACCTGGCTGGAGCATCCAGGCCGGAGGCGATTTTTCCCTAACGAGGCTGCAGCGTCAACGACCCGAGCAACCGCCGCTTCTGGGTGCTCCCCCACCACAGCAGGGGCGAACGCCGAGCGGGCCGTGGCGACCGGGGCGCCGACCGGCAAGCGGCGCGGCAGTGGGCGGATCGTGACCATGAAATGACGCAAGCAGCCTGGTAACGCCCCTGGAGCCGCCTCCGAGGATGATCCGTTCTCTTCCAATGCGAGGGATCCTCCCGCCCACCCAGGGACGAGGGATGGCAAAGATCGCCGCACCACTCGAACATCGGGCCGTGCATCTCCGCCACCCCCCAGCGGTTCACAGGCCAGGGATCGATCGCCCGGCGCTGCGGATCGGTGCCTCGTGGGCTCGCTTCATCGCCATCGGGGGTCCTCGTTCGCCCAGCTGGGAACAAGGTTGTCGCCGACGTGAACCCCCATCCGCTGGCCCGCAAGACTGGGGCTGCTTTCCATCCTAACCGCGGAGCCGAGCATCCGGCGTCTCCCTGGCCCCCTGCTCGTGCCAGTGTCCGCCAGCTCATGGTTCAGCCCTGTCAGCCACTGCTGGCAGACGTTTCAGCTCACCGAATCCAACGGCAGGCAGCCCCGCCACCGCGCCCTACCGGGCCTGGGTGATCGGGAGGCGGGCCATCCTCACTGGTGCCAGTTGCAACTTTCGCAGGGGTTCCTTGTCCAGATTCCTGCTTGCCAGCGTCCAGCGGCAGCCCTCCTGTCTGCCTGCCTCCTCCTCCGGGGAGCCGATCAGGCTCCCGCCGGCACCACCGATCTCCAGCGGTCCGCCTCGATGACAGCAGCGAGGCCAAGCTCGACAACCTCTGCCAAGCACCTCGGTGCTCAGCCCCAGCGACGTGGTGACAGCCCTGGGGAGGCAGGGGGACGACCACCGGCCGGACCGCCCAGGACAGACGACTCCGCCAGCCGCACGGCCCCGGCGCGCCGACTCCCCCGCGGGGTCTCCAGAACACGGATCTCGCATTCGCTCAGCCGGCACCTGGCACAGCTCCAGCACTTCCATCACCGCACGGCGCAGCGCCACCGGCTGCGCGACATCACCCGCCTGGCAACACCGTGGGGATCAGCGGCAGCCGATTCCCCCAGGGCATGGTCAGCGCGCGCTCAACCTGCGCGGCGCCAGCTTGGTGGACACCGGTCTGCTGTGGTCAGGATCGACCTCTCGATCAGGATCTCGGATTGGCGGCCTGCTTTTCTGCCCAATCGGGCGTTCGATCACCTGGCCCGTGCTCGCAACTTTCACTGGTGCCACCCGAGGTCGCCCCACTTCTGGGATGGATCTTGCCGATGTTCGTTGATCTGGGTGGCGGATCAGCGGGCTTCGCCGCCGTCGGCCCTGCGGACCGGCTCGAGCACTTCGGCACGGAGGGAACCTCGCAATGCCCTGAGAACCACGGACGAGGCCCTGCTGAGCTGGCTCGAGCGTGGGAGGTGCCGGTGCGACCCTGCAACACACGGCCGGGCGGCTGTGCTCATGGTGAGGCACCTGGCATGAGCTCTGTCGCTCAGGATAAGGACTTCGCCACAACAAAGCCCGGAGGGTGAGCTCCGGGCTTCTGTCTGCTCAGCCGTGGTGCCTTCTTGATGAGAAGGGCGCAGCTGTGCGGTCGAAAGATCGTCAGATCTGTCTTCGGTTGTTCGGTTGTGGGGGCGGAGCTGCCGGCGCTGGCACCTGGGGCCATGGGTCCAGTGGGACGTTCCGCGGGGTCCGGGGCACCTCAGGGGGCCCGGAGCCTTCAACGATGCAGTGGACGGCGACTGTGCGACACGCCTGGAACGTCAGTGATCCGTCGAGAGTGTTGGAGCAGGGGCCGGATCGTCAGCGCACTCCTGGCGGCTGCTCAGGTGGGGTGTCATCCATGGTCCGGAGCCTCCCTCGCGTCGTTGGTGTCAGCATCGGATGTCACGCCAACCCCCGCAAGGGGGCTGCGGGTAGACGTCATCCCTCTTTTCATTGCGAGACAGCTGTTCATCAAGCTACGTATCGAAAGCTGCGTATCGACCTCTGGGCGGCTCAGAGCAGTCACCGGCGTGGGCGACACCAGGGTGAGCACTGGGGTGTCGCCGCCGTGCGCGCGTTCCAGCGGCACGAGCGCCATGCCGGCCTCTGCGGCGCAGGGGTTCAGGGCGCGTCCCGGCTCAGCACCTGGTGGGTGGCCGAGACCCAGGCGCCGCTGGCGTCGTAGCGCCGGATCAGGCGCTCCATCCGGCCTTGGGCCGGCAGCCATCCGCCCTCCAGCTCGAAGGCTTCGCGGTGGCTCACCCGCTCCGGCAGACGGCAGAAGCCGCCATCAGGCTGCAGCCGCAGCCCCTCCAGCTCGGCGGTGCCCAGCTCCAGATGGCACTCGGCATGGTCGGGCTCGGGCCAGTCGGCGCTGATGGTGGCCGCCTGGCCGCTCCAGCGCCCGAGCAGCTGGTCGGTGCTGGCCGGGGGACACTCGGCGGCGCCGCTGCCGGCCCGGAACTCGCGGATCAGCACCAGCTGCTCGAACGTGCCGGACGCGTCGTACAGCAGCACGAGCCGGTGGCGACGGTCGGCGCGGATGAAACCGAACTCACCCCCGAACACCGTGTTCGGCGCCACCTGCAGTGACCCCTTGCAGAAGGTTCCGGAGGCGAAGAACACCACCTGCCGGCCCAGGGAGCGGTACTCCTGCTCGACGGCCCGGCTGGGCTCACCCGCCCCCTCCGCCGGCCCGCCGCCTGCCGCCATCGGGGTGTCCGCCGGCCAGCGGCGCAGGCCGAAGCGCACCAACCGGTCATCCTCCTCACCGGCCAGGGTGAGCACCGAAGGGGTGGAATCCAGCAGCGTGCCATCAGCGGCGATTCCGGTGAAGGAGCCGCGCCACTCGCCGAGATTGCCCAGAAAGTTCTGCCACTGGCTGGTCATCGGCGGAGGGCGTGGGTAGGGCGATGGTAAGAAGTGCTACCGATTCGCCGCGTCGGGCCTTGCTGGTGTTTTCCGTCGATGGACCGTCTGGGGTTCATGGGGTGAGCCCCTGTCGAATTGTCCTCAACACCGGCCCCTTTAGCCTTGCCTGACTGACCAGGCGATCAGTCCATGGCTTCGGTGATCCGGCGTTCTTGCTGCAGGTCCCGCGGCCCTGGCGCGTTCGCCCATTGGTGGGCGATCCCCCTGTGCCTCGCCGCCGTTGCCTGCGTGGCCGGGCCCGGGCGGGCCGAAACCATCGAGATCCAGCTGATCCATCTCAACGACGTCTATGAGATCGCTCCCACGGCCGGCGCCGATGGGGGCAGGGGCGGGCTGGCGCGGGTGGCGACCCTGCGGCGCCGCCTGAAGGAGCGCAACCCCCACACCTTCACGCTCCTGGCCGGTGATGCCCTGAGCCCTTCGGCCCTGGGCACGGCGCAGGTGCGCGGAGAGCCCATCGCCGGCCGGCAGATGGTGGCGGTTCTGAACCGCATGGGCCTGGACATCGCCACCTTCGGCAACCATGAGTTCGATCTTTCCGAGCCGCAGTTCCTCGATCGGCTGCGGGAATCCTCCTTCGCGTGGATCTCCAGCAATGTCAGCGATGCGGACGCCAGACCCTTCCCGGGGGTTTCCACCTCCCGGCTGCTGAGCATCGAAGGGAAGGAGAAAGGCCGGCTGAACATCGGCGTTCTGGGGGTGACCCTCGACAGCAACCCAGCCCCTTACGTGCGCTACACCGATGCGGTGACGGCAGCCCGCTCGGAGGCGAGCCGGTTGCGCTCTCTGGGGGCTGACGTGGTCATCGGCCTGACTCACCTGTCGCTGGCCGGGGATCAACGGCTGGCGGCCGAGGTGCCTGCGATCGACCTGATCCTGGGGGGCCACGAGCACGAGAACGTGCAGCAGTGGCGCTTCCTGCCGCGCCCGCTTCGGCCGAAGACCTGCCTGGATCCGGGCACGCCCATCTTCAAGGCCGATGCCAATGCCCACACGGTCTATGTCCACACCCTCCGCTACGACACCACCCGCCGCTGCCTCTCCGTCAGCTCAGTGCTCCAGCCGATCACGGCCGCCCTTGCTCCTGACCCCGGCGTGCAGGCCGTTGTGGAGGCGTGGGAGCAGAAGGCTTTCGAGGCCTTTCGCGCCGAAGGCTTCGAGCCCACTGCAGTCGTGGCCACCGCCGCCGCGGCCCTCGATGGCAGGGAGGCAAGTGTGCGCCATGGCCCCACTGCCCTCACCGATGGGATCGCCGCCGCCATGCTGGCCGCAGTGGAGGGTGCCGATCTGGCCCTGTTCAACGCCGGCTCCATCCGCCTGGATGATGTGATCCCCGTGGGGCCGATCCGCCAGTACGACGTGATCCGGATTCTGCCCTTCGGGGGCCGGGTGATCGCGGTGAAGATCACCGGGGCCCTGCTGGCCCGGGTGCTGGATCAGGGCCTGGTCAACAGGGGCTCGGGAGGATTTCTGCAGACCACCCGGGTGACGCGAGACGCCGGCGGCGGCTGGAAGATCAATGGCGTCCCGCTGGAGCCGGATCGCACCTACCGGGCGGCGATCAGCGATTTCCTGCTCACGGGCAAGGAATCGGGGTTGGAGTTCCTCACCTCCTCCCATCCTTCTCTGGAGCTGCTGGGCGATCGGGGCGAGATCCGCCAGAGGCTGATCCAGTACTGGAAAGCATCCCCCTGACGATCCTTCTGGACGCTTCACCCACCCGGTGGATTCCGGTTCCACGGCCTGCAGCAGTGGGATCCTCTGACAGGATCAGGCTGGATGCGAGCGGAACCTTGCCCCACCATGCCGACCGCCCCACCAAGACCTGCGCTTTCTGCGGCCGTCCCTTCCAGTGGCGCCGCAAATGGAAGGATGTCTGGGAGGAGGTGCGTTACTGCTCCGCCCGTTGCCGCAGCGAAGCCCGCAGACCGGAGCATCGGCGCCAGGGGTGAATCCTGACGGAAATAAAAAGAAGTTTGTCCGCCTGAGTCCTTCGGCTTTCAGGTGCGAACCGGGTGGTAGCTTCAAGGGTCAGAAAAGGATTGATTTTTCGTGGCGGTCGGGCACGACCGCCACGGCATGGGAGCTGCATCAGCCCACAGAACTCCTCTGCGCTCCGAACCCTCCCCCCCGCGTCTGCCCGGAAACGGATGGTCCGCCCCCTGCCTCCTGATCAGGCGGGTGCGAACTTCCCTTTGCCATTCCGTTTCCCGGCGCGGTGACCGGGAGGGACGATCGTTTTCCCTCTTCCTTCCGACTCAGCCAAGAGCCCCGACCAGCCATGGAACAGATCACCGATGCGGGCCGCAAGGTCGCCAGCGACCTTGCCCGCGAGTACGGCTTCAGCCAGGACGCCGTCATCCACATGATGCAGGCGATGCTGCGCGGCAGGGGGGGCATGGCCCAGTTCGACCATCCCGAGTTCGCCGGTTCCGGCCAGTGGATGCGGGGGGGCATGCTGATGATCGGCGACATGTTCAACCATTCCCTCAAGGCACGGGTGGACGGGCTTTGCCAGGCGATCGCCCAACGGCTCGGCAGCCTCCAGTCCCAGCCGGCCACCGCAGGCAGCTTCCAGGCCCAGAGCAGCGGCGGCTGGGCGGCGGCGGCATCGATGGCGCCCATGGCCCCGATGGGGGGCGGCGCGGAGCCGTTGTTCGTGGCTGATCCCCGGGACACCTGGTGGCCGGCCGAGCTGGGCACTCCTTCTGCGGTGGGCTCCCAGAACGACATGAGCTACGCCTTCTTTCCCATCGCGGGCCGGCTGGCGATTCAGTCGAACGGTCAGGTGTCGGTGTACGACACGGGCCATCACCAGATCGCCGGCGTCTCCCAGCAGCAGGGTTCCGGCGGGGCGGTGGTGTTCGCCACCCCGGCGGGGACGGTGAGCCTCTCCAGCCTCACTTCGGTGGGGGGAGGGTGTCAGCAGCAGAGCAGCGGCGGCGGCAGCCAGCAACAATCCAGCCATGGGGGCAACCAGCAGCAGAGCAGCTCCGGCGGGATGGCCGCGATGGGGATGCAACCCATGCAACCGATGGGGATGGCACCCATGGCCGGATTCGAGAGCTGGTGGCCGGCGGAACTGGGCAGCCCCAGCGCCACCGGCGCCCAGAACAACCTGCGCTATGCCTGGTTTGCCGATTCGGGCTGCCTGGCCGTGGAGCAGGACGGCACCCTCCGCCTGCTGGATGCCCGCAACCATCCGATCAACGGAATCGCCCAGGCCAGCGGCAGCGCCGAGGTTCGCTTCAGCACCCCGGTGGGCACGGTGAGCCTTGCGGAACTTCCCCCCTTCCCCGCGTCAGGCCCTTCCTCTGCCACGGTTCCCGCCCCGGCCCCGGCCCCGGTGGAAGCGGCGGCACCGGCGGGCGGAACCCCCACCTCAAGCGGTGATGTGATCAGCGCCCTGGAGCGGCTGGGCGAGCTCAAGGCCAAAGGGGTGCTGAGCGAAGCGGAATTCAGCCAGAAGAAGACGGAGCTCCTGAGCCGGTTGTGAGCCTCTGGCACCGGAGGCTGGCGGTAGGGTGAAAGAGTGTGTCTGGCGTGATGATCCATGGGTGATTCAGCGTCTGATCATGGTTCATCCCTGATCAAGAATCTGAGCATCTTCACGGCTTCCGTTGTTTCCCTTTCGGGCGCTTTTCAGGCCTGGAGTTCGGTCAGAATCACCCAGGCGCTGGAAGAGGCCAGGCGTACACAGGCCTTTTCCAGGCAGATTCTTGATCAGATGGACAACCTCACAGGGGAGAATGAGACAAAGGGCAAGGTTGCCCTGGTGGGGCTTTATGTGATTGCGGCGAATGACAAGGACAAGCTGAACATCGCGAACATCGCTCTGCAAAGCGGAAAGGACAGCCTTCGGGATGCTGCGGCATTTCTGCTGACACAGGAATGCAAGGATGTCCCACAGTTGTCGACCTGCAAGAACGCTCTGGAGATGCTGGCCCGTGCGGAGGACATGAATGTTCAGAAACAGATCGAAGCACAGACGAACGTCACCGCCAGTGGAGCCGTGGCGAAGAATTCTGTGGTGAATGTTCAGGTCAAGCCATCACCCGTTTCCCTGGCGCTGGAGGAGATCACGACCGCCAAGATCGCCGAATCCGATCTGCAGGGATGGATTTATCTCGGCAAGGCGGACAAGGCCGGAAAGCTCAAGGAGGACCGCACCATCAACCTGCGGACCAAGCCTGGACCGAATGCGGAGGTCACCACCACAACGTCCGTCTACCTCAGGGACAAGGGCACGATCCGATCGGGATCGTCCCTCGGCATCATTCCCAAGGGGCAGGTCCTGAAGATCTACGCGGTCCGATCGACGCCACTGGAGGGAGGCGCCGAGGCCCTCTGGGCCAAGGTGACGACCCGCAGAAGTGCCGTGCAGAAGGTCCCCTAGGGGAGACGAAGCCGGCCCCTGACCCTGCCGGTCCGAAATCACCGATGCGACCTGTGGCGGTCACGACCTTCGTGGCAGTGGCTAGCAAGGGGGAAGCCTCCGGAGGCCTTTGAGCCGCTCGATCCCCGCCAAGTGTGATGTGAGCTTCACGGCAGCGGCAGCAGCCGCTTCAGCCACCGCCACCCTTCTGTTCGACCTGCTCACCACCGCCGAGGAGCGGATCGATGCCCTGGATCCTTCCCTGCGCTTCGACATCCCCCTGCTCGGCCGCCGCCTGATCGGAGCCATCGTCGGGGCGGGCCAGCAAGGGCGCGGCGGCGGCCTTCGAGGCGGCGGTGGCACGGCCGAACCCGTTGGGAGCGGTGGTGTCCCGCGGCGGGCGACCGGATCTTGCCTCCGGGGCCTTGCCGCTGGTGGGTTGCCCCACGCTGTTCATCGTCGGGGGTCAGGACGTGGAGGTGCTCCAGCTCAACCGCCAGGCCGCATCGCTGCTCAGGGGCACCCATGCCCTGCAGGTGGTCCCGGGGGCCACCCATCTGTTCGAGGAGGCCGGGGCCCTGGATCAGGTGGCACACCTGGCCCGCGACTGGTTTCTCCGCCACCTGGCGGGGGACCGATCCCCGGCGTTTTCTGATTCCTCCCGCGCTTCTGATGCGTCATGACGTTCCGACATCCTCTCTGGACCGACCGGCACCAGGCCGGGCTCGCGCTGGCGGAGGTCTTCGCCGATCGCCAGGGCCTCAGCCGCGACACCACCCTGCTGGCCCTGCCCCGAGGGGGGGTGGCGGTGGCTGCAGCGATGGCCGCGCGCCTGGCGTTGCCCCTGGCGACCTGGTCGGTGCGCAAGGTTGCCGATCCCGCCCAGCCGGAGCTGGCGATCGGAGCGGTCGCCGCCGGTGGGGTGACGGTCTGGCGGGACGGCCAGGGCGCGACCCTTCGGGCCACCACGGCCACCCGGCACGGCTGGTTGCGGGCCCAGGAGCAGGAACTGAGACGCCGGCAACAGCTCTTCGGCGATCCGCCCGGCGAGCAGCTCCATGGCCGGCATCTGATCGTGGTGGATGACGGCATCGCCACCGGCATGACCGTGAAAGCGGCCCTGCTCTCCCTGCGCCAGCTCCAGCCCGCCTCCCTGGCTCTGGGTGTGCCGGTCGTCGATCGCCAGGTCGCCGCCGAACTGCGCCGGCTGGTGGATCGCCTCGAGGCCCTCGCCGTGGTGGACCATCTCCAGGCCGTGGGGATGTGGTTCGAGCACTTCGAGCAGCTGAGGGACGAGAAGGTTCTGGCCCTGTTGCACCCAGCCGGTCTGCCGGGTTGACACCTCGCCTTCACACAATCATCTCCACCATTTCCACCAGGGACGGCGGATCGGCCGGTCGTGGCTGCCGTCGCAGAGGGGGTAGTGGCGGGAGCGGCCGCAACCGCAGACCATCACCGTGGCCGGTGCCTCCAGCCGCAGTTCGTAGGAGACCCGGCCACTGCCGAGGTGGGCGCCATCACAGAACCAGCCATGGCGGCTGCGCCGGCAGCTGCAGAGCTGATGGACGCCGGCTGGCAGGTCGAGCTGTGACGGGCCGGTGGTGCTCATTCGGGGGGAGCGCTCTGGGTGAAGCGGTTGTAGAGCCACCAGCCGAAGGCCCCCCAGGCCACCGTCCACAGGCTGAAGGTGGTGGCGGTGCCCAGCTGGCCGGTTTCCAGGGAATAGACACCCAGCTGGATCAGGCCGGCATCGATCAGGGAACCCCCCACGCCCCAGCCCAGCACCCAGCTCACGATGAAGCCGATGGCCGCGAGATTGGTGGTCATGGGTC
>CALNZO010000010.1:0-34423 GCA_942491175.1 uncultured bacterium | reverse complement strand
GTGGAAGAGGGTGAGGCTCGGTTCGGTGCCGATGAAGCCCTCGTAGAGAGCTTCCCGCGCCAGGGTGACGCCCATGGGCAGGAAGCCGCCGGTGAGCCCCTTCGAGAGGGCCATCAGATCCGGCCGGATGCCGGCTCTGCCGCAGGCGAACAGCTCACCGCTGCGGCCGAAGCCCGTCATCACCTCATCGGCGATCAGCAGGGCGCCGCTGGCCCGCACCAGGGCCTCCACCCGGCGCAGGAATCCCTCCCGCACCAGGGCCATGCCGCCGGCCCCCTGCAGCAGGGGTTCGAGGATCACCGCCGCGGTGGGCGTTTCCAGCAACTGCTCCAGCCGCTCCAGGGCTGCCGCCTCCCGGGCTTCCACCCCGTCGTCGTGCCACCAGGTGGCGGGCCAGGGAGCCCTGGCCACGGCGAACAGCAGCGGCTCGAACGGCGCCGAGAACAGGGATCTCTCCCCCACGGCCATGGCCCCGAACGTGTCGCCGTGGTATGCCCCGTCGAAGGCGATCAGCTGCCGGCGGGGTTCGCCCCGGTTGCGCCACCACTGCCAGGCGATCTTCAGGGCCACCTCCACAGCGGTGGAGCCGTTGTCGGAGAAGAACAGCCGCTCCAGACCGCTGCAGGCGGCCAGCCGGTCGGAGAGGCGCTCGGCGGCGGGATGGCGGAAATCGGAGAAGCCCACCTGCTCCAGGGTGCGGGCCTGGTGGGCGATGGCTTCGGCGATGGACGGCTCCCCGTGGCCGTGCAGGGTCACCCACCAGCTGCTGATCCCATCGATCAGCCGGCGGCCGTCCTCCAGTTCCAGCAGGGCTCCGGAGCCCTTGACCACCCGCAGGGGAGGGTCGGCGGTGGCCACCTGGGTGAAGGGGTGCCAGAGGTGGGGATGCCAGCCGGGTCGTTCCACGCCTTCGGCACTCAGCGGCACACCTCGGAGCGGCGTTCGCCGCCGGTGGAGACGGGTCCGCAGTTGACCCAGCGGACGAGGCTGGTCTCGATGTCGGTGAACAGCACCAGGATGGCCGCGCAGACCACGGCCACGGCTCCTGTCACCAGCAGATGCTTTGCGCTCATGGCAGCAGGCTACGGGCCAGGCCGCATCCCTGCCATTGCCGCTGCAGGCCGTCCCGGTCGAGGGGATCCAGGGGCGGCAGCTGCGCCAGCACGGGCACCCCGCCCAGGGCCTCCAGGGTGCGGGGATTGTCGGGGTGGGGCTTGCCGTTGAGCACCAGCCCCAGGACGGGGATCGCACGGCGGGCAAGAGCCTCCAGCGAGAGCAGGGTGTGGTTGAGGGTGCCCAGGCCGCTGCGGGCCACCAGCAGCACCGGCAGCCCCCAGCTGGCGATCTGATCGATCTGGAGCCAGTCCCGCCGCAGGGGCACCAGCAGCCCTCCCGCCGTCTCCACCACCAGGGGCCCGTCGACGGGCGGCAGGGCCAGCCGGGCCGGATCGATCGTGATCCCCTCCCGCTCCGCTGCCCAGTGGGGGGACACCGGGGCCTTGAACCGGTAGGCCTCCGGCCATACCCTGCTCTGCGGCAGCGCCAGCAACTGCTGCACCCGGCCACTGTCGCCGCCTCCCTCCAGGCCGCTCTGCACCGGCTTCCAGTACAGGGCCCCCAGGCCCTGCACCACCAGAGCGCTCACCACCGTCTTGCCCACATCGGTGTCGGTGCCGCAGACCACCAGCTGCCGGGGGCTGTTCACGGTGTTGGGGCCGGCGGCCCCTCGCGGCGGCCCACCAGCAGCAGCACCTCCCAGGTGAGGGCCTGCTCCCGTGGCCAGTGGGCCACCAGGCGCCGCAGCTCCCCCGCCGCCAGGGGCGGCCGGCAGGTGGCACCGGCCCCCAGCCGCTGCAGGTGCTGCAGGGCGCGCAGACCCCCCTGGTGGGCGCGGCTGAAGCGCAGCACCCTCCCGTGGCGGAGGTGCACCCCGGAGGTGGTGGCGGCGGCGATCAGGCGATCGGCCGCCGGCAGCTCCAGGGCTGTGCAGGGCACGCCGGCGGTCGCGGCGGCCCGGTGCCACTGGGGGAAGCTGCCGGCGGTGGGCACCGCCAGGACCAGCCAGCCCTCCGGGGCCAGGGTGCGGCACCAGTGGGCCAGCTGACCGGCCGGGTCGTCGAGCCACTGCAGGGCGAAAGCGGAGGCCAGCAGCGCCGCCCCCTGCAGCTGGGGCGGCAGCCCGCTGTTGAGATCCCACAGCAGCGACGGCCCCAGGGGGTTGCGCGCCAGCAGTTCGGGGCAGAGGTCGACCTGCAGCAGCCCCTGCGCCGTCAGGGCCCGGGAGAGCAGGCCGCTGCCGGCCCCGAGATCGGCCCGGGGTCCGGCGGCCAGGGGCAGATCGTGGCAGAGACGGCCCAGCCTCCAGGCCACCGCCCGCTGCAGCAGGGCGTGGCGGTCGTAGTCGGCAGCCCGGCGCCCGAACTGGCGGCGCACCTGGCCGCTGAGGCCGGGCCTGGCGTCGGTGGCTGGGGGCAGGGTGGTCATCCTTGAAGCTGGCCCTGCAGCCAGTCCAGCACCGTCGCGATCACCGGGCTGCGCAGCAGGCAGTGGCCGGCCCCCTCAAGGGTGACCACCTCGGCCCGGGGCAGGGCCTGGCGCAGCAGGGTGCGGGCGGCTGGCACCACGATGCGGTCGGCCCCGGCCTCCACGATCAGCACCCGGGCGCTTCGGGGGAACCCTGCCGGCAGGCCGTCGCTGTGTTTCAGCCGCTCGAGGTCCTGGCGCAGCCGCGCGCGGCCCGCTGCGCCGACGGGATGATCGGCGGGTCCGGGCGGCAGCAGCTCGGGGGGATCGGGGCTGGCCGCCTCGGCCAGAAAGCGCTGCAGCAGGGCCTGGGCCCGCAGGGCTGCCTCCGCCTCGCTGGGGCCATCGGCCAGTTCGGCCGTCATGGCCGCCAGTGCCGCCTTCACCCGGCGGCCCTCGGGTCCCGGTGGCACGAAGCGGCCGAACCCCGCCAGCAGCACGACGACGTCGGCCCCGGCGAGCACCGCGGGGTTCAGCAGGTGGGGCCCCATGGAATGGCCGATCACCACCCGCCGGCCGGTCCCGCTCCAGGCGGGCATCACCGGGGCATGGGCGCCGTAGCCCCGTTCGCCGCAGCCCCAGCGCCAGCCCAGGGGGGCACTCGCCTCCCGCCAGGGGGTCCAGTTGAGGCCATCGCCGGCCCAGCCGTGCATCGCGATCACCTGAACGGGGGAAGGATCGCTGGGGGCCATCAAGGGGCGGCAAGGGAAAGGGCCGGGCCCAGGGCCTCGATCAGGCGACTGAGAGTTCCTTGGGGCAGATCCTGCCGCAGCACCAGCCGCAGCCGGGCGGCTCCGGTCGGCACGGTGGGGGGGCGGATCGCCACCGCCAGCAGCCCGGCGGCCTCCAGGTGCCGCTGCAGGGCCAGGGCGGCCCCGTCCTCGCCCACCAGCAGGGGCAGGATCGGCCCGTGGCCCGCCGGCCGCCGCCAGCCCGCCGCCGCCAGCCGCTCCCTCCAGCGCTCGGCCCTCTCCAGCAGGGCCGGAGCGCTGGCGGGCCTGGCCTCGATCAGCTCCAGTGCCGCCAGGGCTCCGGCCGCCAGGGGCGGGGCCAGGGCCGTGGTGTAGCGGAAGGCGCCGCTGGTCTGCAGCAGCCAGTCGCCCAGCAGGGCCTCGCCGGCCAGGAAGGCACCGCTGCTGCCGAAGGCCTTGCCGAAGGTGCCGCTGATCAGATGCACCCCCGTCAGGCCATGGGCCAGGCCGCGGCCACCTGGACCCAGCACCCCCAGGGCATGGGCCTCGTCGATCAGCAGCAGGGCCCCGTGGCGCCGGCACACCTCCGCCAGCGCCGGCAGGTCGGGGCTCGTGCCCTCCATGCTGAACAGGCTTTCACTGAGCACCAGCAGGCGTTGCTCGCTGCTGTCGCGCCTGGTCGCGGTGAGGCGACGGTCGAGATCGGCCAGGTCGTTGTGGGCGAACCGGATGAGCCGGGCGCCACTGCAGCGGACCCCTGCGAGCAGGGAATGGTGGATGCAGCGGTCGGCGTACACCACGGTGTGGCGATCGGCCAGGGCGGTCACCGCGGCCAGGTTGGCCTGGAAGCCACTGGGGAACAGCAGCACCCGCTCACGCCCCAGCCAGGCGGCCAGGGCGGCTTCCAGCCGGCGATGCACCGGCCGGGTGCCGGTGACCAGCCGCGAGCCCCCCGCTCCCAGGCCGCTGGCCTCCAGCTCGGCCGCCGCCGCCGCCAGTACGGCGGGATGACGGCTGAGGCCCAGGTAGTCGTTGCTGGCCAGATCCAGCAGAGGTGGGACGCCGGTTTCAACCCCGCCGTCGGGGGCCGGCTGCAGCTGGGCGGTGGCGATGGGCTGGAGACTGCGCAGGCCGCGGTGCCGCTCGGGGGGCAGGGCGGTGAGGGCATCGCGCAGCTGCCTGCGCCAGCCGCCTGCTGGCGTGGGCCCATCGGCCATGTCCCAGCTGGTGCAGGAGTCGGTGGGGTTTCGGGAGGCGGTCAGGGCGGCCTGGCACCGTTGGCAAGGGTCAGTCTGGGATGGCGGGGGGTCGGGGAACAGCCCAGCGACGAGCCGGGGCTCCTGTCAGCCCATAGGATTCCCCCATGCCCGTCCGCCGCACCGCAGGCAGCACCGAGCGCTCCGACACGGTGCCGCCGCTGGAGGACCTGTTCCCGTTCCCCCTCGACGGCTTCCAGCGGGAGGCGATCGATGCCCTGAACCAGGGCCACTCGGTGGTGGTGAGCGCCCCCACCGGTTCCGGCAAGACCCTGGTGGGCGAATACGCCATCCACCGGGCCCTGGCCCACGGCCAGAAGGTCTTTTACACCACCCCTCTCAAGGCCCTCTCCAACCAGAAACTGCGGGATTTCCGCGAGCAGTTCGGCCACCAGCGGGTGGGCCTGCTCACCGGTGATCTCAGCCTCAACCGGGAAGCCCAGGTGGTGGTGATGACCACCGAGATCTTCCGCAACATGCTTTACGCGGAGATCGATCACCCGGACGACGATCCCCTGGCCGATGTGGAGGCGGTGGTGCTCGACGAGTGCCACTACATGAACGACACCCAGCGGGGCACGGTCTGGGAGGAGTCGATCATCCACTGCCCCTCGCGGGTGCAGCTGGTGGCCCTCTCGGCCACGGTGGCCAATGCGGGGCAGCTCACCGACTGGATCGAGCGGGTGCACGGCCCCACCCGGCTGATCCACAGCGACTTCCGGCCGGTGCCCCTGGCCTTCAGCTTCTGCAGCGCCAAGGGGCTGCATCCCCTGCTCAACGACGAGGGCACCGGCCTGCACCCCAACTGCAAGGTCTGGCGGCCCCCCAAATCCACCCGCCGCAAGGGGCCCAAAGTGCCGCGGCCGCCCCAGCCGGAGGCGCCGCCGATCGGCTTCGTGGTGGCCCAGATGGCGGAGCGCCAGATGCTGCCGGCCATCTACTTCATCTTCAGCCGCCGCAACTGCGACCGCTCGGTGCGAGACCTGGCCAAGGTCTGCCTGGTGGATGCCGGTGAGCAGGAGCGGATCCGCACGCGGCTGGATGCTTTCGTCGCGGTGACTCCTGAGGCGGTGCGGGAGGGCGGCCATGCCGATGCCCTGCTGCGGGGGATCGCCGCCCACCACGCCGGGGTGCTGCCGGCCTGGAAGGAGCTGATCGAGGAGCTGTTCCAGCAGGGGCTGATCAAGGTGGTGTTCGCCACCGAGACCCTGGCCGCCGGCATCAACATGCCCGCCCGCACCACGGTGATCTCGGCCCTCTCCAAACGCACCGAGCGGGGCCACCGGCCCCTGATGGGCAGCGAGTTCCTGCAGATGGCGGGCCGGGCCGGCCGCCGCGGGCTCGACACCCAGGGCTATGTGGTGACGGTGCAGAGCCGCTTCGAGGGGGTGCGGGAGGCCGGGCAGCTGGCCACCAGCCCGGCCGATCCGCTGGTGAGCCAGTTCACCCCCAGCTACGGCATGGTGCTCAACCTGCTGCAGCGCTACGACCTGGCCAAGGCCCGGGAGCTGGTGGAGCGCAGCTTCGGTCGCTACCTGGCGGGGCTCGATCTGGCCGAAGACGAGGCCCGCATCGCCGAGCTCACGGCCCAGCTGGCCAGCCTGGAGACCAGCGGCGGCGAGGTGCCCTGGGACGACTTCGAGGACTACGAGAAGCTGCGGGGGCGGCTGCGGGAGGAGCGGCGCCTGCAGCGGATCCTGCAGCAGCAGGCCGAGGAGACCCTGGCCCACGAGCTCACCCTGGCCCTGCAGTTCGCCAGCGAGGGCACCCTGGTGAGCGTCAAGGCGCCGGCCCTCAGGAGCCGGGTGACCCCGGCGGTGATCGTGGCCAAGGTGCCGGGATCGGGCCAGTTTCCGCTGCTGCTCTGCCTCACGGATGAGAACGTCTGGATCCTGCTGCCCTGCCACGCGGTGGTGAGCCTGCACGCCGAGCTGAGCTGCCTGCAGGTGAACCAGCTGGAGCCGCCGGAGCTGCACCACGCCGGTGAGCTGCGTCATGGCGACAACGCCAGCGGCGGCCTGGCGCTGGCGGTGGCGTCCATGGCCCGCCGCCACGACATGCACACCCCCCGCTACGACCTGGCCGGGGAAGTGCTGCAGCAGGGCCAGCTGGTGCGGCAGCTGGAGCAGGAACTGGAGGCCCATCCCGCCCACCGCTGGGGCGACCGCAAGCACCTCAAGAAGCACCGGCGCCGGATGGAGGAGCTGCAAGAGGAGATCGGCGAACGGCAGCGGCTGCTGCATCACCGGGCCAACCGCCACTGGGACACCTTCCTGTCGCTGATCGAGATCCTGCGCTTCTTCGGCGCCCTGGGCGGGGAGGAGCGACTGGAGCCCACCGATGTGGGCCGCACCGTGGCGGCCCTGCGGGGCGACAACGAGCTGTGGCTGGGGCTGGCGCTGATGAGCGGCCACCTCGACGGGCTGGATGCGGCCGAGCTGGCGGCGGTGCTGGAGGCCATCTCCACCGAGGTGAACCGCCCCGATCTCTGGTGCGGCTACCCGCCGCCGCGGGCCTCCGAGGAGGCCCTGCACGACCTGCGCAGCCTGCGGCGGGAGCTGCAGCGCCAGCAGGAGCGGGCCTCGGTGGTGGTGCCGGTGTGGTGGGAGCCGGAACTCACCGGCCTGGTGCACGCCTGGGCGAAGGGCGCCAGCTGGAACGATGTGATCGCCAACACCTCCCTCGATGAGGGCGATGTGGTGCGCATCCTGCGCCGCACGGTGGACCTGCTGGCCCAGGTGCCCTACTGCGAGGTGGTGAGCGAGCAGCTGCGCCGCAACTCCCGGCTGGCCCTGCGGAGCATCAACCGCTTCCCGGTCTGCGAGATCGAGGATCTGCTGGCCGGCGCTCCGGTGGAGTCGCCGGTGCCGGAGGCCTCGCCCGATCCGGCGCCCGGGCGGTGATCGGTGGTGGAGGGTTACAGACGGAACAGCATGGAAAGGGCGGCGAGGATCGGCTGACGCCGCTGCTATTCAGCCTTCTGGTTGTTCTCCAGCGTCACCTTCCGGGGTGCGGGAAGGACATCCGCAGAATCCACTACTTGCTGGGCCACCGGGATCTGAACACGACCATGATCGGCGCCCACTGGCTCACCTTAGGCCCCCTGCAATGGCCAGCCCGATCAACCTTCTGTAGCCTCCGGAACATGGGCTTACGGGACCCTGTAACCACGCCCGCCAGCTTTGATGAAGCCTTGACCAGGACTGGCCACCAAGCGATCTCGGCCATCGCTGGCGGATAGTCCACGGGAGTATCGGGGCAACCGGTCAGACAGGCGAGCGCTTACGGGGTCCGTCCGTTTTGTAGTTGGCCAATGGCTTGGTTAGGGATATATGATAGTTGGTCTAGCAGTAGCTCATTAGGAGAATGAATGCAGCGCACAAAGACACACATATGCATGGTTGACGGTCGGGTGCGTGGGAGTTATCGACACACTGGCCTGGAAACCTTACGTGGTCAGTATGGAGCCTGAGTTTGAAGGTGACTTCGGAAAGGGTCACAATACGCCTCCCTTCATGATAGCCGAGCAGTGCAAATTCAATCACTACTAACGCTTCTGCTTTTGATCCCAGATCCTGCACTATTTTGGCGTATGGATCGCCTCCCCGTCTGTTCCCCCCCCCCCCCCCCACCCCCACCACCCACTCCACCCCCCACCCCCCCCCCCATCCCCTCACCCCTTGAGTTGTGGTCGCTGATTCCAATCGCAAAAGATCGCAGCGTCGTCGCCGGCCCTGTGGGTGCTTTCTCGCTGGACAAGACTTATGGAAAGCGAAGAACCCTGCATTCTGCAGCACGTTCATTGGCAGGAGGATAACCGAAGGAAACGAATCCTGGCCACCCCTGTCTTCTTTGGCTATCTTGAGGAATGATCGTATTCGATGGCCTCCCGATCACTGGACTCAAGGCGAGACCCTGGCCGATAGGGGCAAGCATCCTTCGTGATGTCAAGCTCGCCGCCCTGCTTCTTCTTTTTAACATTAGCTAGACCGCGGGGCCTATTTCAATCAAGAATCATGGCCTGTAACGCCTGAAAATAGAAGAAGAAATCTGAGAAAAATGGATTGCAGTGACCTCCTATGACGAACTCAACGGCAGTCCAACATCAAGATTCAGCGGCCGGGGCCAAAGATGCCTGATGAATGCACTGGGCCCCCTGTCTGCCACACAGGGGCAGCGTTGGCCCTTCAGATCACGACCTCAGTGGCAAGGGTGCTGAAGAGGGCCTGTCCGTTGCCCGGATGGCGCAACACCGAATCGCTGGACTCCTGAGCGGGCGGATCGGGCATACGGCGGCAGGGGCGAGCAGGAGAGCCCGAGGCTCACGAGCAGTCGCCTGACATCAGGAAACGCGGCGAGCGCTGGTCACGGTGTCTTCGGCGGTTCCAACGGCGGTGCCATCCGCCGCAGGATTCCCTCCAGCTCCTGCTGCAGCCGGCCATAGTCCGTCCAGTTGCCCTGGCGCAGGGCCTCCTGGGAGCGGCGGAAGGTGTCCAGGGCGGACCCTGCCGGCAGTGCGCCGGAGCCCGCTGCGCCACGCGGCCCTCCGCCTTCGCCGGCGGCGGCACCTTCGCCGGGGCGGATCTCCGGCGAGCCGCTGAGCACCGTCGCCATCGCCTGCTCCAGGGTCGGCTTCATCACCACCTTCTGGTCGTGGACGACGATCACCCGTTTGAGTTCGGGAAGCTCGCCGCGCTCCGCCCGCAGATACACCGGCTCCACATAGAGCAACGACTGCTCGATAGGGATCACCAGCAGATTGCCGCGGATCACCTTGGATCCGGCCTGGCCCCAGAGGGTGAACTGCTGGGAGATGGTCGGGTCCTGATCGATCCTGGCCTCAATCTGGCGCGGGCCGTACACCAGCTTCTTCTTGGGGAACTGATAGAGCAGCAGCTTGCCGTACTGATCGCCGTTGGAGCGTGCGGCCATCCATGCCGTCATGTTGTCCTTGTTGGCGGGGGTGAAGGGCTGGATCAGGATGAAGCCCAGGCGCTCCTCACCCGGCAGGCGCATGATCACGTAATAGGGCTCCATCTCACTCTCATCCCCCTCGTAGGTCTGCCTCGGCAGGCTCCAGAGATCCTCCCGGTTGTAGAAGGCTTCCGGCGCGTCCATGTGATAGGTCTGATAGATCCTGGTCTGGATCCGGAAGAGATCCTCGGGATAGCGGAAATGGGCCTGCACCTCCTTCGGGGTGCTGCCCGCAGGCTCGAACAGGGCTGGAAAGATCCGGCGATAGGTGTTCAGAACCGGGTCGCTGGCATCGACGACGTAGAACTTCAGGGAACCGTCATAGGCATCCACCAGCACCTTCACGGCATTGCGGATGTAGTTGGTGCCGGCGGGAATCGTTGGGCCGCTGCCCCGCTCCAGCAGCGGATCGATGGGCTGGGCATAGGGGTAGCGATCACTGACCGTATAGGCATCAAGCAGCCATTGCAGCCTTCCCTCGATCACCACCAGATAGGGATCCTTGTCGAATCGCAGGAAAGGAGCCACCTGCCGGGCCCGCTCCCGCACCGTGCGGTGGTAGTGAAGGCGGGACTGATCCGAGAGATAATCGGAGATCAGCACCTCCAGGCTGCCGAGATCCAAGGCGTAGGCTAAACGCCGCCCGATCGACGTCAGGGGAACGCCGCCCTTGCCGGCGTAGCGGCTGTAGACGTTGGCGTCGCCGGCGGGATAGTCGAACTCATCGGTGCGCGTGCCGGTGATCACGTAGTCGCCGGTGCCTTCTCCGTAGTAGATGGCGGGCTGCTTTACCGGCAGGTCGACACTGGAGACCGGCGGAATGTCCTTCACCACCAGGTCCGGCAGGCCGTCCGCCGTCACCCGGTTCACCGGACTCATCGCCAGCCCGTAGCCGTGGGTGTAGATCAGGTGCCGGTTGACCCAGGTCTGCGCCTTGCGGGGAAGCCGCTCAAAGGCGAGCTCCCTGGCTGACAGCATCACCTGCTGAAAGAGGCCTGAGAGAGTGTAACGGTCGATGTCGACATCGCGGAACTGGTAATACAGCCGGATCTCCTGGAGCTGCCGGTAGGTCGACAGGATCGGCCGGTAATCCCAGAGGCGGATGTTGGCGATGGTGGGGCGGTTCTCCTCCATGGCCTTTGGCCCGAGCCTGCCGGTGGGTGAATAGCGTTTCTTCTCGATCGCCTGGAGCCCGTAGGCCGCCTGGGTGAACGCGATGTTGTGCTCCAGATAGGGGCGCTCCCTGGCGAGCTCGTTCGGACTGACGAGGAGCTGTTGCATCAGCCACGGCCACAGACCCTGGAACACCACCGAGCTGAGCAGGAACAGGGCCAGGCCCCGCACCAGCAGGCCCTGCCGTGATCCCCTGAGCGTGAAGAGCAGCAGGATCGCCATTCCCAGCGACAGGGCCACCATCACGCCGTAGGCAGGCAACCGGGCGTGAATGTCCGCATAGCCGGCGCCGAACACCACCTTGCCCAACCGCGTGAGCAGCCCGAAGCGACCCAGCCAGAAGCCCCAGGCCACCAGCAGGAACGCGCTGCCCAGCAACACGCTCAGATGCAGGGCTGCCGCCCGGTTCAGCTGCAGCTGGAGTCTGCGGCCGGCTCTGAGGCCTCCCTGCAGCAGGTACACCCCGCCGGCGACCAGCGTCGCCGACAGCACCAGGCCCAGCAGCCAGCTGTGCAGGCCCTCGTAGAAGGGCAGCCTGAAGAAATAGAAGCCGATGTCGCGCGCGAAGACCGGATCCCTGGCGGCGAACGGCGTGGCCTTCAGGGCCTTCATCACCGTCAGCCAACCCGACTGGGTGGAGACGGCGGCGCCGAGGGCCACCAGAACGATCACGACCCGGGCCACGCGCCGGCCCATCAGCCCCGCCGGATCGAATTCCGGGCTCACCGGTGGGCCGCTGCGCACCACCCATCCCGCCGCCCGGGTGCGGCTGAGCGCCCAGCGATGGTTGCCCCAGAGAAAGGCCCCGTAGACCAGGAACGTCAGGCTGAACAGCAGAACCCGCCAGAGCAAGCGGGTCCAGAAGACCTCGGCGAACCCCACCGCTTCGAACCACCAGGCCTCCGTCAGAAGATGGACCAGCGGCTTCAAGGCCAGCGCCAGCAGCAGCAGCCCGATGGCCGCTCCCGGCAGGGCCCGCCTGGTAAGGCTCATCGGAGGCGCGTGCTCCGCATCAGATCCCCAGCCGCTCCCAGATCACATCGAGATGGGCCCGGTGCAGGTCGGTGGCGAAGCAGTCCTCCAGCTGCTGGGGGCTCAGCCGGCGGCTCACCTCCGGATCGGCGGTCAGGTTGGCGCGGAAGTCGCCGCCCTCGCTGTTCCAGGCGCTGTGGGCATGGCGCTGCACGATGCGGTAGGCCTCCTCCCGGCTCAGCCCTGCCTCCACCAGGGCCAGCAGCACCCGCTGGCTGAACACCACGCCGCCGTAGACGTTCATGTTGCGGGCCATGTTCTCCGGGTAGATCCCCAGCCCCTCCACCACGGCGGTCATCTCCCGCAGCATGAAGTGGAGGGTCACCGAGCAGTCGGGCAGCATCATCCGCTCCACCGAGCTGTGGCTGATGTCCCGCTCGTGCCAGAGGGCCACGTTCTCCAGGGCGGCCACGGTGTAGCTGCGCAGCACCCGCGCCAGGCCGCTGATGCGCTCGCTGCGGATCGGGTTGCGCTTGTGGGGCATGGCGGAGCTGCCTTTCTGGCCCTTGGCGAAGTTCTCCTCCACCTCGAGCACGTCGGATCGCTGCAGGTTGCGGATCTCGGTGGAGAACCGCTCCAGGGAGGTGCCCACCAGGGCCAGGGTCTGCACGTATTCGGCGTGGCGGTCGCGGCTGATCACCTGGGTGCTGGCCGTGTCGGGCTCCAGCCCCAGCAGCCGGCAGGTGATCGCTTCCACCTGGGGATCGGTGTTGGCGTAGGTGCCCATGGCACCGCTGATCTGCCCGACGGCCACCACCCGGGCCAGGCGCTCCAGCCGCTGGCGGTTGCGTTCGGTCTCCGCCAGCCAGCCCGCCACCTTGAAACCGAAGGTGATCGGTTCGCCGTGGATGGCGTGGGAGCGGCCGATCATCACCGTGTCCTTGTGCTCGCGAGCCAGCGTTCGCAGGGCGTCGGCGAGGCGATCGAGCTCGGTGCGCAACAGCGCCACCGAGGCCTTCAGCTGCAGGGCCAGGCCGGTGTCGAGCACGTCGGAGCTGGTCATGCCCACGTGGATGAAACGGCCGGCTTCCCCCACGTGCTCGTTCACGTTGGTGAGGAAGGCGATCACGTCGTGGCGCACCTCCGCCTCGATCTCCAGGATGCGGGGCACCTCGAAGGCAGCCTTCTCGCGGATCGTGGCCATGGCCTCGGCAGGCACCCGGCCCAGTTCGGCGTTGGCCTGACAGGCGGCGATCTCCACCTCGAGCCAGCTGCGGAATTTGGCTTCCTCGCTCCAGAGGTCGCCCATCTCCGGGAGGGTGTAACGCTCGATCAAGGACCGGTCGGCGGCGATGGCGGCACCAACCTATCGACCCACCCAGTCCGGCTCAGGCCGCGGCGGTGAGGCGGCGGTAGGGGAGCTCGAGGTGAACCGTGGAGCCCCAGGCCTGCTGGCGCACCCAGCAGCGATTGCCACGGCGCTGGATCAGCTGGAAGGGGGGCAGGTCCTCCGGATGGTCCCGCAGCCTCACGAAGCTTCCGGGATGGAGCAACTCCACCACGTTGGATCCGGGGGCAGCCATGGTGGAAACGATGCGACAGGAGGAGCCATCCTGCGACCGTTCGGCCCGATACCGACCGCCCGTCGGTTTTTGTTCCGTTTCGGTGATCGTTCGATGACAGCATGCTCCGGTCAGCCAGGTCCTACGGCCGGAGAGCAGGATGGCCCGCAAGCAGCGCCTCGACAGGCGCCTGGTGGATCTGGGTCTGGTGGCCAGCCGCCAGCAGGCCCAGCAGCTGATCCGGGCCGGAAGGGTGAGGGGCGGCGGCCAGGTGCTCGACAAGCCCGGCACCGAGGTGGCCGAGGCCCTGGTGCTGGAGGTGGAGCATCCGCCCCGGTTCGTCTCGAGGGGGGGCGAGAAGCTGGCGGCCGCGCTGGAGAGCCTGCCGATCAGGGTGGCCGGGCGGGTGTGCCTCGATGGGGGCATCTCCACCGGCGGGTTCACCGATTGCCTGCTGCAGCATGGCGCCGAGCGGGTCTACGGCATCGATGTGGGCTACGGCCAGACCGCCTGGAGCCTGCGCAATGACGAACGGGTGGTGCTGAAGGAGCGCACCAACCTGCGCCACCTCACCCCGGAGGATCTCTACCGGGAGGGTGACCCCTGGCCCGATCTTGCTGTCGCCGATGTGTCCTTCATCTCCCTCACCAGGGTGCTGCCGGCGCTGCGGGCGCTGCTGAGAGGGCCGGCGGAAGCGGTGCTGCTGGTGAAACCCCAGTTCGAAGTGGGTCGCCAGCGGGTGGGTAAGGGGGGCGTGGTGCGGGATCCAGCGGCCCATGCCGATGCGATCACCACGGTGATGGCGGCGGCCCGTGCCATCGACTGGCATCCGGCCGGACTGCTGGCCTCACCCCTCACCGGCCCGGCGGGCAACCACGAATACCTGCTCTGGCTGGTGCCGCCGGAGTGGATCAGGGAAGGATGGGATGTGGGGCAGGCTGACGCGGGGGACTGGTCCGGTCGGATCACGGCCCTGGTGGCCGACACCCTGACCGGAAGCTGAAGGTGCTCCGGCCGGGGCGGAAGTGCGGCTCAGATGGCGCCGCTGTCCAGATCGCCGGTACGGATCCGGATGACCGAATCGACGGTGCTGATGAAGATCTTTCCGTCGCCGATCTCACCGGTGCGGGCCGCATCCTGAATCGCCTGGACCACCGTGGCCACCCGTTCATCGTCGACGACGATTTCGAGTTTGAGTTTCTGCAGAAATTCGACCGTGAATTCGGAACCGCGATAGCGCTCCACCTGTCCCTTCTGCCGCCCGAAGCCGCGAACTTCGCTGACGGTCATGCCGACGATCCCGGCATTGACCAGGGCGATCTTCACATCCTCGAGCTTGAAGGGGCGGATGATGGCCTCGATTTTCTTCATGGCGATGCTGCGGTCAGAAGGCGACGGGTGGAGTCTCTCAGAGTCCCCGCTGGTGGGGGACAGCTCCATTACCGCCGAGGTTTGCCGGGGTCGTCGTAACGGTTGCTACGTCGGACCCGGGCCGCTGACCGGCGGACGGCCCGACGCCTCCTGTACGGTCGAAATTGCTTCTTCTCAGACCACGGCCCATGGCTTCCGCTGTCGCCGACCAGACCGTGACTCCTCTGTATGGCGAACGGGCGATCGCCGAGGCGCAGCTGATCTGCTTCACCAACCCGCGGGAGGGTCGGGCCTACGAGGTGTCCATTGAACTGCCGGAGTTCACCTGCACCTGCCCGTTCTCGGGCTATCCCGATTTCGCCGTGCTGCGGCTGCTCTACCAGCCCGGCCCCCGGGTGCTGGAGCTCAAGGCCCTCAAGCTCTATGTCAACGGCTACCGCGATCGGGCCATCTCCCATGAGGAGGTGGCCAACCGGATCCTCGATGATCTCGTGGTCGCCTGCGAGCCCGTCTGGATGCAGCTGGAAGCTGATTTCAACCCCCGCGGCAACGTCCACACGGTGGTGCGGGTCAGCCATGGCCGCCGCCAGCCCTGCTGATACGGCTCAGGCCTGAGCCACCTCTGCGGGAGATGGCTCGAGCCGCTGCAGCAGGGCGGGCAGTTCGCCGGCGAAGGCCGTGAGGTTGCGGTTGCACAGCCCCGCCACGTGCAGGCGTCCGGAGGCCGGGTCGGCAATGGCCCACAGCTGGCGGGTGGCCACCAGGCTGAGGGCCCCGCCCAGCAGGGCAACGGCGAACCCGGCGTAGACCAGCGGCACCCCCGGGTCGCGCTTGAGCAGGATGCCGCTCGCCGGGAGCACGCTGGCCACCCGGATCGGCAATCCCTTCACCTCCCGGGCTTCGCCGCCCGGCACCAGCTGGGCCAGGGCCACCCCATCGGGGCCGAACACCTGCACCGGCCCCTGTTCGCTGGTGAGGCTCAGCAGCACCGGATCGGTGCCGTCCGGGCGGGTGGGCAGCACCAGACCCCAGATCTGATCACCCAGCTGGGGGAAGCTCTGCAGGGGCAGCTCCAGCACCGGGCTTCGGCCCAGCTGCAGGCTGATGGTCGCCAGGGACCAATCCGCCTGATACAGGGTCATCCCCCGGTAGCGCAGAGGGTGGTTGACGCTGATGGCGGCTTCGGTGGTGCCGGCTGACCCGGCATCGGGTTTCTCGGGGGAGGTGTCTGATGGGGGGATCAGCCGCAGGTTGGAGAAGAACTGCTCGGGACGGCCGGCGGGATCCCTCTGGATGCGGAAGTCGTCGAGAGCCAGGGTGACCTGGGTGCTGCCGCGGCTGTCGAGCAGCTCCAGCTCCCGCCCCGGGGCCAGGAAGCGCTCCAGCCGCTGGCCGCCCAGGGCCCCCCAGGCCGCTCCCACCATCAGCACCACCATGCCGGCGTGCACCAGCAGGGGGCCCACCCGGCCCATCACGCCACGACGCGCCGCCAGGCGATCCTGAAGACGGCGGATCTGCCAGCCGCCACCGCGCAGCTCGGCCTCCAGCCGCTCCAGGCCGGCGGCCGGGCGGTCGGTGACCAGGGTCTCCGCCACGCTGAGCTTGCTGAGCTGGCGGGGGGTGCGGTAGTCGATCCAGCGCAGGGAGGCCTGCAGGGCCGGCCACTGACGCCGCCAGCTGCACAGGATCAGGGACAGGCCCAGCCAGGCCAGCAGACCAAGAAACCAGCCACTGGAATACACATGATCCAGCTGCAGCCGCAGGACACCATCAGCCTGGAGCAGGCCCAGCCAGGGTTGGGGGTCGTAGAGCTGGTGGTAGAACGCAGCACTTTCCTTCTGGGGGATGGCCGTGCCGATGCCGCTGGCGAGGGCGATCAGCAGCAGGAGGCCGATGGCCAGGCGCAGGTCGGAGATCCAGCCGGCCAGCCGTTGCAGGGGCCGCCAGGGTTGACTCGCGGCGGTGCTCATGGCAGCACCGACAGCAGGGTGAGGCCGCCGCTGGCCAGCAGCACCACGCCGCTGATGGGGGGCACCCACTGACCCAGCCGGCGCAGCTGCAGCAGGCCAGGCAGGGAAGCGGCCATGGTGCCGGCCAGGAGCAGCGGCAGCACCTGGCCGGCGCCGAAGCTCGTGAGCAGGACCATGCCCACCAGCGGCTGGCCGCTCTGGGCCATCCAGGCCAGCAGCACGGCGAGCACCGGGGTGGTGCAGGGAGTGGCGGCCAGACCGAAGGCCAGGCCGGCCGCCAGGGGGGCCAGGGGCGCCGGCACCCGCCGCCGCCAACGCTCCGGATCGGGCCCGGCCGGCAAGGGAAGTCGCAGCAGCCCCAGCAGGTTGAGGCCCATCACCACGGCCACGACAGCCACCAGCAGGGGCAGCTGGCCCGGAATGCTTCCATACAGGCGCCCCATCAGACCGCTGGCCAGGCCGAGCAGCACCAGGGCCGCCACGATGCCGGCGGCGAAGCTGACGCTGCGCTGCCAGGGGGGACGCCCCTGATGCTCACCGCCGAAGCCGGCCAGGTAGGCCAGGGTGACGGGCAGCAGGGAGAGGGAGCAGGGGCCGAGGCTGGTGAGCAGCCCACCACCGAACAGGACCGCCAGGGTCAGGGGTCCGGGATGGGCGAGGGAGCCCTGGAGCAGCTGTTCACTGCTGCGGGCCCACTCGGCGAACGGCAGCCCGGAGCTGAACATGGCCGATGGAGTATGCCGGGGAGGGCTCAGCCTATCGGGGCGGGCCGTGCAGCCCGTCGCCGCCGTGGGCGGACCGCTTCGAGGCCGGCGGACTCCAGCGAACAGCGGATCAGCAGGCCGGCCACGAACAGGCTGCTCAGCAACGAGTTGCCGCCGTAGCTGATCAGGGGCAGGGGCAGCCCGGTGGTGGGCATCGACCCGCTGGCCACGGCGATGTTGAGGATCGACTGGCCCACCAGGAGGGTGGTGCAGCCGATGGCCACCAGCCGGTGCTGGTTGCTGCGGCAGGCCAGGGCCACCCGCAGCCCGACGAAACCGAAGATCACCAGAAACAGGATCAGCATCAGCGAGCCCACGTAGCCGAACTCCTCGGCGAAGACCGCGAAGATGAAGTCGGTGGTCTGGATGGGGAGATACTGGAGCTTCTGGGTGGAGAGCCCGAAACCGGCGCCCAGCACCCCCCCCGAGCCGATCGCCAGCAGGCTCTGCACCAGCTGATAGCCGTCTCCCTGGGCGACGCGCCAGGGATCGATGAAGGAGGTGACCCGGTTGAGCTGGTAGGGGTTGATCAGGATGCTTGCCGTGCCCAGCAGGCCGCCGCAGCCTGCCGCCCCCAGCAGCAGCTGCAGGGAGAGCCCGGCGGCCAGGGCCATCAGCCAGAGCAGCAGACCCATCAGGGCCGCGGTGCTCAGGTTGGGCTGCTTGAGGATCAGCAGGATCACCACTCCGAAGATGGCGATCCAGAGGAGTTTCTGGTCGAGGGCGATGCGTCGCCAGTGGGAGAAGATCACAGCGCCCTGCAGAACGATGAAGGGCTTGATCAGTTCCGAGGGCTGAATCTGCACCGGACCGAGCACGAGCCAGCGGCTGGCCCCATTGACCGTGCTTCCCACGACCAGGGTGGCGGCCACCAGCAGAGCACCCACCAGCAGGGCCGGGGCCGCCAGGTGCAGCCAGCGCCGCATACCTGTGCGCAGGGCCAGCCCCAGCAGGCCCCAGCTGGCCACCAGCCAGATCGCCTGCCGCTTGAGGTAGTAAGCCCCATCTCCCATCTCCCGCTCCGCCACCCACCAGCTGGCGGAGGTGAGCACCAGCAGGCCCACCAGGCTCCAGAGGGCCACCAGGCCGAGCAGCAGGCGGGCTTCAGCGGGCCAGTCCTGCCAGGGCAGGGGCATCAGGCCGGCGGCCGGACGGGCGGGGTGTGGGCGGGACGGGCGGGATGGAGAGGGTGGCAAGGCCGCGGGGAGGATGCGGGAATGGCCCATTGAGCCGTGGCCATGGTGGGTTTGTCGAGTCGCAGGGCACAATCTGCGGCGTCAGGACCAGCGTCAGGGGCGCTTTCAGGCCATGCACCGGCCCCTGGTCAGCAAAAAAGCCCGGCCTGGGCCGGGCTCTGGAGGGGAAGGCCGGATACGCCTTCAGTTGCCGCAGTTCTGCTGGCGGCGGCCTGCGGCCAGTTCCACCTTCAGGATCTTGCCACCCTGCTTCATGATTCGCTGTTGCTCAGCGAACCAGCTGTGGTAAGGCACCCACTTGGTGAAGTAGGTGTTCTGCAACTCCCTTTGGCTGCGAGCCTTTTCAGGGCAGGGAATGCAGGCCGTGATCTTGAACAGGCGCATGGGGTGATCCTCGGAAGACGGGCCGTGGAGAGGGCGTTGGTGGGGATCAGTTACCCAGGCCGGAGCTGATGTAGTCGAAGTAGACTCCCATCTCACGACCAGCATCGGGACCGACGAGAGAGGCGGTGGTTTCCTTCATCGCCTGGATCGATTGAACCGTGGCACCGATGGGCACCCCCAGGGAGTTGTAGGTCTCCTTGAGGCCGTTCAGGACCCGCTCATCGAGAATCGAGGTGTCACCCGCCAGCATGGCGTAGGTGGCATAGCGCAGGTAGTAGTCGAGGTCGCGGATGCAGGCCGCGTAACGACGGGTGGTGTACATGTTGCCGCCCGGACGGGTGATGTCCGAGTAGAGCAGGGCCTTGGCAACGGCTTCCTTGATGATCGCCGAAGCATTGGCGCTGATGGTGGCAGCGGCACGAACCCGCAGCTCACCGCTGGCGAAATACTGCTCGAGGCGGCCCATGGAACTGCCGTCGAGATAAAGCCCCTGAACGTCGGCCTGGTTGATGACGTTGGTGATGGCGTCTTGCATGGATCCTGGGTTTGATGGCTTTGAAAGGTAGGGAGGTGAAACCTCAGGAGAGGGCGCCGACCACGTAGTCGAAGTAGAAGCCGGCCTCTTCGGCATCGGAGCCGGTGAGGAGGCCTGTGGCCGCAGTCTTCATCTCGCGCACGGCTTCCGCCATCGCTTCGAGGGGGGTGCCGAGGGCGCGATACATCTCGCGGGCCCCGATGACGCCGATCTCTTCGATCGGTGTCACATCCCCGGCGACCACGCCGTAGGTGACCAGGCGGAGGTAGTAGTCCATGTCGCGCAGGCAGGAAGCCGTCATCTCTTCCCCGTAGGCGTTACCGCCGGGGGAGACGAGGTCGGGGCGCTTCTGGAAAAGCTGGCCTCCGGCCTGCTTCACGATGCGCTCCCGGCTTTCGGCCAGGACCTGGGCGACGCGCAGACGACGCTGACCCCCCGCCACGAACGACTTGATCTGGTCAAGTTCGCCAGGGCTGAGGTAGCGGGCTTCGGCGTCCGCGTTGATGATCGAGTTGGAGACGATGCTCATGCAGTTCTGCCTCGAAACAAGCGGTCACCGTGAAGGAGACCGGTATCCGGTGGGTAAGGGTGATCGGCTTGGCCGACCGTCGAATCATTCTGCGGCAAGGCCCCTCGCCCCCCTCCCTGCCGGTAACAGTTCTTCATGGCTGATCTGTTTGCGAGATCCCTTGGCTCGCAACGGCTTTCGGAGAAGTTGTTATCACCCTTCAAGTGCAGCAATTGTTCACCTTTTGATGCTGCCTCCGGGAGCACCGCAAGATCCAGGGAGAGGCGAATCTGCGCCTCTCGTTGTATAGACCCGCCATAAGAAATCCTCCCCCGGGACGGACCCGGGGGAGAGCTCTCAGCGGCAGGCTTCCCCCTCAGGGGCGACCCGCGCTGGGTTGGGTGGCGATCAGATGGCGTCCCGCAGGGAGGGGGTGAGTCCACCGTTGCCGCCGTAGAGGGCGGCGGTGCGGTTCACGGTCGTCAGGGGTACCCCGTCCTCGGTGGCGAGGCCCCTGAGATAGGGCACCGTGTCCTGACCGAAGGCCGTCGCATACTCCGGGCTATCGAGCAATTCGGCCACGGCCGCCTGCTGGCCGGCGGTGGCACGGGTGGCCAGGAATCGGCTCACTTCAGCGGGCATGGCGGCGCGACCGAGGAGGGCCAGGTAGGCCGCGGATGCCGCCCGCAGGGGGGCCATGCGCTGGAGCCGCTGCTGGAACAGGTCGCTGCCGGCGATCTGGGCCACGAACTCGGCCACCGACAGCTGGCCGTCGCGCAGCTGGGATTCGGGATCCCCCTGGCGCTCGGCCCCGAAGGGCACCCGGTTGAGGAGCTGGCGGTAGACCGCCTGCACCGCTTCCTGAACCTGCCCCTCGCTGGGATCCCGGACCAGCTGCACGGGCCTGGACAGGCTCTGGCGGCGGCGGAAGCCCTGGGGTGTGCCAGGCCGCAGCGCCTTGGCCATGGCACCATCCGGGGCCACGGCCGTGGCCGTGAGCAGGGAGGTGCCCACCAGGGCCCGCCAGCTGCCGGCGGTGGCGGGGGCCCCATAGCCGTTGCCGTTGCCGGAGACACCACTGCGCCAGACTGGCGCCGTTCCACCGCCAGGCTGCCAGCGGGGTTCGCTCCAGCTGCGGGAGGGGGCCGGAGCCTGCTTCACCGTCCCCGGACCGGCCGGAATGGCGGCCGCGGAAGCTCCGCTCTGGCCACCGGCGACCGCTGCCGTCCAGAGACCGCGAACGGGCTGCCTGGCCGGCAGGTTGCGGGGCACCAGATCACCCACGGTGCGGAGCTGCTGGCTCACGGCCACGACGGGCCGCTGGACGGGGGTGAGGTCGGCGACCGTTTCGATGGTCTGCTGCAGGCCCGGCACCTTGCGGGCGTTGCGATCGGCAGGGGTGAGGAAGCGCTCGTAGGGGACCGTGTCCTCGCCGAAGCAGTCGTTGTACTCCCGGCCCTCGATCATGGCGTCGACGACGCCGTAGAAGCCCTTGCGGGCGGCTGTGTCGAAGTAGGCGTTGATCTCCCAGCGGCCGAAGGTGGGGCGGCCCAGCAGGCGGCGGTGCATCACCTCGATGGCCTTGGTGATGTAGAGGCCACTCCAGTAGCGACGGCGGAAGGCCTTGGAGCGGGCCACCTGGCGCACGAACTCCCGCAGGCTGATGTCGCCGTTCTCGAGCTTGATCTCCTCCACCTTGTTGCGTTCGCCGGCGTAGCCGGCGGTGCCCAGCACCTGCACGTAGACCGCATTGATGACGGCCTGGGTGCTGGATTCGGTGCCGCGGATGCTCGGCTGGCCGCCCCTGCGGGGGGTGGAGCTGCCGCCGGTGGCGATCTGGCGCAGGCGAACCACCTTGGGGCCTACCCGGCGGGGGCTGGCCTTGCGGAACTGGGCACTGTCCATGGGCCCTGGCTGGGCCATGCCGTTGCCGATCAGGATCCGACGGGTGTCGTAGCTGAAGGGGGCGGGGCGGGTGGCCACCGACGCCGTGCCGGAGGGGAAGATCGCTCCGTAGGTGAGGGCCAGGGGGTCGTTGCCACCGCCGTAGGGGTGCTGGTCGGCGAGGGGCTGGCGGTAGGAGGCGTAGAGGGTGATGTACTGGGGGGCTCCCTCGAAGGGGGCGCTGAAGCGGAAGAGCTTGCGGTTCGAACCCCAGCCGGCGCTTTCCTGGGCTTCCTCCCCAAGATCCCGCAGGTAGGGAACCGTCTCCTCGCCGAAGACCCGGGCGTACTCCATCCCGTTCACCAGGGCGTCGACGAGCCCGCTGAGGCCCTTGGCGCTGACGATGGCGAAGTACTGGCGGAATTCCTCGATGGAACTGACGCCCCTGCCGAGGAAGTGGCGGAAGGCGAGTTCCACCACCCGGCTGTTGGAGAAACGGCCGTAGAACTGACGCCGGTAGACCTTGCTGCGGCCCAGGGCACGGATGAACTCCCGCATCGAGAGCTGCCCCTGGCGCACCTGGGTGGCCTCGACGGGACAGACCACCTGGGAATAGCCCTTGACGATGTCCCGCTCGAACACCTGGCGGTAGGCGGCGCGGATGATCTCCGCCTTCTCAGCTCCCGACAGGCCCGGCTTCATCACGAAGCGCTGGGCACCTTCGGCGGCCAGGGCATAGATGGCGGGCAGCTGCAGGCCCTGGTTGACGGGACTGCCCAGCCGGGCCCGGGTGGAGGGGGTGGCCACCTCGAGCTCCTGGAGAAGCACGTTGAAGCAGTCGATCACCAGCTGGCGCGCTTCCGATTCATCCTTGAACAGGCTGGCGGCGGCGGCGCGCATCTCCTGCAACGCCACGTTGGTGGCGGCCAGGGAACAGGCCTTCTCGAGGATGTCGCGGAGCCCGCGGGTGTTCACCGCCAGGATGCTGGGATCGCCGGCGATCACGGCGTAACCCACGTAGCGCAGGAACCACGCCATGTCCCGCAGGGACTTGCGCATGCGGGCGTTGCCGTAGAGGGCCACCGAGATGGGACTGAATCCACTGGGCAGCACGACCCGCACGTCGGCGTCGGCCTGGACGCCTTCGAGGATGCGGCCGAGCAGGCCGGTGCCGCCGGAACCCTGGGCGAAGGTCCGCACCGATCTCTGGAAAGCGGCCTGGTCGGCGGCGAGGGCCGTGGCCTCACCAGTTCCCACCGCTGGGGTGCTCAGGGGCGCATCCAGATAGGACAGCGGGGTGCCGCCGGTGAAGATCCGGTTGGCGGCCCGGGCCACGATCGCGTCGGCGTTGGCGGAGATCCGCCGGGCCGCTTCGACGCGGATCTGGCCGCTGCGGAAAAAGGTGGTCAGGGCGTCCAGTTCGCCGCCGTCCGGGAAACGGTCCTGCTGCTCCGCCTGCCGGACGCTGGAGAGCGGCAGGGTGTCGTAGCGCTGGGGGGCGACCCTGGTGCTGCCGCTGCTGGCGGTCACGGTCATGAACGAGAGCGAGCCGGGCTGGGTCACGTTACGGCTGGCCCCCTGGCCCCCCGGGCGGGGATGAACAAATGTTTGCAGCCCTCCGGCTGGCCCCGGCCACGCGGGGGCCGGGGCCGTGGAATGCTCAGCGGACCCGCACCCAGGCGCCCATGGATGCCCCGCTGGATGCCGCCACGCCGGTGGTGAGCGCCTTCTACGACCGTTTTCCCTACCCGGGGGATCCCCTCCAGGACGGTCCGCCCCCTGGATACAACTGGCGTTGGTGCGTGGACAGCGTGGTGGCGGCCGTGGATGGGGCCCTGCCCCCGGCCCCGCGGCCCTGGCGGATCCTCGACGCCGGCTGCGGCACGGGCGTGAGCACCGACTACCTCTGCCATCTCAACCCTGGCGCCGACGTGCTGGCGTTGGACATCAGCGCCGGAGCCCTGGCGGTGGCGCGGGAGCGCACCGCCCGCTCCGGGGCGGCCGAGCAGGTGGCGTCCCTGCGCATCGAGCAGCGGAGCCTGCTGGATCTGGGGGGGGAGGGGCCCTTCGACTACATCAATTCGGTGGGGGTGCTGCACCATCTCGACCGGCCCGAGGCTGGACTGCAGGCCCTGGCCCCGCTGCTGCGGGCGGGGGGATTGCTGCATCTGTTTCTGTATGCCGACGGAGGCCGCTGGGAGATCCACCGCACCCAGCGGGCCCTGGGGCTGATGGGCGTGGGCACCGGGCAGGCGGGGCTGCGGCTGGGGCGGGAGCTGTTCGCCACTCTCCCGGAAACCAACCGCCTGCGACGGCATCACGAGCAGCGCTGGGCCCTCGACACCGTCGCCGATGCCAACTTCGCCGATATGTACCTCCACCCCCAGGAGACCAGCTACGACCTTGAACGTCTGTTCCACTTCATCGATCAGCCCGGGCTGCGCTTCGCCGGCTTCTCCAATCCGGAGGTCTGGGATCCGGCCCGGCTGCTGAGCGGGGAGCTGCTGGAGCGGGCCCGCGCCCTGCCGCCGCGTCAGCAGTGGGCCCTGGTGGAGAGCCTTGATCCCGACATCAGCCACTTCGAGTTCTTTCTGCAGCGGGAGGGCGGCAGTGATGAAGCGGCCCCGCCGCAGGAGCCATGGAGCGACGCGGAGCTGCTGGCGGCCGGTGGCGAACGCAACCGCTGCCTCTGGGGCTGGCCCTCCACGCATCTGCTGGGTCCGGACCTGGGGCCCCTGACCATCGCCGAGGAGGATCTGGCGCTGATGCAGGCCCTGGAGGCGGCTCCTGCCGGCACGCCGATCGGGGCCCTGCCCCTGGCGCTGGAGCCCACCGAGCGGGTGGCGGCGGTCCGGCGTCTGCTGGCGGAGCGGGTGCTTCTGCTGCTGAGAGCCTGAACGGGCCGAGTGATAAAGTCCGCTCGCCCAGACGGAGCCTCGACGGTTGCAGGCTGCCCTGACCCCCTCCCCGGATGCCGTCCCCCCCCGGGAGACGTCGACCGAAGAGGTCGGAGCCGCGATGGCCATCGACGCCCCCGTCCTTCCTGAGGTCGCCGACGCTCCGTCGCCGGTGAACAACGGGATGGACGACTACCTGCGGCTGCAGCGTCGGTTGCTTCTCTCCACGGCCTGTGCCACCGCCCTGGCGGTGCCGCTCACAGCCTTCTGGTTCGATCTCACCGCCGCCGTCAGTCTGCTGGTGGGAGCCCTGGCAGGGCTCCTCTATCTGCGGCTCCTGTCGCGCAGTGTGACCCGCTTCGGCGTCGCCACCCGATCGATGGGCAAGGTCCAGCTGCTGGTGCCGGTGGTGCTGGTGCTGGCGGCCGCCAGGCTTCCCGTCCTCGAGATCCTGCCGGCCCTGATGGGATTCCTGCTCTACAAGCCCGCCCTGATCGTTCAGGCCGTCCTCGACACCTGACTCCCCCCTGTCCAGCCGCCCAGGTCCCCTTACCCGATGGCTCCGTTGCCCTTCGCCCTTCCCTTCGCCGCCCTTGAGGTCGGTCAGCACCTCTACTGGCAGCTCGGCAATTACAAGATCCATGGCCAGGTCTTCCTGAGTTCCTGGGTCGTGATCGGCGCCCTCCTGGCCGTTGTGGTGATCGGCACCCGCCGCATGGAACGCGATCCCAGTGGTGTTCAGAACCTGCTGGAGTTCCTCTGGGACTACCTGCGCAATATCGCCCGCGAATACATCGGTGAGAAGGCCTACCGCGACTGGTTGCCCTTCATCGGCACCCTGTTCCTGTTCATCTTCGTGAGCAACTGGGGCGGCGCTCTGATCCCCTGGAAGCTGGTCCACCTGCCCAGCGGTGAACTCGGCGCCCCCACCGCCGATATCAACACCACCATCGCCCTGGCGCTGCTGGTGTCCCTGGCTTACTTCTACGCGGGGCTGAGCCGCAAGGGGTTCCGCTACTTCGAGTACTACGTGGAACCCACGCCGATCATGCTGCCGTTCAAGATCGTCGAGGATTTCACCAAGCCTCTCTCCCTCTCCTTCCGTCTTTTCGGCAACATCCTTGCCGATGAACTGGTGGTGGCGGTTCTGGCTTTCCTGGTGCCCCTGGTGGTGCCCCTGCCGGTGATGTTCCTCGGGCTGTTCACCAGTGCCATCCAGGCCCTGATCTTCGCCACCCTGGCCGCCTACTACATCGGTGAGGCGGTTCACGAGGAGCACCACTAGGTCTGCCTCGGCCGGACCGTCCCTGCGGTCTGGCAAACTCTCTGCGCGCAGGTCCGGCACGATCCGGGCCCACCTTCCCAGGTGTCCCCAGCGCAGGGTTCTCGACAAGGTTCCTTCCGCGCTTCCCCGGCGCCCCACATTCCTAACTCCACCATGGATTCCCTCACTTCCGCTGCGTCCGTCGTGGCTGCTGGTCTCGCCGTCGGTCTCGGCTCCATCGGTCCTGGCATCGGCCAGGGCAGCGCTTCCCAGGGCGCCGTTGAAGGCATTGCCCGTCAGCCCGAAGCCGAAGGCAAGATCCGCGGCACCCTGCTGCTCTCCCTGGCCTTCATGGAATCGCTCACCATCTACGGCCTGGTGGTCGCCCTGGTGCTCCTGTTCGCCAACCCCTTCTCCTGATGCGGGTCCTCAGGTAAGGACAGGACCGCCCGTTTGCTGCGGTCCTGCCCGCCTGCCCCCCTCACCAGGCTCCATCACCGCCCGCCTTAACGCCCGCCTTACCGCCCCATGACCAGCTGGCTTCTGCTTGCCGAGGCAGGTGCGACCGCAGGGTCGCCCGAGGGAGGTCTGTTCGACCTCGACGCCACCCTGCCGCTCATGGCGCTGCAGGTGGTGATCCTCACCTTCATTCTCAACAGCCTCTTCTTCCGCCCTGTCGGCAAGGCCGTGGAGGATCGCGAGGGCTACATCACCACCAGCCGCACCCAGGCCAAGGAGAAGCTCGCCCAGGCGGAGCGCCTCGAAGCCGATCTCAAGGAGCAGCTCAAGGGGGCCCGTCTCGAGGCCCAGAAGGTGATTCTGGAAGCGGAGCAGGATTCCGACCGTCTCTACCGGGAGGCCATGGCGGTGGCCCAGGCGGAGTCCATCGCCAGCCGCGAGAACGCCCGCAGCAAGATCGATGCCCAGCGCGCTGAGGCCCTCGGGGCCCTGAAGGCTGACGTCGACAGGCTTGCCGACCTCATCGTCGACCGTCTCCTGCCCGCCTCATGAATTCCTCCCTTCCTTCCCTGCTCGTCTCCCCGCTCCTGGCGAGCCATGGCGGCTTCGGCCTCAACCTGGATCTCTTCGAGACCAACATCATCAACCTGGCGATCGTCATCGCCGGCCTGGTGTGGTTCCTGAGGGGTTTCCTCGGCGGCATCCTGGAGCGGCGTCGGGAGCGGATCCTTGCTGAGCTCAACGACGCCGAGGAGCGGCTGGCCGCCGCCACCGCCTCCCTGACCGAAGCCCAGGCAAGCCTGGGAGAGGCCCGCGTCCGCGCCGAGAAGATCCGCGCCGACGGCAAGGTCAGGGCAGAGGCCATCCGTATGGAGAGCGAGAGGCGCACGGTCGAGGAGATGGCCCGCCTCAAGGAGGATTCGGAATCCGATCTGGATTCGGAAGTGTCCCGGGTCAGCAAGCAGCTTCAACGGGAGGCCGCCGAGATGGCGATCGCCAAGGCGCTCGCCAGCCTGCCCGGCCGCCTCGATGCCACCACCCAGGCCCAGCTGCTTGATCAGTCCATTCAAACGCTGGGGAAAGCCTGATGCCTCTGCTCAACACCATCACCACCCCCTACGCCGACGCTTTCCTGCAGGTCTGCGACGCCAATGGTGACACCGATGCGGTGATCGACCAGGCCAAGGCGATCCTGTCCCTCTGGCATGAGTCCAGCGAGCTGAGGGAGGCGATGGTCTCCCCGGTGCTGGAGGTCGAAGGCAAGAAGGCCGCCCTGGTGAAGATCTTCGGAGAAACCATTTCTCCGTCTTTCCTGAATCTGCTCAAGCTGCTGGCCGACCGCCAGCGGATCGGCTTCCTCGATGCGGTCCTGGAGCGGCTCCTGGAGCTCTACCGCGAGCAGAACCAGATCGCCCTGGCCACGGTGCGATCGGCCACACCGCTCAGTGAGGAGCAGCAGGCTCTGATCGCTGAGAAGGCCAAGGCCGTGGCCGGCACCGACAAGGTGGAGATCAGCCTCGCGGTGGACCCTTCCCTCATCGGTGGTTTCGTGCTCAGCGTCGGTTCCCGGGTGATCGACGCCAGCCTCGCCGGCCAGGTCCGGCGGCTCGGTCTGGCGCTGGCCAACGTGAGCTAGCACTTCCTTCTCCCCTTCCCCTCCCCTCCTCCCTTCATCGCCTCCCCTCCGGGGACTCCCCTCCATGGTTTCCATCCGCCCCGACGAGATCAGCGCCATCCTCAAGAAGCAGATCGCCGACTACGACAAGTCGGTTTCGGTCAGCAACGTCGGCACCGTGCTCCAGATCGGTGATGGCATCGCCCGGGTCTACGGCCTCGAGCAGGTGATGGCCGGGGAGCTGGTCATGTTCGAGGACGGCACCGAGGGGCTGGCCCTGAACCTGGAGGACGACAACGTCGGCGTCGTGCTGATGGGTGAGGGCCTGGGCATCCAGGAGGGCAGCACGGTCAAGGCCACCGGCCGCATCGCGGCGGTGCCCGTGGGCGACGCCATGCTCGGCCGGGTGGTGAACGCCCTGGGCCAGCCGATCGACGGCAAGGGGGAGATCGCCACCACCGAGACCCGGCTGATCGAGTCGATGGCGCCTGGAATCATCCAGCGCAAGTCGGTGCATGAACCCATGCAGACCGGCATCACGGCCATCGACGCCATGATCCCCATCGGCCGCGGCCAGCGGGAGCTGATCATCGGCGACCGGCAGACCGGCAAGACCGCCATCTGCATCGACACGATCCTCAACCAGAAGGGTGAGGACGTGGTCTGCGTCTATGTGGCCATCGGCCAGAAGAACGCCTCGGTGGCCAACGTGGTGGAGGTGCTGCGGGAGCGCGGCGCCCTCGACTACACCGTGGTGGTGGCCGCCAGCGCCTCGGAAGCGGCGGCCCTCCAGTACCTGGCTCCCTACACCGGAGCGGCCATCGCCGAGTCCTTCATGTACAAGGGCAAGGCCACCCTGGTGGTCTACGACGACCTCACCAAGCAGGCCCAGGCCTACCGCCAGATGTCGCTGCTGCTGCGCCGCCCGCCCGGCCGCGAGGCCTACCCCGGCGACGTCTTTTATTGCCACAGCCGCCTGCTGGAGCGGGCCGCCAAGCTCTCCGACGCCATGGGCAAGGGCAGCATGACCGCCCTGCCGATCATCGAGACCCAGGCGGGCGACGTCTCCGCCTACATCCCCACCAACGTGATCTCGATCACCGACGGCCAGGTGTTCCTGAGCTCCGACCTGTTCAACTCCGGTCTGCGGCCCGCCATCAACGTGGGCATCTCGGTGAGCCGGGTGGGCGGTGCCGCCCAGACCAAGGCCATCAAGAAGATCGCCGGCACCCTGAAGCTGGAGCTGGCCCAGTTCGACGAACTGGCCGCCTTCTCCCAGTTCGCCTCCGACCTGGATGCCGCCACCCAGGCCCAGCTGGCCCGGGGCAAGCGGTTGCGCGAACTGCTCAAGCAGCCCCAGTTCAGCCCTCTGATCCTGGCCGAGCAGGTGGCTGTGGTCTATGCGGGCGTCAAGGGTCTGATCGACGACGTTCCCGTGGAACTGGTGCCCCAGTTCGCCCGCGAACTGCGGGAGTATCTCAAGAGCAACAAGCCCGAGTTCATCACCCAGGTGCAGACCGAGAAGGTGCTGAGCGAGGCATCCGAAGCCGTGCTGAAGGAGGCCATCCGCGAGGTCACCTCCTCGATGCTGGCCGCCGCCTGAGGAGTCTCCACCCATGGCCAATCTCAAGGCAATCCGCGACCGGATCAGTTCGGTCAAGAACACACGCAAGATCACCGAAGCCATGCGGCTGGTGGCCGCCGCCAAGGTGCGACGGGCCCAGGAGCAGGTGCTGCGCACCCGCCCCTTCGCCGATCGCCTGGCCCGGGTACTCCAGAACCTGGAGTCCCGCATGGGCTTCGAAGGGGCCGATTCCCCCCTGCTCGGGGAACGGCGTGACGTGGGCACCATCACCCTGCTGGTGGTCACCGGCGACCGGGGCCTCTGCGGGGGCTACAACGCCAATGTGATCCGCCGGGCCGAGCAGCGCTTCGCCGAGCTCAAGGGCCAGGGCTTCACCGTGGACATGGTGCTGATGGGCCGCAAGGCCATCACCTATTTCACCAATCGCTCCTACCCGATCCGGGCCACCTTCACCGGCCTGGAGCAGGTGCCCACCTCCGCCGAGGCGGGCCAGATCGCCAACGAAGTGCTCGCCGCCTTCCTGTCGGCCAGCACCGACCGGGTGGAGATTGTCTTCACCCGCTTCATCAACCTGGTGAGCTCCCAGCCGGTGGTGCAGACCCTGCTCCCCCTCGATCCCCAGGGCATCGCCAGCCCGGATGATGAGATCTTCCGTCTCATCACCCGCGATGGCCGCCTCGGCGTGGAGATCGGCAAGGTGGAGAACACCCAGCCGGCTCTGCAGCCCGACTTCGTGTTCGAGCAGAGCCCGGAGCAGCTGCTCAATGCCCTGCTGCCCCTCTATCTGGCCAACCAGATGCTGCGCTCCCTCCAGGAAGCCGCCGCCAGCGAGCTGGCCAGCCGGATGACGGCGATGAACAACGCCAGCGACAACGCCAAGGCGCTCGCCAAGAGCCTCACCCTCGACTACAACAAGGCTCGCCAGGCGGCCATCACCCAGGAGATCCTGGAAGTGGTGGGCGGCGCGGCGGCCATGGGCTGAGGCTTCGTCGGCTTGCTTTCCTTAGACAGCAGCATCGGCCTGGCCTATCAGGCCGATGCTGCAGCTTGCAGGTCACCGAGGGGCATCCCGGTGAGCCGTGCGCTTTCGCAGGCTGCGGCTGTAGCCGAAGAAGGCCGCGGCACCCAGCACGGGAACGGGGCCGGGGACTGAGGGGGTGGTAAGCCGTTGGTAGACAATTGGGCCTGTTCCACCCTGTCCGATAATTACCGGATTCAGATCGTAGGTGAAAAGAGCGTCGCTGACGTCAAAAAGAATCCGGATGTGAATGAGAAGGAGGGGAGGCCCGGAGGCGAAGAGCAGCGGAAATCTATACCCAGAAGGTGTTGCCATCGAACTTTGCTTCGGCGTCCGGGTCGTCGCTTGCGGTGTAAGTAGTGCCCTCAAACATGAATTCGAAGAGCGTTAATTCCTTGGTTGAGTTATTGTAGGAAGAAGCATGCTTGGTATTGGTTTGGTGTCAGCGGGCCTGCGTCTATGGTGACGTCAAATGCATAATCGACATCCACCACCGTACGAAGGAGGGGCTGCTGCGGCTGCCATCACAATGGCCAGGCCAGCGGTCAACAGGGCAGGTTTCGAGGTGTGGCAGTCATGGTAGGGGAATTCCGCGAGGCGGATGAATGGGGCGATTCAGATCTCATCTTAGATTAAGCTGCCACTAATGGGACGTCAACGTGCTGGTCTCGTCATCGCTCGATTGATTGCAGCTGTCAGCGCGAGGCGCTCCTTGTGGGCTTTGTATGTTCGACCTGTGTGGGGCCAGGCGGGGGACTGAGGCTGGCAAGGTGAAGGAGTCCATTCTGATCGATGGCACTGGGACCAAGGTGGATGGTTGCCTCCTGGTTGAGGGTCCTTCATGGCGATCTGATTCAACGGGTTAATCATTGGGTCGGTGAGAACAATAGATGGCTAGCAGATGAAGTTATCAGGATTACTGAGCGTGGCGAGAGAGACGTTGCGGAACAGGATGAAGCTCTTGGGAGTCGCCGAGCCGAGGGGGCCATCAGGGTCGATCTGCAGAATGCTGTTGTTGCTGCCAGAAGCCAGAAAGTTGAGGTAGCCATCCGCGATCGGTGTTGTGCCTGTGTAGCCCACGCTTCTGAGAGCACCTGTGAGATCGACCTTATCTCCTTCCAGTGGGTCGAAGTCGGTGATGGTGTCACCTCGATCGACGATGCTGGTGTAGACGAAACAGTCAGCGCCGTCACCCCCGGTGAGCAGATCTCGGCCTTTCAGTCCGGTGATCACATCATCGCCGGGGGTTCCTGTGAGGGTGTCTTTTCTACGGGTTCCAGTGATGGTTTGTCCGATGAGCCTCAGCCCGGCATCAAGGCTGAGGTTGGTTTCTCCGGCTGCAAGGGAGACCGTCTGGGTGATGCCGGAGGTGGGGTCGGCGTCGGAATCGATGGCATCATCGCCGCCGACGTTGGCCGTGGTGAAGGCATAGCCGGTGGGAGCAGTGAATTGGACCTGATAGTCGCCGGGTGTCAGGGAATTGAAGGCGTACAACCCGTTGGAGTCGGTCGTCGTCGTGTCGAAGGTGACACCAATTGGATCCGGCGGCCAGCGAACCCCGTGTCCGCCTGCTGGCTTCTGTCGGGGCCTTGTGCCCGGGGCTGTCTTTCGTCGTTGTCGTTGTTGACCACCGCTGACATCGGTTGGGTTGAGGCCGCTGTAGGCGGCGTCGGAGCCGACCGCGGCGGCTGTGACGATGCTGTAGGCGATGTCACCGTCGTCCACCGCGTCATCGACCCCGGTGACGGTGACCCGTCTGCGCGACTGCTCCAGTTGGCGGTCGTGAAGGTCAGGCTCGCTGGATCGCGACCCTCCTCGGTCGTGTCGGAGGTGCTCGGACCGACGTCACGTCGACGTTGGCTGCGCGGTGAGGACGACGGTGAAGGTGGCGGTGCCGCCGGCTTCGGTGGAGCGTCAGCCGCCCGACTCGGGCTGACGGTGATGCCGGCCGTGTCGTTGTCGTTGTTGTCACCGCTGACGTCGGTCGGCATTGAGGCCGTTGTAGTCGGCGTCGGCTGACCGCCGCCGCGGTGACGATGGTGTAGGCGATGTTGCCGTCGTCCACCGCGTCGTCGACGCCGGTGACGGTGACCGTCTGCGGCGTGTTCCAGTTGGCGGCGTGAAGGTCAGGCTGGCCGGTCGCGACGGTGCCCTCGCCGTGATCGCTCGGACTGACCCGGATGGTCACGTCGTCGGTCGGCTGGCTGTTGAGCACCACGGTAAAGGTGCCGGTCGCGCCGGCTTCGGTCGTGACCAGGCCTGAGGTCGGGCGACCGGTGAAGCCGGCCGTGTCGTTGTCGGTGTTGGTGACGCTGACGTCGGCGGCATCGAGGCCGTTGTAGGCGGCGTCGGCGCTGACGGCGGCGGCCGTGACGATGGTGTAGGCGATATTGCCATCGACCAGGGCGTCGTCGACGCCGGTGACGGTGACGGTCTGGCGACGTTCCAGTTGGCCGCGTGAAGGTCAGGCTGACGGTCGTGGAGACGGTGCCCTCGGTCGTGTCGCTGGAGCTCAGACCGATGGTCACGTCGTCCGTCGGCTGGCTGGTCGAGGACGACGGTGAAGGTCGGCGGTGCCGCCGACTCGGTCGTCATCAGCCCGGACGTCGGCGTGACGGTGATGCCCGCCGTCGTCGTTGTCGGTGTTGGTGACCGACTGACGTCGCTCGGCATCGAAGCCGTTGTAGGCGGCGTCGGCACGCCGCGGCGCCGTGACGATCGTGTAGGCGACGTTGCCATCGACGAGGGCATCGTCGACGCCGGTGACGGTGACGGTCTGCGCCGTGTTCCAGTTGGCGGCCGGTGAAGGTCAGGCTGGCTTGGCGACCGTGCCCTCGCTCGTGTCGCTCGAACTGCTCAGCGCGATGGCGTCACATCCGCCGTCGGCTGCGAATTCAGGACCACCGTGAAGGTGGCGGTGCCGCCGGCTCGGTCGTGACCAGGCCGGACGGTCGGCGTGACGGTGATGCCGGCCGCGTCGTTGTCGGTGTTGGTGACCGACACGTCGGCGGCATCGAGCCGTTGTAGTCGGCGTCGGCTGCTCGTGGCCGCGGCAGTGACGATCGTGTAGGCGATGTCGCCATCGTCCACGGCGTCGTCCACGCCGGTGACGGTGACGGTCTGCGCCATGTTCCAGTTGCGGCGGTGAAGGTGAGGGCTCGCGGGACGGTCCCTTGCCCTCGACGTGTCGCTCGACTCAGGCCAATCGTGACATCGGCGGTCGGCTGGGAGTTGAGCACGACCGTGAAGGTCGCCGTGCCGCCGGCCTCGGTCGTGAGTCAGGCCCGCGGTCGGCGTGACGGTGATGCCCGCGGTGTCGTTGTCGGTGTTGGTGACCGCGACGTCGTCGGCGTTCAGGCCGTTGTAGTTGGCGTCGGTGCTCGTCGGCGGCGCCGGTGACGATCGTGTAGGCGATGTCGCCGTCGTCGACGGCGTCGTCCACGCCGGTGACGGTGACCGTCTGCGGGACGTTCCAGTTGGCGGCCGTGAAGATCAGGCTCGCCACTGGAGATCGTACCTTCCGTCGTGTCGCTGGACTGAGGCCGATCGTGACGTCGGCGGTCGGCTGGCTGTTGAGCACGACCGTGAAGGTGGCCGTGCCGCCGCCTCCGTCGTGGTCAGGCCGGAGGTCGGCGTGACGGTGATGCCGGCGGTGTCGTTGTCGGTGTTGGTGATGGCTGACGTCGGCCGGCATCGAACCCGTTGTGGGCGGCGTCGTGCTGCCGCCGGCCGGCGGTGACGATGGTGTACGAGATGTTGCCGTCGTCGACGACGTCGTTGACGCCGGTGACGGTCACGGTCTGCGCTACGTTCCAGTTGGC
>CALNZO010000009.1:442500-567587 GCA_942491175.1 uncultured bacterium | reverse complement strand
CTCACTACCTGAACAGGGCTATTATTTTTGCACTGATCCCGATTGCGATGTTGTTTATTTTGGTGAGGACAATATGGTAATTCATACGAGATGAATTAAGAACCCCTGTAGGACAAAAATCACATGATAAAAATGCCGCTATCAGATATTGCTTTGGTATAACAAAAGCGCTCGCACGTCTGGATAAAACCATTAAAAGCCTTGTTATCAAACAAGCAAAACAATCGAGTTGTTCGTGTGAAACAAGTAATCCATCCGGTCACTGCTGCTTAAAAGATTGTCCAAAATCATAACTTGTTCAGTGGTTACCTGATTTCAAAAACACTTAAAGAAGCCCTGATCAAGTCTAATTATTTTCACTGCTTTCCCGTTAACAGTTAGAGGTATGGAATGGGACCCGTTGCTTGAGACCGTATACCGCATGGACGCGGTATCCGAGCGTACATGGACGACAGATATCTGCTCCTGCAATATCTGCACTTCCTACATCCGTGTAGGTCGTATTTACAGCGTGTCTCAGGCGACGGATCCCAATTCATGTCTCGGATGGTATAAATATAGCATCATCCAGACAGTGTAAGGGCTGTAGACAACTCAGCAAAGTTAACGGAACAGCAGTGAATTATTTTAGCCTTGTTAAAATCATCCCTATGGATTTCCCAAAGTTTGCTAGACACCAAATAGCATTAAAATGTAACTCTATGAGAGGTGTTTATGATCAGCAGTAAACGATACACAGAAAAATTTATAATTGAAGCCATGAAGAAAGACAGGAATACACTTCCTGTGCCCAATTTTGATTAATCTGGCTTATTAACTTAATTAGAGATACCTAAATGAAAGAAACAATTCTGCAATATCTTGGTGTTGAACGATATCGCGTAACTCACACTGAAAAACTTGTTTCTGCCTTAGGTGCCTTTTCAGGGATATACCTGATCTTTTACACCAGCACATTTTTTCTACAGGGTACTTCCTCTTATTTAATCGTCGCCTCTATGGGTGCCTCCGCTGTTTTACTTTTTGCAGTACCCCATGGTCCGCTTTCACAGCCCTGGTCACTTATCGGCGGCCACCTTGTTTCTGCATTAATAGGGGTTAGCTGTGCTAAATTCATACCCGATATATTTATAGCTGCACCTGTAGCGGTAGGAATCGCGGTCGGAACAATGTATTACTTGCACTGTATTCACCCACCTGGAGGTGCAACGGCATTATCCGCCGTAGTTGGAGGATATGAAGTGCAACAGCTGGGATATCAATTTATATTAACCCCTGTTCTTATTAACGCTGTCACTATTATCAGTGTTGCTTTTATTTTTAATTATTTTTTAAAATGGCGACGCTACCCCGCATACCTTGCACAAAAATATAGCTCTACCAATAAAGCAAAATCTGAAACCACTTATGGCGCGATTACTCATGAAGACTTTGTTTACGCATTAAGTGAATTCGAATCCTTTATCGATATTTCAGAAAACGATCTACTAAAAATCTATGACCTTGTTACGCAGCGCCATCAAAGTGCAAATATTCAGTACCATGAATTAAAGCACGGTCATTATTATAGCAATGGCGAATATGGTGACCTCTGGTCAGTGCGTCAGATTGTCGACTGGGCCGATACCAATGATGCAGGTGAAGAGAAACTTATCTACAAAGTAATTGCCGGTGCAGATAGGCGGGATTCTGCTGTAATGACAAAAAATGCATTTTCTCATTGGGCGAAACACGAAGTTATACGCGACGAAGATAACTGGCGACGTGTTGACGAATCTGAATAAATAAATCATGAAACTTCACATCAAAGTCATCCCTTCATCATCAAAGGATTGCATTGCCGGATGGCTGGAAGATACTCTCAAGGTAAAAGTAAAAGCACCAGCAGAAAAAGGCAAGGCCAATAAAGCGATCATTAAAGTACTGGAAAAAATCCTGGAATTACCAAAAGGGTCAATCCACATCAGCAGTGGAACAACTTCATCCAGAAAGGTTATTGAAATAAAGTGTAATGACGATAATGTTATAAATATAAAGTTAGACAATGTTTATAACAACCACCCTCAACATTAAACAACACAACTAAGTATATTTATTTCAATAAGCTAGCAGGACTTTGCAACATTAGACTTTAGATTCCATCATTGCCTTTAATTATTCTCAGCAGTACAATATATTTCATTATAGGTGCGATTATGTCCGCTGTACTCTTCGATCTTGACGGTGTTTTATATGAAGGTGACAAGCCAATTGATGGTGCCGCTGACACTATCAACTGGTTTAATAAACACAATATCCCTCACCTGTTCCTGACAAACACCACCTCTAAGTCACGTTTAGAACTTGTTACAAAACTTGCCAGCTTTGGCATTAAATCAAAAAAAGAAGATTTTCTTACACCTTGTGTTGCTGCCAGAAAATGGTTACTGACAAACAAGTTAAATAACATTGCACTATTTGTTCCAGAGACAACAGCGGAGGAATTCGCTGATTTTAAATTAGTCGCTGCCGAAAACAGTATTGTCAACGCTGTTGTTATCGGTGACCTGGGGCAGCAATGGACCTTTTCTACCATGAACCGAATCTTCCGGACTTTAATCAATAATCCGAAAGCAAAACTTATTGCTTTAGGAATGACACGTTACTGGCAAACTGCCACCGGATTACAACTGGATGTTGGCCCCATGATAAAAGCCTTTGAATACGCAACCGGGATCAACGCTGTAGTCACTGGCAAGCCTGCAATAGAATTTTTTCAGGCCGCTGTCGACCTTCTAGCCGAGCATGACGATATTGTGATGATTGGTGATGATATTCGCGGCGACATCGAAGCATCACAACATGCCGGCTTGAAAGCGATACAGGTTCGCACAGGCAAGTTTTCTGAATCAGACCTTGAACTTGGTATAACACCCGATGAAATACTTGACTCAATAGCAGCATTACCCGAATGGTGGCAATCGAATATGTGAATCGACGTTTATTTTTCTAGTAAGGTGATTTTGTCCAGCCTGATACAAAGCTCGTTATTATTCTGAGCGCCATCATGAGCGCGTGCCACTAAAAATTCCTCTTTGTTTTTTACCCGAATATCTTTTGGCAGGACTTTATCTGTATGATTAACACCAGCATCATCATCGAACCACTTTATATTAAGGTACTATGATAGCTATTTCATACTCATCATGCAGCGAACAGGCTATTGGTTTATAGTGTTTGTTCATGTATTACTCAAACCCCTACATGAAACACGAATAATGCAGAAGCTATTGGTTTAAAGAGGTAAACAAAAATATTAGTCGCCCCACCAGGTTGGCTAATTCTTTTTGTTTTCGCTGTGGACTACTTCACATTTTTTCGTGTTCATATTAGGGTATTAATATTAGATTGATTTTTTCTCGTTCTCATGCGGAAACAAGAGAGTTTCACCTATTTGCTGAGAAATAAACAGCACTTAACCTGGTTCACTAAACATCGAAACGAAAATTCAAGGAAAATGAATTCACACTGTCTCCAGTAATGTAGCCGATACCTAATGAGATTCTTTTACGAGTATATAACCGCGCATCGGCTTTAAATGAATTATCTGTACGATCAAAAACATATGTATGAGAAATACCCAACTCAAGCTCAAATTTATCGCTTACTAAATGGCGTAAGCCGATACTGGCGGCATATCCATAATCACGATCACTTGTTATTTCAACACCACCATTTTCAGTTATTTCAGCCTTAAGTGCAGAAAGATTAGCAAATAGCTCACTTCTGGTTGCAGTTGCTACATGAGCAGTCACACCTAAAGTAGTAGCCTTTGCTGTATCTACATCTATTCCCTGAAAAGATTCAAAAGTTGTGTCTAATACCGCCAGAGTCAGTGCAAGATTTGGAGTAAAACCAAGAGATAGTGAAAGCCCAATGCCGTTTCCATCTATTTCATCCATTGAAGCACCTAGATCTATCGTAGTAAAAGTATAAGTAGCTTGTACATAGTCAAAACTTATGTCTTGCGACATGGCATTTAATGATAATAGCTGCGTTAGCGCAACGAAAACAACACGGCAGAGAAAATTATTGAACATTATAAATCTCATTGTTAATAATTGAACTATTGCATTTGTGCAGGGTTGAGTAAGATCTTTTACTAAGTAACATCACTGCTGGTCGTTAACTGTTAGAGACATAAATCGAGGGCATCTATCAACGACCATCACCCGCATGGCAGGTTTTCTTGCTCCTTGCAATATCTGCATTTCCTACATCCGTGTAGGTCGTTTCACGGCGTGTCGTTGGTGGTTGCGTCCGATTCATGTCTCGGATGAAAGTAAAACAAGACCAGGCCAGCTACATTAACCTTTATAGATAATAAATATTTATATTAACGGGACAGCAGTAAAATAACATAAAAAATAACCGTGTTTTCACGGTTACTCATCATCACGTAAAACAACAACCACACACTCCCCCTCAAAATCAATACTCACCTGAACGCGAATAGGTCGGCAACAAACAGAACAGTCCTCAAAGTAGTCCTGATCCGTAGCTGAATCATCAATTAAAAGTTCAACACCTTCTCCACAATAAGGACAGCTAATGTGGCGATTTAATAATTCCATAATCAGAAGATATTAACCGTGTCGCTAGTAATTATATTTAAGGTCAAGCAGCGACAAGGTTAAAGCGGGCCAATAAGTGATAATTAATACTGCCAGGAACAAAATAAACATAAACGGAATGGTTGCGTAATACAATTCTGTTATCGGTTTGTTAAAACGATAACTGGCAATAAACAGGTTCATACCAACAGGTGGAGTGAAATAACCTATCTGCATATTTGCTAAGAAAATAATGCCGAAATGTATCGGATGGATGCCATAACCGACAGCAATGGGTAAAGTGAGCGGTACGATGAGCACAAGTGCAGAGAACACATCAAGCATCATACCCAGTATAAGCAGGAAGATATTAAGCAGCATTAAAAATGTTAATTTGCTGTCAATATGTTCACGGATATAACCAAATAATTTCGATGGTATTTCTGCATCAATTAAATAATTGGTTGATGCCAGTGAAACACCTAAAATGATTAACACACCACCGACCAGCACCATAGAATTGCGCATAATAGCAGGTAGTTGTTTAATCTTTACCTCTTTTAATATCAGTACATTAACAATCAATACATACAAAACGGCTACCGCTGCTGCTTCTGAAACCGCGAAGTACCCGGTGAATATACCACCGATTATTATTATTGGCAGCGGTATTTCCCAGACTGATTTGCGCACAGCACTGATTAGCGTCTTTAAATCAAATTCAACTGTGGGTATTTTGTCACCGACACTTTTGTACATACTCCATGCCACCAGAAGCGCTAACATCAACAGACCGGGTAGCAATCCAGCTATAAATAAATCATCTATAGCAACAGATTGATCAAGATCCATCTGTTGTGCAATGACGCCATATAAAATTAATGCGATTGAGGGCGGAAACAACAAACCTAAACTACCCGATGAAGTGATCAATCCCAGATTAAAGCGCTCTGCATACCCCGCCTGTTTCATCGCCGGATACAAAATAGCACCAAGAGCAATAATAGTTGCACCAGAGGCACCGGTCAGGGCCGTAAAAAACGCACAGGCAAAAAGTGAAACCACGGCAAGACCACCAGGCATCCAGCCAAGAAATGCATTAGTAAGCAGCACAAGCCTTTCTGATGCTTTACTCTCGCCTAATACATAACCGGCAAAGGTAAACAACGGGATAGCGAGAAGAACCGGGGTGTCAGCGATACGGTATATTTCGATGGCGATAACAGATAAATCAATGTCTTCACCATGAAATCCAATTAGCGCACTGGTAGCAATAATGGCAAACAATGGCGTGCCTAAAATAACTAATATGATTAGTGCAAGTGCGCCGACCATAATTAAAACGTTGAATCCACTTCAGTGATCGAACCTGATTGCTGAGGAGTATGGGGAGTGATCAATAACAAACCATAACGAATGGCAATAAGTAAAAAGCTCACGGGAATGATTACTGCAGTAACCCAGGCAGGCACAGCAGCAAACGCTATCGTTCCATATTCATATTCACTTATAACAAATCGAGCAGCATGCCAGGCAATTAACAGGCATATTAAAAGGGTAAACAGGTAAACCAGTCGTTGCACATATGGCAGGATGTTATTGGGAAGATATTTAATAAAGACATCAATTTTAATATGATGATCTGTACGTGTTGCGACAACTGCACCTGCAAGGCCGACCCATAATACCAGGGTCCTTAATAATGGATCTATCCAGACAATACCTTCGGAAAATAGATTTCTGGATATTATCTGATATACAGCAAGAATAATCATAATGGACAGTATCACAACTAATAAACTGTCCTCGATGACATTAATTAATTTAATAAATTTATTATTATTAATATTCATTAGCTAGTTAGTTTTTATTCTCGTTGCCATGCATTCGCATTAGTAGTGCCCGGTTAAAATCACAACTCAGAAAAAGTAATAAGCTGTCATTCTGACCGGGTCAGTGCAGCCGATCACTCTACATGGCAAGGATTGCAGGAACAATCCTTGCCATGTAGAAACCCCTTTTGCTCAGCATAAAAAAATACAGCGTTCCTGTTCCTCCTATAGAAACCGGGGAACCTCTAAACCAGCCTTGTCATTCAATTTAGTTTTGGCGCGTCAGATTTATTAACGGTCACTGCATTGTACAGATCCTTGTTATATTGATATTTCTTTATCATTTCTTTAATGACAAAGTCATCTACTTTTTCCCACTCTTCTTTTTCACTGTCACTTAATTTAACAAATTGCACGCCCTGATTAATTAATGCTTGTCGTGCAGCAATATTATCTACTTTATTTTGCTCATCAATTTTTTTATACACTTTTTCCATTACATCACGGACAATTTGCTGGTCCGTTTCACTTAGTTTATAAAAAACCTTTTTATCAATAATTAACATTGCTGCCAAATAGTTCACTGGCTGGTCAGTCACATATTTAATATGAGTGTGCCACTGTAAGGCAAGGGCCCCAATAGGCGAGGTAACAATAGTGTCGATTAAACCAGTCTGTAACCCTGTTAACACATCCGACATGGATAATGTAATTGGTGTAACACCAACGTAACGATAAACCGCTAATCCAACATCACTTTGTTCAGGTATCCAGGATTTTCGTTGTCTTAAATCATCTAGAGTACGAACAGGTTCTTTTGACATCAAATAGGTAAAACCACCCTGCGCAAAGCCAAAATTAACAAATCCATTTTTCTCGATTATTCTACTCAACATCGGGTCGGTTGTTTTTCTTATTTGGGCGGCATCATCAAGACTGGAAAACAGATATGGAAGGCCATAGATAGTTGTATCAGGTGTGGTCTGAGAAAGACTTCCCTATGGTAATTGCGCCACCTTGTAATTGACCGATGCGTATCTTCCTTAAAACATTTTCATCATTACCCATTACTCCGCCCGGATAAAATTTGAATTTTACCCGTCCCTGTGTTTTTTTCTTAATTTCCTCTGCACCTGCACGCATATGTTCCATCCAGAACGTACCTTCCGGAGAAAGCGTCGCAATTTTAATTGTTTTTGCAATTAACACCGGCGAATTAAAACTAACGAACGATATCGCTAGCACCACTACAAATTTTTTTACTAAATTTTTCATTATCTATTTCCATGCATGGAGCAATTACCGTGGAACGATTTTAGTGCATTTTTCTAACGCGAGTTCAGAAGTAATCATCGCCATCCAGCAACAACTCAGCGGCTTTTTGTTTGGCAAGTGTATTAATTAACACCTGATCTGATGATCCAGCATCAGCAGCTATTACCTGTTGTAATAATTCATCATGTAATTCCCGATCAAATAACATCCGTGCATATTTTTCTGCATATAATACTTTCGCCATTAAATTTTTATCATTTGAAAGTTCAATTGCACGTTCAAAATGTTTTTTTGCTATTTCAGGTTTACCACCTAATGCCGGTGGTAATAATGACTCCATGATTGCCATATATAGATGCGCATTGCCATTACTTACCGTTTCATCTATTTCAAGTACACGCTGTATACCCGCTTTTACTTTTGGCAGTTCAGCAATAGCATTCCAGTCTGAGCTATTGGCTTCAATTACACCTGCCCAGCTGCTAACAAAAATAAACAAGGATTCAGCCTGTGTTTTCTCTACCGCAGCAAGACGTTTTTCAAACTCAAAATAAGAGAGTCTTTCTATATCACAAAATCTTTCATCTCGTATACATATGGCGTGACTGGCATAGACGAAGGCACGATTTGCAAGTGCTTTTTTACTTGTTGCATTATCGGTAAAACCGGAAGCATAGGCACCGTATAATTGAGCCCCAGTTTCTAATAAATCCGGATTATCCGGGTCCCCTTTGATCATACTACTGATTAATATCAGATATGAAGGCACTGCTTTTTTAATGGTTTCCGGGTCATCAAATTCCAGTATTGTTGCTGATAAGTCCTCTGCGAACTCTTTTTTAGCATTTGCTATAAACTGGCCACATGCCGAAAGACTTAACACAAGGAACATTAAAAAGGCTGATTTAACCAGGCTCGCTTCAAACAGGCCAGCTTTACACAAGCGATTTTTTATTGATTGAGTTGCCATATAATTAATTTGCCACGCAACGACAATACACACATTTTTAATTGGACAAATACTACATCATATTTGTTGTAAGGTCTGCCTTCATTTTCCACCTTACTTAGATGAAATCCAGGAAACCTTGAAACAAGTCTGGCTGATGAATTAAATTAAAAAAAAACAGCCTGAGAATTTCTCTTTGAAGTATAAAAATGGCCGGAAACCCGGCCTTTTCTTTAACTGGACAATTATTTTTTATTGTAAAACAATTTTCTGTAAACCGGCAACAGAACGAATCCATGGCTTTGATCCTGTCTTGATTTCGAGATCGGCAGCGGCTGTGTTTGCCGAACGACGGTCAGGATAAATATCAACCAGCACATAAACAATGGAACCTGAACGGTCAGTTTTTACCGTTTTTAATTCTGCCAAATTTTTACTAGTCTTGAATTTCTCAATACTTTCAGCTGTTTTACTTGCATAAACCTGAACCGCATAACTTTCTCCTGGTAATTCCATTATTTCCTGTTCAGGCGTTAGCTCCTCAACCACTACTGGCATAATCACCTCTGGCGCAGGAGCGGCTACTGGCTCTTCCATAAAAATAGGTTCAGGCTCCGGGTCTGCCAGCAATACAGGATCATTTAATGAGGTATCCGATGTAACAGCATCATCAGAAGGAAGGTTTTCCATCTCGGCAGCATGTTTATCACCCCATGGTGAGTCATCAGCCTGTGTCCAGGGTGCGGGTGAGCTTGAACAGCCGACAAGACCGAGAAAAATTATATTAGTTACTGCTACGCCACGAATTATTTTTATAGTTATATCCATGTTTGTCCCCTATTTAAAATCACTATTATATTATTGTTGTTAGTGATTGTAGTGCATATAATTTAATTTTCAGGGTAAATACTTGAAAAAAAACGATCAAAAAAAGGAGCCGAAGCTCCTTTTTTTGATGTGAGACCAGGAAAAGTTAAGCGATGGCTTCTTCTACTTCCTTCATACTTAAACGAATGCGTCCCTGACGATCAATCTCTAATACTTTCACTTTTACCATATCACCTTCAGATAATTTATCACTCACGTTCTCAACACGTTCGTCACTGATCTGGGATATATGAACCAGGCCGTCTTTACCTGGTAAAATTTCGACGAAAGCACCGAAATCCATTATCTTCTTCACTGTTCCGTTATAAATCACACCAACTTCAGCATCAGAAGTAATTTGCTCAATACGTTTTCTGGCTTCTTCGGCAGCAGCCAGGTCACTTGATGCAATTTTAATATTACCGTCATCATCAATATCAATGCTGGCACCGGTCTCTTCGGTCAATGCACGAATAACGGCACCGCCTTTACCAATAACATCACGGATCTTGTCAGGGTGAATTTTTAAGTTCAGGTAGCGAGGTGCGTACTCAGACATTTCTGTATTGGTTTCAGAAAGCACCTTGTTCATTTCACCAAGAATAAAGTTACGGCCTGCTTTGGCCTGCTCCAGTGCCTTTTCCATGATTTCTTTTGTAATACCGTCGATCTTGATATCCATCTGTAATGCACAGATACCATCAGCTGAACCGGCTACTTTAAAGTCCATGTCGCCAAGGTGATCTTCATCACCCAAAATATCGGAAAGAACAGCAAAATCATCACCTTCTTTAATCAGACCCATGGCAATACCGGCAACTGGCGCCTTAATTGGTACACCGGCGTCCATCAGCGATAGACTGGTGCCACAGACAGAAGCCATCGAGCTTGAACCGTTTGATTCAGTAATCTCTGATACCACGCGGATCGTGTATGGGAAATCTTCTTCAGATGGCATAACACCTAATACACCACGTTTCGCCAGGCGGCCATGACCAATCTCACGACGTTTTGGCGAACCAACCATACCGGTTTCACCAACACAGTATGGAGGAAAGTTGTAATGCAGCATAAACGGCTCGCGGTATGTACCTTCAAGCGCATCTATAATTTGAGCATCACGTGCAGTACCTAATGTGGTAACAACCATTGCCTGTGTTTCACCACGGGTAAACAGTGCTGAACCGTGAGTCCGTGGCAGCACGCCGGTACGTACAGTAATTGCACGCACATCAGAGGTAGTACGACCATCGATACGTTTTTCACCCGCAATATAACGAGAACGAACGATTTTCTTTTCTAACTTACCAAAGGCACCTTTAATCTGGTCTTTTGACCAACCGTCATCAGACTGTAGTGCTTCAACAGCAGCTCTTCTCGCCGCTTTAACTGCATCCTGACGTGCCATTTTTTCTGCAACCTGGTATGCATCTGTAATAGCGGCTGTACTTGTTTCAGCCACTTTAGCCGCCAGCTCTTCGTCTACTGCAGGTGCAGGGTATTCCCATTTAGGATTACCGACTTCTGCAGCGAACTCACTAATAGCAGTAATAGCTGTTTGCATCTGCTCATGACCGAACATTACAGCGCCAAGCATTACCTCTTCAGAAAGCAGTTTCGCTTCAGACTCAACCATCAAGACTGCATGGCTAGTACCCGCAACTACCAGGTCAAGGTCAGAGGTTTCCAGTGTTTCTTTACCTGGATTTAATAAATATTCGCCGTCTTTATAACCAATGCGAGCCGCACCCAGAGGACCTGCGAAAGGCACACCGGCAACGCATAATGCCGCAGAAGCACCAAGAATTGCTGGGATCTCAGGATCGATATCGCCACTCATTGAAACCACGGTAGCAACGATCTGGCATTCGTTAGTAAAACCTTTAGGGAATAAAGGACGGATCGGACGATCGATCAGGCGGCAGGTTAATATCTCTGCTTCACTCGGACGGCCTTCACGGCGGAAGAAACCACCCGGGATTTTACCAGCAGCGTAAGTACGTTCCTGGTAATTAACGGTCATCGGGAAGAAATCTCAACCCTCTTCTGTTTCTTTAGCACACACAACAGTAACAAAAACAACTGTGTCGCCCATGCTAATCATCACAGCACCGGATGCCTGACGAGCGATTTCACTCGTTTCCATCGTAACTGTTAGATCGCCGTACTGAAATGATTTTTTAATTGCTGTAGGTATCACTATATTGTTTCCTGTTGTGGGGCCTGAAAACGAATCTAAACCCTGAAAAAAAGCATATAAAAATCACTGAATCCAGCGCCTTTACAGGTCGTATCATGGAGTACTCAGTGATTAGATTTACTACACAAGTTATCGACTTATCGACGCAGACCAAGGCTGGATATCAGTTCTTTGTAACGGTCAACGTTTTTGCCTTTAAGGTAATCGAGCAATTTACGACGCTGGTTAACCATACGTAATAAACCACGACGTGAATGATGATCATGTTTGTGATCTTTAAAGTGCTCTGTTAATTGCACAATGCGAGTTGTTAATAACGCAACCTGAACTTCCGGAGAGCCTGTATCTCCTTCTTTTTGCTGGTATTTTGAAACAACTTCGCCTTTTTCTGCGGTCGATAAAGACATGAATACTCCGAACTAAAGTTTTAACCAAATAAATGGTCGGTAATTAAAGGATGGCGATTTTATCACTAATTAACGTGACACAAAAGCATTGTTTTTAAATGATTTTCATGCAATCTCAGCATCTACTGCTCAACATGAAAGAAACCAAAACTTTTTACCACAGAGGCACATAGAAAAACGTTTTTAGCGACGGAAACCGTGCTTGAGTTCAGCGGAAAATGTCCTTGAGGTACAAAATAAGCAAATGGATAAAAACAAAAACATTGCCTTTCTCTGTGCTCTCTGTGCTCTCTGCGCCTCTGTGGTGAATAAGATTTTAAGCACATTGTTTAATCATTCGGCGCGGCGCAACCATGCCATCATCCTGAATTTCACCCAGGCCTAAAAACTTACTATGATCGTATATGCGAACCCAGCCCTTTGTCGGTGCATGCGGTACCATTACCGGCTGCCCCTGACGCACATAAAATGCGGCATCCGCACCCAGATGTACATCCGGCCAGTCAGCAACACCGCTATCAACCGGCTGCAGGCATTCATCAAGTACCGCCTCTCCCTGCTCTGCCAGCGCAGTCAGTTGATCAATGCTCAACATATCACCCGCATATGGACCTACGCTGAGTCGGCGTAATGCCGTGATATGCGCACCACAATTGAGTTTTTCGCAATATCTTCGACCAGCGTCCGCACATAAGTGCCTTTAGAGCAGCTAACTTCAAGCTCCAGAATAGCCCGCTGCTGGTCGTCCTGCTCAAATGATAGAAATTCAATGTCATAGATCGTAACACGCCTGGATTTACGCTCAACTTCAATACCCTGTCTCGCCAGTTTGTACAAACGTTCACCGTTATGTTTCAGGGCTGAGTACATCGGCGGTACCTGTTCTATCTCACCAATAAATTCTGGCAGCACCGCTTTGATAGCAGCCTCTGTTATGCCGGAAACATCCTGCGTAGCAAGCACATCCCCTTCTGCATCACCGGTAGTCGTGCTCACACCCAGCTGACATTTAAGGTGGTAACGTTTATCCGCTTCCAGTAAAAACGCAGAAATTTTTGTGGCTTCGCCAAAACATACCGGTAACATGCCAGTAGCTAATGGATCCAGGCTACCGGTATGACCGGCTTTAGCCGCGCCAAACAGCCGCTTTACTTTTTGCAATATGTGATTTGAACTGCAACCTTGCGGTTTATCTAACAGTAATACACCACTAACATTGCGCCCTTTGTTTTTTCTTCTACCCAAAACTAAATACTCTCATTAATTAAAAGGTGCAAACTAAAAAAACATAGTCCGCGAAACACGCCAAGAACGCGAAAAAAGCCTTTTGTTTTTAAAACTTTTGCGTGTTTCGCGTGTTTCGCGGACTAAGCTTTTGATCTGTTTTTATCTGCGCTCATCTGCGGATAAAATATGTTTTTTACGATTATTAAATGAAACAGAGCCGGTTTAAACCACTAATCTTCATCACCGCTATTTTTTTTGTCGCTTTGAATGGCCTCACTAATCAGTTCATCCATCTCTTCACCCCGGATGACACTTTCGTCGGCAACAAATTTCAGCGTTGGTACGATGCGCGCACGAATACGCCTGCCGATAGATTTTCGTATAAAACCTGCAGCACGATTTAACACTTCTATAGATTCATGTAATTGTTCAGGCTCTAAAACAGAACAGTAAACGACGGCATGACTTAAATCTCGGCTCATGCGTACTTCTGTAAATGATAAAAAACCCACACGTGGATCCTTTATTTCATCCTGAATAATTTCAGCCAACTCACGACGGAGCTGCTCTGCCATGCGGTCACTGCGTAAAAACTCTCTAGGCATTCCTTCTACTTCTTAACAAAAAATCAGTACGGTTTATAGCTTACGTTCAACTTCTACGCGTTCGAACACTTCGATTTGATCACCGACTTTAACTTCGTAATTCTTAACTGCAATACCACATTCAGTACCACTGTTAACTTCTTTCACATTGTCTTTAAAGCGACGCAGTGATTCAAGCTCACCTTCAAAAATTACAACATTGTCACGCAATACACGAATTGGGGCATCTTTACGCACCACGCCTTCTGTGACCAGTGAACCGGCCACCTGACCATACATTGGTGAAGTGAACACTTCCTGTACTTTTGCCATGCCGATAATCTGTTCACGGTATTCTGCTTTAAGCATACCGGTCAGCGCTTTCGCTACTTCATCAATCAGTTCATAAATAATACTGTAGTAATTTAGTTCAACGCCACGCTCGGCAGCGGCTCGCCTGGCAGAGGCGTCAGCGCGGACATTAAATCCAATCACAATAGCATTCGATGCAGCCGCAAGGCTAATATCGGTTTCATTAATACCGCCGACACCCGAACCAATAATACGGACATCAATTTCATCATTATCAGCAACCAGCTTGAATAATGAATCGCTGATAGCATGTAATGAACCTTGCACATCTGCTTTCAATAGAATATTTAATTTTTTAACTTCACCTGCCTTCATCTGGTCAAACATCGACTCCAGCTTATTTGCCTGCTGGGTAGCAAGGCGCATATTGCGTGCTTTTTCCTGACGATTTTGTGAGACTTCACGGGCAGTACGCTCATCAGCCAGCACCTGCATTTCATCACCCGCACTTGGCATACTGGATAAACCTATAACCGCCGCCGGCATCGACGGGCCCGCGCTTTCAATACTGTTACCGTATTCATCATACATCGCACGCACGCGACCAAAATCTTCTCCGGCAAGCATAATGTCACCTTTTCTCAAGGTGCCTTCCTGGACCAGTACGGTAGTGGTAACACCACGGCCTTTATCGAGTGAGGCCTCCAGAACGACTCCTTTCGCCAGGCCATCGGGTGTTGCCTGTAATTCCATCAGCTCTGCCTGCAGAGAAATGGCATCAAGCAAGGCATCAACACCCTCACCAGTCAAGGCTGAAACATTAACAAAAATATTATCACCACCCCACTCTTCAGGAATAATTTGATAATTGCCGAGTTCATTTTTCACTCGATCCGGATCAGCACCTTCTTTATCAATTTTATTAACCGCAATAATAATCGGCACCTCAGCAGCTTTGGCATGTTGCACTGCTTCGATGGTTTGCGGCATCACACCGTCATCAGCAGCCACCACAACTATAACGATATCGGTGGCATTTGCACCGCGTTCACGCATACTGGTAAAGGCAGCATGACCGGGAGTGTCTAAAAAAGTGATAACGCCTTTATCGGTCTCTACATGATAAGCGCCAATATGCTGAGTAATACCACCGGCTTCGCCAGCGGCAATTTTTGATGACCGTATGTAATCCAGCAGTGATGTTTTACCGTGGTCAACATGCCCCATGATAGTGACAACGGGTGGACGTGCTTCTAATTTCAGATCTGTGGTGTCACGCGCCAGCAATTCTTTTTCGTAATCATCTTCATTAACCACAACCGGGTTATGCCCCAGTTCTTCAACCACCAGAACGGCTGTATCCTGGTCGATCACCTGGTTAATGGTTGCCATTACACCCATTTGCATCAAGGTCTTAATCAGCTCACCGGCTTTCATCGATACGCGTTTGGCCAGTTCGTCAACAGTGATAGTATCGGGAATGGTTACGTCATGCACAATCGCTTCAACAGGCTTCTCAAATCCATGTTTAGCATCGGCTGTAGCAACAGACCTTCTCGCCGTTTTACCTTTTTTCTTATGGCGTCTGCCGCTTTGTGCAGAGGCAACATGCAATTCTTTACGGCCATATAAGGTACTTTTGTCTTTATGCTCGGTTTTATGTTTTTTCGATGTTGCTTTTTGTTCACGCGATTGTTGCGCCTGCAGTTCATCAGGCGTAAGCACCTTCTCCTCTTTTGGCTTAACCGCTTTTTCTTCTCTTTGTTTTGTTTCTACTTCTGCTTTAGCTTTAGCTTCTGCTAAACGTGATGCTTCAGCCATTTGCTCCTGCTCACGCTGCTCAGCACGCTCAAGCTTACGCTTCCGTTCGTTTTCACGCTCTTCTTCTCGACGCGCCTGATCAGCGCGGAGTTTTTCTAATTCTGTGATTTCAGCTGGTATTTCCTGTTCGGCAGTGTCTGTGCTATCTGCTGTCGTTTCCTGCACCACCGGACGAGAAATTGAGCGTTTACGGCGAACTTCAATGGAAACAGGTCTCTTACCCGAACCCCTGACTTTTACTTCACTCACCGATTTACGTTTTAACGCAATTTTATGCGGTTTGCTGCCAGCATCAACACTGCTATCCTTACCGTGCTGCCCCCTTAAAAAACCCAACAAGGTCATTTTGTCTGCATCAGATATTAATGCATCAGGTGCATCAATCGCCAGACCCGCATCTTTTATCTGTTCAAGTAAACGTTCTACTGGTGTGCCAACAACACTTGCTAGTTGTTTTACTGTTACTTCAGCCATAAATTATCTCAGTAAATAATCTCAGTTATTTCAGTCATATTATTCTTCTGCTACTGCCTGCTTTTCTTCTGCAAACCATGGTGCACGTGCAGTCATGATTAGCTCAGAAGCAAGTGCTTCATCCATTCCTTCAATTTCCATTAATTCATCAACCGCCTGCTCGGCAAGGTCTTCCATCGAACAGATACCTTTTACTGCCAAAAGGTTAGCAAGTTCGTTATTCATGCCATCCATGGTTAACAGGTCGTCCTGTGGTTTGTTATTTTCCAGTACTTCTTCAGTCATAATTGCCTGCGTTAACAGGTAATCACTGGCGCGGTTACGTAACTCAGCGACGATATCTTCGTCAAATTCTTCGATACTTAACAATTCAGACTCAGGTACGTAAGCCACTTCCTCAATCGTTGAAAAACCTTCTGCCACCAGGATTTCAGCCACTTCAGTATCCACATCCAGGTGCTCAGTAAAGACTTCCAGGTACTTCGCACCTTCTTCAGCCGTTTTCGTTTCAGCTTCCTGCTCAGTCATGACATTCAACACCCAACCCGTCAATTCACTGGCAAGACGAATATTCTGACCACCACGACCAATCGCCATGGCAAGCTTGTCTTCATCAACTGCAATATTCATGCTATTGGCTTCTTCATCAACCACCAGGGAAAGCACCTCAGCCGGTGACATGGCATTAATAACAAACTGTGCCGGGTCATCATCCCAAAGAATAATATCTACACGTTCACCACCTATTTCATTCGATACTGATTGCACGCGCGAACCACGCATACCAACGCACGCACCAACAGGGTCAATCCGGCTATCCAGTGCCTTTACAGAAATTTTTGCACGTGAACCCGGATCACGAGCACCGCCGATGATTTCGATCATGCCCTGATCAACTTCCGGCACTTCAAGCTTAAACAGCTCAACCAGAAACTCGGGGGCAGTACGACTGATAAACAGTTGTGGGCCACGCGTTTCTGAACGCACTTCTTTTAAATAGCCTCGCAGGCGATCTCCCGGACGCACCGCTTCACGAGGAATCATGTCAGACTTAGGAATAAAACCTTCAACGCCACTGCCTAAATCCAGGTAGACATTACCGCGCTCTACCCGTTTCACCGTACCCATTACCAGCTCACCTTCACGTCCCGTGTAAGCTTCGACCACACGTTCACGTTCAGCTTCGCGCACTTTCTGCACGATGACCTGCTTCGCGGTCTGTGCCGCAATACGACCAAATTCTACGGACTCAATCTGCTCTTCAACATAATCACCGATTTTAATTTCCGGATCATCTATTAGGGCAGCGTCCAGTGTGGTTTCACCTAAGGGGTTTTCCATCGGGCCCTCATTATCGATGACTAACCAGCGACGAAAAGTATCGTAGTCACCCGTCTCGCGATCTATGGCTACACGTACTTCGATATCTTTACCGTATTTCTTACGCGTAGCGGTAGCAAGTGCTGCCTCGATGGCCTCAAATATAATCTCTTTATCAACGCCTTTTTCATTAGAAACGGCATCAGCAACGTAGAGAATTTCCTTGCTCATGGTTTAAACCCTCATAAATAACGAGCTGTTTATAAAACAGCGATGTTTATTAACAACAAATAATCTGTAACTACTGGCACTTTCATCAATGCCCTGTTTTTCTATATCACCTGTCATCCTGTTGGTGCAAGCTATTATCCTTCAGCAACTGATCCGGAGAAAAGTCTAATTGTTCCAGCTAATACTCTGGAACAATGCGCGCCTTTTCAATGGCGTTCATTGGCAAACTGATTTCTTCAGCATCCGTTTCTATAACAACAATATCCTCATTGGCTTCCAGCAGCCGTCCTTTAAAGTTTCGCTGACCTTGCAACGGCATCACAGTTTTTAATTTAACCAGTGAACCGGTAAAACGCTGAAAATCCTGTAACCGTCGCAGTGGTCGGTCTAAACCCGGCGATGAAACCTCCAGGTTAAACTGGCCCCGTATCGGGTCTTCAACATCAATCAACGCACTGATTTGACGACTCACTGCTGAACAGTCTTCAATCACCACGCCTTCAACATCAGAACCCACAGGTTTATCAATAAAAAGCCGCAGCACACCGTGTTTCGGATTGGGAAAGTGCTCGATTTCAATCAAATCAAAACCCATGCCATTTACCACCGGCTCAAATAATTCCCACAAATGTGTCTGCTCTTTTCTCATTCAGCTCTTACAATTCCAACAGCGTACTGGTCAAAATAATGTTATTGCCAGTAACAAAAAGGCCCCGTAAACGGAGCCTTTCCAAAATTCTTGACCACAATAGAACTCCGAAACCAGGCTCCGGTACTTCTATGCTACCAAGAAAACAAATTTTGGTAGCGGGGGCAGGATTCGAACCTACGACCTTCGGGTTATGAGCCCGACGAGCTGCCAGACTGCTCCACCCCGCAACAACAAGTGGCGAATATTACGGACTTACACCTACAAATGCAAGGCGCTAAGACAAATAAACGGGAAATATAAGAACAAAAAATACAAAAAAAATTTAATCCACGGAAAACGTAAAAGACGCGAAGTATTTAAACACAAAAAAAGCGTTATTTGCATTATTTACGTTATTTCGCTGACAAACAGCTTTTTTCTTTGAGTCAGTAATTAACCACTAAAAACTGACACACAAAGTGACATCAATGCCGCTGGGTAAATACCCAAAGCAAGAATAGCCAGGCCATTTGTACTTAGTGCAATTTGCATATCACGACCGCATTCCAATGGCTGGGCATCTACGGCGTCATCAAAGTACATCACTTTAATAATACGCAGATAATAGAAAATACCGATGATTGAGAAGAACACAGCGATGATCGCCATCCATATAAGGTCAACATCAATCACTGCAGTTAAAACCGCAAGCTTTGCCCAGAAACCCACGGTAGGAGGAACACCCGCCATGGATAACATTAAAATCATCATGATAAAAGCGTACCAGGGGCTGCGCTGATTCAGACCCGCCAGATCAGCAATGTTATCGGCCTCAAAACCCTGACGTGCCATTAACATAATTATACCGAAGCCACCTAAAGACATCATGGCATACGAAATGGTGTAGAACATTGCAGTAGAATAGCCTTCTGCGGTACCAGCCAGAATACCCAATAAAATAAATCCGACATGTGAGATGGTAGAATACGCCAGCATACGTTTAAGATTAGTCTGCGCAATAGCGATGATATTACCGACCGCTAGTGATAACACAGCTAATACAATAATCATCTGTTGCCAGTCTGCCTGTAAACCACCTAATGCTTCTACCAGCAAACGCATAAACATGGCAAAACCCGCCAGTTTAGGCGCGGTCCCGATTAGCGCAGTAACCGCGGTTGGTGAACCATGATAAACATCCGGCACCCACATATGAAAAGGTACCGCGCCCAGTTTGAATGCCAGTGCAACCACAATAAAGACCAGGGCAAATACCATACCAATATTTTGCGCACCATCCGCCTGTGAAACGGCTTGCGCAATCTCTGACAACTGCAGGCTTCCTGATAGACCATAAAGGATGGACATACCATAAAGCAGCATGCCAGAGGCAATAGCGCCTAACACAAAATATTTCATGGCAGCTTCTGAAGCGTTGCCGTTATCGCGATTGAAGGCAACCAGCGCATATAAACAAAGGGAAAGCAGTTCCAGACCTAAATATAACATCAGCAGATTATTTGCCGACACCATCAGCATCATACCTACAATACTGAACAGACCAAGAACATAAAACTCGCCTTTGAAAATATTACGCTGCTGCAAGTATTCTCTCGAATAAACAAATACACCAAAACTGATAATCAAAATAAATAATTTAAGCACATCCGCCATCGCATCCTGGACAAATAAATCATTAAAAGCCAGAACACGTGTATCGCTTTGATTAGCCAGTACCAGTGCCAGGGTAATAATCAGTGATAACTGCGTTAACACATAGGTAAAGTTTCTTCTTTCCTGCGGCAGATATACATCTACCACCAGTATCAGGCAGGCCATGGTTAGCAAAAAGATTTCTGGCAATGCGATAGCTATATTTAGTGATTCAAGTGTCATGCTTATTTATCCGGTCTTGTTAATCGTTGCATAAGTATTCACCGTTATTTGGTTTTGAGACTGTCGCTAGCATGGATGCTACCGTCAAGCCTACAGGGACGTATTTACGGCGTGTCGAGAAAGTAAATAACGGTGAAGACTTATGCAACACTTTATATCTATCCAGTCTTAATCTTTCTAATCTAGTCAATTCAGCTTTAATTATTTAGTCTTTCCCAGAACTACAACTTTGCCGTTAAAGTTTCGATTGGGCAACCTGTTGCAGGAAGTTTTCAACAGTAGCGTGCATCACGTCGACTACCGGTGCGGGCCATAAACCTAAAACTAAAACAGCTATCGCCAATATAGTCATAATGCCAAATTCACGCGAGTTAAGATCTTTTAATGCACGCACACCTTCGTTTGCAATCTCACCATAGAAAACACGCTTCACCATCCACAGGGTATAAGCCGCACCCAGGATAAGGGTTAACGCTCCCAGGAAGGCATACCAGAAGTTTGCCTGGAAGCTGGCAATAATCACCATGAACTCACCAACAAAACCCGATGTGCCAGGCAGGCCCGCATTCGCCATTGAGAAGAACACAGCAAAGGCAGCAAACACTGGCATGGTATGGACAACACCGCCGTAAGCATTGATTTCGCGGGTATGCATGCGATCGTATAACACACCGATCATCAGGAACATGGCACCGGAGATGAAACCATGTGAAATCATCTGGATCATCGCACCCTCAACCGCAAGTGCCGCACCACCACCGGCAGTAATGTTTGGGTTTTCCCAAATCTGGAATACAACAAACAGACCTAAAGTAACAAAACCCATGTGCGCAATTGAGGAATACGCCACCAGTTTCTTCATGTCTCTTTGAACCAGCGCCACAAAACCGATATAAACCACGGCAACCAGCGACATGAAAATAATCAACCAGTCAAGTGAGTGTGCAGCATCCGGTGTGATTGGCATACTAAAACGAATAAAACCGTAACCACCAATTTTCAACATGATAGCAGCCAGTATTACCGAACCACCTGTTGGTGCTTCCACATGCGCATCCGGTAACCAGGTATGCACCGGCCACATCGGTACTTTCACCGCAAAGGCAGCGAGGAAGGCAAGGAAAATCAAAATTTGCTCGTTAAGCGTTAGCTTCAGCATATGCATATCCAATATCGCAAAACTTCCGCCCTTGTAATACATATAAATCAGCGCTACCAGCATAAATACAGAGCCGATAAATGTATAGATAAAGAACTTGATGGTAGCATAGACACGACGTTCACCGCCCCAGACGCCGATAAGAATAAACATCGGGACCAGCATCGCTTCCCAGAAAACATAGAAGAAAATGGCATCCAGTGCAGCAAAAACCGCCACCATCAGGCCTTCCATAATAAGGAATGCCGCCAGGTATTGTGACGGTTTTTTCTTGATCACTTCCCAGCCTGCAAGTACAACTAAAATTGTGGTGAAGGTGGTAAGGATAATTAATGGCATGGAGAATCCATCCACACCAAAATGATAATTGATATTAAATGCGGGAATCCATGACGCTTTTTCAACGAACTGCATGGGAGAAGTAGTGTAATCAAATCCGTTATACAAACCTAAACTTAAGACAAAGGTAGCAATGGATATAACCAGAGATAAAACACGAACACCATTAGCATCACCTTTGTCACCAGACAACAGAACAGCCACACCACCAAGAATCGGTAACCAGACAACCAGGCTTAATAATGGTAAATCAGCAAACATGGGATTTCCTTGAAATAAATGAATAATGAATAGTGAATAATGAATAATTCTTCATCGTCCCATAGCCGTTATTCGTTTTTTGTTTTTTATTGTTCATTTTTCACTATTCATTGCTTCAAACGAACAGCCCCATTACCATCAGAAATAACACACCAATAATCATGGCAAACGCATAATGGTAAAGATAACCCGTTTGCAGCTGACGTGTTACCCCGGCAAACCAGGCGACGAGTCTGGCCGAGCCGTTAACCAGTACACCATCGATAAATTTTACATCACCAAGCTGCCATAAACGCTCACCCAGATTACGACTACCACCACCAAATACTGCTGAGTTGAAATCATCGAAGTAGTATTTACGGTCAAGCAGGTTATAAAGAATAATAAAACGCTGTTTCAGGTTGACTGCAATACCCGGTTGCTTCATGTAAATAAACCAGGCTGAGAAAACACCGGCTGCCGCCAGGTAAACTGGCAATCCTGAAAAGCTATGTTCCACAAATGCCCAGGCACCATGGAAGTGTTTACCGACTTCAGCCAGTCCGTTATGATTTTCTGCAATGTAAACCGCACTGCCAAAATAATCGCCGAACAACATGTCACCGATAGTCAAGCCACCGAGAAAGACCGAAGGAATTGCCAGCATGATCAATGGCACAGTAACCACCCAGGGCGATTCATGTAAATGTTCTTTGGTGTGTTTATCCATACGCTCTTTACCATGGAACACCAGGAAGAACATACGGAAAGAATAAAACGCGGTAATAAAGACACCGGATAGCACAGCATAATATGCAAATTCAGCGCCGGGAATGCTTGAGTGGTGGACCGCTTCAATGATGCCGTCTTTAGAGAAGAAACCGGAAAAACCGGGAAAACCAATTAACGCTAACGAACCGACTAAGGATGTCCAGTAAGTAATCGGCATATATTTTTTAAGGCCACCCATCTTGCGTATATCCTGTTCGTGATGCATGGCAATAATGACCGAACCGGCAGCGAGGAACAGCAGTGCTTTAAAGAACGCATGCGTCATCAGATGGAACACAGCAGCTGAATAAGCAGACGCACCCAGTGCTACTGTCATATAACCTAACTGCGACAAGGTAGAATAAGCAACAACACGTTTAATATCGTTCTGTACGATACCTACCAGCCCCATAAGGAAGGCAGTAAGGGCACCGATAATGATAATAAAGCTTAACGCTGCATCAGACCATTCATACAGCGGCGACATGCGTGTTACCATAAAGATACCCGCAGTCACCATGGTGGCAGCATGAATCAAAGCAGAAATCGGCGTTGGGCCTTCCATTGAATCAGGTAGCCAGACATGTAAAGGAATTTGCGCTGATTTACCCATGGCACCAATAAACAGCAAGATACAGATAACGCTGATAACACTCCACTCAGTGCCAGAGAAAATACTCATGGTTTGAGATGACATAACCTCAGCCTGGGCAAACACTTCATAATAATCCAGGCTGCCGGTATACATAACAACAGCAGCAATACCCAGAATGAAGCCAAAATCACCCACGCGGTTTACTAAAAACGCTTTTAAATTTGCATACACGGCTGTTGGACGTACCGTCCAGAAACCAATTAACAGGTATGAAACGAGCCCCACTGCTTCCCAGCCAAAGAACAGCTGCATAAAGTTATTAGACATCACCAGCATCAGCATGGAGAAGGTAAACAATGAGATGTAACTGAAGAAACGCTGGTAAGAATTAGTACCGGCAAGACTTTCTTTTGGCCAGTTATGTAAATCATCTTCCATGTAACCGATGGTGTATATATGCACCATTAAGGAGACACCAGTAACCACCGACATCATCATCACGGTTAAATTATCAATCAGGAAACCCACTTCAAAACGAATACCGTCTGACACCATCCATTCATATACAGAATGATTATAAGCCGGCGCACCATCAAACACGTGATGATTTAATGCCATCAATGACAGCACAAATGACGTACCTACACCCAGTATTGTAACCGTGTGTGCACCCTTGCGACCAATTTGCGCAGCAAAGAAACCAGCAATGATGGCACCAAAAAGTGAAGCCAGGGGAATGCCGAGATATAGTTTATCCATCATAGAGTCCACCAGGCTTATCCTTTTAAAACGTCGAGTTCTTCGACATCAATGGTTCGACGAGTACGGAATAATACAACAAGAATGGCCAGACCGATGGCCGCCTCAGCAGCTGCAACCGTCAAAATAAAGAAAACAAAAACCTGACCTGCTGAATCATTTAGATAATGCGAAAAAGCAATAAAATTAATATTGGCTGCAAGCAACATTAATTCAATACACATCAATAAAACCACAATGTTTTTCCGATTAAGAAAAATACCGGCCACACTGATGGCGAATAAAATTGCCGCCAGGGTTAAGTAACTGGTTAAACCGATCATTTCAGTACCTCGGCATCTGAATCGATGATTTTAAGACGATCATCACGTTTAACTTTGATTTGATTTGCCGGTGTCTGGTATTTTGTTTTCGGCCGTCTGCGCAGCGTTAAGGAAATGGCTGAAATAATCGCTACTAATAAAATAACCGCAGCAATTTCAAAAGCCAGCACATAATCGGTATAAAGGATTTCACCCAGGGCTTCAGTATTACTGTAATCCGAGGCGTGTATCACTGCATTATCAAGCGCGGCAGTGCCCATCACATCCGGACCGACCGGGCCAACAACATAAACCATAATTGCCAGCATCAAAAAGGCAAACAAAATACCTATAGGAAGATAGGATACAAACCCCTCCCGCATCTTTGCCACATTGATATCCAGCATCATCACCACGAACAGGAACAGCACCATTACTGCACCGACATAAACCAGCACCAGGGTAATAGCTAAAAACTCTGCTTCCAGCATCAGCCAGATTGCGGAACAACTGAAAAAGGTCAGCACTAAAAATAACGCAGAGTGCACCGGATTTTTAGATGCCACCACTCCTAAAGCAGCGGCAATTGTGACACCGGCAAAGGCAAAAAATAAAAAATCAGTAATCGTCATGGTCATTCCTAGCGGTAAGCTGCATCCGCCTGTTTGTTGGCAGCAATTTCTGCTTCGTATTTATCGCCAATTTCAAGCAACTTTTCTTTAGTCATTATCTGCGTGCCGTGCTCTTCAAAGTGATATTCAAAAATATGCGTTTCTACAATGGAGTCCACTGGACAGGCTTCTTCACAAAAACCACAATAAATACATTTGAACAAATCAATGTCGTAACGTGTAGTACGGCGCGAGCCATCTTCACGTTCTTCTGAATCAATGGTAATGGCTAATGCCGGGCAAACTGCTTCACACAGCTTACAGGCAATACAACGTTCTTCACCATTGGCATAACGACGCAGGGCATGCAGACCACGAAAACGTGGCGACATCGGTGTTTTCTCTTCCGGGTATTGAACAGTAATTTTTCTTGCAAACAGGTATTTACCAGTAACGCTCAAACCTTTTAACAATTCCCAGAACAGAAAGCTTTTGAAAAAATGTTTTATTGTATTCATAGTCGTCACCCTACACTGCCCCTGTCAGAGTGCTGGAAACAGCCCAGGGGCCAACCTCAGCCACAACCATCACCGCTTCAACAAACAGCCAGACAATCGTGACAGGAATAAATACCTTCCATCCCAGACGCATAATCTGGTCGTAACGATAACGCGGGAAAGTTGCACGGAACCAGAGGAAACAGAAGGCAAAAATACAGGCTTTGGCAAAAAACCAGAATAAACTTGTTGCCGCTAACCAGTGGCTTTCATCCAGAAAACCTTCAAACGGTGACAACCAGCCACCGAGGAACAGTAATGCCGTTAAAGCAGAAATTAAAATAATGTTGGCGTATTCAGCAAGGAAGAAAACAGCAAATGCCATACCTGAATATTCAACGTGGAAACCGGCAACAATTTCAGACTCACCTTCGGCCACGTCAAACGGTGCCCGGTTGGTTTCTGCTACACCAGAAATAAAATAAACAAAGAACATTGGCAATAAAGGCCATATATACCAGCTGCCGATACCACCGGACTGTCCTTCAACAATATCACTCATGTTCAGGCTGCCACTCGCCATCAGGACACCAACCAGCGCAAACCCCATGGCAATTTCATAAGCAACAATCTGTGCACCGACACGTAACGAGCTTAAGATAGCGTATTTGGAATTTGATGCCCATCCGGCAATAATTACGCCGTACACGCCTATTGAAGTCAGTGCCAGCACATAAAGCAGACCGGCATTCACCTCCGTTAACGCCATACCGCGATCAAAAGGTATCACCGCCCACGCCGCTAGCGCCGGCATAATGGATAATACCGGTGCAATTAAAAACAGATACTTATCTGATTTTGTTGGAATAATGACTTCTTTAAACATCAGCTTCATCGCATCAGCTATGGGCTGCAACCAGCCACGGAAACCGACACGGTTAGGGCCAATACGAATTTGCATATAACCGATAATCTTACGTTCGGCATAGGTAATATAAGCCACGCAGATCATCAGTGGCACAAGAATCAGCACAATCTTGCCCAGGATTAATAATAAAGTTTGCCAGTCTGCTGGAAACCAGTTCCAGATTTCCAGGCCGAAGCTGAGCAAGTTATTCATCATTTCATTCATCCGCCTGCAACCTCTGACATTTCCGCTTCAACTGTAACCTCTGCAAACGCGACACCGAGTAAATCGTTACCCTCTAGCGCAGAGGGGATCCATGCAGATTCATCAGGGATGGTTTCATCAATAACCAGCGTTAAAACCATACTGTTATCGCCCTGCTTCACAGTAACCGTTGTAGCCGAACTCACACCAAGGCGCTCGGCTTCAGCGCTGTTTAGCCGTGCACACATTGTTTGCGCATCAACTGTTTTCTGTAACGAAGCAGCACGACGGACAACGGCATCAGTCGCGTACATCGGTATATCGGATGAACGATAAATACCTTTTGCAGTAGAATTAATTTTAACCGTGCCAGCCTTAGCTATCGCATTCGACAATTCAATGGACTCACACATCGAGCGCACTTCTTTCTTCACATCGTCTGAAGAAAAATAATCAAAACCATCAAGCCCTGCCAGGTTACCCAGCACACGTAAGATTTTCCATGCTGGTCGCGAACCCCCTTTAGGTTTAACCACACCTTTGAAGCTCTGCCAGAAACCTTCTACATTTACATAAGTGCCTGAGGTTTCCATAAAACTCGCTGCTGGCAACATGACGTCTGCAACACTTTTCACCGATGCAGAATTGTATGCTGAAACTGAAACCACAAAATCAGCCTGTTTTAACATCGCCAATAGTTTATTTGCATTGCTGGCATCAGTATCCGGTTCAATATTTACCAGTAGACATGCTGCAAGTTTCTCATTTGCCGCATCTGACATAAGGTCTGCCAGATTTTTACCGGTAACAACATCATCGCTTGAACCACCTGCACCGCGATGAGGAACCGCGCCGGCCAGCCAGGCACCCGCTGCATTACAGCCATCGGTCAAATAACCAAAAGTGCTGTTAGTCTCGCGAGCGATGGCTTCTGCTAATACCCTTAAAACAGAAAACTGCGGATGCATTTGTGCGCTGTTACCTAGTATAACGCTGGCAGCCTCAGCATCTATTAGCTGTTTCGCAATGGCTTTATGTGATTCATTGGCAGCGACTTTTGCAACCGCAGCAGATATATTTTTTGGCAATGCGTTACCACTTAACTGGTATACAGCTGCCACAATACCAGCAAGCTCAGCGACCATGTGCTGCTGTGCAACTGAAATGTTGTTCGCTAGTGGGAAGTTAAAATCATATTGTCGAGGATTAACAAACGAAATCTGCGCATTATTATTAACTGCAGCTTTGCGTAACCGAAGGCTTGCAATGGGTTGTTCTTTACGGACATTGGAACCAATCAACAAGGCGGCATCAAGCTTTTCAAGCTGTTCAATGTTCTGGCCTAACCATGGCATTACCGGTGCAATATCCTGATCGGAGAAATCAGACTGACGCAGACGAAAATCAATATTACCACTCCCCAGACCACGCAATAATTTTTGTGTTAAGTATTGCTCTTCCAGGGTTGCGTTAGCAGACACCAGGGCCGCCATTTCCGCCACATTTTTTTCATCGACCGGCTCTATACTTTCAGTGTCAGCAGAACCTGAAGTTTCTTCAGCACCTGTTTCTGCAGCAGTCGCTTCTGCCGCAAGTAGCTGTGCCTTTAATTCTGCCTGCTTAGCAGCAACGGATTTAAACTTGTCGGCAACCAGCTGTAACGCCTCATCCCAGCCAGCGGCCTGCCACTGACCATCACGTTTAATCATCGGCGTGGTCAAACGATCATCGCTGTCAACGCCTTCATAACTGAAGCGGTCACGGTCGGATAACCAGACTTCGTTAATCGCTTCATTTTCACAGGGCACGACACGAACAACTTCGCCACGCAGTGTGTGCACATAAACATTTGAACCAATACAGTCATGTGGTGCGATGGTTTTGTGCTGCATCATTTCCCAGGCACGCCCTTTATAACGTGAAGGTTTTGCAGTCAGCGCACCTACCGGGCAAACATCAATGGCATTGCCTGACATTTCTGAATTAAAACACTCATCAACAAAGGTCGAAATTAATGAATCTTCGCCACGGCCAGTCATACCCAGTTCACGGATACCGGCTATATCTCTTCCGAAACGCACACAACGGGTACAGTGAATACAACGGGTTAATTCGGTAGCTACCAGAGGACCAATACTTTTATCAAGTACAACACGTTTTGACTCAACGTATTGTGATACGTCCTCGCCATATGCAACAGCGACATCCTGTAATTCACACTCGCCACCCTGGTCGCAGATAGGGCAATCCAGCGGATGGTTGATCAGCAAAAATTCCATCACTGATTTTTGCGCATCTTTTGCGTATTTTGATTGTGTATGCACGACCATGCCATCCATTACCGGTGTGGCACAGGCAGGCAATGGTTTCGGCGCTTTTTCAACTTCGACCAGGCACATACGGCAGTTAGCAGAGATGGCCAGTTTCTTCGTGATAACAAAAACGCGGCACTTTTATATTTTTTGCGTCAGTAACTTCAATCAGCATCGCCCCTTTTGGTGCCTGCACTTCAATGCCGTCAACGGTTATGGTGACTGTTTCGATTTTATCTATTGCTTCAGACATAATATTTTGTTATCCGCGAATGAACGCAAATGAACGCGAATAGATTATTGTTTTTGTTATAAGCTTAACTTCTCTTGAAATACATTAACGAACGACGTCGCACCTCCTACCCTGGTGAAAACACCTTCTGGCGTTCAGTAGCGTTCATTTGACGGAATAATCATTTATGCCGCCTTAACCATGCTGTGTTTGTGTTCAATATAATATTCAAATTCATTGCGGTAATGTTTCAGGAAACTGCGTACTGGCATGGCAGCCGCATCACCCAAAGCACAGATCGTTCTGCCTTCGATCTTGCTGGCAACGTCATCGAGTTTATCGAGATCAGCCATCATGCCCTTGCCATCAACAATGCGCGTCAGCATGCGGTACAACCAGCCGGTACCTTCGCGGCACGGGGTACATTGACCACAGGATTCTGAAAAGTAGAATTGTGAGATGCGACGCAACGCCTGCACCATATCAGTGGTTTCATCCATGACGATCACACCGCACCGGAAGCTTCTCTACGGCGGTGCCATCCAGCAGGCCGGTGCGGTGAAGGCCAAAGGGGAGCAGCGCAAGGTGACCTCCGACTGGATGGAGCTGGAGAAACAGAGGGGCATCTCGATCACTTCCACCGTGCTCCAGTTCGACTACGCGGGGAGCACGGTCAATCTGCTTGATACCCCCGGCCACCAGGACTTCTCCGAAGACACTTACCGCACCCTGGCCGCCGCGGACAATGCCGTGATGCTGGTGGATGCGGCCAAGGGCCTCGAACCCCAGACCCGCAAGCTGTTCGAGGTCTGCCGGATGCGGCGGATCCCGATCTTCACCTTCATCAACAAGATGGACCGTCCGGGGAGGGAACCCCTGGAGCTCATCGACGAGATCGAGCAGGAGCTTGGGCTGGCCTGCTGGCCTGTCAACTGGCCGATCGGCAGCGGCGATCGCTTCCACGGCGTGATCGATCGGCGCTCCCGGGAGCTGCTGCTGTTCGAGAGGGGGGAACGGGGCCGCCAGAGCCTCGAGCGGCGCCTGGCCCCCGGTGATCCCGACCGCCATCGGCTGGTGGAACCCGAACTGCTGGAGCAGGCGGTCGAGGAGCTCGAGTTGCTCGACGGCGCCGGAGCCGAGCTCGATCTGGCCCGGGTCCATGCCGGTGAACTGAGCCCGGTCTTTTTCGGCTCGGCGATGACCAATTTCGGCGTCCGCCCCTTTCTGGATGCCTTCCTGGAACTGGCCCAGCGGCCGGTCGCCCGGGAGAGCAATCAGGGTCCGGTGGATCCGCTGCGGCCTGACTTCAGCGGTTTCGTCTTCAAGCTGCAGGCCAACATGGATCCGCGCCACCGGGACCGGGTGGCGTTCGTGAGGGTCTGCAGCGGCCGGTTCGAGAAGGACATGAGCGTGCGCCATGCCCGCAGCGGTCGCACCATCCGCCTGTCGCGCCCTCAGAAGCTCTTCGGCCAGGACCGCGAGGTGGTGGAGGATGCCTACCCGGGCGATGTGATCGGCCTCAACAACCCTGGGGTGTTCGCCATCGGCGACACTCTTTACACCGGAGCCAGGGTGGAATACGAGGGCATTCCCTGCTTCAGTCCTGAGATCTTCGCCTGGCTGCGCAATCCCAACCCCCTCGGCCTTCAAGAGTTTCCGCAAGGGGGTGAACGAACTGCGCGAGGAGGGGGCGGTGCAGGTGCTCTACGACACTGACGCCAGCAAGCGCGATCCGATCCTGGCGGCCGTGGGCCAGTTGCAGCTGGAGGTGGTGCAGTACCGGCTGGAGAACGAATACGGGGTCACCAGCCGGCTCGAACCGCTGGAATTCAGCGTCGCCCGCTGGGTCAGCGGCGGCTGGCCCGCCCTGGAGACAGTCGGCCGTCTGTTCAACTGCAAGACGGTGAGAGATGCCTGGGATCGGCCGGTGCTGCTGTTCCGCAACGACTGGAACCTGCACCAGTTGCAGGAGGACCACCCCGACCTGGAACTCCACGGGGTGGCCCCGGTGGTGAGTGGGGTGGAACCGATCGCCCTCTGAGCCGTGGGGAAGAACCGTCTGCGAGCGGCCCTCGGCCTGCACCGGCAGGGGGATGTCCCCCTCGCGCAGAGGCAGGGGAGCCGGCAGAATGCAGAAACAATTCGTCATGCCGTAACGGACGGTCTTCTAGATGCCTGTATCCGTGACGCCATCTCCGCTCTGGCTCGTACGCCCCCGCAGCGATGGGGGACGCGATTACGTGAGTTTTCAGCCCGCACAAGGGGTGGTGGAGATGCGGGAGGGCAGCCACCTCCCTCCCCAGATGCCCCTGCTCAAGCGCAGGCGTTCCCTGGCGATCGAGGAAGCCGAGGCCTGCCGCCGTCGTCTGCAACAGGAAGCCGGATATCAACGCAGTGAACCGCTTTTTTAGGCTCAGCTCGATACGCTCGAAGGTATGAATCAAGGTCCCGACCAGTCCAGCCAGGCCGCTGACGCCTCCGATCCGTACCAACGGCTCGGTGTTGCTCCCGATGCCTCCTTCGACACGGTGCAGGAGGCGAAACTGGCTCGGCTCGAGGAGGTGGGAGACGATCCCATGGCTCGCTCCCGCATCGAAGCGGCTTATGACGCCGTGCTGATGGACAGGCTCAAAGAACGTCAGCAGGGACGGGTCAGCAGCGCCGCCCGCACGGCCTCCCAGAGGGAACAGGCGAGCCCTCCCCCCAGCCGGCCGGCCCTTTCGGCCCTGCCGAGCCTGCCCCAGCTGCCGCCTTCCCGGATCCCCCGGCCCAGCCTGCCCAATTTCTCTCTGCCCCGGCTGCAACTGGCTTCAGGCCGGGAGCTGTGGTTCCCCCTGGCGGCCGACGGGGCCCTGCTGCTGCTCCTCTTTCTGGTGCCGGGAGCCGCTCCGGAACTGCTGACGGCCCTGGCCACCGGCGTCACCCTGCTGAATCTGCAACGGCGCAGCGGTCGGTTCCTGGCTTCGGTGGGCTGGTGCTTCGCCCTCCTCTGCGTGGGTCTGGTGTTCGGCGGTCTGCTGGTCAGCGGTCTGGGTGCCTCCCTTCCCGCAGGTCTGCCCATGTCCCCTCTGCAGATTCAGAGTCTCCCTGCCATCCTGCTGCTTCTGCTTGGAGCCCTGCTGATCGACTGATCCGCCCGTCTGATCCGTCCGAGCGGGCCCTCACTCAGGCCACGGCGAGCTCATCGATCAGCTCCTGGAGTTCGCCGGCCTCCACCCGGTACACCTCGTTGCAGAAGTGGCAGGTCAGTTCTGCCAGGCCGTCTTCGCTCAGCATGGCGCTCAGTTCGTCGCGGCCGAGAAGCTTCAGGGCACTGACGCTGCGATGGCGGCTGCAGGGACAGTGGAACTGGACCTCCTGCTCGATGGCCCCATCCACAAGGGGCCGTGGATCAAGATCCGGGAAGATGTCCTCGAACAGGGCGTGGAGGTGTCCCGCGTTGGCGGTGAGCCGCTCACTGAACCCGGTGATCTCCCGGCAGCGTTCTTCGAGAAGGGCGACCAGGGCCGGTTCCCGGGCCGCCTTGGGCAGCACCTGGACCAGCAACCCACCAGCACAGCGCACCCCGGCGCTGTCGATCGTCTCCCCGACGAACAGGGCCGAGGGGGTCTGCTCGGAGTGGAGCAGGTAGGAGGCCACGTCTTCACCGATTCCGCCGCTCACCAGCTCCACCGTGCTGCTGAACGGTTCTCCCCGGCCCCGGTCCCGCACCACGTGCAGGTAACCGGTGCCGGTGGCCCGACGGAAGTCGAAATGGTGGCCGCCGGCCGCATCGGTCACCAGATCCAGCTCCAGCCCCGGCCGGCCCACGTAGCCACGCACGGTGCCGTCGCGCCCCGCGTCCACCATCAGGCCCCGCAGAGGACCATCGGACTGGATGCGCAGATTGACCCGGCCATGGGCCACCTTCATCGAGCTGGCCAGCAGCAGCCCGGCCGTCATCGCCCGACCGAGCAGGGCGGTGGTGAGAAAGGAGAGCCCGTGCCGGTGCCGGGCGTCGCGGCTGGCGATCGTGGTGGTGACCGCCACCATGCGGATGCCGCCTGCGGCTCCGGTGGCCCTCAGCATCCGATCCCCCATCGACCGACCCATCCCATCTGGGCTCATCGTAAGGAGAGGGACCCGGCGTTCCAGACCAGCGACGAACCAGGGGCCTCTCAGAGCGGGGCGGCAGGCAGGAGGGTCTCCAGGGGAATCAGGGCCCCCTGCTCCAGCCGCCAGCCCCCCTCGATCACCCCCCGGAACAGTTCCGGTTCATGGGTGACCACCAGCAGGGCCCTCTCCTGGGCCAGCTCCCCCAGCAGCTGGAGAATCTCCTCCCGCACGGTCCAGTCGAGGCCGGCGGTGGGTTCGTCCAGCAGAAGCACCCGGGCATCCCGCACCAGCTGCACGGCCAGGGCCAGGCGCCGCTGCTGGCCGCCACTGAGCCGCTCAGGGGCCTGCTGCAGGGAAACGGCCCCGAGGCCCACCTGCTGCAGCACCGCTTCGACCTTCTCGGCGCTCAGTCGCTGCTGGCCGAGCTTCAGCTCCTGGCCCACGGTCAGCCCGAGGAAATGGCGTTCCGGGAACTGGAACACCAGTCCGCAGAGCCATCGCCGCTGCCGGCTGCTGAGCACCTCCCCGTTCCAGAGGATGCGGCCGCCATCGGCCTCGGCCAGGCCGCAGAGCACCTCCAGCAGCGTGGTCTTGCCGCTGCCGCTGCGGCCGGCCACCAGGGCGGGCACCCCCACAGGAAGCTGGAACGTCACGTCGCGCAGCACCGGCGCGGGCGCCGTGGCCGGGTGATAGCGAAGACCGATGACTTCGAGCATCCCCCCAGCATGCTGCTCCGTGCACGGCGACGCCGGGAGTGGTGGCGCCGGAGCGTGTTGGATGGGGGGACTGCCTGCCTGGATTCCCCTTTCTCCATGGATGTCCGATTTCGCGAAGTGGATCCCTTCAACTGCTGGATCTGGCTGCGCTTTGCCGACCAGCCCGGCAGCGCCGAGCGGGGCTACGTGGAAACGGCCTTCGACAGCTGGTTCTTCCTCGGCAAGCTGGGCGGCTTCAACGCCGAGAACCTTCAGACCCACGAAGGGGGGGTCGACCTGGGCTGGCTTGCCTACGACACCGAGGTGGCCGAACGCTCCCTGCCCGCCCTGATGCACAACATGGGCCCGATGGAGTACCAGGCCGACTGGGCCCGATGCTGGGTGGACCTGGGCACCAGCGATGCCCTCGCCCTCGACGTGCTGATCAATGCCCTGCGCCAGCTGGACAATGATGTGCTCGAGATCACCGAGCTGGTGATCGGTGGCCTCAACGAGGACTGGCCGATCGAGGAGGAGCCCGACAGCCCGTTTCCCCTGGAGTCGTGAGCCGTGAGCTGCGGCGGCTGCTGATCGCCTCGGAACGCATCGCCGCCCCTGCTGGCGCGCTCGGCGCTGATGGCCGTCTCGCCCTCGAGCCCCACGAAGCTCACTACCTGGAGCGGGTGCTGCGCTATCGACCGGGGGAGCGGCTGGCGGTGGTCGATGGCTGCGGAAGGCTCTGGACGGCGAGGCTGGAGCCCGGGAGATGGCTGCGGCTCGAGCAGCGACCAGACGCTCCCCAGATCCGGCAGGAAGCCCCCTGGCCGCCCCTGGTGCTGGCCATGGCGGTGCCGAAACGGGAGGCGGATCTGGTCTGGCGCATGGCCACCGAACTGGGGGCGGACCGGCTCCAGCCCCTGCTCGCCGGCCGCGGTGCCCCCAGGGAGCGGTATCCCCTGCAGCGATGGGAGGGAATCGTGCGGGAGGCCACCGAGCAGTGTGAACGGCTCTGGAGCCCCGAACTGATGGCGCCCCAACCGGCGGAGGCCTGGCTGGGGCGACCGGTTCAGGGCATCGCTCTGCTGGCGACCACCCGGCGGGATGGCCTGCCGCTCTGCGGCAAGGTGCTGGCGGAGCTGGCCGGGAGTGGGAACGAGGAAGCCCTCAGGGGCGGTCTGCACCTGGCCATCGGTCCGGAGGGGGGCTGGAACCCCCAGGAGGAGCTGCTTGCCGAATCCGCCGGCTGGCGGCCCGTGAGCCTGGGCGGATCGATCCTGCGCACGGCCACCGCCGCCGTCAGCGGCCTGGCGCTGCTGGCGGGCTGGCGGGCGCTCAGTTGCGCATCATCCCGGCGGCCATGTCCTTGAAGACCCCGAGGTTGGCCCCGCCGGTGCGGCGCCGCATCGGGGTGGCCCCGCCCGGGGTGAGGCACTCGGGGGCGAAGGTGGCCATGGTGGGGGCAGGCCGCAGGGCCTCGGCGGCGGCCAGTTCGGCGGCGATCGCCTCGGCGGTGGTGGGGCCTGTGGCGCTTTGCGGGACCGTTTCGCCGACCGGTTCTGCCACAGCTGGAGACGCGGCCGCTGCCTGAGCCGGGGCCGCCGCAGGGGCGGGCTTGGGCTCGGTCCTGGGCTCGGTCTTCGGTGGGGCCACCACGGACGGGGGCTGTTGGTCTTCGCCGCCGCCCAGATCAAGGAAGAACTTGGGTCGTTTGAAGACCATCGGAACGCAGCGCCGGATGGAGGCATTATCCGCCGAGGCCGGCACCGTGCCGGTTCCGCTTAGATCTGTGCAACACATCGGGTCGCCGCCATGGTGTCGCTGCCTCCCCAGGATCCGCTGCACTGGTTGGCGGCCCTGGTGATCAATGCACTGCTGATCGCCATCGCCCAGCGGCTTCCCCTGCTCACCAGGGCCGGATGGGTTCACGCGGGCGTGCTGGGCACCCTGCTGTGGGGAAGCCTGGGTTGGCAGGGCTGGCTGGCGGTGGTGGCCTATCTGGCTCTGGGAAGCCTGGTGACGAAACTGGGCTTCCAGCGGAAGCGGGAGCTGGGACTGGAGGAAGGCCGCGGAGGGCGCCGCGGCCCCGAGAACGTCTGGGGCTCCGCCCTGGTGGGAACCGCCCTGGCCCTTCTGGCGACCCGGGTCCCGGCGGCCGCTGTTCCCTTGCTGCTGGCGGGGTTCGCCGCCAGCTTCGCCGCCAAGCTCGGCGACACCTTCGGCAGCGAGATCGGCAAGCGCTGGGGACGACACACGGTGCTGATCACCAGCCTGCGGCCGGTGGCGCCCGGCACCGACGGGGCCATCAGCCTGGAGGGGACGGCGGCCAGCCTGCTGGGCAGCCTCCTGATGGCCCTTGTGATGGTGGCCCTTGGGCTGATCCGGGGCTGGCCCCTGGTGGCCCTGGTGGCGGGGGTGGGGCTGGTGGCCACCCTGGCCGAGAGCGTGGTGGGCGCCACCCTCCAGCGCCGCTGGAGCTGGCTCAGCAATGAATGGGTCAACGGGCTCCAGACCCTGCTGGCGGCCCTGCTGACCATGGGGGTGCTGCCGTGGTTGCCTTCGCTGGTGGGCTGAACACCCGCGCTGCAGACGGGTGGCCTGGCCCGCTCATCCGCCGTCCGCGGCGATGTCCCGTTGCTCCCGCCAGAGCAGGGCGGCGCGACGCAGGCGATCGAGGGCGGCATCACAGCGACGCTGGGCCTGACGGGCCGGCAGTCCCAGCTTCCGGCCCAGCTCCACCCAGGTGCAACCCACCTGGATCCTGCCCACCAGCAGCTCCCGCTGCTGGGGATCGAGGGCAGCTAGCTGCTGGCGCAGCCACCGGCGCTCGGCGGCGTGGGCATCGGCGTCCGGCGCCTCCTCCGCTCCCGGGGCGCTGGGAGCGGCCAGCAGATCGAGCAGGGAGCCGGCGTCATCCCCACCGGCGCCGCTGCCCCCCAGGGGGGCGTCCAGACTGCGCGCCCTGCGGGTGACGTTCAGATCCAGGGCTTCCCCAAGCCGCTGCGGATCACAGTCCAGACGGGCGGCCAGAGCAGGCGCTTCCAGGGGCTGGAGACCCTGGCGGCGGCGCTTCTCCTGCAGAGCCAGCGCCTGTTGGTGAAGGTCCCAGAGGGGGCGGGGAATGCGCACCATCGGCTGGCGGTCCCGCCGTTCCCGGCGCATGGCCCCCTGCACGTAGGGCACCGCGAAACTGCTGAGACTGACGTTGCGGCTCTGATCGAAGGCCTCCACCGCCCGGATCAGCCCCAGGCTGCCCACCTGGGCCAGATCCTCGTAGCCCAGGCCAGGCTCGGAGCTCTGGCGGCCGGCGATGGCGTACACCAGCGGCAGGTTGTCCTCCACCAGGAGGTTGCGCCAGCGCAGCCGGGTGCCGGGATCGGAGGCATCGGCGTAGGCCCGGAGGCGACGCCGGTTGCGCGTGAGCCGGTCGACGACCGCCTCCTGTCTCGTCTCGCCGTCCAGGCCAGCAGGGGGCGGGGAGGGCCGCCGGGGTGTCAGCAGCGGCAGGGGGGTGTGGCCAGTGGGCGGGGGTCGATCCATGGTGTCGATGCCTGTGGCGGTGGTTCTTTCAGGTTCGACCCGCCGAGCCCCCGGAGGATCACCCCATCGAAGGAGCGGCATTCACCCGATCGGGTGATCCGATGGATGCGCCGCCATGGCAGCAGCAGGTTCAGAGCGCCAGGGAAACGGCGGCATGGGGTTCCAGTTCCGCCCACTGCAGCAGGGCCGGCCACCGGCACACCCGTCCATAGACCTGGGCGTGACCGTCGCCGTTGAGGTGAAGTCCGTCGCCGCTCAGCCAGTGGAGCCAGTGGGGGTCGGCCAGCAGATCGTCGAGCAGCGGCAGGAAGGGGAGATCGGCCTCCATGCAGGCTTCCTCCAGCAGTCCCTCGTAGCGGCGCAGGGTGGCCAGGTCGTACCAGAGCACCTCCGCGAAAGGCATCACGGCCTCATCCACCGGGGTCAGCCCGAGCACCAGCACCGGAGCGATGGCCCGCAGGCGAGGCAGCAGCTGCTGCAGGCCGAAGAGGAAGGCGTCCGGGGCGAGCTGGTGGCGACCGTCGGGACGCCCCACCCGGGCCGTGTCGTTGAGACCGATGGACAGCAGGATCCCCTGGGGGCGCTGGCGACGCAGTTCGCCGCGGCAGGCCACTTCCACCTCGCTCCGGGCCGCCAGCCGCTCCAGACCGTCGCCCCGCACCCCGAGGCCGTACAGCACGGGCCCCTGGGGCAACCCCATCCAGTGGCGCCGCAGTCGCTCGCACCAGCCGCCCTGGTCCGGATCCCCCCAGCCGTAGACCCCGCTGTCGCCGAGCACCACCAGCTTCTTGGGAACCTGCATCGTCAAGCCCGGGTTGCAGCGATCCTCCAGCACCGGCAGGGCGCTCAGAGGCTCTGGCTGAAGTGCCGCAGGCGGGCCAGGCCGTCGTCGATGGTGGCGGGAGAGGCGGCGCAGGAGAGGCGGATGCAGCGGTCGTCACCGAAAGCGGCACCGGGAACGACCGCCAGTCCCACCTCCTCCAGCAGCCGGCCACAGAGGGTCATCGAATCCACTCCCCAGGAGCTGACGTCCGGGAAGGCATAGAAGGCCCCCTCGGGGGCCAGCAGTTCGAGGCCGGCGATGGCCATGAGCCCGTCGCTGAGGCGGGAGCGGCGCAGACTGAACTCCTCCGCCATCGCCCGCACGCAGTCCCGGGGACCGCTGATGGCCGCCAGGGCGCCGAACTGGGCGAAGCTGCACACGTTGCTGGTGCTCTGACTCTGGAGGGCGCTGGCGGCGGCGACCACGTCCCGGGCCCCCGCCAGCCAGCCGATGCGCCAGCCGGTCATGGCCCACCCCTTGGCGAAACCGTTGACGATGAAGATCCGCTCCGCCAGATCCGGTGCCACCGCCGCCAGGCTGTGGTGGGTGTGGCCGGGAGAAAGCAGCATCTCGTAGATCTCGTCGCACACCACCGAGACGCTGGGATGGCGGCGCAGAACGGCGGCGATCGCCTCCAGCTCGGAGCGCTTCAGCACCATGCCGGTCGGATTGGAGGGGCTGTTGAGCACCAGCAGGCGGCTGGCCGGGGTGATCGCCGCCTCCAGCTGCTCCGGGCTGAAGCGGAAGCCACCGCTGGCGTCGGTGGGCAGGCAGCGGATGCTGGCGCCGGCCAGATGGGCCATTTCCGGGTAGCTCAGCCAGTAGGGCGACGGCAGCAGCACTTCATCGCCAGGATCGAGCAGGACCTGGAAGAGGTTGTAGAGAGCCTGCTTGCCGCCGTTGGTCACCAGCACCTGATCAGCCCTGGTGACGACACCGTTCTCCTCGCTCAACTTGGTGGCGATGGCCTCGCGAAGCTCCGGCTCACCAGCCACCGGTCCGTAGCGGGTGTGACCGGTCTCCAGGGCCCGGGTGGCCGCTTCGCGGATGAAGACCGGCGTGTCGAAATCGGGTTCGCCGGCGCTGAGGCTGCAGATGTCCTTGCCCTGCCTGCGCAGCTCGCGGGCCTTGGCACTGATGGCGAGGGTGAGCGATGGCTGCAGCGCCTGCGCCCGGGCGGAGAGCGTCAACGGGGCCGGCATGGGGGGAGCGGGCACCAGGGGAAGGGCGCCATGGGGCATTGCCGACATCTTGCCCCATGCCCCTGCCGCTTCGGAGAACGGGGAGGCCATCGGCACGGGTTGATGCACTGCCGCTGGGAGACCTGGGTTCGGGATGGCGGAGGATGGGCCGATGGCCGGTGATTCTCCGCAAGCGTCCCTGTTCGCCATTCCGGAGGGGGCCGACGATCTGGCCCGTCTGCCGGAGCGCTGCGAGGCCTGCCGCCGCTGCGGACTGGCGGCTGGTCGACAGCGGGTGGTGATCAGCCGAGGCGACGCCAGCGCCCGCCTGATGGTGATCGGCGAGGGTCCCGGCGCCCAGGAGGATGCCACCGGGATGCCGTTCGTCGGCAGGGCCGGCCAGCTGCTGGATCAGATGCTCGCCAGCGTGGGGATCGACAGCAACAGGGAGGCCTACATCTGCAACGTGGTGAAGTGCCGCCCCCCCGACAACCGCAAACCCACGCCCCAGGAGATGGCCGCCTGTCGGCCGTGGCTCGACTGCCAGATCGCTGCGGTGGATCCGGCGGTGATCCTCCTGGCCGGGGCCACGGCTCTGGAAGGGGTGCTGGGGATCCGGGGCGGCATCACCAGGCTGCGGGGCCAGTGGCGACCGTGGGAGGGTCGCTGGCTGATGCCGGTGTTCCACCCCTCCTATCTGCTGCGCAATCCCTCGCGGCAGCAGGGCTCGCCCAAATGGCACACCTGGCAGGACCTGCAGGAGGTGCGGCGCCGGCTGGATGAGCCGGGTGGCTGACCATGGTCGTGACCATGGTTGCGATAAAGTCTGTTTTCAGTTCAGCTGTTCAACTCTTGACGCAGCACATCAGTGCCTCCCAATTCAAGGCGCGCTGTCTGGCTTTGATGGACCAGGTGGCTGCAACCGGCGAAGAACTAGTGATCACCAAGAATGGGCGGCCTGTGGCCGAGTTACATCCCTGCCGGCCGTCCCGCAGGCCCTCCCCCTTTGGTCTCCACCCTCGGGTGGAGATCCACGGCGATGTGATCTCCCCACGGGATGAAAGCTGGGATGTTTTGCAGTGATTCTGCTGGACACCCACGTGTTGCTCTGGCTGGATCGCAACGACCCGGCCCTGGGCCGTGCGAGTCGGGAGATGGTGGAGCGGGCCTGGCAGGACAACACGGTTGCGATCTGCTCCATCAGTTTCTGGGAGGTGGCGATGCTGCGGCGACGAGGGCGGGTGGAGTTGCATCAACCGATCCAATCCTGGCGAATGGAGTGGCTTCAGGCCGGTCTTGAGGAACTATCGCTTGATGGCGTCAGAGCCACCCTGGCCGCTGACCTCGAAGCGTTTCACGCTGATCCTGCTGATCGGTTCATCACTGCTACAGCAGTCACGACCGGCGCCACCCTGCTGACGGCGGATCAGGGCATCCTGGGTTGGAGCGGACGGCTGCAGCGGCACGACGCCCGGAAATAACGATCCTGGCGATGTCCACGCTCACGTAGCCCTATCGAACGCTTCCTCAGAGAGGTCCGATTGCTCCTCAGGTGCGGCTACCGGCAGGCCGGGTTGACTTGTTCTCCAATCGTCCGCCAGCACCTGGATCGTGCTGGCCACTGGGATCGCCACCAGGATGCCGGGAAGGCCCGCCACCTTGGCCCCCAGAAACAGGGTGAACAGCAACCAGAGCGGGTTGAGACCCACCAGGCTGCCCATCACCCGGGGCACCACGACGTTGTCGAGGATCTGACCCAGAACGAAGGCAATGGCGAACACCGTCAACCCGGTGGTCAGGTCATGCAACATCACAAACAGGCTGACGCCCACCTGGGACACGGCCCCCATGAAGGGAACCAGGCTGGCCATCCCGATCAGAAAGCCAAACAGCAGCCCGAAGGGAATCCCAAGCAGGCTGAACACGATGGCCAGGATGATGCTGAACCCCACGGCCAGGATGATTTGCCCCCGCAGGAACAGACGCAGCCGCGCCGGCAGCTCCGCATCGATCCGCTGGCGCCACCAGGAGGGCAGCCAGCGCAACAATCCCTGCCAGGCCGCTGGCCCTCCCACCAGCAGGAACACGGTGAGGATCACTGTGAGGAAGAGGAGCAAACCGAGGCTGAGGCCTGTGCTCAACAGCCCGGGCAGGCCGCTCACCAGGGCCTGGGCGGCCACGACCAATTGCTCCCCCAGCAGGTTCAGCAGGGCCTCGGAGCCCATCGGGCCGCTGGGCATCCAGGGCAACGAAAGTCCTCGGGCCACAAGACCCTGGGCTGAATCCACCCAGTCCGGCAGTGCCACCAGCAGCGTCCCCATCTGGTCGACCAAGACCGGCAACAAGGCGGCCAACCCACCGGAACCCAGCACCATCACCGCCAGCAGCACCACCAGCAAGCTCAGTCCTCTGCCCAGTCCCCACCGCTGCAGAACCCGGATGGGGCCATCCATCAGGAGGGCCACCACCAGCGCCAGGATGAATATCGTCAGGAAGGGCTGCAGATAGCTCATCAGCCGCAGCAGCAACCAGCCATTCAGGAACCAGAGCGGCAACAGAATGCTGTTGCGGAACCATCGCGCTTCACTCCAGCCAAGGGAGAATGGGTTGGTCATCGTCAAGTTTCAGGACAGCATCAAGGAAGGTGATCAGGCCTGGAATAGGCTTTTAACGATATTCTTCATAAAAAGACGTTTCTTGTACGGGTATGAGCCTGATGGTCGAACGAAGACCCTGCACTCCATAGGGGCGCAGAGAAATCCCCAGAGTTTTGTTGAGCGCCAAGAGATCGTCTCTGGTCAGGAGATCCTCCGGGGCTCTGATGATCAAATTCACCACAGCGGTACGACCCTCCCACTGAACATCCAGATGCCTAACCTGGACCTGATTCCAGACCTGTGGTTGCCTGGATCCGATTCGAGAGATTTCTATATCCACCTGTTTCGTCATCAGAAACTCCTGATAGGCGCCGCTCAGGGGTCCGGCGATCAGGCAGGTGAGGGTCATCGCTAAAACAATGCTCCACCAGGCTTTGCGGGCTGAGCCATAACCCTGGCTCAGAAAGGTCAGCAAAGCTGCCAGGTCAATGCCGATCAAGTTGGCCAGGAAAAGGAGAAAGGATCCCGCAGCCACTTTGCCGCCGAGCCCGCCCTCGGCTGCAATCCCGAAGCTCGACCCTACATCGGATCCCACGGCCATGCCGATACCGCTTACGCACAGGGGAGGCACCAGGGCAACAGCGATCGCCACCCCGGCGATCGAGCTCGCCACACGCTTGCGCGTCAGGGAGTATGCCCCGGCAATACCGGCGGCAATCGCGATCGCAAGATCGATCAAATTGGGAGACGTTCGCGCCATGATCTCCCTTCCGACGATATTGACGGGAAGAGCGCTGGCGATCAGGAAGGCCGTCCCTACCACCATCAGGACCCCGAGCGCGATAGTGCCCAGGGAGCGTTTGATCAGCAGTCCATCCATCGTCACAGAGCCGAAGGAAAGACTGAGGATCGGATTCATCAGTGGAGCTACGATCATGGCGCCAATCACGACCGCCGTGTTATTGGCAATCAGCCCGAAGCTTGCAATCGTCGTGGCCATGATCAGGAGCAAAAAGAAGCCGAAGGTGGGCAATGATGACGCAACTCGATCCGTTTGCAGGTCGGTTGCGCTGACAGGACGCTCCAGGGGAGCCGATCCACTGTCCGTCAACCATGAACGAATAGCACGCAGAAGTTTCATGAACTATTCGGCTTTAAGCTTTTCTAGATAATAGTATCCGTTTGCAAGACTTCTGAACTCTCAGCCTGAGGGGAATGCCAGGAATGCCAACGTGATACGTGGTTCCCACGGGGCTTGCCCACCGTCGCACTGCCGTCGGACTGCCGTCGGACTTAGTGGCTGCTGTAAGACCTAGCATGGGAATAACTGATGTAGGTCACTTCCGCCTGACGCCAAGATCCATTTCCACCACCTGGCCATGTTCCCCCCGGTGGCTGCTGGGCGCCGCTCTGGTCTCTGAACTGAAGGATCGGCAGCGGTGTACGTGGGTTGGGGTGATAGCCCGTTCCTCGTCAGTTGCCAGGGCGCTGTGACAGGCTTTGGCCATGCGCCGACCCCCGCGATGACCGGCACCCTGGCCAGCCCCATCACGCCCGATCCCGACACAACCACCCCGTCAGTGGGGACCCGGCACCAACCCGAGTGGAGGGATGATCCTCGCTTTGACACGGTGATTCACCGCCGCCCCACCCGGAGTGTCCGGGTGGGGGATGTGTGGATCGGCAGCCAGCACCCCGTGGTGGTGCAGTCGATGATCAACGAAGACACTCTCGATGTGGAGGGCGCCACCGCCGGCATCCGCCGCCTCCATGAAGCGGGCTGCGAGATCGTCCGGCTCACGGTGCCGAGCCTGGCTCACGCCAAGGCGGTGAGCGAGATCCGAAAACGGTTGGACGACACCTACCACCCGGTGCCCCTGGTGGCCGACGTGCACCACAACGGCATGAAGATCGCCCTGGAGGTGGCCCAGCACGTCGACAAGGTGCGTATCAATCCAGGCCTCTACGTCTTCGACAAACCCGATCCGAGCCGAACCGGCTTCAGCGAGGAGGAGGTCGCGGCCATCGGCGAGCGCATCCAGAGCACCCTGGAACCCCTGGTGAGCCTGTTGAGGGAGCAGGACAAGGCCCTGCGCATCGGCGTGAACCACGGCTCCCTCGCCGAACGGATGCTGTTCACCTACGGCGACACCCCCCTGGGGATGGTGGAGTCGGCGCTGGAGTTCATCCGCATCTGCGACCGGCTGGATTTCCACAACATCGTCGTGTCCATGAAGGCCTCCCGGGCGCCGGTGATGCTGGCGGCCTATCGCCTGATGGCCCATCGCATGGACGCGGAGGGATTCCCCTACCCCCTTCATCTGGGCGTCACCGAAGCCGGAGACGGCGATTACGGCCGGATCAAGAGCACTGCGGGTATCGCCACCCTGCTGGCAGAGGGCCTCGGGGACACGATCCGGGTGTCCCTCACCGAGGCACCCGAGAAGGAGATTCCCGTCTGCTACTCGATTCTCCAGGCCCTCGGGCTGCGCAAGACCATGGTGGAGTACGTGGCCTGTCCCAGCTGCGGCCGCACCCTGTTCAACCTGGAGGAGGTGCTTCACACCGTGCGTCAGGCCACGGCCCATCTGACCGGTCTTGACATCGCCGTGATGGGCTGCATCGTCAACGGCCCCGGTGAGATGGCCGATGCCGACTACGGCTATGTGGGCAAGACCCCCGGCACCATTTCGCTTTACCGGGGACGGGAGGAGATCCGACGGGTACCGGAGGCCGAAGGTGTCGAGGCGCTGATCGCCCTGATCAAGGAGGACGGTCGCTGGGTCGATCCCTGAGCCGCTGACCGACCCTTTCCATCGGCGCTACCTTGGAAGTACGTTTCAGACTCCTTGAGAGTCCTCTTCATGGGTAGAGGTCGCGCCACGTTGGTGGTGCTTGTTGGTATTGGTGCCTGCGCCGCCACGGCGGTCATGGCTCGCGAAATGGCGTTGTCCCCCGCCGGCAACGTGTCGATCAGCGACAGCCCCAAGGAGGTGATGGATCAGGCCTGGCAGATCGTCTTCCGGGACTATCTGGACACCACAGGCAAGTACACACCGCAGCAGTGGCGCAAGCTGCGCCGCAGCGTGCTGGCCAAGAGCTACTCCACACCCAAGGATGCCTATGAGGGCATTCGAGGCATGCTCGGCACCCTCGACGATCCCTACACCCGGTTCCTGGATCCGCGGGAATTCAAGGAGATGCAGATCGACACCTCCGGGGAGCTCTCCGGGGTGGGCATCCAGCTGAGCGTCGACAAGGAGACGAAAGAGCTGGTTGTCGTCTCGCCGATCGAGGGCTCGCCCGCCTCCCGGGCCGGGGTGCAGCCCAAGGATGTGATCGTCTCGATCGACGGCAAGAGCACCAAGGGAATGAGCACCTCGGATGCCGTCAAGCTGATTCGCGGCAAGGCCGGCACCACGGTGACGCTGGTGCTGCGCCGCAAGGGCCAGAACGTCGATACGCCCCTCACCCGACAGCTGATCGAGATTCACGCGGTCAACCATCAGGTGAACACCGCCCCCGACGGCACCAAGATCGGCTACATCCGCCTCAAGCAGTTCAGCGCCACCGCCACCAAGGACATGCGGGCGGCGTTGCGTGATCTGGAGGACCAGGGGGTGGAGGGCTACGTGCTCGACCTCCGCAGCAACCCAGGCGGTCTGCTGGCCGCCAGCGTGGAGATCGCCCGCCAGTGGATCAACGAGGGCATCATCGTCTCCACCAAGACCCGGGACGGGATCCAGGACGTGAAGCGGGCCACCGGCCAGGCCCTCACCAGCAAGCCCATGGTGGTGCTGGTCAACGAAGGTTCGGCGAGTGCCAGCGAAATTCTCTCCGGCGCGCTGCAGGACAACAGCCGGGCGGTGCTGGTCGGCCAGAAGACCTTCGGCAAGGGATTGGTGCAGTCCGTGCGGGGGCTGTCCGACGGCTCCGGCATGACGGTGACCATCGCCAAGTACCTGACCCCCCGCAACCGGGACATCCACAAGCACGGCATCAATCCGGACGTCCCGGTGAAGATGACCGACGAGGAGGCCCAGCGTCTCAAGCTGGAAGACATCGGCACCAACCGGGACAGCCAGTACCGGGTGGCTGAATCCACCCTGCGCAAGCAGTTGCAGGCTGGAACCATCCTTCAGAAGGCCTTCGACCCAGCCAGCACCAACCTGCCATCCGCCCTTGCCAAGCCCTGAACGGCCCTCAGCCGAGACTCGCGGGGAATCGTCACCAGCCGCGTCGGTCTGGCAGCTGAAGCCATGGTGGTGTCAGCCCTGGAGCATTCTGCTCACCGGGCTGATGATCATTGCTCTGAGTTGGTGGATCGTTCACCTCTGGTGGCTCAGCGCCGGGGTTGGCCTGGTGGTCACCGGCTGGTGGGTTCTTTTTCTCTTGCTGATGCCGGCGGCATGGAAAGCTGATCAGGCCTTGATCTCAGGCACTGCTTCTGGAAACGAAGCCAGCACCGGCCCATCGCTGGAGAGCTGAGCGGCAGCTCAGGCCACAGGCTGCATCAGACCACCGCCGGGAGAGGAATCATCATCGTCGTTGTTGCCCGCATCCCCCTGGAGGAGGGCAAAAAGTGCGGCGCCGAGGAAGCTGACCAGGGCCGGGAACAGCAGGGGATTCTGAGCAGCGCCTGACACCTCGATCAGCTCACCCATGACGTCTCGTAACGAAAGTTGTCGACACCTTAACGAAAATTCTCATGATTGGGGTTGCAGGGCCCTGTTGCCCTTCCGGCTCAGTCGAACACCTGGCCGTGTTCATAGCGCTCGGCGCGGCCGGCGGCTTCGGTGAGGGCGGCCACGTTCTCCCTGGTGAAGAAGCCGTCGTACCCCATGCAGCGCTCCACGTACTCGGTGATGAGCAGGGAGTAGGGAGAGCTTCTGGAGAAAATCTGGCGGAGATTCGGCACATCGCCACACTCCCCGACCATATCAGCCAGGAAGCAGACACCCAGCTGGCGCAAAGTGTTGACCACCCTGTCCACGTTGTTGTTGCCGCTGACGCCCCTGTCGGCCACTTCGTAGGCGATGTGATGCATGCGCCGGCCGAAGTTGCGCACGAACTCCTCGGTGGGCATGGGGAGATTGGCCAGGGAATTGAGATAGGAGGGGGTGTTGTTGGCTGTGAACACCCGGGCCGGCGAAAGTTTGTCGTCGCCCACGCTGGGATGGCGGGTGACGTTCGTGGATGAGTTCATCTCGACGATGTCGTAGGAGCCCCAGTAGTAGTAGGGAATCATCGTCAGATATTCCAGAATCGCATCCTCCCGCTCCCCCGCCAGCACCCGGGTGGCCAGATGGTCGATGCCGAGGATCTTCCCCTCCAGGCCATGCTCCCGGTGTCGTCGGGCCGCTTCCGTCAGGGGCTGGAGGGCCTCTCCATCCAGCAGCACCTGATCACCCAGGTCCAGGGCTGCCAGTCCGTCGAGGGGCTGGTCCACATAGCCGACCCGGTTGTAGGTGTAGTCGGAGAGGAAGGTGAAGCAGAGGTGCTGCGAGGCATAGAAGGGATTGACGGTTTCGCCTGGATAGGCGAAGCGGATGTTCTGGGGTTCCAGGATGGCCCGCAGATCCCGGCACGACGACACCCGGTAGACCTCGCCGATGTAGCGGGCATTGGGCTTGTCGATGGAAAGGGGATACATCGCATTCCAGCGGGTGACCTCATCCTCGAAATCGTCGGAGAGGGGTTCCAGCACGATCAGGCGCGGGAAGGCGTCGGCGCCCTTGAGCAGATAGATCCGATGGGTGGCGTTGAGCCAGCACTCCTGATAGCGGTAGGGGGTGGTGAGGCTGAGTTCCGCCAGGTAGGGGAGGCCGTTGCCATGGTCCACCTGGATCACGATCGCCGCCATCGGCCCCACCACCTGCTCCAGACCCGAGCGGGCCCGCCGTTCGTAGACCCGCGGCAGAAACTCCTCGAAGAAGGCGGTGTTGCGCTTGTCGCCCTTCGGCCGGTAGGTGGCGAGATCGATGACCATGAGGTGCATCTCAGAGACCATCTCCTAGCAGGAGCCAGGCGGATCAGACCGTCAGCACGGCCGCGTTGCGCGCCCGCTGATCAGCCTCCCGGTCGTCGGCCGTGCGTCCATCGGCCTCGGGAAGCCGGGCCGCCATGGCGGTGAGCCATTCCATCAGCTGCTCAAGCTGCTGGGAGGGGTTGAGCGCCCCCAGACCCCGGGCCAGCACCTTGGCGGTGCTGCCGGCGCCGCTCTGATAGACCAGCCGGCCGTGCAGGTGCTGGGGCAGGCCCTGGCGCAGACGCCGGAAGGCGGGTTCCTCCATGGGGGTCTCCAGGGCGATGTTGGGTTTCTCCGGCTTGATGCGGGAGAAGCCGCAGCGACGGGCCAGCAGTTTCAGTTCCATCAGCTGCAGCAGGCTCTGCACCGGTGCCGGAATGGGGCCGTAGCGGTCGGTCCAGCCGGCGGCCAGCTCCATCAGGGCCGCCTTGCCGTGACAGTCGGCGGCGGCCCGGTAGGCGGCCATCTTCTCGTCGGCCTCGGTGATCCAGTCGGCCGGGATGAAGGCCGTGACGGGCAGATCGATCTGGGTCTCGTCCACCGCCGGGATGTCCTGACCCTGGATCTCGGCCAGGCACTCCTGCAGCATCTCCATGTAGAGATCGAATCCGATGGCCTCCATCTGGCCGCTCTGCTGCACCCCCAGCAGGTTGCCCACGCCGCGGATCTCCATGTCGCGCATGGCCAGCTGGTAGCCGGAGCCCAGCTGGGCGAATTCCTGGATCGCCCGCAGCCGCTGCCGGGCCGCATCGCTGAGAGATGCATCGCCCGCATAGAACAGCCAGGCGTGGGCCTGGATGCCGCTGCGGCCCACCCGGCCCCGAAGCTGATAGAGCTGGGCCAGGCCAAAGCGCTGGGCATCCTCCACCAGAATCGTGTTCACCCGCGGGATGTCCAGGCCCGACTCGATGATGGTGGTGCAGAGCATCACGTCCGCTTCGCCTGCGTTGAAGGCCACCATGGCGCTCTCCAGCTCCCCCTCCGGCATCTGGCCGTGGGCCACCAATAGCCGCAGCCCCGGCAGCATCGTCCGCAGCTGGCTCGCCACGTCCTCGATGCCCTCCACCCGGGGCACCACGTAGAAGACCTGCCCTCCCCGGTCGAGCTCCTGGCGGATGGCGCTGCGCACGGCTTCCTCATCGAGGTTGGCCAGGTGGGTCTTGATGGGCCGCCGCAGGGGGGGCGGTGTGGTGATCAGGCTCATCTCCCGTACCCCGGAGAGACTCATGTAAAGGGTGCGGGGAATCGGCGTGGCCGAGAGGGTCAGCACGTCCACGTCCTTGCGGAGCGCCTTGATCTTCTCCTTCTGGTTAACCCCGAAGCGTTGCTCCTCGTCCACCACCAGCAGCCCCAGCTGGCGGAAGGAGGTGCCCTTGCCCAGCAGCTGGTGGGTGCCCACCACCACGTCCGTGGCACCGCTGGCCAGTCCCTCGAGGATCGTCCTGCGCTCGCCGCCGGTGCGGAAACGGTTCAGCAGGGCCACCTTGAGGGGATAGGGAGCGAACCGCTCGCTCAGGGTGCGCCAGTGCTGCTGGGCCAGCACGGTGGTGGGGGCCAGCAGGGCGCACTGCTTGCCGGCGGTGACGGCCTTGAAGATGGCCCGGATGGCCACCTCGGTCTTGCCGAAACCCACATCCCCGCAGACCAGCCGGTCCATCGGCTGGGACCGCTCCATGTCACGTTTCACCTCCACGATCGCCCTGAGCTGGTCGGGCGTGGGGTCGTAGGGGAAGGAATCCTCCAGTTCGCTCTGCCAGGGGCCGTCGGGGGGGAAGGCGAAGCCAGGAGCCTGGTGGCGCTCGGCGTAGAGCTTCACCAGATCCATCGCCACCTTGGCCACAGCCTTACGGGCCCGCTCCTTGGCCTTGGTCCAGGCTGTGCCGCCCATGCGGTTGAGCTCCGGCGGGCTGTCGCTGCTGGCCCGGTAACGGCCCAGGCTGCCCAGCTGGTCGGCGGCCACCCGCAGCAGCCCGTCGGCGTACTGAACCACCAGGTAGTCGCGGGCCTCGCCGCCGATGGCCAGCTTTTCCAGCTTCAGGAACCGGCCGATGCCGTGGTTGCGGTGCACCACGAAGTCGCCTGGAAGCATCTTGCCCGGATCCACCGTGCGGCTGGCCGCCTTGCGCCGCCGGCGCACGTAACCGCTGGCGGCCAGGCTGTGCTGACCGAAGATCTCCCGGTCGGTGAACAGGACCAGCTTCCAGGCCGGCAGCTGCAGTCCCTCCAGCTCGGCCGTGCCACGGAGTTTGAGCGCCACCGGCGTGTTCTGCTCCACAAGCCGCTCGATGGCGGGGAAATCCCTGGCGTTCGGCACGAAGCGGGTGGGGCAGTCGTGCTCCTCCAGCAGGGCCACGGCCCGTGAGGGCTGGGCGGAGACGATCCAGATCTTCCCCTTCTCTCGCTGATGCCCCTTGATCTGCTCCGCAAGCCGGCCGAACTGGTTGGGGTGGGCCGGCACCGGCCGGCTGGCCAGATCCAGGCCGTTGGGATGGTGGTCACTCTCGTGCAACTCCGACAGATCGAAGCCGGTGAAGGCCTCGGCCTCCGCCAGGGCGGCGGCGATGGGCCGGTGCAGCCGCCCGGGCAGGGGCAGGGGGGCCTCGTCGCCGTCTCCGAGGGCGGCCACCACCTCGCCGTGGTGCTCGGTGGCGTGGTCGAACCACTGCTCACCGTGGGCAAGGCACTGGCGCCGGCCGTCGATCGCCACCAGGGTGTCGGCCGGGAGGTAGTCGAGCAGGGAGGCCGGCCTCTCCCAGGCCAGGCCCATCAGCCGCCGCATGCCCTCGGGGGTGCCGCCCTCCAGAAGAAGGTCGAGGGCGGCGGGGGCCAGCAGCCGCTCCAGTCCCTCGGGCATCCGCTGCCGCAGGGCCTCGGCAATCAGGGGGGCGTGACTGGTGGGGGTGAGGCGCACCTTCGCCACCACGTCGAGGGAACGCTGGCTGGCGGGATCGAACTCCCGCAGTTTCTCCAGGTCCTCCCCGAAGAGCTCCAGCCGCACCGGCAGTTCGGCACTCACCGGGAAGACGTCGACGATGTCCCCCCGGCGGCTCCAGGTGCCTTCCTGCTCGATCGTCGGCACCCTTTCGTAGCCCAGGCCGGTCAGGGTGAGGGCCAGGTCCTCCAGATCCAGCCGATCCCCCTTGCGCAGGGTGAGGCAGCGATCGGCCAGCACGGCCGGGGGTGGCAGGTGCGGCTGGAGAGCCCGCTCGGTGGCCACCACGGCGAACCGGGGGCCACCCCCTTCGTCTTCTCCGCCCTCCACCAGCTCGGCGAGCACCTGCAGCTGGCCCCAGGTGATCTCGGTGGTGGGGTCGAAGGGCTCATAGGGAGAGCCCTCGCTGGTGGGATAGAGCTGGCAGAGCGGCCAGCCCATGAGCTCCAGCAGGGAGGCCCAGCGGCCCGCCTCCTCCAGGGTGGGCACGATCACCAGCAGGGGGGCCTCGCCGCTGCCGGCCAGGGCGCTGGCCACCAGGGCACGCGCGGCCCGGCCCGCCCCGCTGAGCCTCAGGCGCTCGGGCCGCTCGCAGCGCGCCCGCACCTCGGCGGTGAGGGGCGCGGCCTGCAGCTGGCGGACCAGGGCATGGAGGGGCATCGCAACGCTTCGATCAACGGGTAGCGATCTTCGCAACCGCCGCGGGGAGATGCGGATCGCCATTGGATCACCACATCCTTCATGCTGGTGCAAGGTTTCTGCGTCGATGGCCCGCTTCCGCTGCCCCACCTGCCGAGGTCTGCCCCTGCGGATGCAGCATCCCTTCACGGGTCTGCCCCGCTGCGGTCGTTGCGGAAGTCTCCTGGATACGGAACGCCGCCATCGGCCCCCCTGGGGCCTGGCCGCCGGCGTCACCTCCCTGGCGCTGGGCCTGGCCGCCTTTCCCGGACTGCTGGATCAGGTGGGATCCCTGCCCCGCCAGGGCCCCCTGGTCACCAGCCGGATCCTGGATCACTTCGAGCCGGCCCCCGATCCGAGCCTGCGGCCGATCGCCCTGCTGGAGAGCGGGCTGATGGAGAGCCTCCAGGAGGCCGACCGCCAGTGGATTCCCACCGCCGAGCCCCTGCCGGGGGGTGGCCTGCGGTTCCTCTACCGACGCCGGGCCGGAGAACCCGAACTGACGGTGCCGCAGCTGCAGGCCCTGATTCGGAATCCCCCCGATCATTCCAGGGAGCGCCGGGTCATCGGGGACCTGCTGGGCACCCTGGACAGGGCCGGTGTCCAGGTGCAGCTGGTGGAGCCGAGGAAAACCGGGGCGGCAGGGGAATGGGACCACCGGGCCCGCACCCTGCGGATCAAGCCGGCGGTGGTGGAGAAGGGCACGGTGGACTTCGCCCAGGTCCTGAACCATGAGGCGATCCATGTGGCCCAGAGCTGTGCGGCCGGCGGTCTGCGCGCCGTTCCCCGGCAGCTGGGCCTGAGCCAGGAGGTGTCCCCCGAGTTACAGGTGCACCTCGACGATCCCATCTATGCCGGTGTTTCCACTGCGGAGAAGGCCCTGGAGCGCGAGGCCTATGCCAACCAGTGGCGGCTGGAGATCGGCGCCTCACTGGTCCGGGCCCATTGCCGGGTGCGCAGCCAGGGTTGAGCAGCGTGCTGTCCAGGGGGTAGGTCGAAGGGCTTCAGGCGGAGATATGGCGGATCAGATCGAGGCACTTGCTGGAGTAACCCCATTCGTTGTCGTACCAGGAGACCACCTTCACGAAGGTGTCGGTGAGGGCGATGCCGGCGGAGGCATCGAAGACCGAGGTGCAGGTTTCGCCCAGGAAATCCGTCGACACCACCGCATCCTCCGTGTAGCCGAGGATGCCGGCCATGGGGCCGGCGGCAGCGGCCCTCATGGCGGCCTTGATGGCGTCGTAGCTCGCGCCCCGCTCCAGGTTCACCGTCAGGTCCACCACCGAGACGTTGGGGGTGGGGACGCGGAAGGCCATGCCGGTGAGCTTGCCGCTGAGGGCCGGAATCACCTTGCCCACGGCGCGGGCGGCGCCGGTGGAAGAGGGAATGATGTTCTGGCCGGCCCCGCGTCCCCCGCGCCAGTCCTTGATCGAGGGGCCATCCACGGTCTTCTGGGTGGCCGTGGTGGCGTGAACGGTGGTCATCAGTCCGTCGCGGATGCCGAAGCTGTCGTGCAGCACCTTGGCCATCGGTGCCAGGCAGTTGGTGGTGCAGGAGGCGTTGGAGACGATGTCCTGGCCGGCGTAGGTGGTGTGGTTCACGCCCATCACGAACATGGGCGTGTCGTCCTTGGAAGGGGCCGACAGCACCACCTTGCCGGCACCGGCGGTGATGTGGGCGCGGGCTCGCTCGTCGGTGAGAAACAGGCCTGTGGATTCCAGAACCACGTCGGCGCCCACATCCCCCCAGCGCAGGTTGGCCGGGTCACGTTCGGCGCTGATGCGGATGCTGCGGCCGTTCACCACCAGGGCGCCGTCCCGCACCGACACCTCACCGCCGAAGCGACCATGGGTGGAGTCGTAGCGGAGCATGTAGGCGATGTAGTCGACATCGATGAGGTCATTGATGCCCACCACCTCGATGTCCTCGCGCCCGCAGGCGATGCGGAACACCAGCCGACCGATGCGGCCGAACCCGTTGATGCCGATTCTGATGGTCACCGCCGTGACTCCCGGGAGGAACTGAGAACCCAGGCTGACACAGTGGCTGGGGCGGCTTCACCCGGTGTGGTGCCTGTTGTCGTCAGATGAAACCCCAGTCCTGAACAGGACTTCCCTGCCTTTCTCCTCCTGATCCAGCGGGGATTTCGGGCCCTGGCCCTGCCTGCTGGCCGTCCCCCTGCTCCAGATCTGTGCCGGAGCCGTGAGTGCTTCCCTGGCGAGGCGCCTTTGAGCAAGCGGCAACAGACTGGGCCGAGACGGTCGCCCTTTCCAGCCCCCTGCTCCCCCCATGAACCTGCATGAGCCGGAACCCGGCCTCCGGCGGGTCAACACCGCCGATTTCCTCTCCCTGATCGCCCTGGCGCTGTTCGTCACCTATGGGGTGACGGTGCTGAACACGATCCTTCCCCTGGCCATCCTGCAGCCGGCCTGGCTGGTCACCCTGATCAGCGCCCTGCTCGACAGTTCTCCTCTCGCCCTGCTGGCTCTGGGACTGGTCCATCTGGTCGCCTATCTGGAACCGGACGACGTCCGCGTTCAGGCCCGCCGTGATGCCGTGGCCCGCTGGGCGATCGCGGCCGTGGTGGTTTTCGTGCTGTTGATCCCCCTCCAGATCGCCTCCGCCTACCAGGGCTTCGAGCTGGTGGCCCGCAGCCAGAGCAGCGCCCTCAAGGTGGCCACCGAACGGGCAGAGGACTTCCGCCGGGCCATCGAAGGGGCCACATCCGTGGAAGACCTGCAGGAGAGAATCGCCACCCTGCAGGGACCGGGACTCAAGCTCACAGAGACGGAAGGGCAGACCCTGCCCATGCTCAAGAACCTGCTTTCCGAGCGGCTTCAGGAGTCGGTCAAGAACTCGACGGCGATCATCAGCTCCCCCTGGAATCCCAATCTCTGGGCCATCATCCAGCGCACCGTCCGGATCTTCATCCTCACCGTGGTCTATGGCCTGGCCTTCGCCGCCGGCAGTCAGCGCAGGGATTGCGATCTCTCCCTCCTGCGGGAAGGGCAGATGGGCTGGGACGGGCTCTGGGCCCGGAGGGCGGAGCGCCGCCGGGAACGGCTGGAGACCAGGGAGCAGCAGTTGCTGCTGAAGGAGCAGCAGGCTCTGGAGGCCCGGGCCCGGGCGATTCGGGAAGATCCTCCAGCGAGCGAGGAGGCTGCCGCTCCCAGGGTGCAGCCCCTCCGCGGCCTCCGCGACGATATGGATTATTTCCACCAGCTCAGTGTCGACGGGGACGAAGCGGTGGAGGAGAAAGAAGGAAAGACCTGAATCCTGGCGGACTATCCCTTTACCCCTGAGATGGTGCCGATCAGGCCATTCTGAAGGTCACCGCTGCGATGATTCGAGGTCAGGCGGGGGCTGATCGCGAAGTGGCTTTCAGGCGACGCCGGAGCCTGCGGCTCCAGGAGAAGGCGGCGATGCCTCCGAGCACGGGAAGGGGGCCGGGAACGGGAACCCGCCTCAGCCGTGAGGGGTTGAAGGGCTTGCCATTGATCACCGGGCCATTGGTCGTGCCTGTTCCAAAAGCGATGGGGGAAGTGTCGTTGTTATTGATGACGATCAGCGAGCCATAGAGCGCCGTGTCGTTGGCCATGTTGACCGTACCGCCGTTGCACCTGTTGCCATTGCCGGCACAAGCAGCCCTGTCGTTGCTGTTCACCAGCAAGGTGCCCAGGGCGATCGCTCCGCTGTTGAGCGTCACACGATTGCGCCTGCCGGTGATGTTGAAGATGATCTGAGATGGGTCCAGACCCGTGATGTTCCAGACCTTATTGGTGACGATCGAAGAATCTGGAACGTCAAAGACAAAGAAATCGTTGGGATTGCCGGTGAAATTCAGCGTGACGTTACGCCCGAAATTGGTGATGGTGTAGAAGTTGAGTCCACCAATGCCAAGGAGGTTCTGGATGGAATTATTCGCGAACGTCGTGCTGGTGGCATCGCAGGACGTCAGCGTGACGCCTGAGCAGCCGCCGTTGGCCGTGAAACTGCTGATGTAGTTGCTGACAGCGAGGGCATCGGTGCTCGCCTGATTGGCCCAGGCGTCATCAACCTGGATGGTGTTGTCCAGTCCGCCCGAAGTGTTGGTGCCGCTGTTGATGTAAAAATCGGGATTCTGGGGACTGCCCGGAACCGTGTCATTCCCGGTGCTTCTGTAGAAGCGCGCATTGCCTCCCAGCAGGGCATTGTTGTTGCCAGGCACTGCGGGGGTGGGACCCGGAGAGGAGGGTGAACAGTTTGCCGTGACGGATTGAGCGCTGCCACTGTTGATCGTCAGGCCAATGAGGTTGGTGGTCGGGTTGTTGCCACTTGACGGACGCACGTTGACCATGCCGTAGCCAGCAGCGCAACCCAGATCCAGGCCGGTGAGCGGCTCTCCAGCCGCCTGGACCGAGGGGGGCATGGCCACCGATGCCAGAAGAGCTCCCACAAGAGTGGAGGCGAAAGCAGCAGGTTTCAGCAAGCCGAATCGGCCGAATCCCGACTTTCGGTCCCCTGGGGCCGGGATCGCTAGCGTCGGGCCTGAGGCCTGATCCTGATATGGGAGAAACCCTGCGTTCAAAAGGAAGTGTGGTCAGTTGATTCAGAAAGAACTTTAACGAGTTCATCGACGGTTGCCTGGCTTCGATGGGAGATCCGAACAGCGCCGTTCAGAAATGCCCATATCCCAGGCAGCACCGGACTTGCAGGAGGCTGACTGAGAGTTTCTGATCAGCGATTCTCCCCTGCTTCATGTGCCTGCCCACGGCGGCTTTAAGTGAACACTAATTTGGATTTAGTTTTGTTCTTGGGCCTTTTCGCTCCAGCTTCTAAACAAGCAGGCAAGTGAGAATTCATGCCACTTCGGCTCAGGCGACGGACCTGCTGGTGCTGCGCTGGGCCACCGGTGGGACATGGCCCCGCAACAGGACGGGAAGGAACGGGACCCCATCAGGCGATGCTCCACTGACCCCATCACGTTCTCCCCTCAGGGTCGGCGCCGGCAGTGCCCTGGAGGGTTTGCTCCTCCAGGAGCATGTTGAAGCGCAGCAGGTCGGAATCCTTCAGTTGCCGCCGACTGCTGACACCCAGATGCTGCTCGAGGAAGCGGCGCCCCCGGCTGCCGTCCCAGCCGAGCTGCCGAAGCAGCTGGTCGCACTGCTGGAGGAGATCGCTGCGGCGCAGGGGCACCGGCGCCGTGGCGGGATCGCACCCGGGTTCCAGGGCCTCCACCACCTGCAGGTAGGCCATCAGGTCGGCGTAGACGGTGATCCGGTCCCGGCTGGGGTGGCCGAAGCAGCGCTGCAGGTAGGTGGCCTCCCGCTCGCGGTCCCAGCCGAGTCGCCGCACCTGCAGATCCAGCCGGATCAGTTCGTCACTCCAGTCATCCGGAGCGTCCTCCAGCCGCTCGGCCATCGGTTCGCCCTTCACGATCTGGGGCGGAGGTGCGGCGGTGGGCGCTGATGGCGGCGTTGCCTCGGGGCCAGGGGCTGGGGCGGGAGCCGGGGGGCGGTTCGGAGGCGGGGCGGGAGCCGGGGGTCGGGCCGTCGTTGCCGGCTCGAGGCTGGCCAGGAGGCGGGCCCGGGCCCGGTCCTCCGCCTCCTCGGCTGTGGCCGCTTCCCCCAGGGCGCTGCCCAGGAAGCGATCCCCTTCCTGGGCCGAGACCAGGACCACCCGGCGGCCGCCATCGCCCTGCAGCAGTTGCACCTGAACTTGCATGGGAGAGAAGCGGGCAGGGCAGGTGGCCTTCCTAGAGTGGCCTTTTGGCGGCATCCGTGCCGAATGAACGCCCGGGATGGAAGTGGAAACGGTGGAGAGCCTCACGCCCCTGCTGCAGCAGGCGGACCAGTGGGGGGAGGTGGTGCTGCTGTTGCCCTTGCTGGTGGGCCTCGAGGCGGTTCTCTCTGCGGACAACGCCATCGCCCTGGCGGCCATTTCCCGCCGCCTCCACGACCCTGCACGCCAGCGCCAGGCCCTGAATCTCGGCCTGGTGCTGGCCCTGGTCTTCCGGCTCTGCCTGATTGCCCTGGCCAGCTGGGTGCTCAATTTCTGGCCCCTGCAGCTGCTGGCCTCGGCCTATCTGCTCTGGCTCTGCGGCCGCCATCTCCTCGGCCAGGACGAAGACCAGGAGGAGGAAGCCTCAGGCGTGACGGGACCGGGGGCCGGAGCCGATGGTCAGGCCCTTGCGGTTGGGCACCACGACCATCACCACCACGGCGCCTCCCTGAGCTCGATCGTGGCCACCCTGGCCCTCACCGATCTGGCCTTTTCCCTCGACAGCGTCTCCGCGGCGGTGGCGGTCACCGATCGGTTGCCCCTGGTGATGGCCGGGGGTGTGATCGGGATCATCGCCCTGCGCCTCACGGCCGAACTGTTCCTGCGCTGGCTGGAGATCTTCCCCCATCTGGAAACCGCCGGCTATCTGGCCGTGGGCCTGGTGGGCCTGCGGCTGCTGCTGCGCCTCGTACTGCCGGCCCTGGATCTGCCCGAATGGGCGCTGCTGGCCGTGGTGGCCGCGCTTTTTGCCTGGGGGTTCTCCCTGCGCAGCGATCCCGCCCCCCTGAGCGATCAGGGCGGCGCCGGTGAGGCCTGAGGCCGTCAGGGCGATGCGGATCGAGCTGCGCCAGATCGACTCCGACCGGCTGATCACCTCGATCAGCATCGACGAACCCGGCGACGTGCCCCATCCCGGCCGGTGGCTGGTCCTGGGGGACCGCAGCTACCTGGTGCTGCAGCGGCGCCATCGCTATCAGCTGCGGCGGGGTCGCTACGAACTGGTGACCGTGGCCCTGCAGGTGAAGCCCCAGCGGCAACCGGCCGACTCCCTCTGGTGGGAGGGGCGCTGGGTGATCGGCGACCCCCACTGCCGCTTCAATGCGCGCAGCCCTCTGCTGCGCTGTGCCGTGCTGCCGGAAGGCCCCTGCGAACGCTGCAGCCATCGCGCCCCCCGCTGAGGCGGAGCGCCCGCCGGCCGGTCCTAGGCTGGCCATCTCTACGTGTCCGCACCCGATCACCGCTCCTTCCTCCAGGCCCCAGGCCACCCCGACCCGGCGCCGAGCCGGCGGCAACGGCAGCGCCGCCCCCGCCGACAGGCCCCTCACCCCGAGTCGCACCGCCACGGGCCTCAACCCCCCGGTGGCCGGACTGGCCACGGATTTCGCCGTTCTGGGCCTGTCGGAGCCGATCCTCAAGGCCGTGGCTGCCAAGGGCTACAGCAGCCCTTCCCCGATCCAGGGGCAGTGCATTCCTGCCGTTCTGGAGGGCCATGACGTGATGGCGGCCGCCCAGACGGGCACCGGCAAGACGGCGGGTTTCACCCTGCCGATGCTGGAGCGGCTGCGCCATGGTCCCCACGCCCGATCCGGTGTGGTGCGGGCCCTGGTGCTCACCCCCACCCGGGAGCTGGCGGCCCAGGTGGCCGAGAGCGTCACCGCCTACGGCCGCTATCTCGATCTGCGCTCCGACGTGGTCTTCGGCGGCGTGAGTGTCAACCCTCAGATGCAACGCCTGCGCCGCGGCGCCGATGTGCTGGTGGCCACCCCCGGGAGGCTGATGGATCTCCACCAGCAGCATGCCCTTCGGCTCGACCGGGTCGAGATCCTCGTGCTTGACGAGGCCGACCGGATGCTCGACATGGGCTTCATCCGCGACATCCGCCGGATCCTGTCCCTGCTGCCGGCGAAGCGCCAGAACCTGCTGTTCTCCGCCACCTTCTCCACTCAGATCCGCCACCTGGCCACCGGCCTGCTGCACCAGCCGGTGCAGCTGCAGGCCACTCCGGAGAACAAGGCCGCCCCCCTGGTGGATCAGGTGATTCACCCCTGCGATATGGACCGCAAGGGGGACCTGCTCAGCCATCTGATCCGCAGCAACGACTGGCGTCAGGTGCTGGTGTTCTCCCGCACCAAGCACGGCGCCAACCGCCTGGCGGAACGGCTCCACAGGGAGGGGCTGGGGGCGGCCGCGATCCATGGCAACAAGAGCCAGGGGGCCCGCACCAGGGCGTTGGCGGAGTTCAAGAGTGGCCAGGTGAGGGTGCTGGTGGCCACCGACATCGCTGCCCGCGGCATCGACATCCACCAGCTGCCCCATGTGGTCAATCTGGATCTGCCCAACGTGGCCGAGGACTACGTGCACCGCATCGGCCGCACCGGCCGGGCGGGACAGAACGGCCACGCCATCTCCCTGGTGGCGGCCGAGGAACATGAACTGCTGCGGGCGATCGAGCGGGTGATCGGCTCCCCCCTGCCAAAGAAGGAGGTGCCAGGCTTCGAGCCCACCGTTCTCTCCGCCCCACCGCTGGATCTCAGCGGTGGCCGGGGCCGGCGCAATCAGGGCCCGCGCCACGGTCAGGGTCACGACCGAGGCCGGCGTCGGGGGGGCTCCCGCTGATCCAGATCCGCCCGGGTGGGGGAACAGCGGGGAAGAATCGCAATCGTTGTGACAACCTCCGCAGCCGCCCTACGGTGAACTGAGGATCTACCTCCTTCCGTCATGCCCTACGAACCCGGATCCACCCAGTGCCGCGTGCTGATCGACTGCAAGGCCCAGATCGAGGGCATGCTTCTGGCGCTGGAGCGTATCGAGAACAGCCGCCACATCCGCGACCAGCTGGTGGCGGTCCACAACCAGCTGGAGGGCCTGCACGAACTGCACCGGCGCCACCCTGAGGGCCTCACCTCCGGCAGCAGCGCCGCAGGCTGAAGTCGGGCGAGCCGGCAGGGTTCATCCGCTCTGCTCTTGGCCACCGGAAGGGCTGTGCTGCTCCCATCCCTGGCAGGCCGCATAGGCACCGGCCAGGGTGGGGGTCATGGCCTTCTGGCCCGGGCTCAGGGCATGGCTCACCACATAGCAGCCTGTGGTGTTGCGGAAGATCTGACATCCGGACGCCGTGCTGTTGACGAAGGAAAGATCGTTGCCCATGACACCCGCCCCATTCACTGTGTTTGGTCTAATCCCAGGACGGAGCGTCCAGGTCTGAGACGGGAGTGACAACACAAAACGTTAATTCCGATTGCCGTAACCAGCCTTCAAGAGGTATGGGCGCTGATGCTGTCGCCCCGGGCCAGGCCCAGCTGCTGGATCAGGGCCTGGCCTTCGCTCGCACGCCGTCCCGGCAACTGGGCCTGTCGCACCAGTACCGGGCACCCGCCCGTGGCGACCACGAGGCCTTCCCCTTCCACCACCTCGAGCACGGTGCCCGGGGTTTCCCTGGGCACCTCCCCCATCGGCCCTCCTCCCCAGCGGCCAGCCAGGGCTGCCCCTGCCGGCGTGAGCTCTCCGGCCAGGCGGGGCACCAGGGGTTCGGTGGCCAGCAGCTTCAGGCGCTCCCCCCGCCAGGGAGAGGATGCCGTCGGATGGAGGCCCATCACCCGGCGGTGGATCGCCAGGGCGGTGGCCTCCCAGCGCACCAGGCTGTCCTCCTTGGTGAGCTGACGGGCGTAGGTGGCTGCGGTCCCCTCCTGGGGACGCACCCCCAGGCGTGCGAGCCGTTCTCGCTCAGGGCCCGGACCTGCCGCCGCGATCCTGGGCAGAGCTTCCACCAGTAGGGCGCCGGTGAGCCGCGCCAGCCGTTCGGCCAGTTGGCTGGCGTTCTGCAGCAGGGGGATGGGGATCTGACGCTCCAGCAGGACCGGACCGGTGTCGAGGCCCTCCTCCATCGCCATGATGCCCACGCCGGTTTCGACGTCACCCTCCAGCAGCGCCCACTGGATGGGTGCCGCCCCCCGCCAGCGGGGCAGCAGGGAGCCATGGCCGTTCCAGCAGCCCAGGGGCGGTTGGGCCAGCACCGCCGGGGGCAGGATCTGGCCGAAGGCCACCACCGCCGAGAGTTCCGCCCCCAGCGCTGCCAGTTCCTCCTGGCAGGTCGCCTCGCGGCGGATCCGCTCGGGTGTGAACACCGGCAGACCGAGCTCCAGGGCCCGCTGCTTCACCGCCGAGCGCACCAGGGCCTTGCCCCGGCCCCGGCGCCGATCCGGCTGGCTGACCACCCCCACCAGTTGATGGCCGGCCTCCACCAGGGCGTCGAGACTGGCCACGGCGTAGGCCGGGGTGCCCCAGAAGAGGATCCTCAAGCGTCGCCCGTGATCGAGAGGCCCTCCACCCACACATGGGGACAGAGCCCGTCGGGAGTGACCTTGGCGGGCCCTTCGAAGCCGATGATGCCCTTGAGCAGGGTGCGGATGTCGCCGGCAACGGTGGCCGCCTCGATCGAGCGGGGCGTGCCGTCCTGCACCAGCCAGCCGTCGAAGGGCAGGGAGAAGGAACCCTGGCTGGCCTTGACGCCGGCGTGGAGGGCCGAAAGAGAATCGATCACCACCAGGCCGTGGTCCTCGCCACGGGGGCCGGCGCCGAAGCGATCCAGTCCGGCCGCGCCGCCATCGCTGCCGGGGGTGGGGCCGATCTCGAACCAGTCGGGACCCACCGAGACCTTGGCGCCCATGCCCGCATGGCCGGTGGGGGCCACGCCGAAGGCCCGGGCCGTGGCTTCTGAATGGAGGAAGTGGCGCAGCACTCCACCCTCCAGCAGGGGGATCCGGCGGGTGGGGGTGCCTTCTCCGTCGAAGGTGGCGGCGCCGACGTTGGCCGGATGCAGCCCGTTGTCATGGAGGGAGAGGAAGGGAACGGCCAGCTGTTCCCCCAGGGACTCGCGCCGGCTGAGGCTCACCCCATCAAGCACGGCGCGGGCATTGAAGAGGCTGCTGAAGGCGCCGATCAGATCGAGGAAGGCCTCGGGGCTGAACACGCAGGTGTAGCGACCTGTGGCGATGGGGGCGTAGTCGAGGTGGGCGATGGTCCGCTCGGATGCCTCCTGCACACACCCGGCCACGTCCAGGTCGGCGGCCCCGTAGGCCAGGCGCACCGCCCCGCTGCTGCGGGGCTTGCGGCCCGCTTCCTCGGCCCGTGCGTAGAGGTAGAGGGAGGCGGTGGTCAGCCGCTGCTGACGGCAGGCGCCGTCGCTGTTGATGTACAGGCGGTCGCTGCTGCGCTGGGCCAGGCCGTTGTAGGGCACCGTGCCGATGGCGGGATGGCGTCCGAGCAGATCCCGCTCAGCGTCCTTGAGGGTGTCGAGCAGGGTGAGGATGCCCACCGGCGTGCTGATGGGTTGCTCCAGCTCAGGCAGGGGAGCGGTGGCCAGGGGGGAGAAGTCGGGAATCTCATCGACGTTGCCATAGGCACTGGCATCCCGGGCGCCGGCCAGAGCCAGAGCCAGGCCGGTATCGGAGAGGTCGGAGGTGCTGGTGATGCCCACCAGACCGTCGTCGTTCCAGACCCGCAGGGTGATGGCGCTGCGCTGGGCTCCTTTCATCTGCTTGGCCTCGCCCCGATCCACCTGGACGGAGGTGTCGGTGCTGCAGGAGGCGCCCAGATCCCAGCGTCTGATGCTCTCGGCAGCGGCCAAGGACGTCAGCCGCTGATGCAGGATCTCCGCATCAAGGCCGGAGGCGGGGGGAGTGTCGGGGCGGGTGATGCGATCCATGCTCAGCGTCCTCCCACGGTGATGCTGTCCACCTTGATGTGGGGCTGGCCCACGGTGACGAAGATGCTGCCACTGACGGAACCGCAGAAGCCGGCAGCCAGCTCGAGATCGTTGGCGCACATCGAGATCCGCGGCATCACCTCCTTGGCATCGCCGATCAGGGTGGCTCCTTTGACCGGCCGGGACAGGGACCCGTTCTCGATCAGGTAGCCCTCCTCCACGGCGAAGTTGAACTGGCCCGTGGGGCCGACGCTGCCGCCGCCCATCGACTTGCAGTACAGGCCCCTGTCGACGGAGGCGATCAGCTGGTCCGGGGTGTGGGGTCCTGCGGCGATGTAGGTGTTGCGCATGCGGCTGGCGGCGGCGAAGGCGTGGCTCTGGCGCCGGCCGCTGCCGGTGCGGGCATGGCCGGTGCGTCGCTCCCCGGCCCTGTCGCTCAGGAAGCGCTGCAGCACACCGTTCTCAATCAGCACCGTGCGCTGGGGCTCCATGCCCTCGTCGTCCATCGACAGGGAGCCGAAGGCCGCCTCGCTGAGTCCCTCATCGATGGCGGTGAGAGCCTCATGGGCGATGGGCTCACCCACCATCTCCGCGAAGGGGGTGGTGCCCCGCTCCACCTGGGTGGTTTCCAGCAGGTGACCGCAGGCCTCGTGGAAGATCACGCCGCCGAAGCGGTTGGCCAGCACCACCGGTAACTGACCCGCCTCGACGTAGTCGGCGTAGAGCATGGTGGCCGCGCTGCCGCAGACATCAGCCGCGGCTGCCTCCACATCCCAGCGGCGCAGGTCGTCGGGGCTGTCGGAGGTGCCGTAGCGACGGCCGAGGCTGGCCCGGTGGTCACCATCGGCCGCCAGCACGTTGAGCCCCACCGACTGGTGCAGTCGCACGTCGCGGGCGAAGGTGCCGTCGCTGGCCGCCACCAGCACCTCCTGCCAGTCTCGGGCGTAGCTGCCGCGGCGCACCTGAAGATGTCTGCCGTGGGTCTGCAGTCGGTCGGTGCCCTCCAGCAGCCGGCCGGTGGCTTCCGCCAGGGAAGGACAGGCCTGGAGCCAGCCGTTCTTGGCGGCGGCGAAATCCCGCAGGCCGGGCAACCCATCGAAGGATCCCCCGGGCTGAGCCGGCAGCAGCAGCCCGAGCATGCCGAGGGCCTGCTCCAGGGCCGAGCGCAACCCGGAGGGACTCAGATCATTGGTGGAGACGAAACCATCGCGCTCCCCCAGGAAGACCCGGATGCCCGCTCCGGCCCCGAAGGAGGGACTGACGTTGGTGATGGCGTCCTGTTCGGCCAGCAGGCCCAGGCGATCGGAACGCTCCAGGAACACCTCCACCAGATCAGCCCCAGCTGATCGACCACCGGCCAGAAGGGACTCCAGGACGGAACGCCAGGCTGGATCCTGCAGGGCAGCGGGGGAATCGGGCGGCTGACCAACGGCGAAGGCGCCGGTGGCGGCGGGAGAGGAAACGACCAAGCGGCGGAAGGAACAGCTGGAGGGATTCTGGCGGGTCCTCTCAGCGCACGGCGGGCTGGAAGCGCTCGCTGCGAATGGGAGCCATCAAAAACAGGCGAGCCATCTGGACGCCGTTGCCCAGCCAGTGGGGCAGCTTGCGCAGAGCCCGGACCGGTGCCGGCCCCCCGGAACGATCGGCCCGATCGAGAGCCGCGTTGTTCTGCACCAGCTTCTCCAGCCTGTCATAGAACTCGGGATGTTCGACGTTGAGCACCACCGGGAACACCCGGGCGGAGGTTTCGTTGGTCTTGGCAATCACGTATTTGTCGTAGGTGCGGGCATCGAGCCCGAGTGCCTCGTAGAACTCCTTGCGGGCCACGTCGCGCACGTACATGGTGGCGAAGACAGCCAGCAGGAAGAAGCGGCACCACAGACGGGCCGTGAAACCCCGCACGGTGTCAGGCTGGGCCTTCATCAGGGCATCAAAGAAATCGCCGTGACGATTCTCGTCCTGACACCAGCTCTCGAAGAAGTTGAAAATCGGGAAGATCTTGCTCTCCGGATTTTTCTCAAGGTGGCGATAGATGGCGATGTAACGCCAGTAGCCGATCTTTTCGGAGAGATAGGTGGCGTAGAAGATGAACTTGGGCTTGAAGTAGGTGTATGCCTTGGTGGCTGTCAGGAATCCAAGGTCGAGCTGGAGCCCGAAGTCGGCCATCGACTTGTTGAGGAAGCCGGCATGACGGGCCTCATCGCGGGCCATGTGGGCGAAGCACTCGGCCAGCAGGGGGTTGCGCTCCTTGATGCGGCGACTCAGCTCTTTGTAGAGAAGAAAGCCAGAGAACTCAGAGGTGCAGCTCTGCTCAAGAAACTCCACGAACACCCGGCGGGTGTCCGGGTCGAGCTTTTCGGCCGCCCCTTCGAACTGGCTGTCCCGGACGAAGTGGTGGCGGTTGTAATCCTTGCGGAACTCCTCGCAGATGGCCTCAAGTTCCGCTTCGTTGGGCCGCAGATCCATCGCCGCCATGGCGTCGAAATCCGTGGTGTAGAAACGCGGCGTCAGGATGGTGTCCTTGACCGGATCCTTGGTGAGAGGGGCATCCGGGGTGCCCACCCGGGGGGCGGTGGGGGATTGGGTGGCGGGAGGCACCATCGCGCTGGACGTTCAGAGAGCTCGTGGGCCATCGTAGGCATCGAAACCCGCCATCGGCCCGGATGTGAAGCCAGCGAAGGGTTTCAAGGCGACACCGGGCCTCCCGCCGCCGCCTCAGTTGGGCCCCAGCCATTTCTGGCCGTTGAGCCGCTGCACCAGCCGTGATACCAGCAGGGACAGGGTCATCTTCTTTTCGTCGATCAGGAAGGACTCCAGCAGGCTTGGTGCTCCTCCCCCCTCGGTCAGGGCAATGGTCTTGGCGGAGCTGATGTCCGGCTGGGTGAAGCAGAGCCAGAAGCGACGCTCACCGGGAAGGGCGCCCCGGACCATCCAGCAGTCGGCTGCCACCACGGGCATGGGGCCTTCCTCGAAGACCAGTTCGGGCGAAGGCCCGCCGTAGGCCTCGATCTCCTTGGCGAGGGCCGGCAGCAACAGCTCCGGGACGAACACCGGGAAGGGCTTGTCCTCCGGCGCGGGGGGCTTCGCCTTGGCGGCGGCGGGCTTGGCCGCGGAAGCGTTGCTGGGGGTCTCGGTCACCGGTGCGGTGCCTGGGGCGCGATGGTGTGGGAACTTTAATCAGCGCCGGCGGGCGGTAGGTGTGCGCCAACAGCGCTCACCACTCCTCGCTTTCCCTCTCGCCCCAGTCCCCCTCCGCGCTGGCCATGGCAGGTCCCGTTGAGGGGGAAGGGGCTGCCGGCGGCGGCGAAGCCGGACGGGACGGGACCGCTTCCACCGTGGTGGGACGGTGCAGCACCCGATAGGGCACCGACACGGTCGGGGAGGGCTCTCCCGGGGCGCGGCCTGGAACGGATGGGGCGGCGGCCGCCGCGGGGAATGGGGGGGCAGAGGGTGCCGGATCCCGGCGGTTCGTGGACCCTGCGGGGGGACCTTCCGCCACGGAGCGGTCGCTCCAGGGAGGCGACCAGGCCTCGGTGTCCCACGCCGCGCTGCGGCGTACGCGGTGCGGCGCCGCCCCGGCGCCCTGGTGCCCTGGTGCAGCGCCAGCGCCGTGGCGCCACCGCTCAGGGCCGCCCCACCGCCTGCAGCCACCGCGATCCAAAGGCCGATCGGCAGGGCCGGGGTCTGCCAGGTGAGCAGGCGCAGCACGACGGAGGGACTGGGGTTGAGGGCCGCCACCACCAGGGTCACCAGCAGTGGCGAGAGCAGGGGCAGCAGCAGCAGGCGTTGCAACACGTTCCGCAGAGTCAGGGGGTGGTGTCTTCATCCGGTGCGGACCGCCCCGTGGGTCCCTCCCAGCGTTTCAGGGAACCCAGCTGAAGCCCGAGGGTGTCGAAGACGCGGATCACCAGAAAGTCCACCATCTCACCGATCGTGCTGGGCTGGTGATACCAGGCGGGGACCGGCGGAGCGATGCGGGCCCCCGCTTCGGCCAGGCGAGTGAGATTGCGCAGATGAACCAGATTCCAGGGCAGTTCCCGCGGGGCGATGACCAGGGGTCGGCCTTCCTTGAGATGAACATCGGCGGCCCGTTCGATCAGATCCAGGGCCACCCCGGAGGCGATCCGCCCGACCGTGCCCATGCTCGCCGGCAGGATCACCATGCCGCGGGTGGGATGGCTGCCGCTGGCGATCGCGGCGGCCTGGTCGTTCCAACGGTGGCAGATCAGCCGGCCCCCTTCACAGCCGGTGCGCTGGCGCCAGAAGCGCGTTTGGGCCTCGGGCTCGGAAGGGACCCGCAGGCCCATCTCCGCCTGCCAGACACCGATGGCCCCCCGGCTGGTGACCATCTCCACCGGCAGATCGGCCTCCAGGAGCAACTGCAGGGCCCTTTCGGCCAGGGGCTGGGCGGAGGCACCGGAGACCGCCAGGACCACGGGAAGCGACGCTGGCGGCATCCGTTCGCTCAGCCTTCGGCCGTCGACAGGGCCGGAGCGTCGTCGCTGCCGGCGGGCGGGGCATCGCCGGAGCCCTCATCCTCGACGGCCTGATCGAACCCCTCCGGCTGCAGCACCACCATGTCGATCTGATGGCGCAGGGCATCCACCTTCTGGATCTCCACATCCACCCTGTCGCCCACCATGTAGGTGCGACGGAACTTGCGCCCCACCAGCCTGTTCTGGCGTGAGCGGTACTCGTACCAGTCGTCCTTGAGCGAGCTGACGTGCACCAGACCCTCCACCTGGGAGGGGGGCACTTCGACGAAGAAGCCGTAGCTCTGCACGCCGCTGATCACGCCGGGCAGGGTCTGACCCACCAGGGGCTCGGTGTGCCGGGCCTGGGCCATGGCCAGGGCGTCAGCCTGAAACTCCTGCAGGAAGCGACTGCGTCCGTTGAGACGCTGGGGCAGCCCGTGCTCCAGTGCCTGCTGGTAGGGGGCGAGCTGGCTCGGGGTCAGCAGGGGCCAGTCGGTGCTGCCGTGGCAGACGTCGCTGGCCAGATCGGCGCTGATCTTGTGACGCACGCTGGGACGGTCCTTGCCATCGACCAGCAGGCTCACCAGCAGCTGTTGGTTCCAGAGGTCCGCGTAGTGGAGGCCCGGGCAGCACCATGGGGCGACGGCGGTTTCCTCACCCGCCACGGCGTCGGGCCCGGCCGTCGCGGAGAGCTGAACAGGCCGCAGGGCCTCCCGCAGCTGCTGCTGGAGGGGCCGGCAGCGGTCGGTGGCGGCGAAGGCGGCGGCCAGCTCGGCGGCGCTGGCATTGCCGTCGGCGCTGAGCTCCATCGGGATCTCCAGGGCCAGGGCGGCCTTGGCGACATCGTTGATCTCGCTGGACTCGGGGAGCGGATTGACGGCAAACAGGGCCGGCAGTTCCAGGGCCAGCAGGTGGCGTCCCAGGGCTCGCTCGGCCACCAGGACGGCCTCGCGCAGGATCGCCACCGGATCGTCGGCTGGGGAGTTCCACCAGCCAGCCCTGGTGAGCGGCATCCGGAGCGGGGATGCTCAGGTCGCCCAGGCTGTCGATCGCGGGCATCGGCAGATCGAGATCGATGGACCCCGCCGCCAGCCGCCGCTGGCGAAGCAGGCCACTCAGGTTGACCAGTTGCTCCAGCAGGGGAAGGTGATCCTTGAGCGGCTTGAGGGCGGCGGGAACCGTGCGGGCCTTGGGTTTGCGCTCGGCCAGGGCGGTCATGGCCACCCGATCCACCCTGGCATCGGGGGTGATCCGGCTGAGGCTGAAACGGAAGTGTTCCAGGGTTCCCGCGCCATCCAGATCCAGGCAGACGGACAGGGCCTCCTGGGATTCACCGGTGCGGAAGCCGCAGGCCCGGGTGAGGGCCTGCGGCAGCAGGGGCAGCCAGCGGCGTCCCAGGCAGATGGCTTCCCCCTGCTCCCGCAGCCAGGTGTCGAGGCTGTTGCCCGTGCCGATGCGTTCCGCCACGGCGGGGCTGTGCAGCCACAGCCGCCAGCCCCCCTCCCGCTCCTCCAGGGAGAGGGCGGGCAGAACCGGGGCCTCGCCGCTCTCCCAGACCTCCAGCAGAAGCGTGGGAAGGGCCGTCAGATCGGCCCGGCCCTTGGCTGCCGGCTGTTTCAGGGTGGCCCGGGGGCAGGCGGTGCGTTCGTGCAGGCGGTGCTTGGTGAGCAGCAGGTCGGTGTCGGCGGACTCACCGCCGTGCACGGGCAGGCTGCGAGCCACATGGCCGACCGGGCCGAACTGGGCCACCGGGAAGCGATCGATCTTCACTTCGACCACCGCCTCCTGGGCCGGCTCCAGATGGGTCGCATCCGATTCCGGCAGCGCCACGCTGGTCAGCAGCCGGTCATCGAGGGGAACGGCGACGAGCTGCCCGTCCTGACGTTCCACCTGGGCCAGCAGGCTGGGGGTGTTGCGCTCCAGGATGCACTGCACGCCCCCCTCGGGGGAGCGGCGACGACCCCCTTCCCGGGTGATCTTCACCAGAACCCGGTCACCGTTCCAGGCGTGATTGAGCTGGTGGTCGCGGATGTAGATGTCCTCGCCGCCGTCTTCCCGCAGGGCGAAACAGAACCCCTTGCTGGAGCACCGCAGCCGGGCGGGGATCAGTTCGGAGGACTCCAGGGTGCGGAGACCCTCGGCACCCTCCTCCACCAACCCCAGCCTCAGCAGGGCGTCGAGGCCGATGCGCAGTTCCTGCTTGCCGTCCTTGGTGGTCAGCCCCAGGGACTTCTCCAGCTTGGCCAGGGCCACCGGGTCGGTCGGCGAAAGGTGATCGAGCAGATCGGCGACCGTGAACTTCATCAGGTGGGGATGGCGCAGAGGATGGTGCGGAGGGCCCGGGGGCGCGACGGCCTCCATGGACGTTGGGCGTCCCCGGAGGCGGACACCGTCTCGGCGGACGAAACCCGGTGACTCTAAGGAGTGGTGGTGTCGCCGGCCTCCCCGGTGACGGCGGGGGAACCGCCTGTACCCTCTTCGGCCGGCTCCGCCGGTTCCTGCCGGGAACGCAGGATCAGACGGGTGCCGATGATCAGAAAACCGGCGGCGGCAGCCAGCTGGAGTCCGTCGGTGGGAACCACGCTCGAGAGGGAGCCCCCTGCCGCCGCTCCCACCAGGCTGGCCAGCACAAGGGCGAAGGCGCTGCCGGCGAAGACGGCCCCGGGCCGGCTGGAGGTGCCGCTGATGCTGACGATGGCCAGCTGGGTCTTGTCACCGAGTTCCGCCAGGAAGACGGTGGCGAAGGTGGAGGCGAGGAGGGCGAGCTGCATCGGCGGTCAGGGGTTGAGCAGGTGGAGGGGCGCCAGGTGCAGCACGGCCTGACGACCCAGCCAGAGGCCCAGGGCCACCATCAGCAGACCCGCCGCCCGCTCCAGCTGATGGGCTGGCATCACGGTGGAGAGCCAGCGGCCCAGCAGCACCCCCACCAGGCTCGAGCAGATCAGGGCGAGGGAAGCCCCGACGAACACGGTCACCGGCTGACCCGACTGGGCTGACAGCAGCAGGGCGGCCAGCTGGGTCTTGTCGCCCAGCTCCGCCAGAAAGACGGTGGTGGCGGTGGTGAGGAAGACCGTGGGCCACCCGGCGGTCGGCGGGGGCGAGGGATCCAGGGCTTCAGGCGCGCTGCTCATGGCTGGCGGCGGATCGTGCGCAGGAATCGGTGCATCACCTTGTCACGACCGCCCAGCTCCGCCCGGATCTGTTGCTTGCAGGAGGCGATCGCCAGGGCATCGGGATCGTCGCCGGGACGGCCGAACAGGCTGACCAGATGGTCGACCCGACAGAAGTCGGGTCGTTCGTCGTAGATCCGGCAGCGGCGGGAACCGGTGTCGAAGTGGATGCACCAGCCGTCGGTCCCCACCATGGAGAGATAACGCTTCCGCTGGTGGGCGTCGAGCGCCTCGATGGCATCGCCGCGCAGGGCAGGATCGAGGCGGCAGCAGGAGCCGCAGCCGCTGATGCACTGCCAGTGCTCGGGAGGGGGCAAGGGGGAAAAGCGATTCCGGTCCATTCACTCACACCCCTTGTCATCACAACCGATCACAGGAGCCTTGGGAGGGGCCGGCAGGAGTCTCGGGCCGGCCTAAACTCATTGCTGATCGTCCCTCTCACCAGCTGCCGCCCCATGGGTATCGACTTCCATCTCATCTCCAACTTCGGGGCTCTGGCCCTGATCACCCTGGCTGGTCCGGCGGTGATCTTCATCCTCTTCTACCGGCGCGGCGCCCTCTGAATCCCTCTGCTCCATGAGGTCGGCAAGGGCGTGATAGACGGGCCGGTGCTGAATCGTCCGGCCGGTGTAAGCGGCGATGGCCGATGCGGCCACCAGTCCGACCATGAGCTGCTGGTCGCCGGCCATGCGAATGGCAAAGGCGATGGTCATCACCGGCAGCTGGGTGGCCCCCGCCAGCCCGGCCGCCATGCCCAGGGCCAGCCCCAGGTGGGGATCGCCCGCCAGGGCCCGCACCACGCCGGCGCCGAAGACACCTCCCAGGGCGAAGGAAGGATCGATCAGTCCACCGGGAACCCCGGCGGAGAGGGCCAGCACCGGACCCAGCAGCCTTGATCCCAGAATGGTGGCCCAGCTCCAGTCGATGGTGGTGTCGCCGTCCTGGTCCAGGATCAGCCGCATCAGGCTCTCCCCGTCCCCACCACTGGCCCCCCCACTGATCAGGGTGAGCAGGGCGAGCCCCAGGCCGGCAGAGAGTCCGATGGCCAGGGGATGGCGACGGGCCATGGGCGTGATCCGCCCCGTGGCCAGCACCAGCAGTCTGGAGAAGCCGCCGCCGAGCACACCCCCGCCGATGCCGACGGGGATCGCCCACAGCAACTGTTCGGTCTCGCTGACCGGTGTGGCGTTCAGCCCCAGGGCGAACATGGGCTGACCGCCCAGGTTGCTCACAAGGGCCGCCCCACTGGCCATCACCAGGGCCGGCCAGACCAGCCGTTCCTGGAAGCTGCGGGTGAGCTCCTCCACCACGAAGATCATGCCCATCAAGGGGGTGTTGAAACCCCCGGCCAGGCCAGCCCCGGCGGCCCCGGCGAGCAGATGGCCCCGGCTGACCCGCCGCAGCATGCTCGGCCAGCGCCGCAGCAGGGCCTGGCCCACGGCGGCGCCCACCTCCACCACCGGCCCCTCCCTGCCCAGGGGAAGCAGGGCCAGGCTGGCCACGCTCCAGAGCCCCACCCGCTGCAGGGTCGGCGGGGCGGTGAGCAGACGGGAGCCGCGATGGGGATCCTCCAGACAGAGCATCACCTGGGGGATGCCCGAACCGGCGCCGCGCCGCAACGCCCCGTGCTGGAACCAGAGCAGCAGCGGCAGCAGGGGGATCGGCGCCAGGGCCAGCAGCAGGCCCGCACCGGTCCAGCCGCCGCCCCGGAAGGCCGGCAGGCTGTGGAGCAGCTGGTCCTGCAGCAGATCGATGCGATTGAGGGGCCAGCAGGCCGCCCCCACCAGCGCCCCCAGGATGGCCAGCTGGCCCAGAGATCGCAGGGTGCCGCGGTGATGGTGGAGATGGAGTTTCATCCCCCCACCATCCCCAGGGCCATGGCGGCCTCCCGCAGCAGACCCTGGACGTAGGGGTGGGAGACCTCCCCAGCGACATCAGCGGCGCAGGGGTCGGGGTGGACGGAGGAGCGCAGTTCCTCCCCGGCGGCGTTGCGGATCACCAGGGTGTCCCCCTGGCGGCGGCACCAGTAGGTGCGATCCCGCCGCTGCAGGATCACCCCATCGCCTCCGCTGCAGCGGATCGCTTCCACCTCCAGCTGGAGCCGCTCCACCCCTTGCCATTCGTCGCGGCGCAGCCGGTAGGCCACATCCACCGGACCGATCCACTGGCTGGGGCCCTGCCAGCGCCAGGCGATCGCCCGCAGTCGGGTCTCCCCCTGGGCGAGCAGCAGCTGCAGATGGCCTCCCCGGAGCAGCTTCTGCTCCAGCACCTGGCAACGGCTGCTCCAGAACAGCGGCGTGGGATGGCCGATGCCGAAGGGCGCGAGCCGCTGGAGCTGGCGCCAGAATTCCCGGTTGATGCGCTCCAGCCGCAGCAGGGCTTCGGGCTCCACCGCAAGGCCGTCCCCCGCGCCCTCGAGCCAGGTCCGGGCCAGGGCATCGAGCCGCTCCTGCAGGGCGCTGACGTTTTCCGCCCGCACGGTGAACCCCCCAGCCGCCGGATGGCCGCCATGGCGCTCCAGGAGTTCGGCGCAGGCCGTGAGGGCCCGGTCCACGGCAAAACCTTTCGGAGCCCGCACCGAAGCCCGCAGTCGGCCGTCCCCTTCCCCCGCCAGCAGCGCCACGGGACGGCCGAAGCGCTCCACCAGGCGGGAGGCGACGATGCCGATCACGCCGTGGTGCCAGTGGCCCTGGGCCAGCAGCAGGAAAGGAGGCCGCTGGGGACCATCGGCCTCCAGCAGGGCCAGGGCCTCCGCCTCGATGGCACTGCAGAGTTCGCGGCGCTGCCGGTTCAGGGCTTCGCAGGAGCGGGCCAGTTCCAGGGCCTGCTCCTCGTCCTCGGTGGTGAGCAGGTCCACCACCAGCTGGGGGTCCCCCAGGCGGCCCACCGCGTTGATCCGGGGAGCCAGCTGAAACCCCACCGCTTCAGCGTCCACCCGGTGCTTCTCCAGTCCAGCCAGCTGCTGGAGGGCCTGAAGCCCCGGCAGGGGGCTGCGGCCCAGCACGGGCAGGCCATCGAGCAGCCAGCGGCGGTTGACCCCCTGGAGCGGCGCCATGTCGGCGATGGTGCCGATGCAGAAGAGGTTGAGGGCGATCTCCAGCCCATGGCGGTGCTGCAGCCGCCGGCAAAGGGCCGTGGCCAGCACGTGGGCCAGCCCCACCCCGGCCAGGCCCCGGTAGGGAGAGCTTTCGGGGGTGACCGCCGGGTGCAGCAGGGCGAGGTGGGCCGGCAACCGCGGCGGCAGGGTGTGGTGATCGGTGAGGATCACCTCCACGGCGAGGGCCTCGGCCCGCTCGAGGGCCTCGATGGCGGCGACGCCGTTGTCCACGGTGATCAGCAGCCGCACCCCTTCGGCCGCCAGACGCTCCACCATGGCGGCGTTGAGGCCGTAGCCGTCCTGCATGCGGCTCGGGATGGCGGCCCGCGGCTGGGCGCCAAGCCGCTGAAGCACCCCCACCAGCAGGGCGGTGCTGGTCATGCCGTCGGCGTCGTAGTCGCCGCAGATGGCCACCGCCTCCTGCCCCTGGCAGGCCCGCACGAGCCGTTGGACCGCCGCCGGCAGGTCGGGGAAATGGGCTTCAGGATCGGGAGCGGGCGGGGGGGCGAGCAGGGCCCGAATGGCCTCCGGTGTTCCCTGGCCGCGGCGCCGCAGCAGAGCCAGCAGTTCCTCCGGGAGGTCACAGGCCGGATCCATCGGGGGATTCCGTACCCAGGGGGGAGGGCAGCAGCCAGCGTCGCTCGTCGTGGGCTGGGAGCAACGGGCGATCGGCGGGGCCACCGCATTGTGGGGGCCAGGGCCCCGGCCTGCACGCCTTAACCTGCTCCCCGCAGTGGGGAGGTGAGCCATGGCCGAGGCTCTTTCCGCCCTGCTCTGGGACGTGGACGGCACCCTGGCCGAAACGGAGTTCGAGGGGCACCGGGTGGCGTTCAATCGGAGTTTCGCCGCTGCGGGTCTGCCCTGGCGATGGGACCGTGCCACCTACCGGCGCCTGCTGGCGGTGAGCGGCGGAAGGGAGCGGATCGCCAGCTTCCTTCGCCAGGTGGAGGGTCGGGAGCCTGACCGGCAGCGGGTGGAGGATCTGCAGGGGCGCAAGCAGGCCTTCTATGGAGAGCTGATGCGTCAGGGCGGCCTGGCCCTGCGGCCCGGGGTGGTCCGGCTGTTGACGGCGGCGTCGGCGGCCGGACTGCGCCAGGGGATCGTCACCACGAGCGGCCGCAGCGCGGTGGAGGCTCTGCTGCAGGGCGTATCGCAGCAGGTGGCCCCGTGTTTTGAATTCTGGATCTGTGGAGAGGACGTGCATCGAAAGAAACCCGATCCCGAGGCCTACCGGCTGGCTCTGGAGCGCCTGGGCGTCTCTGCCCGGGGTGTGCTTGTGATGGAGGATTCCCCGGCAGGTCTGGCGGCTGCCAGCGGGGCTTCCCTGGCCTGCCTCGTCTGCCTCAGTGCCGCCACCCGGGGGGAGCCGGCTGGGGTCTTCGCTGCCGCCCGGGCTGTCATCGAAAACCTGGAGGAGAATGGGGGGGAGATCGTCGTTCGCCGGGGACCACCTTGCTCCGGCCCCCAGGTGACGCTCTCCTGGCTGCAGCGCCTGATTGAGCCCCCATGACCCGTCTACCCATGCAGCGCACCCGCTTTCAGGGCCTGCTGGGCCGGCTGGGCACCAGCCTGGTGGGCCAGGTTCGGCGCAGCTGGCGGGCCGGCAGCCTGGCGGCCCTGGCGCTGCTGCTGGGCTTCTTCGCGGGTCAGAATCTCACCAGCCTGCTGCTCCTGGCGGCACCGGGGGGCCGGCCGGCGGTAGTGCTGCTGTTCCTCCTTCTGGTGGAGGTGATGGTGCGCCTGCGCAGCCGCCTGGTGCGGGGAGAACCCTCCCTGGTCTGGGTGAGCCTCGACAACCTGCGGATCGGCGCCACCTACGCCGTCGTGCTGGAGGCCTTCAAGCTTGGGACCTGAGCCGGCAGGGGACGTCTGGGAGCAACGGCTGGCCCGGGCTTCTGGCCTTCCCCCACTGCATTCCACCCTGCTGCGCCTGGTGGGGCTGCCGATGCTGCGGCGCCTGGAGCGCACCCTGGGGGACGGAGCCACCCGCCGCTCTCCGGTGCTGGCGCTGAACGGACCGGTGGGCGCCGGCAAGAGCAGCCTGGGGCTGGCCCTGGAACGGCTGGGGGCCCTGGGGGGCCTGCGCATCCGGGTGGCTTCGATCGATGACCTCTATCTGCCGGCCGACCAGCGGCGTCTGGTGCTGGCTGGCAATCCCTTCGGGGTCAGCCGGGTCCCGCCCGGCAGCCACGATCTGCCCCTGCTGATGGCGGCGCTGGATCGCTGGCGGGACGGGGGCCCGCTGCGGTTGCCATGCTTCGACAAGACCCTGGCCGGGGGGGAGGGGGACCGGGCCGGCTGGCGGGAGCAACCCGCCGATGCCCTGGTGATCGAGGGCTGGTTGATGGGCTGCCGCTCCCTGGGTCCTGCAGCCCTGGAGGAGAAGCTGCGCAGCGGCGATGGACTGGAGGGTCTCTCCGCTGCTGAGCGGGAGTGGCTGCCGCGCTGGGACAGAAATCTGAGGGATTACGAGCCGGTCTGGGCTGCCTGTGACGGCCTGTGGTTGCTGCGGCCGGAGCGCTGGAGCCTGCCCCGGCGCTGGCGCCTCCAGGCGGAGGCCCGCCAGCGCCGAAGGGGAGGGGGTTGGTTGAAGCCCGCAGACCTGGAGGCGCTGGTGCGATCCAGCCTCCACTCCCTGCCTCCGGCTCTTTACCAGGATCCCCTGCTGGTGAGAGTTCCGGAGCTGGAGCAGGGACCTCCGCTGGAGGGTGGAGGCCTCCTTGACGGGCGGCGACGCTGTCGCCCCCTGACGGTTCAGCTCTCCTCGCCTTCTTCAGCCTCTTCGGCGATCGGGTAGACGAAGCCCTGGGCCCGGCCGCTCAGGACCGCTTTGCCGAGGGACATGGCCTTGCGGGCCGCGTCACCGGCCTTGGCCTTCCAGTGGGCGTGGCGCTGATTGCGCTTGCCCTTGGAGGTTTTCTTCTTGGGAACGGCCATCCCGCTGTCTCACTGCCAAACAACGATCCTGCGGTGCCGACTCGACTTTCGTCAAATCGCTACAGTCTTTTTCTGCAAGGGACGCCTGTGAGCAGCAGTTCTCCTCCGGACCCGGCCACTACGACCACTCCCGGGGCCGACAGCATCGATCCGTCATCGACCAAATCCGCCCCGGAGGTGCGTCCGTCCTTCAGTCTGGGTTCCCAGCCCGGCACGCCCTCCTACAGCCAGCTGCTGCAGGACATCAGGACAGGGCGGATTCAGAGCCTGGAGCTCTCCCCCGCCCAGCGGCTGGTGACGGCCACCTTCAAGGACGGCAAGACCAAGCAGGTACCGGTCTTCAGCGACAACCAGCAGTTGCTGCGCACGGCAGAGCAGGCCCAGGTTCCCCTCTCGGTCCGGGATGAACGCCGCGACGACGCCATGGCAGGGCTGGTCACCAATGGGCTGCTGGTGATCCTGCTGATCGCCGGCCTCGCTCTGCTGGTCCGCCGTTCCGCCCAGGTGGCCAACAAGGCGCTGGGATTCGGCCGCAGCCAGCCCCGTCTGCAGGAAGAAGGGGCGATCACCGTGCGCTTCGAAGATGTGGCCGGCATCGCGGAAGCCAAGGAGGAGCTCCAGGAGGTGGTGACCTTCCTCAAGACGCCCGAACGCTTCACGTCCATTGGCGCCCGGATTCCCAAGGGGGTGCTCCTGGTCGGTCCCCCCGGGACCGGCAAGACCCTGCTCGCCCGGGCGATCGCCGGCGAGGCCGGTGTGCCCTTCTTCTCCATGGCCGCGACGGAATTCGTGGAGATGTTCGTCGGGGTCGGCGCGAGCCGGGTGCGGGATCTGTTCCGCCAGGCCAAGGCCAAGGCTCCCTGCATCATCTTCATCGACGAGATCGATGCGGTGGGACGCCAGAGGGGTGCCGGCATCGGCGGGGGCAACGATGAACGGGAGCAGACCCTCAACCAGCTGCTCACCGAAATGGATGGCTTTGAGGACAATTCCGGGGTCATTCTGCTGGCCGCCACCAACCGCCTGGACGTGCTGGACACCGCCCTGCTGCGCCCCGGCCGCTTCGACCGCCGCATCAGCGTCGATCTGCCCGATCGCGCCGGGCGGGAAGAGATCCTCTCGGTTCATGCCCGCACCAGGCCCCTCGCCCAGGAGGTCTCTCTCGCCGACTGGGCCCGCCGCACCCCCGGCTTCTCCGGTGCGGATCTGGCCAACCTGCTCAACGAGGCGGCCATCCTCACCGCCCGCCGTCAGACCAGCGAAGTCGACGATCAGGCCATCGGCGACGCCCTCGAGCGCATCACCATGGGTCTGGCCGCCGCTCCGCTTCAGGACAATGCCAAGAAGCGCCTGATTGCGTACCACGAGATCGGCCATGCCCTTCTCACCACCCTGGTGCCCCATGCCGACCGGCTCGACAAGGTGACCCTGCTGCCGCGGGCCGGCGGGGTGGGTGGTTTCGCCCGCACCATGCCGGATGAGGACATTCTCGATTCCGGGCTGATCAGCAAGGCTTACCTGCGAGCGCGGCTGGTGGTGGCCCTCGGCGGCCGGGCTGCCGAGATCGTTGTGTTCGGCCCCAGTGAAGTGACCCAGGGAGCCAGCAGCGACCTGCAGCTGGTGCGCCGCATCTGCCGCGACATGGTGCTGCGCTACGGCTTCTCCAGCCTCGGTCCGATGGCCCTGGAGGAGGAGGGGGAGGAGGTGTTCCTCGGCCGCGACTGGATCCGCTCCAGCCCCCACACCTCGGTGCGCACCGGCAACCGCATCGACGAGCAGGTGCGTCAGCTGGCCTTCGAGGCCCTGGAGAAGGCCGTGGCGGTGCTCTCCCCCCGCCGGGAGCTGATCGACGATCTGGTCAACCGGCTGATCGAGTCGGAAACCATCGACGGCGACACCTTCCGCGCCCTGGTGGACGCCTACGAAACCCGCCGCGAGTCAGCGCTCGCCGCTCAGTCCGGAGGCAAAGCGGATGTCGAGACTGCGCAGGTAGGTGTGTAGCCCGGCATCCTGAATCGGCAGCAGACGGGCGGGTGAGCCGCTCTCGTTGACGTGGGAATGCCAGTGGCCCGGTGGCGTCACGAAGGCGGCGCCGGGCTCCCATTCCATCCGCAGGGGGTTGCGGATCGTGCCGTCCGGGTTGAGGTCTGGCCCTGAGAGGGTGGCGCAACCGGGCTGGCAATCGATCACCAGGTCGAGAGCCACCGACTGATGCCGATGGGGGGGCTGAACCGCATCGGCCGGCACCAGACCGTACATGGCCCAAAGGGTGTGGGTCACCGTGCGGCTCGCCGGCAGAGCACGGTTGGCCAGCAACAGGCTCAGCCTGTTGCTGCGGGCGCTGCCGGGATCCGCCGCCAGGGCGGCCAGTTCCTCGTTCAGCCAGGCCGCCGGGTAGTGGCTGGGGGCGAAGCGGGCGGCTTCGGCCTGCACCCCGAGGAAGGTGAGCAGAGGGCCGTCGTGGACCCAGTAGAGAACGCTTTCCGCGGACGCCTCAAGGCGTGGGGCGAGACCGGCCGGGAGCACGAACAGATCCCCTGTGCCCCACCTCAGCTGCAGGGCTTCCCGCTGCGCGCCCGCCGGGCAGAGGCATCGGCCTTCGCCCCTGAAGACATAGAACAGGGAGCTGGTGGCATTGGTGGCCACCCCGATGGATTCCCCCTGGAGGATCCGCACGAAGTTGGCGGACAGGGCGGGGCTGGTGGCCGGCGACGGACAACCGAGCCGGGCACTGAGGTCGAGAGGGAGGATCGCCGTCGGGCCGGTGGCGTGGAGGTCGGGCCCCCAGCGGCCTTCCGGGATCGGCTCCGTGAGACCGGGACGGATCGGATTGGCGGCCTGGCGGTAGTCGAAGAGCTGGGTGTCGACGCGCCAGTCGTGGGAAGAGGTGGCGCCGACCGAGGCGGAGGGTGGGTCGAAGCCGGCCGGAACCGGGGGGCGGGAGGCCTGGATCGGTTCCATGGGTGTGGAGGAGACAGGGTGGTGGAAGCCTATGGAATCCGCAGGCCTGGCAGCGTGTGCGTGGCAACGCACTCGACCCGGGCTCAGGGGCTCAGCCTCCGGCCACCGCGGGAACGATGCTCACTTCGTCGCCGTCGTTGAGCGCCGTCGCCTGGTTGTCCAGGAAGCGGATGTCCTCGCTGTTGACATAGAGGTTGAGGAAGCGGCGCAGCTTGCCGTTCTCATCGCAGAGGCGGGCCTGGATGCCGGGGAAACGACCCTCGAGTGCCAGCAGCAGTCCGTCGATGCTGGTGGCCTCGAGGCTGACGCTGGCCTCGTCGTTGGTGAATTTCTGCAGGGGGGTGGGAATCAGAACCTGGATGGCCATGGAGAACGTCGGTGGGGCGGGGGAAGGGAAGCGATCGGCGGGGTTGGCTCAGGCCATCGAGGCCGCGGTCCCATGGGAGGCCTGGGCCCTGGCCCAGGCGGCGTTGAAGCTGGCCAGCTGGGGCTCGATGGTGAGGGGGGCACCGATGGAGGAGGCGATGGCCTCGGTGGTCTTGAGGCCGTTGCCGGTGATGTAGGCGACGGTGGTTTCGGAGGGATCGATCTTCCCCTGCTCCACCAGCTTCTTGAGAACGGCGATGGTGGTGCCCCCTGCGGTTTCGGTGAACACCCCCTCCATCTCGGCCAGCAGCTTGATGCCGTCGATGATCTCCTCGTCGCTGACGGAGGCGATGCTGCCACCGGTGCGGTTGGCGATGTCGATGGCGTAAGGGCCGTCGGCCGGGTTGCCGATGGCGATCGACTTGGCGATGGTGTTGGGCTTCACCGGGGTGATGAAGTCGCGACCGGCGGCGAAGGCCTGGGCGATGGGGGAGCAGCCATCGGCCTGGGCGCCGCTGAAGCGCACGGGTTTCTCATCGACCAGGCCCACCTTGATGAACTCGTCAAAGCCCTTGCGGATCTTCGTGAACAGAGAGCCGGAGGCCAGGGGCGCCACGATGTGGTCGGGGAGCTGCCAGCCGAGCTGTTCGATCACCTCGTAGCCGAGGGTCTTGGAACCCTCGGAGTAATAGGGACGCAGGTTGATGTTGACGAATCCCCAGCCGTAGGTGTTCGCCACCTCGGAACAGAGCCGGTTGACCTGGTCATAGTTGCCCTTCACCGCCATCAGGGTGGGGTTGTAGACGAGGGTGCCCAGCACCTTGCCCAGCTCGAGATCGCTGGGAATGAACACGCAGCACTCCAGGCCGGCGTGGGCGGCGATGGCGGCGGTGGAGTTGGCCAGGTTGCCGGTGGAGGCGCAGCTGACGGTGGTGAAGCCCAGTTCCCGGGCGCGGGTGAGGGCCACCGACACCACCCGGTCCTTGAAGGACAGGGTGGGCATGTTGACGCCGTCGTTCTTGATGTAGAGAGAGGAGAGGCCGAGGCGCCGGGCCAGACGATCGGCCCTGAGCAGGGGCGTGAAACCGGTCCCGACGTCGATGGGTTCTCCCTCGACGGGGAGGAATTCGCGGTAGCGCCAGATCGAGGCGGGGCCGGCCTCGATGGTGGTGCGGCTGACGCGGCTGCGGATGGCGTCGTAGTCGTAGACCACCTCGAGCGGACCGAAACAGACGTCTTCACAGACGTGTCGGGCACCGGCTTCGTAGGGGTGACCGCACTCCTTGCAGCGCAGGCCCGTGAAGGTGGAGCGGGAAAGGGTGGCGGTCAAGGATGGCCCGGTCGCTAGGGGTGAACGCTAACAGCGGTGACCGGACGCTGATCAAAAAGCCGATCTGCAGGGTCGGATATTCCATCAAACGTCGCTTCTCCGGCCGCGGCGCCGGGCCCGCCCACGCTCGGCCCCTCTTGTCGCCGGCAGGGTTCTGCCTACGCTCCTGTCGTGCCTCACCCCACCCCGCTGTCGACCCGTCGGGGCCCGCGCCTGGCCCTCGGCCTCGCCATCGCCGCCGGACTGCTGCTGGCCCTCTGGGCGGCGGCCCGGCTTTCGATCGAATGGCTCTGGTTCGCCCAGTTCGACTTCCAGGGGATCCTGGTGCGCCGCTGGATGCTGCAGATCGTCGCCTTTGCCCTGGTGTTCGGCCTGGGTTCCTGGCTGCAGCTGGCCCAGTTGCAGCGCTGCTGGCGTCTGCGGGAGGAGGGAGCCGAAGCCCCCAGGCCCCAGCAGCCCCTGCTGAGAATGGCCAACAGCGCCCTGGCCGGGGTGCTGATCGGCCTGGTGCTGCTGCTGGCCGGAGGCTTGAGCTATCTGATGGTGCAGGCCCGAGGGCTGATCGCGAATCCCTTCAGCGGCGATGTGATCACCGGTTTCTCCGTCCTCCGGGATCTGCCCCCCCTGCTGGTGGCGGCCCTGGCGGGCGGTCTGCTGCTGCCACTGCTGCTCTGGCCGCTCACCGCGCTGCGCATCACCCTTGCCGCGGCCCTGGCGGGCTCGGCCACGGCGGTGGCGCGGGGGTGGAGCCTCTGGCTGCCGGCCCTGCTGGCCACGCCCTTCGGCGAAGGGGATCCCCTCACAGGGATCGATCTCTCCTTCACGGTGCTGCGCCTGCCGGCCCTGCGGCTGCTGCTGAGCGTCCTCTTTGCCCAGGGCGTGGTGGGCCTGGCGGCCTGTCTGCTGCTCACCATCGGCAAGGGCCGCAGCCTCTCCGATCTGCGCTTCGATGGCCTCAGCCGCGCTCAGCAGCGGGTGCTGCAGCCCCAGGTGGCGGCGCTGGCGGTGGTGATGGCCCTGAGCAACGCCCTGGCGCCCTTCGATCTGATGGTGCAGGGCAGTGGGGTGGCCTCCGGCGCCGGCTTCGTCGATCTGCACGTGCGTCTCCCCCTGCGCCTGCTGTTCGCCGTGCTGCTGCTGCTCACGGCCTTTGCTCTGTTGATGCCCCTCCCCCGGGGCTGGTTACGCCGCGGCGCCCTTCTGCCCCTGGCGGGCGCCGCCCTCCTGGTCCCCATCAGCGAGTGGGTGTTCTCGCCTCTGGCCCAGCGGTTCTGGGTGCAGCCGCGGGAGCTGGTGGTGGAAACCCCCTACCTGGCCCGCAGCATCCGGGCCACCCGCCGCGCCTTCGGCCTCGAGCGGGTGCGATCCCTCACCCTCGAACCCCGCCAGCGCATCACGGCCGCCGACCTGGCCAAGGCCCCCGGCACGCTGGACAACATCCGCCTGTGGGACAGCCAGCCCCTGCTGGCCGCCAACCGGCAGCTCCAGCAGTTGCGCCTCTACTACACGTTCCCTTCCGCGGCGGTGGATCGCTATCCGCTCCTGGGCAAGACCACCCGGGACGGCTCCCAGCAGGTGCTGATCTCGGCCCGGGAGCTGGACAGCGGTGCCCTGCCGCCAGGATCCCGTACCTGGCTCAACCGTCACCTGGTGTTCACCAATGGCCATGGCTTCACCATCTCCCCGGTGAACGCCTTCGGTCCCGATGGCCTGCCCCTCTTCTTCGTGAAGGACCTGGGCCGCAGCGGCAAGGTGCAGGGCATTCCCCAGCTGAACATCAGCGACCGGGAAGCCCGTGCGGCCCTTCCGGTGGGGAGCCCGAGCCTCTACTTCGGCTCGGGACCGTCCCCCTATGCCATCGCCCCCACCAAGGTGAAGGAGTTCTCCTATCCCGAGGGAGAGCTGAATGTCTACACCCACTACAACGGCACCCGTGGGATCTCCCTGGCCCGCACCTGGCAGCGGCTGGGTGCGGCGGTCTATCTCCGGGAGCCGCGGATCCTGTTCACCGGCTCCCTCACCGACCAGTCGCGCCTGCTGCTGCGGCGCCAGGTGAACCAGCGGCTGACGGCCCTGGCCCCGTTCCTGCGCTTTGAAAGTCAGCCCTACCTGGTCACCGCCCGAGTGGCCGGCAGCCCCGGCTACCGGCCGGAGCAACATCAGTACTGGCTGCTGGATGGTTTCACCACCAGCCGCTCCTACCCCTACAGCGATCCAAATCCGGCGGGTCTGCGCTATTTCCGCAACCCGGTGAAGGCGGTCGTGGATGTCCATGACGGTCGGCTCTGGCTGTACGTCAACGACGCGAGCGATCCTGTGCTGCGCACCTGGGTCCGGGCCTTTCCCGAACTGTTCCGGCCCCTCTCGGATATGCCCCTGGCGCTGCTCAGCCACATCCGGGTGCCCAAGAGCCAGTTCGATATCCAGTCGGAGCGGCTGCTGCGCTACCACGTCACCGACGTACGCACCTTCTACAACGGCGACGACGTCTGGTCCGTGCCCTACGAGGTCTACGGCAACAAGAATGTGCCGGTGTCCCCTTATCACCTCACCCTGCAACTGCCCGGTGAACAGCGCTCCGAGTTCGTGCTGCTCCTGCCGTTCACACCCCTGCGCCGTTCCAACCTGGTGGGCTGGCTGGCGGCCCGCAACGATCCGCCCCATTACGGCGAACTCCTGCTGGTGCGCTTTCCCCAGCAGCGGCTGCTGCTCGGCCCCCAGCAGATCACGGCCCTGATCGACCAGGACCCCACGATCAGCTTCCAGTTCGGCCTGTGGAACCGGCTGGGTTCGCGCCTGTTCCGCGGCAACCTGCTGGTGCTGCCGGTGGGCGAGGGGCTGCTTTACGTGGAGCCCGTCTACCTGCAATCGAAGAGCAACGACCTGCCCACCCTGGTGCGGGTGGTGGTGACCGACGGCAGACGGTTCGTGATGGAGCGCAGTCTGCGCCGGGCCCTTGAGCGGCTGGTGGAGAACACCCCCGCCGGGAGCGGAAGCAGCGACGAAGCCCCTGGGGACCCCGGGGCGCTGCCGTTGCCGGGCCCCTCCCCGGTGGCGCTGCCGTGAGTTACAGAAAGCCACCCATGAAAAAAGGGCCCCGTGGGGCCCCGGAAGATGGAAATTGAGGCGCCGATCAGACAGCCACGGCGGTCTTGGGATCAAGGGCGCCCTTGGCGTAGAGGGTGGCGTAGTAGTTGATGTCGCGCTGCTTGATCTTGCTGGCGTTACCGGCCGACCAGAACTGCTGGTAGCGATCCAGGCAGACCTTCTTCATGTAGGCCCGGGCGGGCTTGTTGAAGTGGCGGGGATCGAAGTTGGCGGGATCCTTGGCGGCGGCTTCCCGCACGGCGGCGGTGAAGGCCAGGCGGTTGTCGGTGTCGATGTTGACCTTGCGCACGCCGTTGCGGATGCCTTCCTGGATCTCCTCGACGGGAACGCCGTAGGTCTCCGGGATGGCACCGCCGAATTTGTTGATCATGTCCAGCCATTCCTGGGGAACGGAGCTGGAGCCGTGCATCACCAGGTGGGTGTTGGGGATGGCCTTGTGGATCTCGGCGATCCGGGAGATGGCCAGCACCTCACCGGTGGGCTTGCGGGTGAACTTGTAGGCGCCGTGGCTGGTGCCGATGGCGATGGCCAGGGCGTCCACCTTGGTCTTGGCGACGAAGTCGGCCGCTTCGGCGGGGTCGGTGAGCAGCTGGGAGTGGTCGAGGGAGCCTTCGAAGCCGTGGCCGTCCTCCGCTTCCCCCTTGCCGGTTTCCAGAGAGCCCAGGCAGCCCAGTTCCCCTTCCACGCTCACGCCGATGGCATGGGCCACGTCCACCACTTCCTTGGTGACCGCCACGTTGTACTCGTAGCTGGCGGGGGTCTTGGCGTCAGCCTCCAGGGAACCATCCATCATCACGGAGGTGAAACCGTTGGCGGCGGCGCCGTAGCAGGTGGCGGGGCTGTTGCCGTGGTCCTGGTGCATGACCACCGGGATGTCCGGATAGGTTTCCACCGCGGCCAGGATCAGGTGGCGCAGGAAGCTCTCGCCGGCGTACTGGCGGGCTCCCCGGGACGCCTGCAGGATCACCGGGCTGTCGGTCTCGTAGGCAGCCTCCATGATCGACTGCACCTGCTCCAGGTTGTTGACGTTGAAGGCAGGAATGCCATAGCCGTTCTCGGCGGCATGGTCGAGCAGCAGCCGAAGCGGTACGAGCGCCATGGGAAATCTCGCGGTATGGGGGTGGATACGGTTGTGGAGAACCGTGGTCGAAGGACGGCTGGCGGGATCGTCCCGCCGGGTCTGCGGGCGAGTCTAGGGGATGCCCCCCAGGGTTCCTGCTCCGGATCGGGCCCAGTCACAGCAGCGCTGGCTGGTCACCGCTTCGGCCAGGCCGGGCACCATCGGCCGACCCTCCCGCACCGCCTCCGACCACCAGCCCAGCAGACGCCGCACCGGGGCGATGCGGCCGTCCTCCCAGGTGCGGCCGTAGGCCAGGCCGGGATCCACCGGCAGAGGCCGCAGGGCCTCCCCGGGGCTGGCCCTCCAGAGCTGCATGCCGTGCACGTAGTCGGCCTGGTTGCTGGAGCCCAGCACCAGGGTGGCGTCGCTGCCGTGGAGCTCGATCCAGTAGCCCCTCCCGCACCGGGCCACCGAGGAGAGAGTGAGCTGGGCCGGCACAGCCCGGCCTTGGCGATCTTCCAGATCGAGCTGGATCAGGGCGCTGTCCGGCGCATCCACCGGCCCGGTGGTGCCGGTTCCAGGGATGGGCCGCTCGGTGATGGCGGTGCTCAGCCGGGCGCTGAGGCCCCGGCTCGGGCCGATCAGCCAGTGCAGGGTGTCGAAGGCATGGGTGCCCAGGGCGCCGAGCACACCCCCGCCGGCGGCCGCCTGGGAATACCAGCTCCAGGGACGGCTGGGATCGGCGCGGCTGCCCATCAGCCAGTCGAACTTCACCAGCCAGGGATCCCCCAGCACCCCCTGCTCCAGCAGGGCGGCCAGCTGCTGAACGTGGGGCACGGCCCTGTACTCGAAGTCCACCGCCACGGTCAGGCCCCGCTGGAGAGCGATCCGCTGGAGATCCTCCACCTGGCTGGCATGGAGCGCCACAGGCTTCTCCAGCAGAAGGTGCTTGCCGGCCGCAAGGGCCGCCCGGGCCAGGTCGAAGCGGGGTTCGGGGGGGGTGGCGATCACCACTGCCTCGATGGAGGGATCGGCCAGCAGGGCGTCGAAATCGTGGTGGCCGGGCAGCTCCGCCGCCCGGCCGGCCTGCTCGGCCCGCTCGGGGCGTGGATGCCACAGGGCCACCGGATCGGTGGACGGGCAGTCCCGCAGGGCCGACAGGATGACCTTCTCACCGAAGCCGAGGCCGGCGACGGCGACCCGCAGGGGGGCTTCAGCCGGTTGCATCGCTGGTCCCATCGGTGTTCGGTCGGGGGCGGGCGGCGGCGCAGGCGGCGTGCAGCACCCGGGAGGTGAGATCGTCCACGCCGGCCGCCTGCCAGGGAGCCCCCCATCGGGGCAGGCCGTTGACGGCGGTGTCGCGGTAGAGCTCCTCGTCGCAGTCGAGCTGCATCACGTAGAGCTGGCCGACGGGAGGCCGATCATCCTCGGTGGCATCGCCCTCGGCGGCGGGCTGGAAGCGGCTCAGCACCGAAAGCCGGCCCTCCCGGTCGAAGCGCAGGCTGCCCGCATCCCACCACTGCCGACCGTCGGCACTGGCCTCCACCTCCTGCCAGTCCACCGGACCGGCCCAGGCGGCCTGGGCGCCCGTCAGCCAGAGGCTGAAGACCAGCAGGAGGGCGAGCAGCCGGGCCGGAAGCCGCCGGGCCCCATGGGCCCTCACGATGCAGCGGCGGCCGCGGTGCGCACGCTGCCGTGCAGCCGCAGCAGGCTGGCCAGGGTGCTGCGCAGCTGGGGCCGGGGCACGATCGTGTCGACGAAACCGTGGTCCTGAAGGTATTCGGCGGTCTGGAAGCCTTCGGGCAGCTTTTCGCCCAGGGTCTGCTCGATCACCCGCCGGCCGGCGAATCCGATCAGAGCCTTGGGCTCCGCCAGGATCAGATCCCCCAGCATGGCGAAGCTGGCGGTGACCCCGCCGGTGGTGGGATGGGTGAGCAGGGGCATGTAGAGAAGCTCGGCGCTGCGATGGCGCCCCAGAGCCCCGGAGACCTTGGCCATCTGCATCAGGCTCAGCATCCCCTCCTGCATGCGGGCGCCGCCGGAGGCACAGACGATCAGCAGCGGATAGCGGCGGGCGGTGGCCAGCTCCACCAGGCGGGTGAGCTTCTCACCCACCACCGACCCCATGGAGCCCCCCATGAAGCGGAAATCCATCACCCCAAGGGCCAGGGGCATGCCCTCCAGGCGGCAGAGGCCGGTGACCACCGCATCGCGCAGGCCCGTGGCCCTCTGGCTGTCCCGCAGCCTGTCGGCGTAGCTGCGGCGGTCCTTGAAGGCGAGGGGATCGGTGGGGGCGAGATCAGCGTCGATGGGCTCGAAGCTGCCCTCATCGGCGATCAGACGGATGCGCTCGCTGCTGTCGATGCGGTGATGGTGGCCGCAGCCTTTGCAGACACTGGCGTTGGCCACCAGATCCTTGCGGTAGACCACCAGCCCGCATTCGGCGCACTTGCTCCAGAGACCGTCACCCTCGTCGGGGTCCGGCCCCTTGCTGGCCCGGACGGCCGGGGCGTTCTTGCGGCGATCGGCGAACCAGTCGAACAGGGACATGGGGCGTCGGAGGCGACGGGGAACGGAGGGCTGAGGCCATTAAAGACCCAGGCCCCACAGGGTCAGCCAGGGCTCATGGCCGCCGATCCACACCGCCAGGGCACCGGCGGCGAGGAATGGGCCGAAGGGGAAGGGTTGCTGGCGGCCCAGGCGGCCGGTGAGGCGACCGAGGCCACCGATCACGGCACCGCCGAGGACGGCGAGGCTCACGGCCAGCCCCAGGCCCAGAGGCCCCAGCCAGGCTCCCATCAGGGCCGCCAGCTTGGCGTCCCCGAGCCCCAGGGCTGGACGGCCCATCGCCTTCTCCGCCACGGCGCTGAGCGCCTCGAAGCCCAGCAAGCCCGGCGGCCACGGCGAGCAGATGGGAGAACAGAAGCTCCCGGCCCACCGCCTCCCCCTGGGGAAAGCCCAGGGTGGCGGTGACCGCCAGACCCAGCAGGACCCCCCAGCGGCACAGGGGTTCCGGCAGCCAGAGGCTGTCCAGGTCGATCAGGGCGAGGGGCAGCAGCCAGCTGGCCAGCAGCCAGCCGGCGGCCATCAGCAGCCAGGGGCTGGGATCCGGGCCCATGCCCGCCGGACGGGCGAAGATCATGGCCACCCAGAGCCCGGCGCAGAGCATCTCCACCAGGGGATAGCGGATGGCGATGGCGGCATGGCAGTGGCGGCAGCGGCCGCGCAGCAGAAGCCAGCCCAGCAGCGGCAGGTTCTCGAACCAGGCCAGGGAGGCCCCGCAGCGGGGGCAGTGGCTGCCGGGGAAGACAAGCGACTCCTCCCGCGGCAGGCGCCAGACGACCACGTTCAGGAAGCTGCCGACGCAGGCCCCGACCAGGGCCACCGGGGGGGCCAGCAGGTCGGGAGGAACAGCGAGGCTGAGGACGGTGTCTGTGCTCATGACGATGGGCGGCTGACTCCCCCCCGACCGCTGCGATTCCGGGCCGGCCGGGGGCGCAGCAACTCCATCGGCACGAACTGCTCCTCCGGCAACAGGATCGGCGCCTCGAAGACCACCCGTCCCTGGGGACCTGCGCCGAGCAGCACGACACCCATCGGTTCGGGGGCGTTGGGGCAGGACTCGAGGAAGTGGAAATAGATCCGGCGGGAACGGCTCAGCACCTGGGCGCTGTTGATCCGGTCGAAGCGGAGGGAGCCCGCCGCCAGGGAGCCCGGGGAGGATGCTGCGGAGGATTCTCCGCCACCGATCCGGAAGGAAGGACCTCCGGACCTGGACGCACTGATGGTGGGGGGTTGGGCGGTGATCGGATTCACCGAGTCCGTTCGGCTGATCTTAGGGCCGAAGGGAAGATTGATGCATCGATCTTCAGCTGAGTTTCTTCTTCTCCTCGATCATCCTGTGGATGATCGGCGTGAGGATGATCTCCATGGCGAAGCCCATCTTGCCGCCGTTCACCACGATGCTGGTGGGGCTGGACATGAAGGAATCGTGGATCATGCGAAGCAGATAGGAGAAGTCGATCCCCCATTTCTCCCTTGCCCCTTTGCGGAAGTGAATGATGACGAAGCTCTCGTCGGGGGTGGGGATGTTCCGGCAGATGAACGGGTTGGAGGTGTCCACCGTGGGCACCCGCTGGAAGTTGATGTCGGTGCGGCTGAACTGGGGGCAGATGTGATTGATGTAGTCGGGCATGCGGCGCAGGATCGTGTCGACGATCGCTTCGGCCGAGTAGCCCCGCTCGGCGTTGTCGCGGGAGATCTTCTGGATCCACTCCAGGTTGGCGATCGGCACCACGCCGATCAGCAGGTCCACCAGGGCGGCCACGTCGTAGCTCTCCCCCACCACACCGCCGTGGAGGCCCTCGTAGAAAAGAAGGTCGGTGCTGGAGGGGATGGGCTCCCAGGGGGTGAACTGCCCGGGCTCAAGGCCGGTGCCCATGCGGGCGTTGTGTTCGGCCGCCTCCTCCACCGAGTGGAGGTAGTAGCGCCGATCACCGCCACCGGTTTGGCCGTAGGTGCGGAACAGCTCCTCCAGCTTGTCGAAGATGTTGGCTTCGGGACCGAAGTGGGAGAAGTTCTCGCCGCGGGCCTGGGCCTCGGCCATGGCCTGCTTCATGGGGCCCCGCTCGAAGCGGTGGAAGCTGTCCCCTTCCACCACCGCCGGGATGATGCCTTCCCTCGAGAAGATGTGCTCGAAGGCCCGTTTCACGGTGCTGGTTCCCGCTCCGGAGGAACCGGTGACAGCCACGACCGGGTGACGCTTCGACATCGACGCAGGGGGGTTGGGGGAGTGTGAGTTTGGCAGGTCGCCGGTCCCGCGCTCCCGAAACCGTTACCTGGGTTGGGTGCGGACCCGGAGGGCCTTCAGGCGGGCAGGGCCTCCAGCAGGCGTTCACCCATGGCCTGGCAGCCCACGAGGGTGCAGCCCGCGTCCATGAGCAGGTCACCGGTGCGGTAACCGGCCGCCAGCACCCGGTCCACGGCCGCCTCCAGGTCGGCGGCGGCGGCCTCCTGCTGCAGGCCCACCCGCAGCAGCATGGCGGCGGAGAGCACCATCGCGATCGGGTTGGCCAGGTCCCGGCCGGCGATGTCGGGGGCGGAGCCGTGCACCGGCTCGAACAGGCCCGGTCCATCGGAGCCGAGGGAGGCTGACGGGAGCATGCCGATGGAACCGGTGAGCATGGCGGCCTCATCGGACAGGATGTCGCCGAAGAGGTTGCCCGTGAGCAGCACGTCGAACTGACGCGGGTCGCGCACCAGCTGCATGGCGGCGTTGTCCACATACATATGACTCAGGTCGACTCCAGGGAACTCGCTGTGGATCGCCTCCACCCGGTCGCGCCACAGCTGACTCACATCGAGCACGTTGGCCTTGTCGACCGAACAGAGGCGGCCCCGGCGCGCCGCCGCCAGCCGGAAGCCCACCCGGGCGATCCGGTCGACCTCGTCATCGGCGTAGACCATGGTGTTGAAGGCCCGCGCGCGCCCGTCGATCTCGACACGACCCTTGGGGGTGCCGAAGTAGATGCCGCCGATGAGTTCCCGAACCACCAGCAGATCCACCCCTTCGATCACTTCGGGCCTGAGGCTGCTGGCCGCCGCCAGGGCCGGGATGATCTTCACCGGCCGCAGGTTGGCGAACAGACCCAGCCCGGAGCGCAGGGCCAGCAGGCCGCTCTCGGGGCGCTGCTCCCTGGGCAGGGCATCGAAACGGGGCGAGCCGATGGCCGCCAGCAGCACCGCGTCGGAGGCCCGGCAGGCGGCCAGGGTGGTCTCGGGCAGGGGAACGCCTGTGGCGTCGATGGCGGCCCCCCCCACCGGCTGCTCGTCGAAATCGAGGCTGAAGCCACGGCGGGCGCTCACCGTTTCCAGCAGGGCGCGGGTCACGGCGGTGATCTCCGGACCGATGCCGTCCCCCGGAAGCAGGGTGATCCTGTGGCTGGTCATCGCAGGGTGGGGCCGGGCAGCAGGCGAGGCTACTTCTGCAGCTGACGCAGGCTGCGGGCCATCTCGGGCAGCTTGTTGAAGACGGCGGAACAGCGCAGCCAGAGCCGGTTGGGGATGGCGGGGTAGCCGCTCACCACCTCGCCGGCGGCCACTTCCCCGTGGATGCCTGACTTGGAGGAGGCGATGGCCCGATCGCCGATCACGGCCCGGTTGGCCACCCCCACCTGACCCGCGAGGATCACGCCGTTGCCGAGTACGGCGCCACCGGCGATGCCCACCTGGGCCGCCAGGGCGCAGCCCTTGCCGGTGACCACCCCATGGCCCACGTGCACCAGGTTGTCGATCTTGGTGCCGGCGCCGATGCGGGTCTCGCCCACCGTGGGGCGGTCGATGGTGGCACCGCAGCCCACCTCCACCCCGTCCTCCAGCACCACCCGGCCGGTCTGGGGCATCTTCACCCAGCCGCTCGCGGTGGGCACGAAACCGAAGCCCTCGGCACCGATCACGGCGTTCGACTGCACCACACAGCCCGCCCCGAGGCGGCTGCCGGGGTGGAGCACCGCATTGGCGTGGATCTCACAGCCTTCGCCCAGCTGCACGTCCTCGTAGAGCACCACGCCAGGGTGGAGGGTGCAGCCGCGGGGCACCACGCAGCCGGCGCCGATCACCCCATGGGCGCCCACGTGGGCCTCGGCGGCGACGGTGGCGCCGGGATCCACCACGGCGCTGGGATGGATGCCGGGCAGCTTCGAGGTGGGGGGATGGAGAGCAGCGAGGGCCTCGGCGAAGCCCAGCCGGGGATTCTTCAGCGCCACCCAGGCCAGACCCCGCTCGCTGGCCAGCTGCTGCAGCTCCTCGTCGAGGGGCAGCAGCAGGGCGGCGGCACCGCTGGCGGCGAGGGCGGCCGCCAGAGCGCTGCCCGCTTCAAGGAAGGCGAGCTGGCCGGCGCCGGCCCGATCGAGGGCCTCGGCGCCGCTGATCTCCGGGTCGCCCGCCAGGTGCCGGGGACTGCTCTCCTCCACCGCACGGATCAGGGTGAGCAGGCTGCTGAAGCGCATTCCCCAGGGAACGGACGGACCGGATCGTAGGTCCCACCGGCCATGGGGGGAGCAGGGTCAGTCGGCCGAATCGAGCAGTTCGGTGAGTGACACGAAGCGATAACCGAGGCGGCGCAGATCGGGAACGACCCGGCGCAGGGTCTGCGCGGTTCGGTCACTGAGGGCGGGGGTGTCGTGGAGCACCAGGATGCCGCCGGGGTGGGCGTTGAGGCGCACGAACAGGCGCATGAACCACAGGCGTGGTCGGAGGAGCCCGCCCGGGGCCGCGAGCGCGAAGGCCCCCGGCCCCGCGGACCCCCCCCCCCCCCCCGCGGCCCCCCCCCCGGCCCCCGCCTCCAGGCCCCGCGAGGACGGCACCGGCCTCTCGGGGGTCAACGTCTTCGGACGGCTGAAGAAAGATGTCTCCCCCCTGCAAGCCATGGCCCGCCTCCAACGGGCTGGCTATCGCTGAACTGGCGGCAGAAAGGGAAAACGGGACGAGACCCCATCCTTCTGCCCCGCAAGGCTCCGCCCGGTCCGTTCCTTTTCCGTGACGCCATGACCGCCCCGAAGAAACCGTCCACCCGCACCCGCAGCAGTACCGCCGCCCGCAGCAGTAGCGCCGCCCGCAGCACCGCTGCTGCAGCGGCCAGCTCCGATGCCGGGAACGGCGCTGCCCGCACGGTGATCTACTGCCACGGCATCTCGAACATGCCCCCGGAGGGGCTGCTGCGCTCGGAGTGGGACCGGGCCCTGTTCGGGGCGGATCAGGGGGAGCGGACCCGCATGGCCTACTGGGTGGACCGGGAGCGCTACCCGGAGGCGGCGGGGGTCTCCACCCGGGCGATCGGGCAGGACCGGGTCACCCTGCAACCCCAGGCGAAGGGGCTGCTGGACGCCTCGATCCAAGGCAGCGACGACCGGGAGGCCTCGGCGGCCTTCGTGGCCGCCATGACGAAGCAGCTGGAGGAGGCGGCCCAGACGGCAGCCCAGCGGGGGGCGCCGATGGGGGGGGCGGCGGCGAAGTCGGTGGAGGCCAAGGGGTTGTGGAGCCCGGTGACGGCTCTGTTCACCCAGGCCTTCCTGGCGGACGTGAACGACTTCCTGTTCAACAGGGCCACGCGTGAGCGCATGGTGCAGACGGTGAAGGACCGGGTGATCACCGGTGGCGGGCCCTTCGTGGTGATCGGCCACAGCCAGGGGAGCATGGTCACCTACCAGGCGCTGATGGAGCTGGGGGACCAGCTGGAGGTGGATCTCTACCTCACCATCGGCTCGCCCCTGGGGCTGCCCCAGGTGACCGACGTGCTGCACAAGTGGCATGGGAAGAAGCTGCCGATCCCCGCCGGTGTGAAGCGCTGGGTGAACATCGCCCAGGACGGCGACATCGTCTGCCTGGATCAGAGCCTGGCCGATGAATACCGCAGCAGCGGTAAACCGGCCGTCCGGGATCTTCAGGTGGAGGGCATCGTCTGGCCGCCCAGCAAGGCCCACTCGGCCAGTCGCTACCTCTCCCGCCGGGCGACCCAGGAAACGGTGATGGGGGCGGTGGACCGGTCCCGCTTCCAACCGGTGAGCCCGGTGACGGTGGCGCGCAATCTGGCGGATTCCCTGGATGTGGATGCCAGCGCCCGGGTGCCGGTGCTGATCGAGCTGGTGGACCGCACCCCGCTGGACGAAAGCCAGCAGGAGGGCGCCGGGCAAGGGGGTGACTCGCTATTCGGAGCCAGGGAAAAGGTGCTGGGGTGGATCGAGGAGAACGTGCTGAAGGATCCGATCACCGCCGACACGGTCTTTCTGGAGGACCAGCTGGACCGCTACGTGTCGGTGAACCTGACCCGGGCCGAGGTGGAAACCCTGGCGGCCGAGATGAGCCGGAACTACGGCGCCGACTCCCCGGCGGTGTACCGGATGTTCAGCAACAGCAAGAAGAAGGCCCTGATCAAGGACTCGATCCACGCGGTGCAGGCCCGCACGGCCCAGCTGGGCTACAACGCCTGCGGCCAGGGGATCACCTGGGCGGTGCTGGACACGGGCATCGACAGCCGCCATCCCCATTTCCACAACCCGACCTTCGCCCCTGAGGGAACGATCCGGGCCGAATGGGACTGCACCGCGCGGGGGCCCGTGCAGCCGGGCCGCGGGGATGACGCCAACGGACACGGCACCCACGTGGCCGGGGTGATCGCCGGAGGGCTGCTGGAGGTGGGCGGCCCGAACGGGCCGGCCATGCTGGCGATGGCGCCGAAGGCCCGGCTGGTGACCTACAAGGTCCTGGCCGACAACGGCAGCGGCTACGACGCCTGGATTCTCAAGGCGATCGACCACATCTGGAAGCAGAACCAGGAGGGACGACGGCTCAGCATCCAAGGGGTGAACCTGAGCCTGGGAGGAGCCTTCGATCCGGCCAGCTTCGGTTGCGGTGATTCGCCCCTGTGCGCCTCCCTGCTGCGGTTGGTGCGCCAGGGGGTGCTGGTGGTGCTGGCGGCCGGCAACGAGGGGAGCGGCGACATCGTGGTGGACGGCTTCAACAGCACCCGCTCCTTCGACCTCTCCATCGGCGACCCCGCCAACCTGGAGGAAGCGATCGCTGTGGGCTCGGTGCATCCCACCCTGCCCCACCGCTACGGCACCTCCTATTTCTCCTCCAGGGGCCCCACGGCCGATGGCCGCCTGAAGCCCGACGTGGTGGGTCCAGGGGAACAGATCCGCTCGTGCCGCAGCAGCAGCGATCCCCAGCGCAGTCCCGGACGGGACAGGCAGAACAGCCTTGATGAGCTCTACATCGCCCTTTCGGGCACGAGCATGGCGGCGCCCCACATTTCCGGCCTGCTGGCGGCTTTCCTGTCGGTGCGCAGTGAGTTCATCGGCTATCCCGAACGGGTGAAGCAGATCCTGCTGGCCCACAGCACCGACCTGAGGCGTGACCGCTACCACCAGGGGGCGGGCCTGCCGAATCTCTCGAAGATGCTGCTGGAGACCTGAAGCTCGTTCGGCTGCTTCCCACCCATCAGGAAGTCGACGCCAGATGCCAGAAACAGGTGATGGTCTCCGCCGCTCGCCTCGGGCCAGAACGTTCCGGATCCCCAGTCGTCAACTTGACGTCTGGGGCGGCCCCAATCCCTTTGGCCAACGGGAGAGTCGGGGATTCTGCAAGGGTTGAAGAGAGCCAATGTCAGCCGTTCATAAGATGTCCTTACCAGTGAATGCTGGATGGCTCAGATCCTTCTGAGGGTCTGCGGTCCCAGGAGTTTGATCTATGCAGAGTTCAGCCAGATCGCTGCTTTTGGTTGTCGAGCCTGGCCGCAACGTGATAAGGTGAGTTAACGGTAACGGATTAGTTCATTCGATCCTGCGTTTCAGGGAACAGTATTTTCCTGCCTTGATCGTTTGTCCTCTGCAGCCCCCGTCCGCCATCGACTTGCGTCGTTCATGGGCTTCCAGCTCATTGGCTTTCAGCCTATCGGCTTGATCCCGGGGATTCTCCGTACTGAATGTCGTTTCACTGAACAATCACACCATGACCAGCACTCAACTCAACACCAACAACCGCTCCTCCGCCCAGATGGACAACGTCGATGAACGTCTGCGCCAGGCCATCCTCGACAAGCGCCAGGCCCAGATCCAGGAATTTTCCGAAAAAATCGATCAGCTACAGAACCAGGCCCGGCAGGTTGCCGATGAAGTGCGCACTGCAACCCAGAACCAGATTGACGAGCTCCAGGCCACCCGTGATGCAGCGATGTCCCGGCTGGAGGAACTCAAACAAGGAACCCAGGAGACCTGGGCAGGCCTTCTGGAGCAGACGGATGAGGCCTTCCAGAGCATGTCGGATCGCTTCCACTCCTTCGTCAACAGCCAGAGCTGATCAGGGCCTTTCTTTCAGGTTCATCGCCCTGTCCCCAATCCATTCATTTCACCCATTCCAGCCAATGCCTATGTCCAACATCACAGCCACCAAAACCACAGCCTCCGATCCCACCCCCGCTGACAGCCTCGACCAACCCCAAGTGCTCTGCTTCGGCGAGGCGCTCATGAACCGTATCAACGGCTCTGAAGCCGGTGGCGGCGGCACCATGGACCACCCCGGCGGCGCGCCGGCCAGCGTCGCCTGCGGCGTTGCCCGCCTTGGTACCCCCGCCACCTTCCTGGGCCGGATCGGGGCCGATCCGATCGGCCAGCAACTCGTGGACCTGTTCGAGCGGCGACAGGTGGCCATGCCCGCCCTGCAGGTGGATCCGAAGCGACCCACCCGGGTGGCCCGGCTGGCGCTTGAAGAGGATGAGCTCAGCTTCGAGGGATTCCAGGGTGACGAAGGCCTGGGCTTCGCTGACATGGCGGTGGTCCCTGCCGCCCTGGCCGAGTCCGTGAAGCCTCTGCTCGTGGAAGCCCGCTGGCTGCTCGTCAGTACGAATGCCCTTGCCAGCGGCCCGAGCGCGATGGCGCTGAATCTGCTGCTCAAACGGTCTACAGCTCAGGGCGTCGGCATTGCCCTGGAGATCGGCTGGCGCCCAGGCTTCTGGGGCCTGCCCGCCGAAGCCTCCCCATCCTCAGAGGTGCTGCGCCGTTTCCGGCCCCTCGCCGAGAAGTCCACCCTGATCCGCTGTTCGACGAAGGAGGCCCTGGGCTTCTTCGGCACCGAGGATCCGGCTGCGATTCACCGTGCCCTGGCCCAGCGTCCGGCCGTCCTGGTGACGAATCCTGATGGAACCGTGCACTGGTGCCTGGGGGGGCGTGTGGGCACCCTGCCCCCCGCCGAGGCCCGTGCTCCAAGCCATCCTCTTGGGGTCGAAGAAGCCTTCACCGCAGCCCTGCTCGACGGCCTCTGCCGCCGGCCGGAACTGATCGAAGCGCCGGCACCGGGTGGTGACGGCGTCGCGGGGCCCGGCCCGATCGAGGACCTGATCCGCTTCGCTTCCGCCTGCGCCGCCCTGGTCGGCCGCTCGGCAGGAGCGATCGAACCCCAGCCCGGTCGCGAGGTGGTGCGGGCGTTTCTCAACGACTGACCCCTCCAGCCAATCGCCAATGCAACCCATGCGGCGGAAACACCTCCTTCTCATCCCATGCCCCCTGGCTTCGGCCGGGGGGCTTCGTCGTGCGAGCCCTCAGGAAGGCCGGCAGGTGAGCACCAGCTGATCCCGATGCACCACCGCATCTCCCACCGTCCCCAGGCGGCGGCGCACCTCCTCGCTGCTCAGCCCCATGATCCGGCGCAGCTCCTCGCTGCTGAGGGTGCTCAGGCCCCGGCCCAGTTCGCGGCCGTCGCTGGCCAGCACCCGCACCGCATCCCGCCGGGAGAAGTGCCCCTCCACCTGGCGGATGCCCACCGCCAGCAGGGAGGCTCCCTGCTGGAGCAGGGCCCGCTCGGCGCCCGCATCCACCTGCACGCTGCCCTTCACCAGAAGGGCGTGGGCCAGCCAGCTCTTGCGGTCGGCCAGGGGAGTGGTGCTGGGCTGGAACACCGTGCCCACCTTCTGCCCGGCGAAGAGCGCATCAAGCACCGCAGGGTCGCGGCCATCGGCCAGGCGCACCCGGATGCCGCTGGAGGTGGCGATGCGGGCCGCCGCCAGCTTGGTGGTCATGCCGCCGGTGCCCCACTGGCCACCGCCTTCGGCCACATGGCTGAGGCGCTCCAGTTCGGCCAGATCCCGTACCTCCTCGATCGGTCGGGCCTGGGCATCGGTGCGGGGATTTCCGGAATAGAGCCGATCCACATCGGTGAGCAGCACCAGCTCATCGGCCCCGATGGCCACCGCCACCAGGGCCGAGAGGGTGTCGTTGTCGCCGAAGCGCAGTTCGTCGGTGGCCAGGGTGTCGTTCTCGTTCACCACCGGCAGCACGCCCCACGCCAGCAGCTGCTCCAGGGTGCGGCAGGCGTTCCGGTAGCGGCGCCGGGAGGCCAGATCGCTGCGGGTGAGCAGCACCTGGGCCACCGCCAGGCCTCTCACGGCAAAAGCGTCCTGATAGAGGGCCATCAGCCGCCCCTGCCCCACGGCGGCGGCCGCCTGAAGGGCCACCACCTCGGTGGGGCGCCTGCCGAAGCGGAGGGCTTCACAACCCAGGCCCACGGCGCCGCTGGTCACCAGGGCCAGCCGGTCGCCCTGACGCTGCTGCCGGCTGAAGCTGGCCGCCAGATCGGCGATCACCGCCGCCGTGGGCCGCTCGGCGGTGCCCCGCAGCAGGCTGGTGCCCACCTTGATCACGCGCCGCAGGCCGCCGGCGCCGCCAGCCGCTGGAGAGACCGCCATCAGCCCGGAACGGAGCCCACCCAGCGGGCCATGCGCAGTTCCAGATTCTGCAGCCGGTCCTGGCGGCAGGGTTCACCATCAGGATCGATCGGCTTCACCAGCACGGTGAACAGCCCCATGCGGTTGCCCACCAGAACGTCGGTGAACAGCCGGTCGCCCACCAGAGCCACCTGGGCGGGGGGAAGTTCCAGATCCTGCAGCACTCTCCGCAGGGCAGCCCGGCGCGGCTTGCCCGCCGAGGTGGTGTAGGGCAGACCGATGACCTCGGCCACCGCACCGATGCGACGCCGGGAGGGATTGTTGCTCAGCAGATGCAAGGGGACCCGCTCCCGGGCATGGCGCAGCCACTGCTCCGCCTGGGGGGGCAACGTGGCCTGACGGCTGGGGAGCAGGGTGCGATCCACATCCAGCACCAGGGCGCGGATGTCCCGGTCGAGCAGCTCCTGCAGGGGCAGGTGGGCCAGGGTCGTCCCCGGCAGCCAGTCCGGGGTGAGCAGATCCCGCAGCATCAGTCGTCGCTCTCCCGATCGTCGAGCTCCGCCTCGATGCGGGGCTGGACCCGTTCGAATTCCTCCCCTTCCACCATCACCGCATCGGTCCCGTCCATACGGGCCACCACGAAAAAGGGATCCAGGGGGATGTAGAGGCCGTACTCCTCGTCCCCGGCCATGAAGCTCACCAGCAGCTCGTAGGTCTCGCTGTCGTCGTCGCCTTCCTCGTCCTCCGGCTCGTCGGGATCGGGCTCCTCCAGTTCACCGCTGACGGTGAGGGTGACGGCGGAGCGCACCAGGGTGAGGTCGTGCTCCTGCAGCACCACATCGGCCACCGACAGAACCGGTTCGGTGGCATCGAGGGTCTCGATCAGCTCCGGGTCGTCGTCCTCCTGCAGCCGGAACAGGCACACCGGGGTGTCCACCGGCGTCAGCAGGGCGTAGTCATGGCCATCGAGGGGGATCAGCTGCTCCAGGAAACACAGCAGCTGCCGGCCGCTCCCGTCCCTCACCAGCACGGTGGGCACGTCGCCGGAGCCCGTCATGGCAGGGGGGTCGGAGGGCATCGAGGAGGGGCAAGTGTGCTCAGGATGGATCAGCGCCGGCCCGTGCGCCCACGGCGATGGCCGCCGGGCCGACCGGATCGGCGACCGCGAGCGCTTCTGGAGCCAGGGGTTCGGGACCGTCCCGGAGCCACTGCTCCAGCAGCAGGGCGGCCGCTGCGCTGTCGAGCCGGCCGCTGCGATCACCGTGCAGACCGTAGCGCTCGCCCGCCTCCCAGCTGCTGGCATGCTCATCCACCCAGGCCAGGGGCAGGCCGTGACCCAGAGCCTCCAGGGCCCTGGCCAGCTTGAGGCCATAGCGGCGGCAGTGAGCCGCCTGGGGCGTGGGGCGCTGGGTGGTGTCGAGAGGGAGCCCCACCACCAGGGCCTGCACCCGGCGCTGGTGCAGCGTGGCCAGCAACCGGGCCAGATCGGTGTCGAAGTCGCCCCGCACCAGAGCGGGCAGGGCCGTGACCGTGAGCCCCAGGGGATCGCACCCGGCCAGGCCGATGCGGCGGCGACCCACATCCAGGGCCAGGACCGAGCGGGGCCGGGGCGCCCTCATTCAGCGTGGCGCCTGGGGCAGGCCGGGCGAGGGAGACGCCGGAACCGACCCGAGGGGGCCGCTGGGGGTGGGCATGGGCCGCCGCCTCGGCTGGAGCTGCTCCAGCACCGCCTCGATGCGACGGGCCGCCTGCCTGGCCGGCTGACCCTCCTGGCGCCGCCAGACGCTGCGGGCCATCAGGACCTCCTCGCCGTGGGCTTCGGCCCCCAGGGACTGCAGCCAGCCCTGCCGGGCCGTGTCGCCCACCTCGCAGTGCAGCCAGAGGCAGGTGCCGCCCCTGGCAAGGCGATGCAGCAGCGATTCAGCGGCGGGCCCCAGAAGATGACCCCATCCGGGATGGATGCTGAGTTCCACCGCCCGACCGCCGCCGGGATGCTCATCGAGCCAGCGCAGGCCGGCCACCGCCTCGTTGCGCATGACGTCCAGCAGCATCCAGCCATGGCCCCGGCTCTGGTCGAGCAGATCCTCGATGCGCCGATCCTGCAGCTGGCGCAGGTGGGCCGGGCAGGCGGCCTGCTCCAGATGCCACAGCAGCGAGGCCGTGCGGCGATTGAGCGGCCGGAGCTGCAGATCGTTGGGCAGGGGGGGGGCGACCCGATCCGCCGTGGGTTGCCAGCGCCACAGCCGGTCGGTGCGCTGGGGCTGGAAGCCCTGCTCCCGCAGGGTGGCCAGCCGCGGGGTGTCGAGGCTGGAGGCCGTGGCGATCCAGCTGGCGGCGCCTTTCACCCGGCCGATGGCCTGGCGCAGCAGATCTCCACTCAGCGCCGCCCGTCCGGGGGCGGAAGCGCCTTCGCCGGCCGTCAGGGCCAGCCGCAGGTGCTGCACCTGCCAGCAGGTGCCGCTGCGGTTGAGCCTGCGGCTGACGATCAGGCCCAGCACCTGCTGGCGGGTGAGCCCCTGGCGCTGCAGGGCCACCAGCACCTGGGCGGCCAGGGGCCGGCGACTGGTCACGGCCGACAGCAGCTTCTCCGGCAGGGCCAGGAGCAGGGAACGCTGCAGCAGGGGCTGGAGGGGGAGGAAAGCGGGGTCGTCGAGCAAAGGCAGGTGCCAGCCCTGGAGGGGTTCGACAGTCCAGCTTGGGGAGGTTCTGCCTTTGGCAGGCACTGGCACGGCAGGCACTGGCACGGCAGAAAACTGAGAACGAACGGTGAGGAAACGGCCGCCACTGAGGAAGGGACCGCTCATCACAGATCTTACGCGGGACGCACCAGCACAAGCGGAGTGCGCTCGTTGGCGTTCCCGGCGGGGTTCGGTCGCAGGGCCCGCATCAGCAGCCCCTCGTCGGTGCCGGCGCTGGCGGCCAGCACCTTCACCCGGCCCAGATCGTTCACGTCCACCACCGCCACCGCCACGCCCAGGGCGGACGCCATTCGCTGGCACCAGGCGGCCGGCCGGTCCGGGCCCAGCACGATGGTCTGGTCGTAGGGAGGGGTGGTGCCGGTGATGTCGTCGATCAGGCGGGCCTGCTCGCCGGCCAGCCGGTAGAACCAACCCTTGCTGCCCACCAGCTTCAGGATGGTGCCGGTCAGCCAGGCGCAGAGCACCCGCGCCGGCCCGTACAGATCGATCAGGGTCTGCAGGCCGCAGGCCGTGGCCAGGCTGCTGGTGGGGTGGAACACCCGGCAGAGGAGGCGGGCCAGGAAGGAAGGCTCCACCGTGGAGGGGTGGAGATACCGCCCCTGGATCACCGCCAGAGGTGTCTCGCCGATGGTGAGCACATCGCCGGGCTGGAGCAGGCCGTCGGTGTAGCGCTTCAGCACCTCCAGGGAATCGTCCAGAACCCCCAGCAGGTGGGTGCGCACCGGCAGAACCCGGCAGCCTTCCCCCTCCCGCCAGCCTGGAGCCCCCGAGTCGCCGGGTTCGGGCCTCTGCAGCGGCAGCAGGATCCCCTGGCGCCGCTGCAATCGACCGAAAGGTCCGTAGTTCACCCACAGAACGTCCATCCAGAGGGTGTCGAGCACCGACTCCAGATCCACGCCCGACGGTCCGATCAGGTTGAGCCGGATGCCGGCGACGGTGGACTTGCGGCCCTTGACGATGTAAGCCGCCCAGTAGCCGTCGGGGCGGGCCTCCTCATCGGGATGCAGGGGCGTGATGTGCAACTCGTGCCGCACCTGGCTGACGTCGCTGCGTCCCAGCAGGGTGGGCTCCAGGGTGATCTCCGGCACCATCACCTCCATGCGCGGGTGGGGGTTGCGGATGCAGAGCTCACCGGTGATCTCCAGTCCCTGGGCCCGGCGCCGCACCTGGAACGTCCCGGGCGACAGCTGCAGGGGCGAGGCCGGCCGCAGGCGGTGGCGCAGTTCGAGCACCAGCAGCCCCAGGCCGAACAGGAGCAACAGGACCAGCAGCAGGGAAACGAGATACGGCAAGCCGATGCATCGGGGAATGTCCGGCCGGAGCGTAGGTGCACCTGCGGACCTAGCTTCGGCCTGATGGAACCGGCAGGGCCACTGGCATGCGCAAGACCTTCGTGCTCGACACCAACGTGCTGCTGCATGATCCTCAGGCCCTGACCCGCTTCCAGGACAATCAGGTGGTGATCCCGATCGAGGTGGTCGAGGAGATCGACCGTTTCAAGCGGGACCCCTCAGAGAAGGGCCGCAACGCCCGCCAGGTGTCACGCCTGCTGGATGAGCTCCGCAAGCTGGGGAACCTGGCCGAGGGTGTGCCGATCAACGGAGACAGCGGCGGCAACCTGAAAGTGGTGTTCTGCCGCAGCGAAACCCTGCGCCAGCTGCCACCGGAGCTGAAGGCGGGCAACGGTGACAACAACATCCTGGCGGTGGCCCTCGAGCAGCGCCTGCAGGAGGTGATGGGCAGTGAACCGCCGGTGGTGCTCGTCACCAAGGACACCAACCTGCGCATCAAGGCCGATGCCGTGGGCCTGATCGCGCAGGACTACACCACCGACAAGGTGGACATGGCGGATCTCTACCCGGGGTTCTGCGAACGCTGGGTGACCGCCGAGCAGATGGACCAGGTGAAGTCCGGCGATGGTCTGGCGGCGGATGCCATCCCGGAGCAGCCATCGGCCGTTTCAGCGCTGCAGGCGAACGAGGGGGTGACTCTGGTGGATCTGGCCCAGCCGGCCCATACCCTGCTCACCCGCTACAACGGCCGCACCGGCACCATGCAGCGGCTGCAGAAATCCTCCAAGGCGAAGATGGGCCGGATCCAGCCCCGCAACCGGGAGCAGTCCTTCGCCCTCGATCTGCTGGTCGACCCGGCGGTGGCCCTGGTGACGCTGGTGGGCAAGGCCGGCACCGGCAAGACGCTGCTCGCCCTGGCGGCGGGTCTGCATCTGGTGGCCGATGAGCACCTCTACGAACGCCTGCTGGTGACCCGGCCGGTGATTTCCCTGGGCAAGGAGATGGGCTTCCTGCCCGGAGACCTGGAAGAGAAGATGGCCCCCTGGATGCAGCCCATCGTCGACAACCTGGACTTCCTGCTCGGTGGTGAGGACGCCCAGCCCGTGCGGGGGGGGAAGCGCTCACCCCGCAGCAACTGGAGCGATCTCAAGGGCATGGGCCTGCTGGAGGTGGAGGCGATCAGCTACATCCGCGGCCGCTCCATTCCCCGCCAGTACATGGTGGTGGATGAAGCCCAGAACCTCACCCCCCACGAAGTGAAGACCATCGTCACCAGGGTGGGCGAGGGCACCAAGATCGTGCTCACCGGAGATCCTTACCAGATTGACAATCCTTACGTGGATGCGGAGAGCAACGGTCTCACCTGGCTGGTGGAACGCTTCAAGGGCCAGCTGCTCTCCGGCCACATCACCCTGATGCGGGGCGAACGCTCCGAACTGGCCGAACTGGCGGCCAACCTCCTCTGAGCCAGGCGAACGGTGCCAGGAATCCTGGCAGGACGGCTCAGAAAAATTGACAGGTCAGGTTGCCATCGGTCGCCACCGTGATCCGCACCCGGCTGTCTGAGGCGGCAGCCGTGACGCCCAGGCACTCCACCCCGGTCGCATCGCCTGACCAGGAGCGGCTGTTGATCCGAAGCAGGGCCTGACCGTTGCACGCACGAGCGTTTCCGTTGGATGGCTGATTGACGATCTGGGTGAGGCCTGACTTGCTGCCGACGGCGCATTGCTTGGCCAGGGCAAGGGTTTCGGAAATGATGACGGCGGCATCCGCTGCCGTTCTGGATCGAAGGTACTGGGGAATCACCACAGCGGAGAGCGCACCGATGATGGCCACCACAACCATCAGTTCCATGAGGGTGAAGCCGCCGCGGGAGCTGATCCGGCGCAGAGCAGGCCTGGAGAGGGGGCTGATCAAAGGGGAGAGCGATGCAGAACGGGGATCGGGAAGGAAGGAAAGCCATGGGGAGTGGCGTCACTTCCACCTTCCGACCGACCCATCCTCTCATCTTGCACTCAGGAAAGCTCAAGATTCAATCCCTTCCTTTCTCAGGAGCGCGACCGGCCTCCCTCACACCATCCCCTCGGGCCTGACCCAGCGGTCGAACTCCTCCCCGCTGATCTCCCCCAGCACCAGGGCCGCTTCCCTGAGGCTCAGCCGGTGACGGTGGGCATGCCTGGCGATGGCACAGGCCCGGTCGTAGCCGATCGCCGGGGTCAGGGCCGTCACCAGCATCAGGCTGCGGTCTCGCTGCGCTTCGATGTGGGCCACATCGGCCTGGAGCCCCTCGATGCAGAACTCCCGGAAGGTGGCGGCGCTCCCTGCCAGCAGGCCGATGCTTTCGAGCAGGTTGTGGGCGATCAGCGGCTTGAACACGTTGAGTTCGAAGTTCCCCTGGCTCGCCGCCAGCTGCACGGCGGTGTTGTTGCCCATCACCTGCACCGCCACCATGGTGAGGCTCTCGCACTGGGTGGGGTTCACCTTGCCGGGCATGATGCTGGAGCCCGGTTCGTTCTCGGGCAGCACCAGCTCCCCCAGGCCGCAGCGGGGCCCGCTGGCCAGCCAGCGGATGTCGTTGGCGATCTTCATCAGGCTGCCCGCCAGCACCGTGAGGGCCCCATGGGCCGCCGCCAGGCCCTCCTGGCCCGCCAGGGCCTGGAATTTGTTGGGGGCACTGGTGAAGGGCAGTCCGAGGCGCTCGGCCAGCCGGGCCGCCACCGCCTCACCGAAGCCGGCGGGCGCATTCAGACCGGTGCCCACCGCCGTGCCGCCGATGGCCAGCTGCAGCACCTGGGGCAGGGTGGCCCGCAGGCCGGCCAGACCCAGTTCCACCTGGGCGGCGTAGCCTCCGAATTCCTGGCCCAGGCTCAGGGGCACCGCATCCTGCAGGTGGGTGCGGCCGATCTTGATCACCCCCGCGTAGGCCTCCGCCTTGGCCCGCAGAGCGTCGATCAGCGCCTCCAGGCTGGGAATCAGCCGCTCGTGCAGTTCGATCGCCACGGCCATGTGCATGGCCGCCGGGAAGGTGTCGTTGCTCGACTGACTCAGGTTGACGTGGTCGTTCGGGTGGACCGGCGACTTGCTGCCCAGCACTCCGCCGGCGGCGGTGATGGCCCGGTTGGCGATCACCTCGTTGACGTTCATGTTGGTCTGGGTGCCCGAGCCTGTCTGCCAGACCCGCAGGGGAAACTCCGCGTCGAGGCGGCCCCCGGCCACCTCCTCGGCCGCCGCCACGATCAGGGCCGCCAGGGACCCGGCCAGCCCCCCCCTGGCGGCATTCACCTCGGCGCAGGCCGCCTTGAGGTGGCCGAAGGCATGCACCACCGCGATCGGCATCAACGCACCGAAGGGAAAGTTGCGCAGGGAACGCTGGGTCTGGGCACCCCAGAGATGAGCCGCCGGGACCTCCACCGGCCCGAGGCTGTCGGTTTCGGTGCGGGTGGCCTGCATCAGCGGGAGGCCACCACTTCGCTGTTCAGCTCGTTGAAGCCGAGGGTGGCGCTGCTGCCGGCCCCGGGGGCCATCGGGATGCCGGTGGCTTCACTCACGGCGGTGTTGATGGCATCGACGCTCACCTGGCCATGCCGATCGAAGACGACCCGGCCGCTGCCGTCGATCACCACGACCTGGGGAATCAGGCCATCCCAGTAGTGGGCAGGATCGGACGGTCCCCCATCGGGTCTGTTCTGGAGGGGATCGGTGACCAGAGGGATCAGGTCGATGCCATTGCCCCAGAGGCGCTGCAGCTCCGAGACCACCGGCGCGAACTGCTTGCTGACGCCGCTGTCGTCGAGGTAGTAGATGATCACCGCCACCCGATGGGCCTCCAGGGACTGGGCCAGGCTGCTGCGGGGCGGAACCAGGGAACCGTTGCCGGCGTAGAGGGCGAAGATGTTGCCGTCGTAGCGGTCGTTGTCGAGGCTGGCTCCGGCAGGACCCGGTGCCCAGACCAGACCCACGGACACGATCAGGATCAGGGCCCACAGGCCGGTGAAGGCCCGGGTCAGTGAACGGGGCAAGGGGCAGGGGGCATCTGGAGTCATTGTGCCGTGGGGCCCGGCCGCCTCAGCCGCCTTTGAGGCTGCGGCCCATCCCCTGCACGATGCCGCGGCCCACCAGCCCGATGGCCTTGCCCACCACCTGGGTCAACAGCACGACCAGAAGATCCCCCAGGCGCCTGAGCAGGTTCTGGAGCTGGGGCGCCAGGGCATCGCGCGCTTCCAGGACCAGGGTGACCGTCTGCTGCACCCAGCCCAGCTGGCGCAGTTCGGCATCGCGGGGTTCGGTGAGATCGACGCAGTCGATCGCGCCTGGACCGAGACGGAACAGGGGGCGGCGGCTCTCGTAGAGGTGGATCGGCCGGTCGACCCAGCTGTTCCAGCGCTGCTGGGCATTGAGCTGGTTGCGCAGCCGTTCCAGGTTGCGGGTGGCGAGCAGCTCGGGACGCAGCAGGTAACGGCGCAGCTCGGGCCATTCGGCGCAGGCCGCCAGCACCTCGGCGCTGATCAGCTCGGCGCTGCGCACCAGCCAGTTGCTCAGCAGCAGCTCCAGGTAAAGCACGGCCTGGGGTTCATCGGGGGCCAGCAGCTGGCCCTCCACCAGCAGGGGCCGGGCCTGCAGCAGGGGTGACAGCATGGCGCCGGGGTCCGGCAGCTCCTGGTCTTCCCCATCGAGCTGGCTTTGCCGGATCAGGGTTTCGGCCACCGGGCACAGCTTCCCCTCCATGGGCAGCTGCACGTAGGAGCCGGCCATCTGACGCAGGGCCTGCTGGCGCAGTTCGGGTTGGAGCTCCCGCCAGAGCGGTTCCAGCCGCTCGCCGCGGGGATCGTCCTGCAGCAGCCGGCGGCGCAGCCGCTCGAACTGCTCCAGCAGCCCGAGCAACAGGTCGCTGCGGCGGGAGGGATGGAGACCGTCGAGGGCGAGCAGCTGGCCGCTGTTGTTGCCGGGGCCGGCGGCGGCGGCCTCGCTGAGCCGGCCCCGCAGGGCCTCCCAGAGTCCGTCGGCGGTGCGCTGCCTCAGGGTGATGGCCACCGCGGATCCGGCGGAGGGGGCCTGGGGCTCGCTGGGGACCGCGGCGGCGGGCGCTTCGGTGAGGGGCTGGCTCCAGGCCATGGCGATCGGTCCCCAGAGCCAGAGCAGCAGCCGGCGGGCCACCCGCAGCTCCCGCACCCGACCCTGCAGCAGCAGCAGGGGCAGCAAACGGGCCGGGGGCGGATCGAGAAGCCCCAGACACAGACGCAGTTCGGCGTCGATCTGCTGCAGACCGCTCAGCAGCAGCCACTGGCCCAGCCCCAGGGGTGGGGCGGCGGCGGCCTGACCGGCCTGAGGCCCCGGGGCGATGGACAGGACACGGCCTCCCGCCAGCACCGTGGCGACGGCTTCCCTGAGGCCCTCCGCATCCACCTGCTCGATCAGCCCCTGGGCGGGCAGCTGCAGCAGGAAATCGGTGGCATAGCGGTGGCCGGGGGGGAGCAGCAGCAGCAGCGGCGCCGGGTGCCAGCGCTCCAGCAGCCGCCGCATCTCGGTATCGAGGGCCTGGGGCTCCGGCGGGCTGGCAAGACACCAGAGGATCAGCTGCGGAGAAATCTGCGGATCCCCGCTGGCCACCACCCGGCCGCAGGGGGGATCCTGCTGGAGCCAGCTGACGATCCCGGCCCGCTCCAGGGGTTCGGCGAACAGCAGCAGCTGGGGGAGAGGCTGTGCCGCTCGACGACTCACGTTGCCTGGAAGGTGGTGAGGTGACAGTAACGAAGCCGGAGACTTTTCTCCAGTGCCGGTGACTCAGCCCCTGCGACGGCGACCGGAAAGATGCAGGGTGTAGGACTCGATCGCGAAGCCGGTGTGTTGCTCGATCTGGCGGAGCAGCTCATCGGGGAGGAGCACATCCAGATCCAGAATCTCACCGGATTCGGTGCAGGTCAGATGGCTGTGGGGATCGGAGCGGTAGCCATAGAGGCGCCCCGTGGCGCGATCGAGACATTCGATCACCCCTGCCGATTGCAGTGCCTCCAGGTTCTGGTAGACGGAGGTGTGGCCGATGTTGCGGCCCTGATCATTGAGCTTTTCGAAGATGTCCCGGGCGCTGAGATGGCTTTTCTCGGCCCACAGCAGATCCAGCACCATGCGCCGCTGGCGGCTCAGCCGCATTCCCAGTTCCCGGCATCGCCGGTAGACCCCATCCACCCCGTCCAGGGCCGCTGCCCGGCCAGCCGGCGAAGGGTCGATGGTGGGAACGGGAGGCAAAAGGTGCCGCAAGACACATTGGCTCTGTTATAGGGCAGTTGCCAGGAAACCGGCATGGCCCCCGAGGATCCTTCGGCGCCGGAGACTTCAGGCGATCGGCAACTGCAGGGGATCCTGGAGACGCTGCTCTCCGATGGCCTGAAGGGCTTCAGCAAGATCCACCCGGCCGTCATAGAGGGCACGGCCCACGATCACCGCTTCCACGCCCAGGGGCTCCAGGCTCAGCAGGCTGAGCAGGTCGGTGAGACAGCCCACCCCACCCGAGGCGATCACCGGGATGGAGGAGGCCTGGGCCATGGCCCGCAGGGCCGCCAGGTTGGGGCCTTCCAGGGTGCCGTCGGTGGCGATGTCGGTGCTGATGATCGCGGCCACCCCTGTGCCTTCCAGGCCGGCGGCCAGGGCGGTGGCCTCCACCGTGCTCTGCTCGATCCAGCCGCGGGTGGCCACCCTGCCGGCGTTGGCGTCGATGCCCACCACGATCCGGCCCGGATGGCGGGCGGCCAGGCGGCGCACCAGCGCCGGGTCCTCGACAGCCACCGTGCCCAGGATCACCCTGTCCAGGCCCCATCCCAGCAGTTCTTCAGCCCGTTCGGCCGAGCGCACCCCGCCCCCCAGCTGCACGGGAATCGAAAGGGCCTCGCTGATCGCCCGCACCGCGGCGTCGTTGCAGGGCTCCCCGCGCCGGGCCCCATCCAGATCCACCAGGTGCAGTCGGGTGGCCCCCTGCCGCTGCCATTCCAGGGCCTGGGCCACCGGGTCGTCGCTGAAGCGGGTGACCCGGTCGTAATCGCCCTGATGCAGACGCACGCACTGCCCGTCGAGCAGATCGATGGCGGGAATGACTTGCATGGGAGGAGGGGGAGAATGCCGTCCAGGGGTTCCATCCTCCGCCAGGGCCCCACCCGCCCGATGACCCTGCCCTCTCCAGTGCTCAGTTCAGACGACTGGCGTCGCCTCAGGGACGCCCTGCGTTACCAGGGCCGCGACCTGCATCACCGCTCCTACGCGGTGGATGCCCGCCGCCGTGAACTGCTGTGGGAGGAGATGGACCGCTGCCTGGCCCTGGCCGATCGCATCGAGCAGCTCCTGGAGGCCGAAGACGGCTGAGCAATGGCCGTGCCGGCCGCCTTCCCCGCGCCTAGCTTTCCGCCAACCGCCGGCGACGGCGCTCGCCAGGCTTTCGCCCTCCTTTGATGTCGCCGCTGCGGCTCCCGCTCGTCCTGCTGCTGATCGGCTGCTGCGGCCCGGCGTCCGCCGAGCCCCTGACGCCTCCTCCCCTGAAGGCACCGGCCCCTCCCGGGTCCGTGATCCCGTCGATCCGCCGCCCCGATCGGCGGCTGGAAGCCGCTCTCTGGGCCCGGCTGTTCGCCGGCCCCCTGGCGGCCACCCCGGCGGCGGCCGGCGATCCCGATCACACCGAGTGGGAACAGGCCCGGGCCACGGCCCAGCGGCCCTCCTGCATGGACGTGGGACCGCTGCGTTATCTGCACAACCGGATCGATCTGGACGGCGACGGCCAGCTGGAGACCATGGCGGTGGTGGTGGGCTCCTACGCCTGCGCCAGCGGCGGCTGCACCCTGATGGTCTTCCGCGAAGGGGGCGGCGGTCTGGAGCTGGTGGCGGAGAACGGCCTGTTCCAGTCGCCCCTGAAGGTGATCAGCCGGCGCCATCGGGGCTGGCTGGATCTCACCATGCCCGGAAGCCTGCACGGGGCCCCCGACGGGATGATGGAGCTGCTCTTCGATGGCGCCAGCTACCGGCCGGTGCCAGGGGCGGGGGCGGAGGGCGCCCGGCCCACTCCCCCCGGAACGGTGGTGCTGGAACTGCTGCCCCTGCCCTTCGAACGGCTGGGCCAGCCCCTGCCCTGCGGATCCTGAGCCGCGCCGGCCGCTTGAATGGCACGCACCGACGCGGCACGGCGATGAGGATCCTGGTGATGGGCGGCACCCGCTTCGTGGGCCGGCCCCTGGTGGCCCGGTTGCTGGGCGCGGGCCATGAGCTCACGCTCTTCACCCGCGGGCGGAATCCGGTGCCGGAGGGGGTCGAGCATCTGCAGGGGGACCGCGGCAGCGCCGAAGGCCTGGCGGCCCTGCAGGACCGCCCCTTCGAGGTGATCGTCGACAGCTCCGGCCGCAGCCTCGACGACACCCGCCGGGTGCTGGAGCGCACCGGCGCCCCCAGCCATCGGCTGGTGTACGTGAGTTCGGCCGGGGTCTACGCCGACAGCGAGTGCTGGCCCCTCGATGAGGACGCTCCCACCGATCCGGCCAGTCGCCACGCCGGCAAGGCCGAGACCGAGGCCTGGCTGCGGCAGCAGGGCATCCCCTTCACCAGCTTCCGGCCCACCTACATCGTCGGGCCGGGTAACTACAACCCGGTGGAGAGCTGGTTCTTCGATCGCCTCGTGCATGGCCAACCGGTGCCCCTGCCCGGTGACGGCAGCACGATCACCCAGCTGGGCCACGTGAGCGATCTGGCCGCCGCCATGGCCCGCTGCATCGAGGTGGAGGCGGCCGCCAACCGCATCTACAACTGCACCGGCACCAAGGGGGTCACTTTTCTGGGCCTGGTGCAGGCGGCCGCAAGGGCCTGCGGCAGGGATCCGCAAGCGGTGGAGATCCGCCGTTTCGATCCGGCCGGGCTGGAGAAGAAGGCCCGCAAGGCCTTCCCGCTGCGGATGGCCCATTTCCTCACGGACACCCACCGGGTGCGGCGCGAACTGGCCTGGGAGCCGACCTACGACCTGGAGGCCACCCTGGCCGACAGCTATGCCAACGACTACGCCCTGCGCCCACCGGGCAGCCCCGATTTCAGCGGTGATGCGGCGTTGCTGGGGTGAGGGGCTCACCATCCGGCCCAGGCCCATGGGCTGGCAGGAGACCTTCGGCTCCGCCAGCACGCTGGACCCTTCCTTTCCCGCCGACATTGATGACGTCGACGTGAAGCTCCACTCGGCGCCTATGAGCTGCTGATCGGTTGCCATGCCTTCCGACTGGGGAGGGTCCTGCTGACGCAGAACCTGTGGGAGTACCGGGGCGTGAACGTGCTGATGCTCTGGGCCGCCGCCTCCCCAGGAGTAGCGATGGCTCACGGTGCCGACGAGCGCCCTTTCCTCGATAATCCCGCCTCCCCCGAGCGAGAAGAGCCCGAAACAGAAGTCCTCGACGTTTCCGCCGAAGCGCTGCTGGAGAGGCTTCCGGCGAACGAAGCCTCGATCCTGCGCCTGCGGGTGCTGGAGGACCAGACGCTGCGGAGCGCCGCCCGGGAGCTGGGCATGAGAGCGACGAGCGGTTGTGAATGGGCACCGAGAACGCGAGGTGGAGATCCGCCGCTGCCTTCCCTCGGGTTGGAGAAGGAGGTCCTCAACGCATTTCCGCCCCCGATGACGCCCTGCAGGGGCTCCATGACGCGATCGTCCTTACGGCCGACAGCCCACCTGTGGCACTCTGAGCAGACCCTTCAGGCCGCCATGGCGGATCGCTCCCAGGACTGGCTCGCCCAGGCCCGCGCCGACCTGCTCCAGGCCGATCTGAGTGCGGCGAACGGCCATCACGAATGGGCCTGCTTCGCGGCCCATCAGGCGGTGGAAAAGGCCCTCAAGGGGTTGCACCTGTCCCAGGGGCAACAGGCGTGGGGCCATGGACTGGGCAGGCTGTTCCGGGATCTTCCCGCCGGCACCCGGGCGAGCCTCGCAGCCACCATCAGCGACCTGGTCGATCGCCTGCGCGTTCTCGACGCGCTCTACATCCCCACCCGCTACCCGGATAGCCTTCCCGATGGAGCCCCTGCCGACCATTTCGGGCGTCTGCAGAGTGCCGATGCCCTGAGCCATGCCCGTTCGCTCGTTGACGCAATCGGTGCTGCGCTGGCCGGATCCCGACCAGGTGATCCAGGCGACCCGGCACTGGGCTGAGGGCCAGGCCGCCGACCACCCTGGTCTGATCGCCGTAGGGGTTTATGGGAGCTACGGGCGTGGCGATGCATCAGTGGGCAGCGATCTGGATCTGCTGCTGATCGATCGCCACGCCCGGGGCCTCCAGCGGGAGCGCCTGCCGCAGTGGCCGCTCGAACGGCTCCCCCTGGCCTGTGACGCCCTGGTCCTCACCCCGGCGGAATGGCAGGCCCTGCTGGCCCCCGCCGATGGCCTGCCCGGCCGGATGGCGACGACGATGCAACGGGAGTGCCGCTGGCTCTGGCAGCGACCCTGATCAATCCGGGCCGGCAGCCCGCAGGTACCCCAGCGCCGAGCTCAGGGCCAGGAGCAGCGACGGCCAGAACAGCCACCAGCCCAGCCCATGGAGCATCGGCGCCAGCGCCGCCCCGCTGCCCAGGCCCCAGCGATCCGGCCAGAGCAGCAGCAGCAGCGACAGGAACTGCAGGATCGTCTTGGCCTTGCCCCCTGCTGAGGCCGGCCCCCCGCTCCCCTGCCCGGCCCGCCAGCCGGAGATCAGCAGCTCCCGGGCCAGCAGCAGCCACACCGCCCACAGGGGCAGGCCGCCGGTGTGGGCCAGCCAGAGCAGGGGGGCGCTGATCAGGATCTTGTCGGTGAGCGGGTCCAGCCGGGCGCCCCACACCGAGCCCCCACCGGCCCGGCGGGCCAGGGCGCCGTCGGCCCAGTCACTCAGCCCCCCCAGCAGCAGCAGAACCCAGGCCAGGCCAGGCCGACCGGCGGCCAGGGCCAGCAGCAGGGGCAGCCCCAGAACGGCTCTGGCGAGGGTGAGCAGATCGGCGAGGCGTCGCATAGGGGGATGGTCCGGCGCACCAGCAGAATGCAGCCATCCAGGAGATTCCCCCATGGTCGTCGAGCGCAGCGTGGCCGAGGTGATGAGCACGCCGGTGCTGAGCGTGACCACCACCACCTCCCTGCAGGACGCCGTGAAGCTGATGAGCGAGCACGACGTGAGCGGCCTGCCGGTGCTCGATGGGAACGGCGCCCTGGTGGGCGAGCTGAGCGAGCAGGACCTGATGGTGCGCGAGAGCGGCTTCGATGCCGGTCCGTACGTGATGCTCCTCGACGCGGTGATCTACCTGCGTAATCCGCTCAACTGGGACCGCCAGGTGCACCAGGTGCTGGGCAGCACGGTGGGTGACGTGATGGGCTCCCAGCCCCACACCTGCCCGAAGGCCACCAGCCTGCCGGCGGCGGCCCGCCTGCTGCACGACCGCTCCACCCAGCGGCTGTTCGTGCTCGACGAGCAGGAGAAGCTGGCCGGGGTGCTCACCCGGGGGGATGTGGTGCGGGCCCTGGCGGCCGCAGGCTGAGACCGGCCTGACGGCGGCGGTGCTGGGGACGATTCCGGGGGCGTGGGGAGGGGGCCCAGGGAACGACGGCACCGTCGGCCACGAGCCAGAGCGCCTCACCTGGTGAGCAGGGATGGCCTCCCGTCAGGAGGCCGAAAGCCGGCAGGATCAGCCGCTCGACCGTCTCGTCGTAGGCGAAGCAGGGCAGGCGGAGCCGGTCGGCGCCGTCGCCCACCAGGGCAACGGGATGGCAGTGACCGCAGAGGTTCAGCCGGCCAGCCCGTGGCTCGGGGGCATGGCTCAGCCAGAGGGGGCCCACGGCCGTCGACGGCTCCTGCACCAACCCTTCCAGCCAGCAGCCCCGTTCGTGGTTGCCGCCGATCAGCCGCAGGGGACAGCCCATCAGGGTTGGCAGGGCCTGGAGCTTCTGGCGCAGCTCCAGGGTGAGGCCCAGGCGGCTGTGGATCAGATCACCCAGCACCACCACCTGCGCGGGCCGGAGCCGATGGGCCAGGGCCAGCAGGGCATTGAGGGTGGCCCCATCCCCATCGCTGGGCAGGGGGATGCCCTGGCTCTGGAAGCTTTCCGCCTTGCCCAGGTGCAGATCCGCCACCAGCAGCAGACCCCGCTGAGGATCCCAGACCGCCCGCTCGCCCAGCAGCTGCAGCCGCTGACCCCGCCAGAGGAAGTCGGCGGAACCCACCCCTCCGCTCATGGCTGCACCGTCGCCCGGCGGGTCAGGGTCATGGGCCGAGGGGAGCCAACGGGGGCTTCCCATCTTCTCCGACGAGAATCGGCCCAGCACGGGATCGCCGATGTCCTCCAGCCAGAACGCCGCCGCTGCGGACACCCGGGCCTGCCTGCTGCGGCTGGCGCCCTATCTGCTGGGCCGGGCCCGTCGCGGCGTCGTGGGAAGCAGTCGCTATGCCCAGAAACTGCGCGACGCCATCCGCGCCGCCTCCGGCGATGACACGGCCCGGCCGGTGCTGATCAGCGGCGAGCCCGGCCTGGAGAAGGACAACATCGCCGCCCTGATCCACTTCGGTTCGGCGGCCCGCAAGCACCTGCTGGTGCGCATCAACTGCGCCCTGCTGCGCCCCGATGGCGCCGAGCTGTTCGCCGCCCCCGCCGACGGCGTGGCCCTGATCGACTGCATCGGCAGCGGCGGCCTGCTGCTGGACCAGATCGATCGCGCCGATCCCGCCCTGCGGCCCGTCCTGCTGGAGCTGGCCCGCAGCGGCCGCTGGCGCTCCCCGGAAGAAGACCGGGCGGAGCGCGTCTTTCCAGGGCGGGTGTTCCTGACCGCCGAGAAGAGCGAGCCCGATTTCGACGCCATCTGCTGCCAGATCCGGGTGCCGCCCTTGCGGGTGCGCCGCCAGGACCTGGGGGAGTGGCTGCGCTACGGGGTGCGCCAGAAGGCCCGCAGCCTGGGCTGGAGCCGGCCGCCCCTGGTGAGCGACAGCGTCGTGAAGCGGTTGCAGACCTACGACTTCCCCGGGAACGTCCGCGAGCTGGCGGTGGTGATCGATCGCGCCCTGCGGCAGTGCAGCGCCAGCCACCCGGGGGAGCTGCCCGAGGAGGTGTTCTGGACCGAGCGGCGCCAGCAGCGGGTCCGCTTCGACCTGTGGCGGTGGAAACCCCAGCTGCGGGAGCTGATGCGCTCGCCCCTGCTCTGGAACGGCCTGCTGTTCGGCCTGGTGAGCTGGGTGTTCGTGCTGGTGAACCTCTGGCTCTGGGGCGGTCCCCAGGACCGGGCCCACAACGGCGCGCTGAACCTCTTCTGGGCCTGGTGGTGGCCCCTGATCCTGCTCACCTATCCCCTGGTGGGGCGCCTCTGGTGCTCTTTCTGCCCGTTCATGGTGTGGGGGGAGATCGCCCAGCGGCTGGCGAAGGCCCTGGGCTGGCAGCCGGCGCGCTGGCCCCGGGGTGAAAGCGACGACTGGGCGGCGCCGATCCTGGCGGCCGGCTTCGCGGCGATCCTGCTGTGGGAGGCGGTGTGGGACCTGGAGAACACCGCCTGGCTGAGCAGCGGCCTGCTGCTGCTGATCACCGCCGGCGCAGTGATCGGCTCGCTGCGCTTCGAGAAGCGGTTCTGGTGCCGCTATCTCTGCCCGGTGGGAGGCATGAACGGCCTGTTCGCCAAGCTGGCGATCAGCGAACTGCGGGCCCAGCCGGGCACCTGCGTCGGCAGCTGCAGCAGCTTCGCCTGCTTCAAGGGCGGTCCCGCCGAGGGGGAGGGGATGGCCACGGAGGGCTGTCCCCTGGGCACCCATCCGGCCTACCTGGCCGACAACCGCAATTGCGTGCTCTGTCTGACCTGCGCCCAGGCCTGCCCGCACCGTTCGGTGCAGCTGCGGCTGCGGCCGCCTGCCGCCGATCTGCAGCGGGACATGGCCCCGCCCGCCGGGGAGGCGGGCCTGATCCTGGTGCTCGCCGGCGGCGTGTGCGTGCACCACTGGCAACGGTTGCTGGGGGGCATCTCCCTGGCGCCCGAAAGTCTGGTGGCGGGTCCGCTGCTGCCGCGGCTGGCCTTCGCGGCCCTGGCCCTGGCCCTGCCGTCGGGAGCTTTCCTGCTGATACGCCATCAGCGGGGGTGGTGGCGCCGGCCGGAGGCCGCCGCATCGCGGCTGCGGCTCTCCCTCTATGCCCTGCTGCCGCTGCTGTGGGCGCTGATGCTGGCCGACCATCTCCCCCTGGGCATGGCGGAGGCGGGCCGTCTGCTGCCGGTCAGCGCCAGCCCCTGGTGGCCGGAGCTCGCCACCCGCCTGCCCTCCTGGAGTGCCGACGACCATGTGATCGCCTTCTGCCAGAGCCTGGTGGTGGTGGCGGGGGTGGCGGGATCGGTGGTGCTGCTGCGGCGGCTGCTGCAGCCCCTGCGCTGGGGCTGGCTGGCCATGGGCTGGCTGGCGCTGGGGATGGGGGCCGGCGGCCGCTGGCTGGTGGCCGCGGGGTAACGGCCACCGCAGCCCCGCCAGGGCTCGCAGCCGGCGAGGCTGTCGAGGGCCAGGGAGGGCAAGGGGAGAGCGGCGGCCAGCAGGGTGGCCCCGGCCAGGAGCGCCGAGACGGCCTGGTTCCTCGGGCCCCGTTGCGCGGCCGGCCCCGGCGTCGGGCCGGTCCAACGCCCTTCGGCAATGACGGGCACCTTCCGCACCTGGTGCGGCCGGCCCAGATACACCCACGCCCGGCGGCCATCGGCCAGGGGGAGCGGCCGGCGGTCGTAGAGGCGGGGGTAGCCCTCAAGCCGGTCCAGCCGGGCCAGCCCCTCCGCATCGACGCCGTACACCTCGCCGTGCACCGACCCATGGCCCGGGATGGCCATCGGGAACGGCCCCAGGTCGTGGAGGAGCAGACCGGGCATCAGCGCGTCACCCGCGAACAATGCCTGAGCCAGCCAGTGGTGGTTGGCATGGCCACGCTTGAGGGTGCCGTAGACGAAGACCAGGACGACCCCCTGGTCAGCCGGTTCAACGGTCATGGTTCAACGGTCACGGCCTGGATCGACGGCTTCAGGCGCCATGATCGGATGGATTTTCCCCCGCCGCCTCCGATGACCATTGCCCTGCTGATCGCCCTCGCCGGATCCCTGGGCCTGATGACCCTGATCGTCAGGAAGCTGGACAAGGCCTGAACCGCCACCAGCGGCCATGGGTCTTCACCTTCGCCCCCCACGAGCGGCGTTCATTTTTTACGTTTGGTTGCCGGAAAAAAGTCTTCAATCCTGCACTCTTAATCTTGAATGATTGACCAGTGGCAGGATGACCGAAGCGGGGGCCGGCTCTGGCAGAAGGGGCTCTGGCAATCCATCCTCCGGAGTGGGTCCAACAGGAGAGTCCTCCGGACGACAGCCTCAGCGGCTGGATCCCAGCATGCTGGCAAGTTCGGTGATTGCGATCCCTCTGTTGGAGGAAATTGAGAGAGAGCTGGCTTTCCGTGCCACCTTGAAAACGAAAGATCGCACACCAGGGAAACAGAATATCTATGCCATCATCATCAATCCCCGCTTTCCTGGTGGACCGGCTGCGGCCCTGAAGGATCTCCACGATCAGATCCCTCGGATCGTGGAGCGAATGGGGGCAGATGCTGCTGCCGTGATCAATGGACAGCGCCCACTGCAGCGAGGTGATCATTCCATGGTCTTTGCCACCTTGCAGGGGGGTGTCGCCGGCTACATCCAAAGAATGGTAGAAGCGGAGCGCCTTCCATCCGTACTCGATGTCTATCCAAAAATCTACGAAGTCATCATTGATGTCAATCTGGGTTTCAAGTTGCTGCAGTCTGCTGCTGCGACCGATCCTGCCCTGGCGATGAATCCCGAATCGGCGGATCCACGCAGGCCCGCACGACTGCGCATTATTGACTATATTGAATTGGTCAAGAAGTCTATGGACATCGCCGACAGCGACCAAGGTGTTGACTTGCAAAAAACGAATCTGAGCAGTCAGTATGTCTTTGCCCGTCTGTCCGGAGACGTGATCAAGAGCCTGGTTGATTTTGACCAGCAACAGGCCAAGGATCTTTTCGCGAAGCAAGCTGTCGAGGAAAGAAAAGCGGCCCAGGATCAGAAGGCCGAGATCAGAAAGGGAGCAGCAAGACGTTTCCGGGCTATCCATCATATCTGGCCCGACTTTTCTATCCACAGCTGCCTGACCAATTCCATCAGCACCGTCAAAGCAGACGCCGCACAGAGAGCCTACGGTGCATCCGGTGAAGGTATCACCTGGGGAGTGATGGATAGCGGGATCCATGCCAGTCACCCTCACTTCACGCGCCACAATAATGTTGATCCAGCATCGACGTATCACCAGGATTTCAGCGGCAGCCCGGGTGGTTCTGATCCCCTGCGTGACGATTTTGGCCACGGGACCCATGTGGCAGGCATCATCGCGGGTGAGCAGTCGTTGGACTTCCCGGATGTTGAGCAGGATCAACTGATTGCCATCGGCCAGGAGCTCAATACGGCGGGGCAAAGCATTCACCACTCTTTCGAGCTGCCACAGATTTCGGCCTTGGCGCCTCAATGCAAGCTCGTGAGCCTGAAGGTTCTGGATGAATTCGGCATGGGCAAAGCGAGTAATGTTATTGCTGCTCTGGCCTATGTTCAATCCTTGAACAGCAACGGCAGAGATTTGAAGATCCATGGCGTGAATCTCAGCCTCGGCTATTCGTTCGACCCCAAGTGGTTTGCCTGCGGCCACAGCCCCCTGTGTGTGGAGGTGAATCGTCTGGTGAAGTCTGGCGTGGTGGTTGTGGTTGCTGCCGGCAATTCCGGCTACGGCACCATCACCACCAAGGAAGGCTCCAGTGATGCCTGCCTGGACCTGACGATCAATGATCCGGGGAATGCCGAATATGTGATCACCGTGGGGTCGACGCACCGGGATATGCCCCATAGGTATGGCGTGTCGTTCTTTTCCTCCAAGGGACCCACAGGCGATGGTCGCTACAAGCCCGATCTCCTGGCACCCGGTGAAAAGATCATTTCCTGTGCGGCGCCCGAGAGCAGGCTTGTCACTGACCTGGCGGATGGGGAACGTTGTACGTATTTCGAGCAGAGCGGCACGAGCATGGCCGCACCCCATGTGAGTGGAGCGATTGCGGCTTTTCTCTCGATTCGCCGCGAGCATATCGGCGAGCCTCAACGGGTGAAGCAGGTCTTCATGTCTTCGGCAACGGATCTTGGTCGTTCACGGTATTTTCAGGGCGCGGGGCTCCTTGATCTGATGCGCGCCATCCAATCGGTCTGATCCCCACCTCTTCCCATGGACAACATCAAAGGCATCCCCTACAGCGCCGCTGTATTCGACAAGACTGGCCGGTTGCTGAGCGCACCCACCGTGCCAGCGGAGACAACGGATCTGATCGTCGTCTCCCACGGTTGGAACAACGACCGCCAGGCTGCGGAGGATCTCTACACCAGGCTGTTCAGCAATTTTGCCGAGGTCACGGCCGGTGATCCCGGTATGGAGAACCGCAAAGTGGCGATCATCGGGGTGATCTGGCCCTCGAAGAAGTGGGACGATTTCATCAGGAAGCCAACCGCAGCAACAGCGGCGGCCGGTGGTGCCAGGTCGACCGCGGCCGCCAGCAGGGCGGCTTCCCTGGCGGACATGCAGGCCTCCATCGACCTGGTGGCCCCCCTGTTCGATGATCCCGCAGGCGATCAGCAACTGGAAAAGCTGCGTGCACTCGTCTCGAATCTCGAGGCCAACCCCGGGGCTCAGGCCGAGTTCGTGGAGGCCTTGCGCCTGCTTCTCGATCCTGACCAGTCTCAGGCGAGTCAGCAAAGCAACGATGACGGCTCCGCCGTGTTCTTTCGCGGCCAGGCGGATGTGATCTTCGACCGCGCCTCCCAGACGTCATTCGCCAGCCCGCCGTCCTTGGGCAGCGCCACTCCCCTGGAGAGCACGGGACAGGCTGCGGGATTCGGAGATGTTCTGTCAGGGGCGGCGAATGCCGTTGCCAATCTGCTCAATCTCACCACCTATTTCAAGATGAAGCAGCTGGCCGGTACGGTGGGCATGGTGGGGGTTGCTCCCCTGATCGATCAGGTGGCGCCCCAGGTGGAGCGCATTCACCTGGTGGGTCACAGCTTCGGCGGGCGGCTGGTGACTGCCGCATCGGCCAGCTCATCGACCACCAAGCTCCATTCACTGGTTCTGTTGCAGGCGGCTTTTTCCCAGAATGGCTTTTCAGAGAAGCGCAAGGGATTTTTCCGCTCGGTGGTCACCGCTCAGCGTCTGAACGGTCCGATTCTGGTGACCCATACCAAGAACGATCTGGCCGTTGGCCTGGCCTATCCAGCGGCTTCACGCATCAGCCGAGACAATGCCTCCGCCTTCGGCGGACCAGACGATGAATTCGGTGGCATCGGCTCCAACGGCGCCCAGAAGCTGGAGGCCGGTGAGCTGAACGCCGCTACCGATCGCCTGCAGCCGGTTGGCCAGCCTTACCAGTGGCAGGCCGGCAGATTCCACAACCTGGAGAGCAGTGACTTCATCAGGAATCCGGACGGTGGTGATGCCCATGGTTTCATCTTCGTGCCTGAGGTGGCCTGGGCGATCAGCCGTGCCCTGCTGTCCTGAAGCCCCCTGCCGTTCGCATCTTTTTCCATGGCTCACATCGCCCGCAGTCAACCGACCAACGCCTCCACCAACCCCCTTGGCTCCCCCTATGAGGCCAGCCGGAAGGACCTCATTCTCCCCGGGGAGGATTTCACTGTGCGTATCACCACGATCTCCAAGTCGATCCTTGATGACTATGGTGAATACATGCAGAGAGGCGGGCGATGGCACAATGATCACTTCGTCTTGATGAGCCACTTCGGCATCGGCTCCAACCAGGGTGAGATGCCCAGCACGGCCATCAATTACGTGGAGGCCTGTGACCGCATCGACAATAATATCCTCTCATTCTGGGGAGAGAACATCCGCTGGATCGAGGACTATCGCGATGTGGGATCCAGTGGCAATGCCGGCCGGGTCTACATCGGCACGTCCGCCTTCTGTCAGAATCTGGGATCCAGCCCTCTGCAGTCGATCCGCCGGACCTTCACGGAAGTGACGAGCCTGGTGGGGCGCTTTGCTCCGGCCCTGGCCCCCTATGCCAGCACCGCCGCCACGGTCCTGCGAGGGGTGGTCAATCTTGCCGACAAGCTGCGTCGCCATCCCGGTGAGGTGAAGACATCCCAGCTCAGTCTCTATCCCGCCACCCAGGGTTCCTTACCCCCAGGTGATGCCTATCTACAGCGGGGTTCCTATGTCTTCTTCTTTGAAGATGTCGACACCTCGGAGCTTTTCCTGACCCCCAGTGGGGAAGTGGTGGCTCGGCAGGGATTTCATGGAAGGATTCCCCCCTATGTGGTGATCAACATCGTCCCTGATCTGGTGGCTGCCCCAGCCAGCGAGATGCTCGACCGTTCCGTTGCCCTTGATCTGCTGGAGAAGTACGACAGCCGCTTCGGGTTGCCCCGCCATGGGGAGCAGGAGGACGCGGGTTCCGGATCGTCCCTCAAAGAAGGACTGCAGACCATCGGCAAGGCCTACCGGCTGCAGTCGAAGCTGCAACGGCTCACCGACCTGAGGCACAGGCGATCGCTGTTGCCCAGTGAAACCGTGCGGATCCAGCGATTGGTGCAGGAGCTCCAGAACGCCTTTCCCACGCTCACGCTCTGAGCGGGCTGATCCCCGCTCCTTTTTTCCGCTCAGGTGCCATGGACACGGGGCCGGTGTTGGGCAAGGCATCCCTCTTGCTCACTGCTTCAAGGGCCTGGCCGGCCTTCACACACTGAGGGGGCGCACCAGACCGGCCACCCGGATCGAGCCGCCCGGTTGGTCGGGGATTTCGGCCTTCAGCAGGGAGCGGCAGCCCATGTCCTCCCCCTGCACCACCGTGATCCGGCCGCGATGGGGCCAGCCCAGCCTCTGCAGGTAGCCGGCCAGGGCGGCGGTGGCGGCGCCGGTGGCCGGGTCCTCGTAGACCCCGCCGGAGGCGAAGGGATTGCGGGTGTGGAAAAGCTGGGGGCCTTCCGCCCAGACCAGCAGGATCGTCAGCACCCCCGCCGCCGCCATCAGAGCGGCCCCCGCCTTGATCTCGTATTGCATGGCCGCCAGGGCCCGGCGGCTGCCCAGGGCCAGCAGCAGGTGGTCGGCACCGCCGTGGACGATGGCCGCTGGCAGGGCGGGATCGAGATCCTCCGGCCCGTAGCCGAAGAGGGCCAGGGCCTCTGCCAGCAGATCCGGCTGCAGCGGCCTGCTGCGGGTGGGGGGCGACTGGAGGGCGGCGCTCCAGCACTCCCCCTGGCGGTGGCCCTCCACCGTGATCGCCGTCTCGTTCAGGATCAGGGAGAAGGTGCCGTCCCCCAGGCGTTCGGCCAGGGCCGCCCCCAGGGCGACGGTGGCATGGCCGCAGAAGGGCACCTCGGCAGCCGGGGAGAAGTAGCGCACCCGCCAGGCCTCTCCCTGGGGAGCGGCGAAGACCGTTTCCGAGTCGCCCACCTGCGCCGCGATCCGTTGCATGTCGGCGGCTGCGGGCAGGTGCTCGCCGATCAGCACCCCGGCGGGATTGCCGCCCCGGTTGTCGTCGCAGAAGGCCGCCAGGCGCTGGAGGGTCATGGCCGTTTCCACCATCGGTGATGGCGCAGGATCCAGGCCGTCACCATGGCAGCATGGCGACGGATTGCCGCACGGACGTGCTCCAGTGTGACGCCCTGTTCCTCTCGGATCTGCATCTGGGCTCCAATCAGTGCGAGGCCGGCCACCTGGCGGCCTTCCTGGCGAGCGTCCAGCCCAGACAGCTGTTTCTGGTGGGCGACATCATCGACCTGCAGGCGATCCGCTTCAACGCCAATAAGGATGAGGTCTTTCTGACCGGCCTGATCGACGGGCTGATGACGGGGAGGGAGGACGGGCTGCGCCATGACGAAGAACTGAAGCGGATGAATCTGCTGCGCTCGTCCCATCGGGAGGCGCTGAGGAGTCTGCAGCAGCTGCATCGCGCCGGAACGCAGATCACCTACATCCCCGGCAACCATGATGCCTATTTCCGGCAGTATTCCGACTATGAGGCTGAGGGTTTTTCGATCCGCAGGGAAGCCCTCTACCAGACACCGGCTGGGCAGCGGTTATTGGTCCGCCATGGCGACGAGTTCGACGGAATGGTGCATCTCCATGCGAATCTGGCCGGAGCCCTGGTGAAGCTCCAGGAGCACTACAGCGGCTGGGTGAATGGGTTTCTGGGCCTGTTCGACGTTTCCGTGAAGGGCAGCACTGCCGACGCGGGCCGCAACACCGAACTGATTCTCCAGAGTGCGGTGGACCTGCTCACCAGCCACCGGGAGTGGCCCATCCCGGTGAGCCGTGGCCTCAATTCCTCCGGAGGCTTCTCCCTGGCTTTTGCCCTGGAAAGTGCACTCAAGAGCCGCACGGGCCACGACCGGCTGATCAAGCGCAGGATCATCCAGCATCTCCAGCGGCAAGGGCAGGGGGCACCATCTCTCGATGGCTTGATCAACGGCCATACCCACATCCCCGAAGCCACGGCCCTGGCCCTGCCGGCGGCTGTTGATGCAGGCGGCGGCCCATGCCACATCACCTACTACAACACCGGCAGCTGGGCCCGCAGCCAAAGGAGGCTGGGTCGCACCGGCCTGGTGGTGGCCGGCAACGGCACGATCGGCATGGTGCGCTTCGATCGCCGCCACGGCATCGAACCCTTCCAGCCGCCCCGGTTTCCCTTCAACACCTATCCGATGCGGCCCTGCCCGGGATGTGGGCTGGGGGTGGCTGATCTGGATGGGAGCTGAAGGGCTTGTTCAATCCATC
>CALNZO010000009.1:0-437500 GCA_942491175.1 uncultured bacterium | reverse complement strand
CTCCTGAGCATCGCCATCGGCGCGCCGGGTGGTCTGATGCACGACAGCATGAGCCTGGGGGCTGCGCTGGCCTCCCCCTGGCTGGGGGCGCTTGCCGCCGATCAGCGCGCCGCCCTGAGTGCCGTGGCGGCGGCGTCCCTGTTCAGCGGCGCCTGCCGAACGCCGCTGTTCTGTGGTCTGTTCGTGTTCACCCTGCAGGGGAATCCCTCAGGGCTGCCGGTGCTGCTCACGGCTGCGGCGATCGCCGCCGGCCTCGGCCATGGGCTGGGGGGAAGAAGCTGGAATGAAGCCCAGCTGGAGGCTTTTCAGCGCCAAATGTAAGGAGCGATCGTTGGCCCCCAAACCCTGCCCTTCCGCCCCGAGTCGTCGGGATGTCGCGGAAGCCTCGTCCCGATGGATGAGGTGCCAAATCGCCCAACACGCCAGACAACAACTTGATGACCGTAGCCGGATATCCGCACTTGCTGGATCTCTATGTTCTGGAGTTTCAGTAGCTATTTTGTAATTGATGGAAATAAATAAAGACAATCCAGTCCCATCTCAACAACTCTATCGTTTTCATTGGCTGATTTGCTTTTCCGTTCAACCTTTCATCTCTTCTCCCTCCAGCAGGCCTGTGTGATGACGGCCTTCCTGCTGTTTCAGCAGGGTTCCATCCCCCCGCGGTTGCCCACAATCAAAGGCTCCCCGCCTCCGGCTCTTGTGGCAGTGGTCTGATCAAGCAGCTGCATCAAAGACAATCCCTTGACAACCGTTGCCAAATTCTTCCTTGGAGTGGTAGCGCTTGCCCTGAAAACGGGTTTCCCAAGACTTACGATATCTACCGGCAAGCCATTAAGCGTTTGCTTGCTCATTGCAGCCTGCTCTCTGTAGAAAAGACCTGTGGGATACTTCTTCGCAGCGTTCGTAACCAGGCAGTTGGATAGCGCCTGGCATGAGGGAGCAACCGGCGGTGCCGGGCACGATGATCATGCCGACCTGACCTGGGATCGTCTCGACACTCAGGGCTTCTCGATGCTATGCAGTTGCTGCGGCCGTGACGCCCTATCTAGGGCTGGCCCCAGAGCCAGCTGGCTCAGCACAATTCACGATGGCTGCTTCGATATAGGAGTACGGCATCATCTTGGTAGCCAAATAATACATGACCACCAATTCTCCGCGGTGGTTGAGCACCATCTGCGGATAGCCGAAATCCCAGCTCAAGGGAATCTCGCCGATGGGGCGCTCCTCACCCCAGCTGCGTCCCTCGTCGTCGCTGATGCGGAGGATCATCCGCCCCACGCCACGGTCCCCATAGGCGCAGGCCAGCCGTCCCCCCGGGAGCAACGCCAGGCTGGGGGGATTGCCATTCCCTACGCCGGTCTCCCCCACGCGGGAAAGAAATGTCCAGCTGGCTCCACTGTCTTCGGACGCGTAGGCATCCACCCAGTTGGGCTGGCCCTGCTCGCGGGGATTCCTGCGCCGCAGTGTGGTGACGAGCCTTTCGGAACCCGGCAGCGCCACGGTGGAGGGCATCACCGCCCGATGGGGATCGCTCCAGGGCACCACCCAGCTAACGAACTGGAAGGAGCGACCCCGATCCAGGGTTTGAGCCACGAAGGGTTTGTCGAGCCGCTCCGAGAACTCCCCCAGCCGCGGATCAATGGCCGACATCATGACGATGGCTGAGTTCTCACCGGTCACCACGATGTCGGTGCGGGAGCTCATCACCAACCCCTGCAGTCGTGGATCCTCCCCCAGCCCCGGAAAACGGTAGGGGCCCTTCCAGCGGCGACCACGGTCGTAGGAGACGAAAAACCGCCCGACACGATCACGGGGATCCCGGGTCCCCCCCACCGCGACGCGCAAGGCGAAATCCGGATGCTTGAAAGCAACCCCACGGGCGGGATAGCGGGGCGGAGGCTCCCGGCCCACGAAGGGTTCTGGGCTTTCGATTCTCCAGCTCCGGCCACCATCCAGCGATCGGGCGAGGCGCTTGTGCTGGGGCTCACCGATCTTGTGGCCGGGCTGGTCCACCCAGGGCCCCTCCTCAAAGCCCACCAGGATCTCGCGGCCCTGATCCCAGCTCCAGCAGCCGTTGTTGGCGGGCCAGCCCATGAAGCGTCCCGGCTGGGCTGCCACGGGCACCCGATCGATCGTTGATGGGGAAGCCGCGCCCTCGTCGCTGCGGCTGCGGGCCAGGGAGGGCGGTGTCACCAGGGCGGCGGCAGCCAGCAGCCCCAGCCGTTGCAGGGTCACCCGGCGGCTGATCCCGGGTGGCTTCCCGGCGCCGGTGTTCATGACGCGATCCAGAGCGGTGCGTTCGGTCAGGACTCATCCTGGCCCCATGAAGGGCAGCGTGGTGATCCAGGGGTGTGGCCAGGATGAGGGCTGAGTGCCCGAGCCGCCCCCATGAGCCCATCCCCCCGCCAGGCGGCGAGCGGTCCTCCCCGCGGCCGGATCCTCGCCGCCCTGCTGGTGCTGGCGGGGGTGGTGCTGTTCTTCAGCCAGGGCTGGCACCGCCAGCTCGATCTCTCGGTGCTGCAGGCTTCCCGCGACCAGCTGGTGGCCTGGCGGGAGGCGTCCCCGCTCGCCACCGCGGCCGCCTTCCTGGTCCTCTACGTGCTGGTGGCCGGCCTTTCCCTGCCCGGCGCCACCGTGCTCACCCTGGCGGGAGGCGCCATCTTCGGGCTTCTCTGGGGCACCGTGCTGGTGTCGCTGGGCTCCACCGCCGGTGCCACGGCGGCCTGCCTGCTGGCCCGCACCCTCTTCCGCGATCTGGTGCGCCGCCGTTTCGGCAATCGTCTGGCGCCGATCGAGGAGGGCTTCCGCCGCGACGGTGCCGCCTACCTGCTCAGCCTGCGGCTGGTGCCGGTGTTTCCCTTCTTCCTGGTGAACCTGCTGATGGGGCTCACCCCCATGCCGCTGCTGCCCTTCGCCTTCGTCTCCCAGCTGGGCATGCTGCCGGCCACGGTGGTCTACGTGAATGCCGGCACCCAGCTGGCTCAGCTCACCGGCCTGCGGGGGATCCTCTCTCCTGCCCTGCTGGGCTCCTTCGCCCTGCTCGGCCTGCTGCCCTGGATCGTGCGTCTTCTCCAGGGCCGCTGGCGCCTCTGGCAGCTGTATCGGCCCTGGAGCCGGCCCCGGTCCTTCGATCGCAACCTGATCGTCATCGGCGCCGGAGCCGCCGGCCTCGTCACCGCCTACATCGCCGCCACCGTGCGGGCCAGGGTGACGCTCATCGAGCAGCACCGGATGGGCGGCGACTGTCTCAACACCGGCTGCGTGCCCAGCAAGGCCCTGATCAGCACCGCCCGGCTTGCCGCCCGTCTGCGCCGCGCCGATCACTACGGCCTCACCCCCCAGGAGCCCCAGGTGGATCTGCGCCGGGTGCTGCAGCGGGTGCGCTCGAAGGTGGCCGCCATTGCCCCCCACGACAGCGTGGAGCGCTACACCGCCCTGGGGGTGGATGTGCGCCTCGGTCATGCCCGCCTGGTGAGCCCCTGGGCCGTGGCGATCACCGGCCCCGATGGCCGCGAGCAGGTGCTCACCGGCCGGGCCATCGTGCTGGCCACCGGCGCCGCGCCGGTGATTCCGCCCATCCCCGGCATCGAATCGGTGCGGGCGCTCACCAGTGAGACCCTCTGGGACACCCTGGCGGAGCACCCCTCCCCCCGTCCCTCCCTGGTGGTGCTGGGCGGCGGACCGATCGGCTGCGAACTGGCCCAGGCCCTCGCCCAGCTGGGCCTGCCCGTCACCCTGCTGCAGCGCAATGCGCGCCTGCTGCCCAGGGAGGATCCGGAGGTGGGCGCCCTGGTGCAGGCGGTGCTCGAGCGTGACGGGGTGCAGGTGCACACCGGCTGCCGGGTGGAGCGTGTCGAGCCCGGCGACCGGGGGAACGTGCGGGTGCTCTTCGCGCACAGTGGTGGCCCCGGCCGCATCGAGGCCGACGAACTGCTCTGCGCCGTGGGCCGCCGCGCCCGGCTGGAGGGCTACGGCCTCGAGACCCTCGGCATCCCCACCGGCCGCACCATCGACACCAGCGCCCACCTGCAGACCCTTTACCCCAACATCTATGCCGCCGGCGACGCCGCCGGCCCCTGGCAGTTCACCCACACCGCCGCCCATCAGGCCTGGTACGCGGCCGTCAACGGTCTGTTCGATCCGGTGCGCTTCGCCGTGGATGGCCGGGTGATTCCCCGCACCACCTTCACCGATCCGGAGGTGGCCCGGGTGGGGCTGAGCGAAACCGAAGCCGGCGAGCGGGGGGTCCCCTTCGAGGTCACCCGCTTCGAGGTGGCCGAACTCGACCGGGCCATCGTGGAATCGGCCGAGACCGGCTTCGTGAAGGTGCTCACCGTGCCGGGCAAGGACACGATCCTGGGGGTGACGATCGTGGCGGAGCAGGCCGGCGAGCTGCTGGCCGAATTCGTGCTGGCGATGCGGTGGAAGCTGGGGCTGGGCAAGGTGATGGGGGCCATCCACGCCTACCCCACCCTGGCCGAAGCGAACAAATACGCCGCCGGCAACTGGAAGAAGGCCCACGCCCCCCAGCGCACCCTGGCCCTGCTGGAGCGCTTCCACACCTGGCGCCGGGGCGGCTGAAGCCGGGCGCTGGCGGTCAGGCCTGGGAAGGGAGCCCGATGGCCATCCCGGGCTGGATCACCCCGCCACTTCCTGTTGCTGCCTGGCCGCTCCGGCCGACCAGTTCTCCTTCACCAGCTGCCGGGCCCGGCCCAGGGCCAGGGCTCCGGAGGGCACGTCCTTGGTGAGCGTGGAGCCAGCTGCCACGGTCACCCCCTCTCCCAGGGTGATCGGCGCCACCAGCACCGAATTGGCGCCGGTCTTGCTGCCGCTGCCGATCCGCGTGCGATGTTTGCGCACCCCGTCGAAGTTGGCGGTGATCGTGCCGGCCCCAACGTTCACGTCGGCGCCCAGCTCGGCATCGCCCAGATAGCTGAGGTGGTTGGCCTTGCAGCCCTCCCCCAGCTGGCTGTTCTTCACCTCGACGAAATTGCCGATCCGACAGCCCGCCGCCAGATGGGTGCCGGCCCGCAGCTGGGCGAAGGGGCCGATCACGCAGCCGCTGGCCACACTGCTGTCGCGCAGCACCGAATGGATCACCTCCACGTCCGCACCCACATGGCTGTCCTCGATCAGGCAGCCCGGTCCGATGCGGCAGCCGTCGCCCACCGTGGTGGCTCCGCGGAAGTGGCACTGGGGCTCCACCAGCACATCGCGGCCGAAACGCGTCTCCTCGCTGAGGGTGCAGCTGGCCGGATCGGTGAAACTCACCCCCTCCGCCATCCAGTGGCGTCGCAGGCGCTCCTGCAGCACCGACTCGCAGTGCGCCAGTTGCTGGCGGTCGTTGATGCCGGCCACCTCGTCCGGGTCGATCACCTCCAGGTGCATGGCGGGCCGCAGCAGGGCCATTGTGTCGGTGAGATACAGCTCACCCTGGTCGTTGTCGCTGTTCAGCCGGGGCAGCACCTCGGCGAGCCTGGTCCAGTCGAAGCAGTAGATACCGGCGTTGGTGAGGTCGTTGCGGAGCTGCTCGGCATCGCAGTCGCGGTGCTCCACGATCCCGTTCACCTGGCCCGTCCAGTCGGCGATCACCCGGCCGTAGCCGGTCGGATCGGCCAGCCGGGCGCTCAGCAGCGTTACCGCCGCTCCGCTCTGCCGGTGGGTGCTGAGCAGTTTCTCCAGGGTCTCCGGGCGCAGCAGGGGCACGTCACCGTTGAGCACCAGCAGCTCCCCCTGGAAGCCCTCCAGCGGGTGCAGCAGCTGCTGCACCGCATGGCCCGTGCCGTTCTGGGGGTCCTGCCGGACGAACTCCAGGCCTTTCACACTGCTGAGGGTGCGCTCCACCCGCTCCGCCTGGTGCCCCACCACCATCAGCTGGCGGTCGGGGGCGAGCAGGTGGCAGCTGCTCAGCACCCGCTCCACCAGGGTTGCGCCGGCCAGGGGCTGGAGCACCTTGGGAAGAGCACTCTTCATGCGGGTCCCTTTCCCGGCGGCCAGGACGGCAACGGCGAGCATGTGTGGTGCGGGGGCGTCTGGGCCGGAATCTACCGGGGCTCTCCCCTTTCGCCAGCTGGGGATCCGGGCCGTGGATGGTTCCGGGTCCCGGGGCTGAACGGCATCAGGTTCGCCCATGCAACTCCGCTCGTTCAGGCCCTGGCACGTTTGGCTGCCTCCCCCTTTCTGCTGCGCTGACTGCCCTGTGGCAGCCGTCGGTCGGTCGGTCCATCCCGGCAACAGCGTCCATCGCCTGGGTGCATCCGAGCTGGGACACCTTGCCCAGGGTCGGATCTTCCATGTAGCAGGCGCTTCGGCAGGGAGATGGACGGTCATGGTGGTCCATGAATCCAAGGAGAGTCGGGAACACTCCCGTGATTCCATCTTGATGCCCAGGATGAAGCAGGGCATCTGCGCTGCGCCAGCGTTATCGAGGGTGAGATCCACAGTTGCGCCTGTTGGAGGCACCCCAGCGGTTCTGTCTTTGCAGGTTGTTGAGCATGGCTTCGCGGTAGACCGTTGCCAGTTCCCTCCTGACTCTGCGAGCGACCAGGAACGCCCGGCCGTTGCAGCGCCGGGGATGAGGAAGCTGCTGCCCTCCTTCGGAGGCGATGAACTCCTGCCAAGGCTGGCCTCGGCCTCACCGCATGGAGCTCGCCCTGGGGAATGGGGCTCGATCAGATCGATCAGTGCCTTCCTTGAACCAACAGAAACCGAACTCCTTGCCTTCCTTGAACCAAGTCTGTTCCTGTGATCACAGGGGCATTTCGGGCAAGCAGGGGCATTCGGGCAAGGATGATCTGAGCTTCCAGGGCTTCCCTAAGGCTTCTCTTATGTAGAGCCACACAACCGAATGCCGTAAATTTGTGATCCTCTCTATCGGATCGATTCCTTCATTCTCTAGAGTCCGATTGCGATCCGAACTGGCCAAAGTGATCTCTATACAGTCAGTGATCTCTTTGGCGTCGTTGCTGCCCGCTAAGCGCAACGTGGTTCTTGCGGGGGCGGCGGCACGTACCAAGGCACCCTCCGCTTCCCTGGCCCAGCCGCTTGGAGCGTCGTTCATGGATCCTGTGAGCCCCGTCGTCCAGTTGGCGGTGGCTGGGATCAGCAGCGCGGCCTTTCTCGTTTTCATCTTGTTGGTGCCGTTCCCCGAGGCGAAGAGTGATCCATCCGGCGGCATGATGCTCCCCTTTCAGGCTGGAACCTCCATCGCCCACCCGGCAGTGGACCGCTTCGAGGCGAGTCGGAGATAAGTTTCTACGCCGCTCCCAGTCCCTGTTCGAAACAGCACCCAGTCCTGGGGCTCCTCTTGCGCTACCCGCCCGCCGTCCGCCGGCGCTCGATCGCCCAGCGGCGCTGCCAGGCCCTGGAGGGTTCGGCGCCACTGCTGGCCTGGGCCCGTGCCCTGGCGGCCAGGATCTCCGCGGCGCTTGCCCTGCCGCTGGCATCCCGGTAGGGCTCCCCGGCGCTGCAAGCCATGTGCTCCCGCTCCATCCGGCTGAGGGGCCGCAGCCGCCCCGTGCTGGGGAGCGCCGTCGGACTGGCGACGGTACCCGCACTCCAGGCCTTCCTGGGTACCGGCCCGCTCTGGGAGACCTCCTCCAGCGGCCCATCCTCTGGAGGGATGGCCGCGAGCTGCAGGCCCGCGACTTCCAGGGCGCGGCGCACCGCCGCTGCCGAGCTGTAGGTGATCAGCCGGCCGGTGGGGGCCAGCAGCCGGGCCAGCCCGCTCAGGAATTCCAGGCTCCAGAGTTCAGGGCAGCGCCGCGGCGAGAAGGCATCCATGAGGATCAGATCGCAGCGGCCCTGCAGTTGCTCCACCAGCTCCGGCAGCCGGCGGCGGGCATCTCCCCACAGCATCCGCTCGCTCCTGGCCAGTTCCGCCAGCCGCTCCAGCACCGCCGGGCTCCACTGGGCCCGGAAGCGCTCGTCGGCGAGGGCCATCGCCAGGGGGGCAGCGTCCAGCTCCAGGCCCCACCAGCGCAGTTCCAACCCCTGCCGCTCCACCGCCTCGAGCAGCGCCGCGGTGTTGGTGCCCGTTCCCACCGCCACCTCCACCACGGAGAGGGCCTGGCCCGCGGCGAACCGCTCCAGCTCGGCGGGGGCCACGAACACCTGGCGCGCTTCCCGCAGGGCCCCGTCGGCGCAGTGGAAGCCCTCCCCGAAGCGGACGCTCCAGAGGCTGAAGCTGCCGTCGCGGGTGGAGCGGGGCTCCAGCACGCCGCTGGCCGCTCAGGCGCGCAGACGGGCCAGGTCCTCCCAGAAACCGGGGTAGGAGACCGCCGCCGCCTCCGCTCGCCGCAGCCGGCTGTCGCCCCGGGCCACCAGGGCGGCCACCGCCAGGCTCATGGCCACCCGGTGATCGGTCTCACTGTCCACCTCGGCTCCGTGCAAGGGGGTGATGCCCTCCACGCTGAGGCCGTCGGGGTATTCCTGGAGCCGGGCCCCCATGGCCGTGAGCTGGCGGGCCATCACCGCCAGGCGGTCGGTCTCCTTCACCCGCAGTTCCGCCGCACCGCTGATCCGGCTCACCCCCTCGGCGCAGCAGGCCGCCACCGCCAGCACCGGGATCTCATCCACCAGCCGGGGGATCATCGCCGCGTCGATGGCGAAGGCCCGCAGCGGACCGTGCTGCACCCGCAGATCCCCCACCGGTTCACCGGCCACGTCGCGGGCGCCCAGCACCGTGATCCTGGCGCCCATCCGCTCCAGCACGTCCAGGATGCCGGTGCGGCTGGGATTGAGCCCCACGTTCTCGATGGTCAGGTCGGCCCCCGGGGTGATCGCCGCCGCCACCAGCCAGAAGGCGGCGGAGCTGATGTCGCCGGGCACCACCACGTCCTGGCCCCGCAGGCAGGAACCGGGCCGCAGGGTGATGAACCGCCCCAGGTCGCCGCCCACCTCCAGGTCGGCGCCGAAGGCCCGCAGCATCCTCTCGCTGTGGTCCCGGCTGGGGGCCGGTTCGATCACCGTGGTGGGGCCTTCGGCGGTGAGGGCCGCCAGCAGCAGGGCACTCTTCACCTGGGCCGACGCCACCGGTGTGCCGATGACACTGCCATGCAGGGGCAGGCCCTGCACCGCCAGAGGAGCCAGGTTGCCGTCCTGGCGGCCGTGGATCTGGGCTCCCATCTGGGACAGCGGGTCCCCCACCCGGCGCATCGGCCGGGAGCGGAGAGAGGCATCGCCTGTGAGCACGAAGTGGCGCCCCGCCCGGCCCGCCAGCAGCCCCAGCATCAGCCGCATGGTGGTGCCGGAATTGCCGCAGTCGAGAACCTCGGCCGGTTCCTGCAGTCCGTCCAGCCCCACCCCATCCACCAGCACCGGCTGGCCCACCGCGATCGGGGACACCGTCACTCCCATGGCCCGCAGGCAGGCGGCGGTGCTGAGGGGATCCTCCGCCGGCAGCAGGCCGTCGATGCGGGTGGTGCCCTCCGCGATCGCTCCGAACAGCAGGGAGCGATGGGAGATCGATTTGTCACCGGGCACCTTCACCGTGCCCCGCAGGCTGCCGCCGGCCGGCAGCACCAGCGGCGTGTCCGGGGCTTCGAGGCTCAGATCGACACCTGCGGAGAGGGACAAGAGCTGAGGTACCGGCTGGGGCGATCCTATGGAGCGGCCGGTTCAGGGTCGCTGCTCAGGGGCGGATGCCCGCGGCCCGCAGGCTGGCCGAGAGATTCCATACCTCCACCACCAGCCGGTGCCAGGGGGTGATGGTCTCCATCGCCAGGCCCATGGGCTTGGGGGACGCCGCCCGCAGGGCCCTGGCGGCCGCGAGGGAACGGCGGGCCTCGTCGAGCCGCTGCCGCAGCTGTTCCTGGTCGGCAGCGGTCATGACCGTCTCCGGGCAGTGCTCCAGCAGCAGCAGGCCGCGGTCGAAGGATTCGGCGTAGTCCGCCAGCAGCGGCACCAGCAGTTCCTCCAGCAGGGGGCCGGTGGGATCGGGAAGGGAAGGGGCAGGAACCATCAAGTCAGCGTAGGAATTCCCTCCACTGGGGCTTCGGTACGGATCCCCAGCCCGCGGATGGACATGGAACGATGGGGCCCGAACGGGTCGTCCCATGATCGACGTCGATGTCTGGGACGACCTGCTGCGGCGCCACGTGGACCGGTTGGGCCGGGTGGACTACGCCGCCTGGCAACGGGAGGGGGCCGCGGAACTGGAGGCCTGGCTGGCGGCCCAGTGCCCCTTCGAACCGGACCCTGGTGCGGGTCCTGAGGCGATGGCCCTCTGGATCAATCTCTACAACGCCCTGGTGATCCGTGAGGTGCTGGGGCGCTTCCCCCTGGCCTCCATCCGCCCCACCGTCGCCGGGGTACCCAACTGGCTGGCCTTCCTGCGGTTCTTCTCCCGGCCGGTGATCGTGCTGCAGGGCCGGCCCCTCAGCCTCAACCGCATCGAACACGGCATCCTGCGGCCCCGGTTCGGCGATCCCCGGATCCATTTCGCCCTGGTCTGCGCGGCTGTCGGCTGCCCCCTGCTGCGTCAGGAGGCGTACCGGCCGGGGAGGGTGGCGGAGCAGCTGGAGCAGGACGCGCACCGCTTCCTGCAACACCCGCAGAAACTGCGGTTCGAGCCGGCGCGAGCCACCCTGCACTGCAGTCGGATCTTCCAGTGGTACCGCCGCGACTTCCTGGCAGAGGCACCCTCCATCGCCGCCTACGTATCCCGCTACCGCCCCGATCTGGATCTGCCCGCCAGCGTCAGGCTCGCCCCCCTCCCCTACGACTGGGCGCTCAACGGGCGCTGATCGGGCGCTGATCGCGGAGCCCGGGGCTCAATCGGTGATCTCCCCGTAGAACCGCTTCAGATTCGCCGCCGGCACCCCCAGGCCCCACAGCAGACCGATCGCCAGATAGATGCCGGTGGCCTTCCATGCCCCCCAGCGAGCCACCCTGCGGTCGGAGGACTCGACCACTCGGTTGACCTGCCGGATGCGGCCCTGGCGGCCCAGCCGGTCGCAGAGGTCGGCGTCCTCCATGATCGGCAGTCTCCTGTCAAACCCCCCGCTGCGCTCGAAGTCGCGGCGCCGGCAGAACATCGCCTGGTCACCGAACAACACCCGGAAGCCGTTCAGCAGGTAGCGATGGGGCCGGAACAGCAGCGCCGCATAGTGGGTCTTGAGCGCGTTGTGGAGGCTGATCCCCCAGCGGGTACGGCTTGCGCCGCGCATCAGCGAGACGAAGCCTCCGCAGCTGATGGACGGGTCGGCCAGGGTGGCCTCCATCAGCAGCACCAGATCCGAGGGCACCAGGGTGTCGGCGTGCAGAAAACAGAGAATCTCCCCGCGGGCCACACCCGCCCCCCGGTTCATCTGCACGGCCCGCCCGGCCCGCTCGCAGCGGACTACGCGGCAGCCGTGCACGCTTGCGGTGGCCAGGGTGGCATCCGTGCTGCCGCCATCCACCACGATCACTTCGGCGGCAGGGGGATCGAGGATTTCCAGCTGGTGGAGGGTGCGCCCAAGATGCCCGTCTTCGTTGAGGGTCGGGATAATGATCGACACCGACGTCGCCGTCACCTTGATCCGCAACAATCTTGAATACTACGATCAGCAGGCGGCCACCTGGTGGGACGAGAACGCCAGCATCTTTGCCCTCAACAGACTCAATCCCCTCCGCTTTCTCTTCTTCGATCGCATCGTGCCCCAGTGGCGAGGCCTGCGGGTGCTCGATGTGGGCTGCGGCGGTGGCTACACCTGCGAATTCCTCGCTCGCCGGGGAGCCCGGATGACCGGGATCGACCGCTCAGCGCCCTGCATTGCCGCGGCCCGCAGCCATGCCGAAGCCCATGGCCTGCCGATCACGTATCGCAGTGGCATGGCCGAAGCGCTGCCTTTTCCTTCGGGCGTGTTCGATGTGGTGATCTGCGTCGATGTTCTGGAGCATGTCGATGATCCCGAGGCCGTGATCGGCGAGATCGCCAGGGTGCTCGCTCCAGGGGGAATCTTCTGCTTCGACACCATCAACCGCACCTTTCGCTCCCGGCTGACGATGATCTGGCTGCTGGAGAATCTGCTGCGGCTGATCCCCGCCGGTATTCACGACTGGGACCGATTCGTGCCCCCCGAAGACCTCCGGCGCTGGCTGGTGGCCAGCGGATTCGCTGCCATCACCCTGCAGGGCCTGGATCTGTTCGGCCGTGGTCCGCTGCGCACCGTGGGCCGGCTCCTTCATTACCTGCGCCATAGGGCTCTACAGGTGCGCTTCGATCAGGATCTGGCGGTGATGTTCATCGGCGCGGCACGCCTCAGCCCAGCAGCAGACCGCCGGACGCACTGAAGGCCGCCCGGGCGCTGCGCAGATCAAAGAGCAGATCCTCCAGGGTGAGGCTGTCCAGTTCCCGCTCCAGGGCGTGCAGCAGCCGCCGGTTGAGCACCCGGGTCACCCGGTCGCTCGGCAGGGGATCCTCCCCGTCTCCGGCCCCATCCCCAGCCCCGGCCAGCAGGCTGACGGCCGAAGCCTCCACCGCCGCCAGGATCGCCGCCAGGGGGATGTCGGCCGGGGGGCGCTGCAGCCGGTAGCCCCCCTGGCGTCCCCGCCGGGCCTCCACCAGGGAGGCCCGGCGCAGCTTGAGCATCAGCTGCTCCAGCATCGGCGCCGGCAGGTCCTGGGCCAGGGCCAGGGCGTTCACCGACTGCCAGCGGGGTGGGTCGAGGGCCAGCTCCAACAGGGCCTTGAGGGCGTAGGTGCCGCTGCGACGCAGCATCAGCGGCCGGCGGCGAGACGCTCCAGCACGTGCTCGAGGGTGTAGCCGAACAGGGCCGGATCGGGTTCGGCCCCGCCCAGGTCGGCCAGGCCCAGCTCGCTCCAGCGTCGATCCACCTGGGCCTCCAGTTCCGCATCACGGCTCAGGGCCTGCCCCCAGTCGTGCCGTTTCTCCGGACCGATCTTGGTGGTGGCGTCGATCGCGAGTCTCCCCCCCAGCCCCAGCCGTTCGCTGGCGAAGTCGAGCGAATCGAAGGGGGTGTCCTCCAGGACGAACAGGTCGCGCTGGGGATCCACCTGGGCGCTGATCGCCCAGATCACCTGGCGCGGGTCGCGGATGCTGATCGACTTGTCGACCACCACCACGAACTTGGTGTAGGTGAACTGAGGCAGGGCGCTCCAGAAGGCCATGGCCGCCCGTTTGGCCTGGCCGGGGTAGGCCTTGTCGATGGCGATCACCGCGAGCTTGTAGCTCAGCCCCTCCATGGGCAGGAAGAAATCGACGATCTCGGGGATCTGCTGGCGCAGGATCGGCGTGTAGATCCGATTCAGGGCGATCGCCAGCATCGCCTCCTCCTTGGGGGGCCGGCCGCTGAAGGTGGTCAGGAAGATGGGATCGCGCCGCTGGGTGATGCAGTGGAAGCGCACCAGGGGGGAATCCTCCTGGCCGCCGTAAAAACCCATGTGATCGCCGCAGGGGCCGTCGGGGAGCATCTCCCCGGGGGTGATCGTGCCCTCCAGCACCACCTCGCTGTGGGAGGGCACATCCAGGTCGAGGGTCTTGCAGCGGGTGAGCCGCACCCCCTCGCCGGCATAGAGGCCGGCGAACAGCCACTCGCTCAGCTGCACGGGAATGGGGGTGGCTGCCGCCATCACCAGCAGGGGATGGACGCCGATCGCCACCGCCACCTCCAGCTTGCGGCCCAGGGCCGCCGCCTTGCGCAGGTGCCGGGCTCCGCCCCGCACGCTCAGCCAGTGGACGGTGGCGCTGTTCGGTGACTGGCGCTGCAGCCGGTAGACCCCGACGTTCGGCACGCCGGTCTCCGGGTCCTTGGTGATCACCAGGCCCAGGGTGATCACCCCGCCCGCATCCCCGGGCCAGGGGCGCAGCAGGGGCAGGCGCTCCAGGTTCACCGCATCACCCCTGAACACCTGCTGGTGGCAGGGCGGGGTGAGGTCGCGGTCGGGCCGGGCACGCACCAGATCCCAGAACACCCCTCCGAACTTCATCAGTTCCTGGAGGCCCTTCGGCGGGCGTGGCTGCTGCAGCAGGGCCAGGCGCTCCCCCAGGGCCTCGAGCTCCTCGGGGCGCTCCATGCCCATGCTCCACAGGACCCGTTCCACGGTGCCCAGCAGGTTCACGGCCACCGGCATGGGGGAGCCGAGCACGTTTTCGAACAGCAGGGCCGGGCCGCCCATGGCCAGCACCCGGTCGGCGATGGCCGCCAGTTCCAGATCCGGATCCACCGGCGCCGTGATGCGCCGCAGCTGGCCACGCCGCTCCAGCAGGTCGATGAAATCGCGCAGATTGCGCTGGCGACCGAGCGCCTTGCCAACCCCCTCTGCCACCACCGTCGCCACGTCGTCCTGTGCCGTCAAGCCGCTGCCTACTGTGACGCACCCCCGTAGCGATCGCGTTCCGTGCAGCTGTCCTATTTCCACACCTCTGAAACGGTCCCCCCCCTGCTGCCGGTCGAGGAAGGCGGCCCCGATGCGGCCGTGGTCATCGACGTGCTGCGGGCCACCACCACCATCGCCTGGGCGCTGCAGAACGGAGCCGAGGCGATCCAGGCCTTCGCCGATCTTCCTTCCCTCGAGGCCGCCGCCGCGGGCTGGCCCGCCGCCCGGCGTCTGCGGGCCGGGGAGCGGGGCGGGAAACGGATCGAGGGCTATGACCTGGGCAACTCCCCCCTGGCGGTGACCCCGGAGCGGGTGGGCAGCAAGAGGATCTTCCTGAGCACCACCAATGGCACCCGCTCCCTCGACCGTGTCCGCGAGGTGCCGCTGCTGCTCACCGCCTGCCTGCCCAATCGCACTGCCGTGGCCCGCCGGTTGATCGAGTGCCAGGCCCTGCGGGTGTGGATCGTCGGCAGCGGCTGGGAGGGGTCCTATTCCCTTGAGGACAGCCTGGCGGCGGGGGCCCTGGCCTCGGCCGCCATCGAGCTGGCGGTGGCTCCCCACATGGGGGTCCGCTGCGCCAACGACGAGATGCTGGCGGCCCTGGCCCTCTGGCACCAGTGGCGCCACGACCCCGAAACCTGCCTGCGCAGCGCCACCCACGGCCAGCGCCTGATCGGCCTGGGCAACCACGACGCCGACTTCGCCTGCTGCGCTGCCGTGGACAACCTGGAGATCGTGCCGATCCAGGAGGAACCGGGGGTTCTGCGGGCCAGCTGAGGGGGCCATTGCCCCCCTTGGCAGCTCCCTTACGATTCGCCGGTCTTGAGCGGTCGGGCGGTGGGCAGTTTTCTGGCAGCGGCGCTGCAACTCACCAGCACTCCGGATCCCGATGCCAACTTCGCGGCGGCAGAGGAGCTGATCGATCTGGCCGCCCGCCGAGGCGCCGACCTGGTGGGACTGCCCGAGAACTTCGCCTTCATGGGCGACGATTCCCGCCGCCTGGAGCTGGCACCCAGCCTGGCGGATCGCTGCAGCCGCTTTCTGGTCACCATGGCGCGCCGCTACCAGCTCACCCTGTTGGGTGGGGGTTTCCCCGTGCCCGCCGGCGACGGCCAGACCTTCAACCGTGCCGAGCTCGTCGGCCGGGAGGGCCAGCTGCTGGCCCGTTACGACAAGATCCACCTCTTCGACGTGGATATCCCCGACGGGATCACGTACCGGGAGTCGGCCACGGTGCAGCCGGGCCATGATCTGCCTCCCGTGGTCGACGTGCCGGGGCTGTGCCGCATCGGCCTGTCCATCTGCTACGACGTGCGCTTTCCTGAGCTCTACCGCCAGCTGGCCGGATCGGGGGCCGAGCTGCTGATGATCCCCGCCGCCTTCACCGCCTATACCGGCAAGGACCACTGGCAGGTGCTGCTCCAGGCCCGGGCCATCGAGAACACCGCCTACGTGCTCGCCCCCGCCCAGACGGGTCTCCACTACGGCCGCCGCCAGACCCATGGCCATGCTCTTGTGATCGACCCCTGGGGCACGGTGATGGCCGATGCGGGGGTGGAGCCCGGGCTGGCCATGGCCCCTGTGGACACGGCCCACGTGGCTCGGGTGCGGGCCCAGATGCCCAGCCTCCAGCATCGCCATCCGGCCCTTTTCTGAACGTTCATGAGAGTGCGTCCGGCGCGATTCGCCTGGTTACTGGCCCTGCCACTGCTGCTGGCGGCCCTTCCGGCGCAGGCGGCGAGCGCCCTGGCTGCCTGGCGACTGAGCCGTGAGGGGGTGCTGGAGCTGCGCACCTCCCCCGGGGTGAGGCTGCGGGCTTTCTACGAAGAGGGGTCCGGCAGCACCGGTCCCCGGGTCTGGGTGGATCTGCCGGGGGCCCCCCAGCGCAGCCGTTCGGTGCCGGTCGGCGGTCTGGTGAAGGAAGTGCGCATCGGCCGTCCCGACCCGGGCACTACCCGGCTGGTGCTGGAGTTCCGGCCTGGCACCCGCATCGATCCACGCCAGCTGCGGCTGGTGGGCACGGCCCGGGACCGCTGGCGCATGTCCCTGACAGGGCTGCCCCGGAGCGGCTTCAGCCGCAGCGTCGGCGAGGGCGACATCAACGCCCCGACCTCCACCTGGACGGCTTCCCGCCCCGGAGGTTTCAGCAGCAGCGGCCAGGCCACCTCCGGCCGCCCCCTCTCCGCCTCCGGACTGCCGGTGGTGCCCCGGGGACGCTTCCGGGTGGTGATCGACCCGGGCCATGGCGGTCCCGATCCCGGGGCCGTGGGCATCGGTGGCCTGCGCGAAACAGACATCGTCCTGGACGTGGGTCTGCAGGTGGCCCGGCTGCTCCAGGCCCGTGGGGTTCAGGTGGTGATGACCCGCACCTCCGAGGTGGACGTCGACCTTCCGCCACGGGTGTCCCTGGCCAACAGAACCAAGGCCGACGTGTTCGTCAGCATCCACGCCAACGCCCTCAGCATGGCCCGGCCCGATGTCAACGGCGTCGAGACCTTCTATTTCCAGGCGGGCAATTCCCTGCGACTGGCCCGGGCGATCCAGTCCCAGATCATGGCTGTCTCTCCGGGCACCCCGGATCGCGGTGCCCGGCCCGGCCGTTTCTTCGTGATCCGCCGGACGGTGATGCCCGCGGTGCTCACGGAGATGGGTTTCGTCACCGGCCGCATCGACGCCCCCCGGCTGGCCAGTCCCAACTTCCGCCGTCGCCTGGCGCTGGCCATCTCCGCCGGGATCCTCAACTATCTGCGGGGGGCCTCTTGAGCCTCCTGGTCGGGCTGTTCGACAGCGGCCTGGGCGGGCTCACGGTCCTGCGTCAGATCCATGCCTTCTACCCCCATTCCCCCTGCCTGTATCTGGGGGACACGGCCCGGGTCCCCTACGGCCAGCGGTCGAAGGAGGAGATCCGGGCGATCGCTTCGGAGGTGGTGCACTGGTTGCGGCTGCAGGGGGTGGGGGTGCTGGTGATGGCCTGCAACACCTCCAACGCCCTGGCCCTTGATGTGGCCGTGGCCGAGGCGGGGGTGCCGGTGGTGGGGCTGATCGACAGCCTGGCCAGCGAACTGACCAGCGACCAGGTGGGTGTCCTGGCGACCCCAGCCACCGCCGCCAGCGGCGCCTACCGCCGTTCCATCCATGCCTGCCGCCCCTCGGCCCGCGTGCTGGAGGTGGGCTGCCCCGCCTTCGTGCCCCTGATCGAAGCCGGTGACCTGGAGGCTCCCGAACTGCGGGCGGCGGCGGCCGACTATCTGGCGCCGCTGCTGGCGGCCGAGGTGGACACGATCGTGCTGGGCTGCACCCACTACCCCCTGCTGCGGGCCCTGCTGGCCCAGTTGGTGCCCCCCGACATTCAGCTGGTGGACCCCGCCCTGGCAGCCGCCCAGCGCCTGGGCCCGCTGCTGGGGAGCCTGGGCGATGCCCCGGAGGTGGAACAGGCGGAGGAGTCGGTGCGGCCGCCGATGGAACGCACCCGCTTCTGCGTCACCGGAGCCGCCGATGACTTCGCCGCCGCCGCCTCCACCTGGCTGGGCAGCCGGCCGGCGGTGCGCAGCGTCAGCCTGCAGTCGCCCACCCGCGCCTACTGAGCTGCGGCCCCTAGGATCGCCTCATCGTGGAGGTGACGTGGCGACGGTTGCAGAGTTGCTCCAGCCAGTGGAGTCCGACCTCGATGCCCTTCTGGCCGACCTGCGCAGCCTGATCGGCGCCGGCCATCCCATTCTTCAGGCCGCCGCCGAACATCTGTTCGCCGCAGGGGGCAAGCGGCTCCGGCCCGGCATCGTGCTGCTTCTCTCCCGGGCCATCGCTCCCGACGGCGGGCTGAGCCCCCGGCACCGGCGGCTGGCGGAGATCACCGAGATGATCCACACCGCCTCCCTCGTCCACGACGACGTGGTGGATGAAGCCGCCACCCGCCGCGGCGTGGCCACGGTGCACAGTCGCTTCAACCATCGCGTCGCTGTGCTTGCCGGTGATTTCCTCTTTGCCCAGGCGAGCTGGCACCTCGCCAACCTCGACGACCTGGAGGTGGTGAAGCTGCTGTCCCGAGTGATCATGGATCTGGCCGACGGTGAGGTTCGCCAGGGCCTGTTCCGCTACGACACGGGCCAGAGCTTCGAGACTTACCTCGAGAAGAGCTACTGCAAGACCGCCTCCCTGATCGCCAACAGCGCCCGGGCCGCCGGCGTGCTCACCGGCCTGGGCGAATCACGGCTCGATTCGCTTTACCGCTTCGGCCGCCAGCTGGGCCTGGCCTTCCAGGTGGTCGACGACATCCTCGATTTCACCGCCAGTGACCAGCAGCTGGGCAAGCCCGCCGCCAGCGATCTGGCCTCGGGTTATCTCACCGCTCCGGTGCTCTATGCCCTGGAGGAACGCCCCGCCCTGGCAGGGCTGATCGAGCGGGAATTCTGCGAGGCGGGCGATCTGGACCAGGCCCTGTCGCTGGTGCGCGGCTGCGATGCCATCGCCCGTTCCCGGTCTCTGGCCGAGGGATTCGCCCGGGAGGCCCACGAGGCCATCGACTGGCTGCCCCCCTCGGAGCCCCGCAGCGCCCTGCGGGCCCTGCCGGAGTACGTGCTCAGCCGGCTCTACTGATCCAGGCGCACATCCTTCAACGACCTGAGGCAGCGCACACTGTCCGGATAGGCCTCGCAGCCCACCCCTGGCGGCAGCAGCACATGCACCAGACAGCCGGCGGCCAGGGCGGCCGCTGCCCCGGCGGCGGAATCCTCGAAGGCCCAGCAGGCCTCCGGTGCCACCCCCAACCGGTGGGCCGCCAGCAGAAAGGGATCCGGGGCCGGTTTGCCGTTCCCCAGTTCCGGGTCGTCGCCATGGACCCGCTCGGCGATCAGGGCCATCCAGGGATGGGGGGCCACCTTGATCTCCACGGCTTCCCGGGCGCTGCTGGTGGCCAGCGCCATCGGAATCTCCAGGGTCACGCAGCGTCGTACCAGGGCCTCGGCACCGGGCATGGCCGGGGCACGGGCCAGCAGGGCCTCAGCGATGGGCTGGCGCACCGCCAGCAGTTCCTCGTCGCTCAGATGCGGCCCGCCGGCGTCAGCGATCCAGCGGCGCACCTGGAGGGCACAGTCGAGCCGGCGGCGGCCCCGCAGAGTCAGCAGTTCGGCCTGCGTGAGGGACCTGCCGAACTGGCCGGCCGCCTCCTGCCAGGCGTGGGCATGGGCGGGCTCGGTATCCAGCAGCAGACCATCGAGATCGAAGAGGCAGGCAGCGGGACGCGAAAGCATCCCCCCAGCCTGCATCAGGACGGGCCGTTCTCCGGGTAGCGGTCCTCCAGGGCCGTTTCCAGCGTGGTGAGCAGCAGGACCAGGGCGGCACGGGCATCGAGATCGGCACCGCTGACCTCCCCGATCCATCGCTGGCAGAGGGCTTCGATCTGCTGGAACAGGCCGCTGCCGCTCCGCAGCAGCGTCATCACCTTGTCGACGCTGTCCTCGTCGATGTCCGGCGGCAGACCGACCACGTAGCGACGTCCATCGTCCCCCACGTAGGTGAGGTTGCCGTCGGCGTCCAGGGTCGGTCCGGCATGGGGTGTGATCGGCTGCTCCTCCATGGCCTTCCGCTCCTCTCCCGCTGCTGTGTTCCCTGGCTAACGCCGCCCGGGGATCTTGCCAAGCGCCCATGAGCACCCCTGATCGTCCGACCCGCCGCCACGGGGTTCAGGGATTCAGCTTCTGCATCCGCCAGGTCACGAAGGTGCCGATCGGGCTCCAGAGCAGAAAGGGCAGCAGCAGCCAGGCCGCGAGGCCCGACAGCGCCGCCACCCGCAGCCCCAGTCCGAGGCCCCAGAGCCAGCCGGCCAGGCCTGCCGCCGTGCCCCATACCAGGCGGCGTGTGCGGCAGATCAGAAGCGTGTAGCTCTGCACCAGGAGCAGCAGCAGCAGATAGCCGACCATCGTCGGCCGGTCACCACTGGCCGACCAGGTGAGCAGGGCCGAGGCGTAGAAACACAGGTAGATCAGGCTCCAGATCAGGGGGATCCAGCGCTCGAAGGTGAGCCAGCGGGGCCGCCGCAGTCGCAGGAACCAGCCGAACTCCTTGCGGCTCGGGGTCAGGGCGGCGATCGCCACAGCCATCACCAGCAGGATCGTCAGCCAGGCAGGCATGGGGACGTTGCGGCACTGACTCCAGCGTGGCTCGTCTGCGGTTGAATGCACCATGCCAACGCCCGTCCGGCAGGCCTCTTCATGACCCAGGACTCTTCCCCCACCATCGAATCGGTGCTCCAGGAGCAGCGGCAGTTCGATCCGCCGCCCCAGCTGGCGGCCGGGGCCCGCATCGGCTCGATGGCGGCCTATGAAGCGCTGGCCGCCCGGGCCCAGGCCGATCCCGACGCTTTCTGGGGGGAGGCTGCCCGGCGCGAACTGCACTGGTTCCAGCCGTTCGACACGGTGCTCGACTGGAGCGATCCCCCCTTTGCCCGCTGGTTCGAGGGTGGGACCACCAACCTCTCCTACAACTGCCTCGATCGCCACCTGAGCGGTCCCGTCGCCGACAAGACCGCCCTGATCTGGGAGGGGGAACCGGGGGATGGGCGCCGCTTCAGCTACCGCGAGCTGCACGCCGAGGTCTGCCGTGCCGCCAACGCACTGAAGTCCCTGGGTGTCGGCAAGGGGGATCTGGTGGCTCTCTACATGCCGATGGTGCCGGAGGCTGCCATCGCCATGCTCGCCTGTGCCCGCATCGGTGCCCCCCATTCGGTGGTCTTCGGCGGCTTCTCCGCCGAGGCCCTGCGCGACCGGCTGATCGACGGCCAGGCGAAGCTGGTGATCACCGCCGACGGCGGCTTCCGCAAGGACAGGGCCGTGGCCCTCAAGCCCGCGGTGGACCAGGCCCTGGCGGCAGGCTGCCCCAGTGTCGAGCACGTGCTGGTGGTGCGCCGCACCGGGGAGCCCACCGGCTTCGAGGCCGGACGGGACGTCTGGTGGCATGAGCTGGTGGACGGCCAGAGCGGCGACTGCCCGGCCGAACCGATGGCCAGCGAGGATCGCCTCTTCGTGCTCTACACCTCCGGCTCCACCGGTAAGCCCAAGGGGGTGGTGCACACCACCGCCGGCTACAACCTCTGGGCCCATCTCACCTTCCAGTGGATCTTCGACATCCGTGAGGACGACGTCCACTGGTGCACCGCCGACGTGGGCTGGATCACCGGCCACAGCTACATCGTCTACGGGCCCCTGTCCAACGGCGCCACCACGGTGATGTACGAGGGGGCTCCGCGCCCCTCCAGGCCGGGGGCCTTCTGGGAGGTGATCCAGAAGCACAGGGTGACGATCTTCTACACCGCTCCCACGGCCATACGCGCCTTCATGAAGAGCGGTCGGGAGGTGCCCGATCAGTACGACATGTCCAGCCTCCGGATTCTCGGCACCGTCGGCGAGCCCATCAATCCCGAGGCCTGGATGTGGTACCGGGAGGTGATCGGCGGCGACCGCTGCCCCGTGGTGGACACCTGGTGGCAGACCGAGACCGGCGGGGTGATGATCAGCCCCCTGCCCGGGGCCACCCCCACCAAGCCAGGATCGGCCACCCTGCCCCTTCCCGGGATCGCTGCCGACGTGGTGGACATGGAGGGCAACAGCGTTCCGACGGGTCAGGGGGGGTATCTGGCGATACGGCGACCCTGGCCGGGGATGATGCGCACCGTGCACGGCGATCCGGACCGCTTCCGCCGCAGCTACTGGGAGCACATCCGCCCCGCCGACGGCAGCTGGCTCTACTTCGCCGGTGACGGCGCCCGCCGCGACGAGGACGGCTACTTCTGGGTGATGGGCCGGGTGGACGACGTCATCAACGTCTCCGGCCACCGGCTGGGCACCATGGAGATCGAATCGGCCCTGGTGAGCCATCCGTCCGTGGCGGAGGCGGCGGTGGTGGGCCGGCCCGACGACCTCAAGGGGGAAGGCATCGTCGCTTTCGTCACTCTGGATGTGGGAGTGGAAGGGGATGGGGCCCTGGAGGCCGAGCTGCGCCGCCATGTGGGCCAGGAAATCGGCCCGATCGCCCGGCCGGATGTGATCCGCTTCACCGATGCCCTCCCCAAGACCCGCAGCGGCAAGATCATGCGCCGGATCCTGCGCTCCCTGGCCGCCGGCCAGGAGGTGAGCGGTGACACGAGCACCCTGGAGGACCGCTCGGTGCTGGACGCCCTGCGGGTCTGAGGTCGGTGCTCCGCCCGGCTCCTGCGGTCATCCGGCCCGGGTGCTCCACTGCAGCACGGTCTCCGCGAGGCGCTCGATCTGCCGCTGGCGGGCCGGATCATCGGCCCAGTCCCCCAGAAGATTGCGGCGCACCCCGGCACTGGCGGGGGTGAGGTGGTCACCGGGCAACTCCAGCAGTTCGCTGGCGTCGCCCGCTCTGGCCTGGAGGGCCGCCAGAAGTGGTGGGCTCTCGTCGAGACCATCCCGCCGGAAACGCACCAGCAGGTTGCGGGGTTGGCGGTAGCTGTCGCTCACCTGGGCCAGGGTCTGCTGGGGGGAAGGGCTGAATTCGCTGCGGAAGCCGAACTGCTGGCCCATCTCCGCCAGAAGGGGCACGGAGCGTTCGGCGGAAAAATTGTTGAAGCTCAGGGCCACTAGTCCGTCGCAGCCCCGACCACCGTCGGGGGCCAGCAGGTGCAGCTTGCAGCCCAGGCTGTGGCCCAGCCGCAGGCGCCGTGTCGGGCCAGGCCCCCCCTCGTCGGCGCGGGCGGCCCGGAAGGCTCGCCAGGCCTCATTGGCCTGGCTCTGGTGGTCGAAGCCCGGCACGTAGCTCCAGGCCAGGATCCGGCAGCCCCTGGCGGCCAGGGCCTCCAGCAGCCTCCGGTAGCTGAGCTGGGGGGTGGCGGCCAGGTAGCTGCCGCCGATGAACTCGACCACACCCCGGTCGCCGGACCTCGGGGCAGCCGGCAGGCTCCAGAGCGGGCCGCGCTGGCGCCAGGGGGCCATCTCAGCTGCCGGCGGGGTCGGCCAGGCGCTGCAGGACCGCCAGGGCCTCGCGCCGGTGGGCCGGGCCATCGAGCAGGTTGTTGAACACGTGGCGGACGACCCCCTCGCCGTCGATGACGTAGGTGACCCTTCCGGGCAGCAGGCCGAGCACGCTGGGGACCCCGAAGGCCTTGCGCAGGCGGTTGCCCGTGTCCACCAGCAGGGGGAAGGGCAGCTGATGGCGGCCGGCGAAGCGCCGGTGGCTGGCCCCATCGTCGCCGCTCACCCCCCACACCTCGGCGCCGAGCTCCTGAAATTCGGCGTAGCTGTCGCGGAAGGCGCAGGCCTCCATGGTGCAGCCCGGGGTGTCGTCCTTGGGGTAGAAGAACAGCACCAGGGCCTTGCCGGCCAGTTGGTCGCTGCGCCGTTCGATCCCTTCGGCGTCCTGCAGGGCGATCGGGGGGGCGGGATCGCCGGGGGCGGGGGCAGCGGCCACGGAGCAGATCGGAACGGAGGGCCCGCCAACCCTAGGAAGCACCGCCCGGCAAGGAGGGGCGATCGGCCCGGGGCCTTGCCCGGCTTGCGAGCATGGGAGAGCGTGAGGGCACCGCCGATGCAGGAGCAACCCGGTCTCTGGCAACAGAACGACCTGCTGGGCCTCGTCGAGCCAGTGACCACCCCTGCGCCTGGAGCCCCCCCCAGTCCTGCGCCTGCCGGAAAGGTCGCCCCTCCGGCGCCGCCTGCCGCCGTGGCCCTGCCCGCCTGGTCGGGGGCCCCATCCCGGGCCCGAGCCTCCAGTCCAGGGATGCTGCTGATCCTGGACACGGAGACCACCGGTCTCTCCAGCCAGGAGGGTGAGTGCATCGAGGTGGGGGCGGTTTTGTTCCACGTGCCGCACCGGGCCGTGCTGAGCCAGGTCTCGTTTCTGATGCCCTGCGTCAGCAACGCCGCCGAGGCCATCAATGGCATCCCCGCGGTGGTGACACGGCTGGAGCAGCCCTGGCAGGAGGCCCTGGCCTGCTTCCGCGCCATGGTGGCGGCCAGCGATGCCCTGGTGGCCCACAACGCCGCCTTCGATCGTCAGTGGTTCGGTCTGGGGGCCCTGCCGGTGCTGGAGAGGCCGTGGATCTGCTCCATGGAGGACATTCGCTGGCCCGCCGATCGCCAGCTGCGCAGCACCCCCTCAGTGCGTGATCTCGCCCTGGCCTACGGCGTTCCTGTCTGGGCCGCCCATCGGGCCCTCACCGACTGCATCTACCTGGCCCAGGTGTTCGAGCGCTGCGCCGATCTCGAAGCCCTGCTGGAGGCCGCGCTGGAGCCCCGCAGCCTCTACCGCGCCGATCTGTCCTACGCCGAGCGGCATCGGGCCAAGGCCGCCGGCTTCCGCTGGAACGACCCGGTGCCCCGCGCCTGGAGCCGGCGGCTCAGCCGGCGGGAGGTGGAGGCGCTCCCCTTCCCCGTCCAGCCGGTGGGGGAGCCGGCGGTGGCGGAGATCCTGCCGCGCACGGCCTGAGCCGGGCAGGCCTTCCGTTTTCGTTTCGGATGTTGAAGCGGATCCGATGATCCTGGCCGTTGGGCTCCGTCCTTCCCACCCTTGGAAGGTCCGCCCGGCATGCCTGCGATGCTCACCCGGCTGCCAACCAGCTCCGGTGACCTGGGCGAACCCGCCCTGCAGCGGGTCCGCCGCTGGCAGACCGCCCGCAGCTGGGCACGGCTGATCCGGGAGGCGGAGGCCCTCTGGCGCGTCGACGTCCGCGCCCTGCACCGCATCGCCTCCCTGGAGCTGTTCCAGCTGGTTCAGGAGGTGCCCCCGCGGCTGCGCCGCCGCGTCAACCTCTGGCTGGTGCGCTTCAACGTCATGACCCGCCTCCACTGACGCCGGCGGGACGGATACGGGCAAAAAAAATCAGCCGATGGGATCAGCTGAAGCGGAGCGATGCAGGCAGGGGATCCTGGTTTCGATCGCCCTGCAGGCCGGTTGAATCGGAGCGGCGGGATTTGAACCCACGACCCCCACTACCCCAAAGTGGTGCGCTACCAAGCTGCGCTACGCCCCGGCGAATTGAAGTTATCACAGCGTCCTGGGGCCCCGGCGGCGCCTGGAGAGCCGTCGCAGCAACCGGTTCGTCAGCCGTTGCCGGCCCATGGCCGCGTAGCCGCAGATCCTCTGCTCACGGGCCAGCTGGCGGAGTTCCGCCAACCCCATCGTGGCCAGCTGCAGCTCCGGCAGGCGCTGCCAGGCCATCGAGGGCAGCGGGATCTCGGACCCCTCCCGGGCCTCCCGGAAGCCGGAGAGGAGCCCTCCGGCCATCCACTCCGGCACCAGCACGAACAGCACCGCCAGAAGGCCATAGAGCTCCACCAGCCCCTTGGGCAGGGGGTGCATCCGGCGCGGCAGGCGCTCCGATTCCTCGACAGGATCTTTCAAGGAGCGACTCGCGGAGCGAGCATCAGCAGCTGGGCGCTCGGCCCCTGGCGCCACTGCAGCGGAGGCTCACCGGCAGGCTGGAGGCGCACCGTCCAGAAGGCCAGGGCGAAGCAGAGGCCGACGGCAGCGATCAGAGCACCGATGACCACCCGGTCCGGGAGCGGCGTCATACCTGTTCTGTGCGCTGGCAGACCCGGCGGGTGGGCAGCTGTTCGAGAGTGAGCTCGTCACCCCTCAGGATCACCCGCAGCGATTCATTCTGGTAGCGGAGCCCGGGGGCGTCCGACTCCTCCCGGAACAGGGTGGTGCGGGAACTGCCGGCGATCAGGGAGGCCTGGGAGGCATTCCGCTCCAGCACCACCGCCTGGCGGTCACCGCAGACGAAACGCTCCCGCAGGTCGTAGTTCTCCCACCAGGGCGACTGCATCACCAGCATCGGCAGGAGACCGAGCGTCAGCAGCGGAGCAGCGGCCATGGACGGAAGCGGTCAGAGGAGGGCGATCGGCGCATTGTCGCCGCGGAGGACGCAATGGGGAATGGCCCAGTCATAGCTTTCCCACACGGAAGGGGGGAGCCGGAAGGTGGCGCCGGGGAACGGGTCGAGGGCAACACCCGTGGGCTGGGCGGAGCAGTAGGGCCTGCTGCCCGGTTTGGCCAGGTACTGCTGGTGGTAGGGCTCGGCGAAGTGGAACGGCATGCCGCTGGCGATCTCGGTGGTGATCGACCCCCTGCCGGCGGCATCCAGGGCCTCCTGGTAGGCCTGGCGGCTGGCTTCGGCCAGGGACAGCAGCTCCGGATCGTCCACGAAGATGGCCGAGCGGTACTGACTGCCCCGATCGTTGCCCTGCCGGTTCCCCTGAGTCGGGTCGTGGCACTCCCAGAACAGCTTCAGCAGATCGGCGAAGGACAGTCGGGTGGTGTCCCAGACCACCCGCACCACCTCCGCGTGACCGCTGCGGCCACTGCACACCTGCTCGTAGGTGGGGGAAGCCAGCTGGCCGCCGGCATAGCCCACCGCGGTGGTGATCACCCCGGGAAGACGCCAGAAGCCCTTCTCTGCACCCCAGAAGCAGCCGCAGCCGAACTGGGCCTCGGCCTGACCCGCTTCCAGGGGTGCCGTCAGGGGGGTGCCGAGAACGGCGTGGGTGAGGCCCTCCGGGCTCCCAAGGGCGCTGGAGGGCGTGCTGCTGGGGCCCGAAGGGCTGCGGAAGAGTCCGTACAAGGAGGGTGCTGCGCTCAGTACGTCCAGCCTAGGAAGGGCGCTGGTGCTCCTGCTCCGGGACCAGGGCGATGTGGTTGAGCAGGGTGGTGGTGAAGGCGAACAGCAGGAAGGGCAGCGACAGCACCAGGATCAGCCCCACCCCCACCAGGGCGAACAGGGGACGGCTCGCCCCCATCAGGGCCAGGCCCGCCGCCAGGCTCACGAAGATGACCGCCATCCAGATCAGGATCTGACCGTAGATGTCACCGAAGGTCAGGGTGCATCGCAGGTTGTAGGGCTGACTGATGGTGGACGGAGTGGGGGCCATGGGGACGGCGTGGCAGGCGGCGGATGGACCACGGCTCTTCCACATAAGCCCAGTTACCGCCTCCGGGCGGCGCTGCTCAACATCTTTTGAATCAGACGGAACTCCGGCTTGGCCGTTCTGCCCGCCTCAGGCGGCCTGGAGCTGGCGCACGGCTTCCTCCCGGTCCCAGAGCCGCCGGTAGGTGCCCTCCTGCTGCAGCAGGTCGGTGTGGTGGCCTTCCTGGACCAGCCGGCCCGCCTCCAGCACCAGGACCCGGTCACAGGCCGCCGCGGCCGAGAGCTGGTGGCTGATCATCACCACCGTGCGCCGCTGCTCCTCGCGCACTGACCGCAGGATGCCGGCGGCGGTGGTGTTGTCCACGCTGGCCAGGGCATCGTCGAGCACCAGCAGGGGGGCCTCCACCAGCAGGGCCCTTCCCAGGGCCGTGCGCTGGCGCTGGCCGCCGCTCAGGGTGATGCCCCGCTCCCCCACCAGGGTGAGATAGCCATCGGGAAATCCCTTGATATCCCCCTCCAGCCGGGCCTGACGGGCGGCCTCCTCCACCCGGTCCAGGCCCGCCTCCGGATCGCCGTAACGCAGGTTGTCGGCCAGGCTGGCGGTGAACAGATACCCCTCCTGGGGCACAAGGGCCACCTGACGGCGCAGCTCCGGCAGCTGCAGCCGGGTCACGTCCACCCCGTCGAGGAACAGCTGGCCCGGGGGCACCTCCACCATCCGGCCGAGGGCCCGGGCCAGGGTGGTCTTGCCGCAGCCCACCGGTCCCACCACCGCCACCAGCTCCCCCGGATGAATCCGGAAGCTGAGGTCCACCAGGGCCGGACGATCGGCTCCGGGGTAACGCACCGTGAGCCCCCGGGCTTCCACCGCCCCCAGGGCCGGGAGGCCGGGGGAGAGGGGATCGGCAGGGGAGACGATGGCAGGGGGGTGGCTGAGCAGGGCCTCCACCCGCTCCATGCTCACCTGGCCGGTCTGGAAGGTGTTGAGCGTGAAGCCGAGCAGGGCCGTGGGAAAGACCAGACGCTCGACGAACAGGATCAGGGCCACCAGGTCGCCGATGCTGAGCCGGCCGCTCTCCAGCTGGCCGCTGCCCAGGGCCAGCAGCAGCAGCAGGCTGAGGGAGGCGATGCCCTCCAGCATGGGAAACAGGGTGCTGCGGGTGCGGGCCAGGGAGAGCTGGGCGTCGAGATAGACCCGGTTGAGATCCTCGAAGGCCTTTTCCTCAGTGGCCTCCTGGCCGTAGATCTTGATGGCGCCGATGCCGGACAGATCCTCCTGGACCAGGTCGCTGAGCTGGGCCAGCGCTTCCTGCTGCCGCCGCTGCTGCTTCATCATCCGGCCGCCGAACAGGCGCACCACCATCAGCATGCCGGGGTAGAGGGACACCGCCGCCAGGCTCAGCCAGGGGTCGATCGACAGCATCGCCGGCAGGGTGAGGGAATAGGCGAGCACCGTGTTGGTGAGGCTGAGCAGGGCGAATCCCAGCAGGCGGCGGATGTTCTCCACGTCACTGGTGGCCCGGCTGATCACCTCGCCGCTGCCGGTGGTCTGCACCCAGCCGGGATCCTGGGTGAGCACATGGGTGAAGATCCGTTCCTTGAGGCTCGCCTCCACCTGGCGCCCCACTCCGAACACCAGCATGCGGGAGTAGAGACGGCTGGCCCCCATCACCGTGGCCAGCACGATGATCAGGGCGGCCACCCCGATCACGTCGGAAAGGACAAAGCCCGGCTTGAGTTCGTTGATCGCCCGGCGGACCATCAGGGGAATGGCCACCCCGAGCAGGTTCACCACCACCAGGGCTGCCGCTCCCACCAGGACCGTGCGCCGGTGCGGGCGGAGATACCGCCGGATCAGATCCAACCGCAGGGCGCTCATGCCGGGGTGGGGCCGCAGGGCCCCTAACCTAGGCAGTGCCGATCAGGGCCCATGGGCCGCCCGGGCCATGGACGACCAGAACCATCCCCTCCATGCCATCGACCGGGAGACGGTCGACCGGCTCCTGGCGGTGGAGGCGCCCCGGGACGAGCATCTGGTGGATGCTGCCCGCCTGCAGATGCGCTATCGCGGCTTCCCCGGAGCCACCGACATCCGTGAGGATCTGCTGAAGATCCTGCGGCTGTGGGGGCTCGAACCCGACACCCTCCATGCCCGCACCAGGGCCATCTGGGCCGCAGGGTTCCGGCCCGGTCCGGCACCGGTGGCCGAAGCGGTGGGCTCGGGCTTCGACACCTCGTCCGACGATGCGTCCTGAGCCTGTTCGGGATCCATTGGCCGAAATGGCCCTCTTCGGGTGATAGTGGGAAGGTCCCCATCACCCGGCCCGGCGTGCTCTGCACCCGGGCTTTTTTTTATCCAGATCTTCCGCCACCCGGCCCGCTGTTCAGCTTTTGCTGTCTGTCCCTGATGGAGGCCTTGGTCTCCTCTGGTGCGTGGGGTTCCCGTAAGTTGCCCGGAACGGTTCAGCTTCCGGTGATGAGCGCGCCCCCTGCCTGGCCCCTGCTGCTGGAGCAACTCCTGAGCGGCGGCAACCTCCGGGCCGGTCAGGCTGAAGCTCTGATGCGGGGCTGGCTGGCCGGGGCCATCGAACCGGTGCTCACCGGTGCCCTGCTGGCGGCGCTGCGGGCGAAGGGCACCACCGGCGAAGAGCTGGCCGCGATGGCGGCCGTGCTGCGGGAGGCCTGCCCCCTGCCGGGGGAGCGGCCGACCATGGAGCTGATCGACACCTGCGGTACCGGGGGTGCCGGTGCCGACAGCTTCAACATCTCCACCGCCGTGGCCTTCACCGCCGCCGCCTGCGGTGCCCACGTGGCCAAGCACGGCAACCGCAGCGCCAGCGGGCGGGTCGGATCGGCCGACGTGCTCGAGGCGCTCGGTCTGCGCCTGGGAGCTCCGCCGCAGACGGTGATCGATGCCCTCTCCCGCGCAGGGGTCACCTTTCTGTTCGCCCCGGGCTGGCATCCGGCACTGGTGGGAATGGCGCCCCTGCGCAGGACCCTCGGGGTGCGCACCGTATTCAACCTGCTCGGACCGCTGGTCAATCCCCTGACCCCCGAGGCCCAGGTGCTTGGGGTGGCCAGGCCCGACCTGCTCGACCCCATGGCGGAGGCCCTCCGGCGCCTCGGCCAGCGCCGGGCGATCGTGGTCCATGGCCACGGCGGGCTGGATGAGGCCACGCTGTCCGGGCCCAGCGAGATGCGCCTGCTGGAGGACGGCCAGGTGCGCAGCGCCTGGCTGGACCCGCAGGAGCTGGGATTGGCGCCGGCGGATCTGGAGTCCCTCCGGGGCGGGGACGTGGCCGCCAACCGTTCGATCCTGGAGGCGGTGCTGCAGGGCAGGGGCACCCAGGCCCAGGCCGATGTGGTGGCCCTGAACACCGCCCTGGTGCTCAAGGCGGCTGGCGTGGAGGATTCCATTGCCGCCGCCCTGCCCCGGGCCCGCCAGGCCCTGGGCGATGGCCGTGCCTGGGGCCGGCTGGAGGCTCTGCGGGAGGCACTGGCGGGATCTGAAGCATGATCGAATCCCCTGCCGACCGTCCCCTGGCCCCCCCTCAGGACACCGCTGCGATCAGCTCCCCCGTCGATGGTGATGCCGCTCCCGGTGCGGCCGTTCTGGTGCTGGCCGACGGCACCGTGCTGCGGGGGATGGCCTGCGGCGCCAGGGGCAGTGTCTGCGGAGAGGTGGTCTTCAACACCGGCATGACCGGCTATCAGGAGGTGCTCACCGACCCGAGCTACGCCGGCCAGCTGATCACCTTCACCTACCCGGAACTGGGGAACACCGGCGTCAACGGGGAGGATCTGGAGGCGGATCGGCCCCACGCGCGGGGCTTCATCGCCCGCCAGCTCGCCCCCCGGGCCAGCAGCTGGCGCCGGCGGGAGGACCTGGATCCCTGGCTGGCCCGCCACGGCGTCGTGGGCATCTGTGGGGTGGACACCCGGGCCCTGGTGCGTCATCTGCGTGAGGGCGGCGCCGTCAATGGCGCCATCGCCAGCGACGGCACCTCCCCGTCCGCGCTGCTGGAGCAGGTGCGGGCCACGCCCTCGATGGATGGGCTGAACCTGGCCGCCCAGGTGAGCACCCGGGAGCCCTACGGCTGGAGCAGCCCTTGCGCGGCCGGGTTCGACACCCGCCCGCGGCCCTGCCCCGATCGGCCCTATCGCGTGGTGGCGATCGATTTCGGCATCAAGCGGGCCATCCTCGAGCGTCTGGTGGCCCACGGTTGTGAGGTCACGGTGCTGCCGGCTGACGCCACCCTGGCCCAGGTGCTGGAGCGGAAGCCGGAAGGGGTGTTTCTCTCCAATGGCCCCGGGGATCCTGCCGCTGTGGAGGAGGGCATCGCCCTGGCCCGCGACCTGCTCCGACAGCCGGATCTGCCGGTCTTCGGCATCTGCCTGGGTCACCAGATCCTCGGCCTGGCCCTGGGGGGGCGCAGCTTCAAGCTGAGCTATGGCCATCGCGGCCTCAACCACCCCTGCGGCTCCCCAGGATCGGTGGAGATCACCAGCCAGAACCATGGCTTCGCCATCGATGCGGCCTCCCTACCCGCCGAGCGGGTGCGGATCACCCACCGCAACCTGAACGACCAGACCGTGGCGGCCCTGGCCCTGAACGACCAGCCGGTGTTCGGGGTCCAGTACCACCCGGAGGCCAGTCCCGGCCCCCACGACGCCGACCACCACTTCGGCCGGTTCGTGGCCCTGATGGCGGAGCGGCGCTGAGGGCGGAGCAGCGCTGCGCTCCGCACGATTCGTTGCGTTTTTCGCATTCGCTGTTCGGGTCCCTACACTGCCTCGCGTCCAACACGACCCGGGGGCCGAGGCCATCACCGACCTGCAGCGATTGACCGTCTCCCTGAGAGGGGGCTGCGAACGGCGGGAACAGTGCCTGCTGTTCGGCTTCACGGGCCAGCTCGACGCCTATTCCGACAAGCAGTTCACCGACTTCATCTCCGACCACGCCAAGGCCGATTCCCTCCCTGTGGTCATCGACCTCAGCCGCATCGATTTCATCGACTCCTCCGGACTCGGCGCCCTGGTGCAACTGGCCAAGCAGTTCAACGACAGCTCCCGTCAGTTCCTCGTCGTCGGCAACGCCCGTGTCGTCCAGACGGTGAAGCTGGTGCGCCTGGAGGCCTTCCTGCACCTACAACCCGATCTGGAGTCGGCCCTTGGCAGCCTCGCCCCCGCCTGAGGGCGCGGGGCGCTGGCTGGCTTCCCTTCCCCCGACAGCCTCGGACATTCCCCTGGCCACGGCCCAGCTGGCCTGGCTGGGGGATGCGGTCTGGGAACTGCACCAGCGGCTGCGCCATTGCCGGCGGCCGGCCAGGGCCGCAGATCTGCACCGGGCGGTGGTGGGGATGGTCCAGGCCGAAGCCCAGGCCCAGGCCTTGCAGCGCCTGGATCCTCTGCTCAGCGACGAGGAGCGTCGGCTGGTGCTCCGGGGCCGCAACCAGGCCGGTCGGGGCCCCCGCCGCGGCGCTCCGGCCGCCTATGGGCAGGCCACGGGATTTGAGACGATGCTGGGATGGCTCTTTCTGCAGAACCCCAGACGGCTGGCTGAGCTGCTGGACCATCTTGAGAAGACCGAATCCTGTTCCCCCTCCGCCAGCCCATGAGCCCCCCTCCCGATCGCAGTGGCGACCGTCGCACCGACCGTCGCTCTGACAGCCGGTCCGACCGTCGTCCCGAGCGCCGTCCTGAGCCCGACCGCACCCCCCGCCGTCTCGGAACCGGTGCCGGGGGTCGCCCGGTCGCCCGCGGTTCCGCTTCCTTCCGACCCCGCCGTCCAGGGGGGGCCTATGGCCGGGACAAGCCGCCCTTCGAGCGTGAGAGCGGCGGAGAACGCGGCCGAGAGCGAGGTGGAGAGCGCAGCATCGGGCGTGGCAATGAGCGACCAAGGGGCGCTGAGCGCTCCGGCCCCGGCGAACGGACGGGGGACAACCCCTACGGTCGCCGCCCCTTCGAAGGTCGTTCGGCACGGGAGCGCCGCGGCAACGACCGTTTCCCCGCTGCCCGCCCCTCCTTCGGCCGCCCCGGCAGCGGTCGTCCCGGCACCGGGCGCCGCGGGCCTGCCCTGTTCCGGGACGCCGATCGGGCCCCCCGGACCTCCCAGGGCCGCCAGAGCCAGGACGGCCCGGTGTCCGATGGTTCGGATGTGGATTTTCGCGGCGATGCCGCCGCCTTCGCAGCCGCAGCCCCCAGTGATCTGATCTGGGGTCGGCACTCCACCCAGGCCACTCTGGAGAGCGGTCGGCCGATCCACCGGGTGTGGTGCACACCCGAGATGCGCTTCAGCGGCCGTTTTCTGCAGCTGCTGCGCGATGCGAAGGCCTCCGGCGTGCTGGTGGAGGAGGTGACCTGGGCCCGCCTGGGCCAGCTCACCGGCGGCGCCGTCCATCAGGGCATCGTGCTCCAGCCTGCCGCGGCCGAAACCCTCGATCTGGCCAGCCTCATCGACGGTTGCCGCGGCATCGGCGAGGCCCCTCTGCTGATCGCGGTGGATGGTCTCACCGATCCCCAGAACCTCGGTGCCATCGTCCGCAGCGCCGAAGCTCTCGGCGCCCACGGCATGGTGCTGCCCCAGCGTCGCAACGCCGGTCTCACCGGTTCGGTGGCGAAGGTGGCCGCCGGGGCGCTGGAGCACCTGCCGGTGGCCCGGGTGGTCAATCTCAACCGTTCCCTCGACACCCTCAAGCAGGAGGGCTATCGGGTGGTCGGTCTTGCGGAGGAGGGCTCGGTGAGTCTGGAGGAGGCGGACCTGGAAGGCCCCCTGGTGGTGGTCACGGGTTCCGAGGGCGACGGCCTCTCCCTGCTGACCCGGCGTTCCTGCGACCAGCTGGTGCGCATTCCCCTGCGTGGAGCGACCCCGAGCCTGAATGCCTCGGTGGCCACGGCCCTGCTGCTCTACGAAGTGGCTCGTCGCGGTTGGATGCGGGGCCTTCGCGGTGCCGCCCCTGCCCCGAGGATCGTGCGCCCCTCCATGCCGGCGCCGCCGGATCCCGATCCGCCGGAGCAGATCGAGGAGGTCGTGGTGGCAGAGGAGATTGTGGTGGTCGAGGAGAGGAGACCATGGTCCTCGAGCCCTGCTCCGAACCTTCCGAATCCCCCCCCGAGCACGGGGCGGAGTCTTCCGAGCCAGCTGGGCTGGAACAGCCTGCGGCTGAAGAGGAGCTGCCTTCATCCGAACCTGCGCAGGCTGCGCCCCCTGCCAGCGAGCCCTTGCCGTACCCCCTCTCCTCTCCCCCGGGTTTTCATGGCGACATCCGCCTCTAATACACGCGGAGGGGGGGTGCCGACGGCCCCCCAGAATGATCTCCTTGCCGCCCCCGCTCCATGAATCCGCTGCTCTGGCCTGCGCGCGGCATCGCCAATGCGTTCGGTCTGGCCTGGTGGGCGCGGGTGGAAACCCGCTCCCCCGATGCGGTGTACTGGTTCGGTCCCTTCGTGCGCCGCCGCACCCTGGAGCAGGCGCTGCCGGCCTTCCTCGACGACCTGCGCGCGGAGTCGCCCGCCTCCCTGGAGCACAGGTGCCTGCGCACCGGCCGGGGGGAACCCCTCACCGAGTCCCCCGATCTGGCCGACTGATAGCGTCCCTTCCAGCTGTGTAGCGGTTGGATGGGCATCGCCGAATGGCGGAAGCAGCTTCGGCGGGGCGAGGTGTCGGCCCGGGAGCTCACCGATCGCCACCTGGCCCGCATCGCCGAGGTGGACCCCATGGTCCATGCCTTCCTGGAGGTCACCGGCGAGCGCGCCCGGGCCGATGCCGATCGCATCGATGCGGCCCGCGCCGCCGGCGACCCCCTGCCCCCCCTGGCCGGCATCCCCCTGGCCATCAAGGACAACCTCTGCACCCGGGGCATCCGGACCACCTGCTCCAGCCGCATGCTGGAGAACTTCGTCCCCCCCTACGAGTCCACGGTGACGGAACGGCTGTGGCAGGCCGGCGCCGTGCTGCTGGGCAAGACGAACCTGGACGAGTTCGCCATGGGCAGCTCCACGGAGACCTCGGCCTTCGGGGCCAGCCGCAATCCCTGGAATCCGGAGCGGGTCCCCGGTGGCAGCTCCGGCGGCAGTGCCGCCGCGGTGGCCGCCGGTGAATGTCTCGCCTCCCTCGGCTCTGATACCGGCGGCTCGATCCGCCAGCCCGCCAGCTTCTGCGGCGTGGTGGGTCTCAAGCCCACCTATGGCCGGGTGAGCCGCTGGGGCCTGGTGGCCTTTGCCTCCTCCCTCGATCAGATCGGTCCGTTCAGCACCAGCGTGGCCGATGCCGCCGAGCTGCTGCAGGTGATCGCCGGGGAGGATCCCCGCGATGCCACCTGCCTGCGGGCGCCGGTGCCCGACTACGGCGCCGCCCTGGAGCAGCCCATCGCCGGCCTGCGGGTGGGGCTGATCCGGGAGTGCTTCGAGCAGGAGGGTCTCGATCCGGCGGTGAAAGCTTCGGTGCTGGCGGCCGCCGCCCAGCTGGAGGCCCTGGGCTGCGAACTGGTGGATGTCAGTTGCCCCCGCTTCAACGACGGCATCGCCACCTACTACGTGATCGCCCCGTCGGAGGCGTCGGCCAACCTGGCCCGTTACGACGGCGTCAAGTACGGCTACCGGGCCCCCGCCGGTGAGCCCGGCAGCGACGGCCTGGCGGCCATGACGGCCCGAAGCCGGGCCGAGGGCTTCGGCGAGGAGGTGCAGCGCCGCATCCTGATCGGCACCTACGCCCTCTCCGCCGGTTACGTGGATGCCTACTACCACAAGGCCCAGCAGGTGCGCACCCTGATCCGGCGCGACTTCGACCGCGCCTTCGAGGGTGTGGACGTGCTGCTGACCCCCACCTCCCCCACCACGGCGTTCCCCAGCGGTGCCCACGCCGGCGACCCCCTGGCCATGTACCTGGCCGACCTGCTCACCATTCCCGCCAACCTGGCGGGCCTGCCGGCCATCAGCGTGCCCTGTGGCTTCGATGGTGAGGGCCTGCCCATCGGGCTGCAGCTGATTGGGGGCGTGCTTGAGGAGCCGAAGCTGCTGCGGGTGGCCCATCAGTACGAGCAGGCGGCGCGCGTGATGGAGAACAGGCCGTCGGCGGAGCTGGTGGCGTAGGGAGGGGGGCTTGGTCAGGCCTGGCAGTGGAGGCAGATCAACGCCAGGACACTTAGGTTCAGAGCGTGGTGACTGCCATAAGGATGACTCTTGCGTCTGCGCCACCAGCGGCTCCATCCACCCAGCCGCCGCGCGAACTGGATCCCCTGCGGCTGCCCTGGGATCTACCCCTCACGCCGGAGCAGTTCGAGCGGGTCTGCCAGGCCAATCCCGATGCGGTCTTGGAGCTCGATGCCGACGGCCATCTCATCGCCATGACACCAACAGGTGGGGAGACCGGCGCAAGAAACCTGCGGCTGGGCCAGCGCCTGCTGCTTTGGGCCGAAGGGGAGGGAGCGGGAGCCTGGATGGTGTTCGACAGCTCCACGGGCTTCCGCCTGCCGGATGGTTCCGTGTTCAGCCCCGATGCCTCACTGCTGCGCCAGGAGCGCTGGCAGGCCCTGACTCCTGACGAGCGCCGCGGTTTCCCGCCCCTCTGCCCCGACCTGGTGGTGGAGCTGGCGAGTCCCAGCGACGAAGGACCGCGGGGCGTGAGCAACCTGCGCCACAAGATGGGGCTCTACCAGGCCAACGGGGCGCGGCTGGGCTGGCTGCTGTTGCCGCAGGAGCGTGCGGTGGAGATCTGGCAGGGCGGCCAGGAGGGAATGGCGGAGCGGTTGGAGGATGCCACCAGGGTGGAGGGTGGCGAGGGGTTTGCCGGATTGGCGCTGGAGCTGGAGGAGATCTGGGAGGTGTGAACATAGAGACGAGGATCGGCCGCATCCAACAGAGAACGGTTGCTGCGGGGCACGGCCACCGTGTTGCTGGCGCATGGGGCTACGGCAACAACCTCACCGTCGTAGGCGCTGCAATCCCTGCGGACGACGAGATCAAACACCGCCTCTGCGTCCATAGGCGGGAGAACGGCAGGACACTTAGCCTCAGCCTGAGGTGATGATGGATTGATGAGCCTTGCGCCTGCGCCATCCCCTTTACCGCAAGGGCCGCAGCTACTTCCTGCGATGGAGCCGCTGCAGCTGCCCTGGGATCTGAGGCTTACACCGGAGCAGTTCGAGCGGGTCTGCCAGTCCAATCCCGATGCGGTGTTGGAGCTTGATGCCGATGGCCATCTCATTGCCATGACGCCAACGGGTGGGGAGACAGGCGCACGCAACAGCGCCCTGCTGTTCGAGCTCAATCTGGCCATCCGCCGCTGCGGCCAAAGCCTGAGAGTGTTCGACAGCTCCACGGGCTTCCGGCTGCCGGATGGTTCCGTGCTCAGCCCCGATGCCTCGCTGCTGCGCCAGGAGCGCTGGCAGGCACTGACTCCTGACGAGCGCCGAGGCTTCCCGCCCCTCTGCCCCGACCTGGTGGTTGAGCTGGCGAGTCCCAGCGACGAAGGACTGCGGGGCGTGAGCAACCTGCGCCACAAGATGGGGCTCTACCAGGCCAACGGGGCGCAGCTGGGCTGGCTGCTGCTGCCGGAGGAGCGGGCGGTGGAGATCTGGCGGGGCGGCCAGGAAGGCATGGCGGAGCGGCTGGAGGAGGTCTCACGGCTGGAGGGTGGCGAGGGGTTTGCCGGATTGGCGCTGGAGTTGGAGAAGATCTGGGAGGTGTGAGGGACACAGCAACACGTCAGGGCACGCTGCTGATTCCCCACAGCGTCTCAGCCGGGCAGGTGACGCAGGTCGGCCTTGGCCTGGCGGTTTCCTCAACCCCTGCCCGTTAGGCAAGGCCTACAGCCCAGGCCGACAGACCACGCCGAAGGCACTGGATCTGAATCCAAGTCGTTCGGTTGAAGGGTCAGACCCGAGTCGCCTGGATTCCCTGAATCATCACAGAGGGCTGAACCCGGGGGGCCTGGTCGCAATGTGACGCGGCCGTGGCGGAGATCCGGGCCGACCGCGGCAGCGGCTGAGCAAACGGGTCCAGGATGTTCTTCAGGACGCCACCCGCCGCTTCGGATGAACCCCAGCCGTTGCTCCCGTCACCACCTGCGGCGGTTGAGCGATCTCCCCAACGTGGGCCCCGCCATCGCCAGGGATCTGGAGCTGCTGGGGGTCGCTGCGCCCGCGGAACTGATGGGCAGCGATCCGTTGGAGCTGTACCGAAGCCTCTGCGAGCGTCGGGGGCAACGGCAGGATCCCTGCGTGCTCGATGTGTTCCTCTCGATCACCCGCTTCCTGGCCGGCGAGGAGCCCCGGCCGTGGTGGGCGTACACCGCGGAGCGCAAGCGGCGCTATCCCGAGCTGTGACCGTTGAGGCCCCTCGCAGGCCCTGATCCGTCTGGCCATCACGCGGGAGCTGAGCGTGAAGAAGGATGGGGCGGTGCGGGGTTGCCTGAAGTGGTATTTCCTGCGGCCGTTGGGTCTTCATGGGTCATCGCGGCCGTGGCCACGTTCTGGGGGGTGAGAAGGAGGCCTGGAGTTCTTAAACCTGCAGGCGGCCTCGCTCTTACTCGATCCCCTTCACGCCCCGCAGTGCTAGTTCCAGCTCAGCCATTTCGGCGCTGCTGAGGGTGGCCAGTGGAGCTCCCCCACCTCCGCGCGCTGTTTGGATTGAGGCGCGCCACCCAGACCTCACCCCGGCGCCCTCCGCCTGCTCCAGGGCTTCGTTCTCAGCCGGAAGGAAGTCTGCTGCGACGGCCAGGGCCTCGGCGTGGGCATTGTGGGCGGCGGCCAGGGCCTTAGCCGCAGCGATCATCCGCGCCACGAAGCGCTCGTATTCCCTGCGGGAGATGAGATCTTCCAGGGCCTGGCGCATCACCTGGGAACGGGGCAGGCCGCTCAGACGGGCCTCGTCGCTCAGCTGGCGTTCCAGATCTTCCGGAAGTCTCAGGCTGATGGCGTCAACGATCAAGCGGGCATGGAGAGGCCATCGCCACTCTGGAGCCGACCGAAATCATCGGCTCGACCAGGGCACCCCATGTGCCTGCTGTCAACTAAGTTGGCGACCGCGTACTGCAGCCGCAAGCCTGGATATTGGCGCGACCGATTGAAGTAGAGGTTTCCCAATTGCAGCGGACTGGAACCTCGAACTTCGCCCCTCGGCGACGGCCAACGGACTTGACGCGAGACAGTGCCGCCTGGTGGCGGGGTCAGACCGAGTGGACTTCTTCCCTGGCAGGGGGGGAGCTGGCCAAGGCATCCTGACCATTCTGCTTCGCAGAACTATGGTGGAGGCATGATCCGGTCATTCCGATGCGCCGACACCGAATCACTGGCCAAGGGCTCGGGGGTGCCGAGGTTTCAGGCCTTCGAGCGCGTGGCGCGCCGCAAGCTCAGGCAGCTGGAGATCGCCGGACGCCTCGACGATCTCCGGATCCCACCGGGCAACCGCCTCGAAGCCCTGCGGGGCGACCGCTCTGGGCAGCACAGCATCCGCATCAACGACCAGTTCCGCCTTTGCTTCATCTGGACAGATGCCGGCCCAGAAGCCGTTGAAGTCGTCGACTACCACTGATTCCTCCCATGGACCGCCTCCCCCCCATCACCCCCGGCGAACTGCTCGATCAGGAGTTCCTGCAGCCCCTGGGTGTCAGTCAGTACCGCCTGGCCAAGGCCATCGGCGTACCCGCCTCGCGCATCAGTGAGATCATCACGGGCCAGCGGGCCATCACGGCCGACACCGACCTGCGCCTCTGCCGGTTCTTCGGCCTCAGTCCAGGCTATTGGCTGCGCGCCCAGGCCGCCCACGACACGGAGGTGGCCGCGGCCGAACTGGCCGAGGAACTGGAGCGCATCGAGCCTTTTGCCTGCGTCTGACACCGGGTTGGCTGTTCCATGATCCGCCTCCGCAATCACGACTGGCAGGACGATGCACGGGCGTTCATGCGCTCCTGCCAGGAGCTGGCGATCCCATGTGTGGATGTTCTTCGAGGAGCCGCTGCAAGCGCGGGATGCCCGCCGCCTGGGGGCTGCCTTGATCAGTCACAGCTGCGCCGCTTCGCGGCAGCTCCGGCTGAGCTCCTACGACCGGCTGTTCCCAAGCCAGGACTCCCTGCCCAAAGGGGGCTTTTGCAATCTGATCGCCCTGCCGCTGCAGAAGGAGCCGCGGCAACGGGGCTGCAGTGTCTTCGTGGACGACGACCTGCGCCCCTATCCCGATCAGTGGGCCTTCCTGGCGTCACTGCGACGGCTGCCGGTGTCTGCGGTGGCCTTCTACCGGGCCCAGGCGCTGCGACTGTCGGTTTGGGACAAGCCTCGGGTGATCGGCTGCGCCGAAAGCTTTCCGCAGCACATCGCTCTGCCGCGCGGTTGCCTGCAACCAACCCTGACACTGCTGCAGGGCCAGGGGATCCGCTGTGATCTGCAGGATGAGCGCGAAAGCGGCTCGACGTTGAATCTGGCATTCATCGGCCGTCTGCGGCACGACCAGTGTCCGCGAAAGGGACGGCGCCACGGCTCAGGGGCGGGCAGAAAACTTGTTGGTTGATCCGAGCCGGCATCTGGCCATGTCGGCAAAGAACTCCCGCACGCCAGGATGCGATCGGATGGTTTCCGCGCCGGTGTCATGGGCACCGGCGCGTTGCTTGAGGGCCCAAACGATCGCTTCATTGACCCCTCATACCAGCGGATTGGCCATGCATTCTTGAACGACTGATAGCAATGCTTTCGATGTCACCCAGGATGGGTTGCTCGTGCCTATGGCAGGCCCAGCGGAGCCATCCCCTGCCCCTCCTGGCTGTCAGGACGGTTTGCCGTAATGACGACCACCCGGAGCGTTCCTATCAATTGGATAGAGACCACGACCCGGGTGGTGCGAGCCCAGATCCCGGCAACCGGTCCAAGGGCGTCCGAGACGGGGCGCCCTTCCTTATTCAGCTGAGGCAGCCACGGATGGGTGCACAACAATCGAGCTCCCACGGGAATCGTTCCAACCCCATCGATTCCATGCGCCGTCGGCTGCAGGAGCACTCGCCGCTGGAAGATCTGGGCCCCTTGTTCTCCCCGGAGCCGCGTGGGAAAGGGAGGTCGCAACGCAATCCACCTACGTCAACCCCCTGAGCCCTCAGCGGTCCACCTTCACCGTTGAGGGGGTCGGGCGCTCTTTTCCGGAAGTGATGGGGGTGAACGTCGCCGCCGCCGAATCTCACGCCTTGTTCAGCATCTACGAGAGATTGGCCTTCCCGCTGCTCAGCGCTCCGGCCTCACAGATACGCCACCGCCAGGGCTCCTGGATCGCCCCCCTTCTCCCTGCGCCACACCTTCCTGCTTGACCCTGATGGCGTGATCCGCGCCCGCTGGGCCGCACGGCTGCAGGCAGAGGAGCATGAGGCCCGCACACCGAGAAGGCCTTGGAGCCTGCTGACCGCAGGGGGGTGTCTCGTCAGTTCACAGATTCCCGCTGCTCTGCAGCTGCTGGTTCGGCAGCCTTCGGCGCTGATTCCTCCTCCGGCCCAGGCAGGTCGAACAGGAATGTGCCTGAAAGAGCCTTCAACAGACGATTGGTGGTGGCCGACGCAGCACGGATCTGCCTGAGGGTGTCCACGAGCACCGGAGAGGTGGTTTTCATCACGTCGGTGGCCTCGACGGAGGCCGTTCCGACCTCTTTTCCGGTCTGCTTGTAAAGCCTGAGCGTGTCGCGTGTCACTGCGGCGGTGGCGCCCGACTCGCGCTCAAGCGTGCCTGCCAGTCGACGCACATCCTTCAAGGTGCCATCGACCTGTCCGGCAACCGAGGGCAGATCTTTCTCCACCACCTCCCCAATCGCCTGCAACGTCCGGTCTAGTTGCAGCCGTGTCTCGGCCAGATCGCTCAGCAGCTCTGCAGGGCTGCTGGAGGGCTGAAAGCCGATGGCCAGCTCAGGAGGCGGCAACTCTGAATCGGTAGGGGTGATGTCTGGGGTGAGCACGACAACGGCGTCGCCGATCAACCCCTCCTGAACGGCTGTGGCAGTGCTTTTCGGGCCCACCAGGCGGCGGTGGCGGGAGACGATTCGCAGTTCCACATCCACCTGGCCATCGCTGGCCAGTTCAACAGATTCCACCTTGCCGATGCGGTATCCGGAGAGGGTCACATTCACACCCGGCCAGATGCCTGTGGCGTTGGTGGTGCGGAATGTCAACAAGGTGCTGTCACGCCAGCGCAACCGCTCCTGCAGCAGGCTGGCGGCCACCCAGCCACTCAACAGCACAGAACCCGCCAGGAACAGCACTCCCAGCCGGCTGACCCCTGGACGACCGTGGCGCTCTGGGGTGCTGCTTTCCATGTCGCCGGAACTCACGCGTAGGTGCCATGCAGAGGGACCAGCAGGGTGAGCCAGATCACCTCCAGCCCCATGACGACCAGGAGGGACTCGGGCAGGGCATCCGCCAGCAGGCGCGCCAGCTCCCCCTCCGAGCACTTCACCTGACCTGCCTTGCGGAGGCAAACCCACTGGGCGGCTGCGGTGAACACCGCAGTCCGCAGAAAGCACCGCAGCAGGTCTGGAACGGTCATCAACCTAGTGAGTTCCTGCAATTCGCTGGGGAAACCAAGGCCTGCGCGAGGGGTGGCGAGCAGGCCACCCAGCAACAGGCCCAACTCAAACCAGGGCACCAACAACATGGCGCTGCAGGCGGCCCCAGCCACCTCTGCCTCATGGCCCCTCCATGAGTGAGACGCCGTGGTTCGCCTTGGTACTCGATCCAGATGGCGCCGCACAGCCATCGCAAGACGCAGGGGGGCGCAGCGGCAGATCCAGATCAGGCTCACCCCCAGGGGCGTGACCACCTGCAGCGATCCCAGGACGAGCACTTCGAGGCTTTCGTTGCTGCTCTCCCCCACGGTGCCGGTCAGCAGGCCCACCATGGCAGTGCCGATCACGGCACCGACCAGCAGTGCCAGCGGGGCGGCTTCGGCAAGTTCCTGGAGAATCCGGCGCAGCATCCCTTGCCGATCCCTTTGCAGAGGCACCCACCTTATGGGTCTTCGGCAGAGGTCGCTGATTGTTCTTCAGACGGCAAGGCAACCGGGATCCTGCTTTTTTGCCCAGGTGGCCTCCTACCCCCAGCCGCCACAACAACCCCGTTTCTTCGAAGGCCTCCTCTCCTCCTCCGCATTGCCGCTCTGGGCGTGGCCTTCAGCCTCGGCCTGGTGTTGAACGCCTGCGACGAGACACCGAACCAACCTGCAGACCCGGCGGAGGACCCCGTGGATTTGTGGCTGCTGAATGCTGCAGCCGGCGGTGGCTCCCCAAGGGTCTGTGGCCCGGGGCCAGCCGATGGGGTACCGCCCTTTCGGTTGGCAAGGGCCGAAGGCGGGTACGCCACCGTGGTGGTGACGCGCCCCGATGACAGCAGCCCCTTCTCCTTCAGCAAGGAGAGTGCCCTGTGCACCGTTTCTGGTGGGCAACGAGCGCGAGGAACTGCCGGACGCCCTTTTGTTTCAGCGGCGGCCGCGAGGGGCGATGGCGTCACCGGAATCGCCTTTCACCAGTGACGACAGCTGCAGCACCAGGGCGATGGCCAGTGTGGCGGTCGTTTGCAGCAGCGGAACGGCAATCATCGTGAAACGCTGCACCATTCGATGGTCAGGCATGGTGTGGAAGCGGAAGCTGTCGATTCCAAGCAGCAAGATCCCTCCCAGGGAAAGAAGCAGGACGGCGATGAACACCCCCGCAGAGCGCCGCCGCCGGCTCCGCTGCCACCAGGACAGCAGCCCCATCAGCACATAGGGGAAGACCAGAAAGCCCAGAAAAGGCACATCGCTGGCGCGCGCGCCTGATGTGCTGGTGACGGCAAGGATCATGCTGATGAGTGCGGCAAGAATGCAGACGCACCCGGTCGAAGGTGCCATCACCGCATGGAATGGTTGACTGCGGCGTCAGAAATTGCACCAGCCCCTCCCAGATGGGGTACATCCCCAGGCGATCGCCCAAACCAGCAGAGCGCAGGGAAGACGGTCGCCCTTGGCGCTTTCGGCAGCACGGCATCAGCCATCAGCATGAAGCCTCGAGCCAAGTGGGGAGGCCCTATTCGCCGGCGAACATCAGCCCACGGCTTCGCCGGCGTATTCGGCCAGGCGGCCTCGCTGTAAGACAGACGGCCGCATCAGGGTCAAGGAGTCTTTTCAACTCAGGAAAGGGGTCAAAGTAGTTGTTTCCGTGCCCAGTCATGGGCCTGACGCTGTCAGCCGTAGAACAGTCTTGAGTGAAATGACGCTTTCCTCAGGTTGACTCAACTCTGAAGAGAATCCTGTATGGGCGCAGCTACAATAGGAGACGTGTTCCGATCCTCTTTCCTGTTTCAATCTGCCAAAGGCGAAGGGTCGGCCGGCTTTGGTCATACAGCAGCTGAAAAAAGAGATTGTATCTGCTTCAGGACATGCCGTCTTGTATCGTTGGATTAGTGATCTCTGTCTTGTCAATTGATGTTATCGGAGGTGGCCTCCAGCGTAAGGGCTTTCACTGAAATCGGAAGCTGGTTACTGTTCGCAGTTCGATGATTGCTGGTTCGTCACGGGACGTTCGACTGGCGTCACGCCGTTTTTGGCCTCACCCCAAGGACGCTCCACCCGCATGGAATGCTGAACATGTGGCTGAAGAGGAAAGCCGCCCAACCGCTGACGACGTGCTGAACCACGATGAACAGATTGTGTCGAGAATCAGAACAGCCGACGGCAAAACCCCGCTTGCTGGATTGGGCAAAGTCAGAGAGGAATTGGGCAAGGTTCGAGTTGTCAGATTCCCTGCCGATTAGGATGACACTGTTAATTAACGACTCAGACGAGTATTTAGGTCTCTTTCCGTAAAGCCGGCTCAGACGTCCCGCCTTCGTTTATTGGTACAAGAATGACTGGCTGCTACCCCCTGGAAGCGCAGCGTCGAACCCAGCCAAACCTTCAAAAGGCGGTTAACGTCGCTGTCCGAATTTGCTGAACATGCGTGGCGCAAAACCTCCTCCCATCAAGAACCGATCAAGCTCACTGCTGAGAAAAGGCCTGTATCCGCCGGTAAATTTCATCCTTGACGGAAACACGTCTGACTTTGAGCTCCTTGGCGAATTCATCGGAAACTGGCTCAATATCCTGATCAATGCGGTAGATTTCCTTGTCGAGGTGATCGTACTCATCAAGCAGGGCTTTGAATCTGGGATCCCCTACTTTGAGAAGATGAATCTGTTCGCGATATTCCGGAAAATCCTTGATCAAGGGATGATGTTCAACGGTCACTTTCGGCTCGCTTTTCGCCAATTTCCTGAAAACCATACCTCAAAATTCCCAGAAGGGCGATGTGCACGCTCCAGATCGGCTCAGTGACCACGCTGTTCCCCAGTGGCCAGCGCCCCACTCCGGAAAACCATCCTGACCATGGCCTCCATGGCCGCCGGTTGGATGGGCACTTCAAAGCCCGGATCGCTCCAGGATCCTTTCCTCCCTTCCAGCAGCTCCGGCCTCACGGGCGCCGTCACCACCACATCTGGTGCCCTGGCCTTGTTGTCGCCGATCTAGCCCTACATCGCCAAGCATCACAAGCCCCTCCCGCCCGTGGCCTTCGTTCCCCTCCACAACCACAGCGACTACAGCCTGCTGGATGGGGCCTCCCAGCTGCCGGCGATGGTGGAGCGGGCCGTGGAGCTGGGCATGCCGGCCCTGGCCCTCACCGACCACGGCGTCATGTATGGCGCCATCGAGCTGCTCAAGCTCTGCACCAGGGCGGGCATCAAGCCGATCATCGGCAACGAGATGTACGTGATCAACGGCTCGATCGACGATCCCCAGCCGAAGAAGGAGCGTCGCTACCACCTGGTGGTGCTGGCCAAGAACGCCGTCGGCTACCGCAATCTGGTGAAACTCACCAGCATCAGCCATCTCCGCGGCATGCGCGGCCGGGGCATCTTCTCGCGGGCCTGCATCGATAAATCTCTGCTGCGACAGCACAGCGAGGGGCTGATGGTGGCCACTGCCTGTCTGGGCGGCGAAATCCCCCAGGCGATCCTGCGGGGCCGTCCCGACGTGGCCCGGGACGTGGCCGCCTGGTACCGGGACGTCTTCCAGGACGACTTCTACCTGGAGATCCAGGATCACGGTGGCATCGAGGATCGCATTGTCAACGTGGAGATGGCCCGCATCGGCGCCGAGCTGGGCATCCCCCTGATCGCCACCAACGATGCCCACTACCTCACCAGCAACGACGTCGAAGCCCACGACGCCCTGCTCTGCGTGCTCACCGGCAAGCTGATCACCGATGAGAAGCGCCTGCGCTACACGGGCACCGAGTACATCAAGAGCGAAGCGGAGATGGCCACGCTCTTCGCGGACCATCTGGCGCCGGAGGTGATCGCCGATGCCATCGCCACCACCGCCCGGGTGGCCGAGAAGGTGGAGGACTACAACATCCTGGGGCGCCAGCAGATGCCCCGCTTCCCGATCCCCGAGGGCTTCACCCCCGTGAGCTACCTCACCGAGGTGGCCCATCAGGGCCTGCGGGCCCGGCTGGCCCTCCCCGATGAGGCCGCCATCGAGCCTGGCTATGGCGAGCGGCTCGCCTTCGAGCTGCAGGTGATGGAGCAGATGGGCTTCCCCACCTACTTCCTGGTGGTGTGGGACTACATCCGCTTCGCCCGGGAGCAGGGCATCGCGGTGGGGCCGGGCCGCGGTTCGGCCGCCGGTTCGCTGGTGGCCTATGCCCTGGGCATCACCAACATCGATCCTGTGGAGCACGGCCTGCTGTTCGAGCGCTTCCTGAACCCGGAACGCAAATCGATGCCTGACATCGACACCGACTTCTGCATCGAGCGCCGCGGCGAGGTGATCGACTACGTGACCCGGCGCTACGGCGAGGACAAGGTGGCCCAGATCATCACCTTCAACCGCATGACCTCCAAGGCGGTGCTCAAGGACGTGGCCCGCGTGCTCGACATCCCCTACGGCGAGGCCGACCGGCTGGCCAAGTTGATCCCCGTCGCTCGGGGCAAGCCCGCCAAACTCGCCGAGATGGTCGGGCCCGAGTCCCCCACCCCCGAATTCCGCGAAAAGTACGAGAACGATCCGAAGGTGCGCCACTGGGTGGATCTGGCCCGCCGCATCGAGGGCACCAACAAGACCTTCGGCGTCCATGCCGCCGGGGTGGTGATCGCCGCCGACCCCCTCGATGAACTGGTGCCCCTGCAGCGCAACAACGACGGCCAGGTGATCACCCAGTACTTCATGGAGGACGTGGAGGCGATGGGCCTCCTGAAGATGGACTTCCTGGGCCTCAAGAACCTCACCATGATCGAGAAGACGATCGAACTGGTGGCCCAGGCCGAAGGCGAGCGCCTCGACCCCGATGCCCTGCCGGCCAACGACCCCGGCACCTATGCCCTGCTGGCCCGGGGCGATCTGGAGGGCATCTTCCAGCTGGAATCCAGCGGCATGCGCCAGATCGTGCGCGATCTCAAGCCCTCCTCCCTGGAGGACATCTCCTCGATCCTCGCCCTCTACCGGCCGGGCCCGCTCGATGCCGGCCTGATCCCGAAATTCATCAATCGCAAGCACGGCCGCGAAGCCATCGACGTGGCCCACGCCAAGCTCGAGCCGATCCTCAGGGAGACCTACGGCATCATGGTCTACCAGGAGCAGATCATGCGGATCGCCCAGGATCTGGCGGGCTATTCCCTCGGCGAGGCCGACCTGCTGCGCCGTGCCATGGGCAAGAAGAAGGTGTCGGAGATGCAGAAACACCGCCAGCAGTTCGTCAGCGGAGCCACCGAGCGGGGCGTGGAGGCTGCCGTTGCCGAGGCCCTTTTCGATCAGATGGTGCTGTTCGCCGAGTACTGCTTCAACAAGAGCCACTCCACCGCCTACGGCGCCGTCACCTATCAGACGGCCTACCTCAAGGCCCACCATCCGGTGGCCTACATGGCGGCCCTGCTCACGGTGAATGCGGGCGCCAGCGACAAGGTCCAGCGCTATATCGCCAACTGCCAGGCCATGGGCATCGAGGTGATGCCGCCGGATGTGAATGCTTCCGGCATCGACTTCACCCCGGTGGGCAGGAAGATCCTCTTCGGCCTCTCGGCGGTGCGCAACCTCGGCGATGGCGCGATTCGCCAGCTGATCGAGGCCCGCTCCAGCGACGGCCCCTTCCTCCATCTCGCCGATCTCTGCGACCGGCTTTCCGGCCAGCAGCTCAACCGCCGGGCGATCGAATCCCTCATTCACTGCGGCGCCCTCGATGCCCTCGAGCCGAAGGCCAACCGGGCCCAGCTGATGGCCGATCTGGATCTGGTGCTCGACTGGGCCAGCTCCCGCGCCCGCGACCGGGCCAGCGGCCAGGGCAACCTCTTCGATCTGTTCGCCGGCGGCAGCGAGGGCGACGGCCCAGCGGCGGTGGAGGCCCCGGCAGCACCGAAGGCCGCCCCGGTGGCCGATTACATCCCCACCGAGAAGCTGAAGCTGGAAAAGGAGCTGCTCGGGTTCTACATCTCCGACCACCCCCTGCGGCAGCTGGCCTCCCAGGTGCGGCTGCTCACCCCCATCGGCCTGGCCAACCTGGAGGAGATGGCCGACAAGGCCAAGGTGAGCGTGGTGGTGATGGTGAGCGAGATCCGCCAGGTGACCACCCGCAAGGGGGATCGCATGGCCGTGTTGCAGCTGGAGGATCTCACCGGCGCCTGTGAGGCGGTGGTGTTCCCCAAGAGCTACGCGCGGCTGGCCGACCACCTGATGGTGGATGCCCGCCTGCTGCTGTGGGCCGGAGTGGACCGTCGCGACGACCGGGTGCAGCTGCTGGTCGACGACTGCCGCAGCATCGAAAACCTGCAGCTGGTGATGGTCGAGCTGGCCCCCGAGCAGGCCGGCGACATCGCCGTGCAGCATCGGCTGCGCGAGTGCCTCAGCCGCCATCGTCCGGGCCAGGACGAGGCCGGGGTGCGGGTACCCGTGGTGGCCCTGGTGAAGCAGCAGAACGAAACCCGCTTCGTGCGTCTGGGTGGCCAGTTCTGTGTCGCCGATGCCCCGGCCGCCGTCGAGACCCTGGCCTCGGCGGAGTTCAGGGCCTGGCTGCGCTCACCCCTGGGGGCTGCCTGAGCCGGAGCCGGAGCTCGAGGTGCCCTGGCGCATGGCCCGCACCGAGGCCCGAACCCGGCCGATGTTGACGCCGATCTGCTCGAAGCCCAGCAGGCTGCCCGGACCGTCCTCCCAGCTGGCCGACAGCACGCCATAGCTGAGGCCCAGCAGACCCAGCAGGAAGAAGGCCCCCGACCCCACCAGGGTGAGGCCGGGGGGAATGTCGAGCATCCCGCGGCTCACCAGCACGTAACTGACCACGATCACGGCCATGCCGACCACCGTGGGTGTGCCGGTGGCGATGGCGATGCGTCGCACCATGCGGTTGGCCACCGCATCGGGGATCACCTGCTGGCGCGCAGGGGGCGGGGCTTTTTCGCCCCTGGCGGCCGGGGAGCTGCCGAAGGCTTTGGGTCTGGGCCGTCGGGCCATCGAATCGACCTCAGCCGCGGATGCCGAGCTTGGCGATCAGGGTGGCGTAGCGCTCCTCACTCTGGGCCCGCAGGTAGCCGAGCAGCCGCTTGCGTCGGCCGATCATCTTCAGCAATCCCTGGCGGGAGGAGAAGTCGTGGATGTTCTTCTGCAGGTGGCCACTGAGCTGCTGGATCCGCTCGCTCAACATCGCGACCTGCACTTCCACCGAGCCGGTGTCGGTGCCGTGGGCCTGATGCGAATTGATCAGTTCCTGTTTCTGGGTGGTGGAGAGCGGCATGGGCGGATCTTGGCCCGAACGGTGCAAACCAACACCTTAACGCCCAGACCGATGCCCCTCCCCCGTCCCGGTCAGGCCACGGCGCGGGACAGCCAGCGCAGACTCTCCCGCAGCCAGTCGTCAGGGCCGGCGGCCTCCTCCAGGCCAGCGGTGGCCACCGCCCGCAGGGCCCGGTGGATTTCCAGGGGCTCGTAGCCCAGGGCCGCCAGGGTGATCTGCACCTCCTCCCTGCAGAGGCCCGAGGGGCCGGACGCTGCCGCGCCGTCCGTCCCCTCCTCCGCTGCCAGGGGCTCCACCAGGGCGGCGAAGCGGTCCTGCAGTTTGCGGCGCAGCTCCACCGACAGCCGTTCGGCCGTGCGCTTGCCCACCCCCGGGGCCTGGCAGAGGCTGGGCAGGTCGGCCTGGACGATGGCCCGCACCAGCGCCTCCACCTCCAGCACCCCCAGCAGTCCAAGGGCCATCTGGGGCCCCACGCCGCTCACCGCCACCAGTTCGCGGAACAGGTCCCTTTCCTGGCGGCTGCCGAAGCCGTAGAGGGTCCAGCCGTCGTCGCGGATGCTGTGGTGTACATGCAGGCTCAGCTCACTGCCGGGCTCGGGCAGGCGCTGCCACTGGCGCAGGCTGAGCTGCACCTCGTAGCCCACCCCGTGGCAGACCAGCAGCGCCCCGCAGCGGTGCGCCTGCTGCCATGGTTCGGCCAGTCGCCCCTGCAGCCAGCCGATCATGGTCCAACGTGCATCGGCCCCCATGCTGCCTCTCCTGCCAAGCCCCCACTGCCGCCGGCCGGCACTGGCTTCCCTGGTGCTGGCGCCCTTGCTGGCCCTGGTGCTGCTGCTGGGGGGCTGCTCCAGGGCTGGCCAGCCGCCCCGCAGCGTGCTGCTCGATGCCCTGACCCTGCAGATCCAGCTCACCCAGGGGGCCATCGCCCGGGCCCTGGATCTGGAGGCCGGCGGACTGCCCGAGGTGAGCCGGGTGCGGGTGGAACGCCAGGAGGACGTTCCGATCGGGGACGGTCGCGGTCTGCGCCTGGCGGGTCATTTCGACTGGCGGCTGCCGGGGGACAGCATCCGCGTTGACAGCCCTTTCGAGCTCTACCTGCAGCGGGGTGCCAAGGAGCAGAGCTGGCGCCTGGCGCGCCCCAGCGGCAGCACCGATGGCAGCAGCCAGGACTGGATCACCGATCCCCTCCCCCTGCCAGGGGGGTCAAGGAGCTGAGACTTCCTCCTCCCGGAGTCCCAGCCAGCGGGCCACGTGGGGGAGGGTGAAGCCCTGCACCAGCAGGTTGATCACCACCACCCAGAAGACGATGCCGCCGGCGTTCCGCACCAGCAGGGGAACCTGCGTCGGGTCCAGGCCCCTCAGCCTGGGGATGGCATCGACCAGGACGAAACTCAGGGCGAGGGGAACGGCGCCCCGCAGACCGCACCACGACACCAGCAGGGACTCCCGCAGGCTGAAGGGGGAGAACCGCTGCAGCAGCAGGACACTCACCGGGCGGGCCACCACCATCATGCCGATGGCGACGACGATGCCCTCCGGCAGTGCGGGCAGGATCGTGAGGGGATCGATGCTGAGGCCGAAGATCAGGAACACGGTGATCTCGGTCATGGTGTTGAAGGGCAGCAGGGTCCGCTGCAGGGCCTCGGGGGTGATCCGTTCATTGCTGTAGCTGTGGTTGCTGAGCATCAGGCCCGCCAGGTAGGCGCTGATGAAGCCGGATCCCCCCAGCAGTTCGGCCAGTCCGTAGGCGATCAGGCCGATGGAGATGCCCAGGATCAGCAGCTGGCTGGAGTCGCGCGCCAGCTGGTTGAGGCTGAAGCGCCCCAGATAGCTCACGATCACACCGATCAGCAGGCCCGAACCGATCTTCTGGAGGAAGGTCCTCACCTCTCCCAGCACCAGCTCCTGGCCGCTGGTGTCGCTGCCCACGACCGTCAGGCCGATCACCAGCCCCAGAAAAAGAATGGCGGTGGGATCGTTGACCGCGGATTCGAACTGCACCAGGGCCGAGAGTCGGCGTGGAATCGCCCTGGGGACGGACTGCAGCACGTTGACCGTGGCTCCCGCGTCGGTGGATCCCAGACAGGCGGCGATCAGCATGGCCGCCGAAAGGGGGATCTGGTGAAAGCCGAGTTCGATGCCGCCGGCATCGGGGGACGCCACGAGCCAGACGATCCCTCCCAGCATCAGGGTGGACAGGATCACACCCCCCACCGCCAGGATGATGCCGTATTCGAGGAAGCCGCGAATCGATCGGATATCGGTTTCCAGTCCTGCGTTGAACAGCAGGATCGATAGACTCAGCACCTGCAGTCGCTCGATCACGACGTTGCTGAACAGGGTGAAGGAGGGATTGATGATGAAACCGAGCAGCAGCACGCCGAGAATGGCCGGCACCCCGATCTTCAGGGAGAAGCGACTGATCGCCAGGGTGCCGAGAAAGATTCCGCCGATGATCACCATGATCAGCGGTTGCGGTATGGAACTATTCAGAATGGAAGGTTCCAGTAACGGCTGATCCGTCCCTTTTTCGACTACGGCGACCAGGGTTGCCAGCCATGGATTCAGGGCACTGGGCTGAGCGATGGACAGCAAAGGCCGCGGATCGGGGGCATCACTGTACGGGCGTTTCCGGTGGTGATTCCGGTGGTTTCACGACCCCCGCACGACCCCTCAGGCAGATCAACGTCGCCGTCAGGATCAGCAGGGCTCCGGCGCTGGTCGGCAGGTCGATGGTCTCGCCGAAGATCCACCAGCCCCAGAGTCCGGCGAAGCCCACCTGCACGTAACTGATCGCTGTGGCCCGGGCCGCCGGCAGCTGGGAGAGCCCCCTGGTGAGGCCCACCTGACCCACCTGGGTGAACACCCCCACACCCACGAGCCAGAACAGTTCGAGCGGGGTGGGCAGCACCGGATCGAGCAGCACCAGGGGCAGGCTCATGGGAACGGCAACCAGGGGAAAATAAAGAATGATCACCGCCGGGTGCTCGCTTTCGGCAAGCCGGCGGACGCTCACGTAGGCCACCGCGGTCAGCAGGGCCCCGGCCACCGCCACCAGCACCCAGACCATCGGCAGGGCGGCATTCGCCGCTGGCTGCGCCACCAGCAGCACCCCCAGCCAGCCCAGCCCCATGGCCAGCAGCACTCTCGATCCGAGGGGCTCGCCCAGGAGCAGCCAGGCCAGCAGGGCCGTGAAGGTGGGGTAGAGGTACTGCAGCACCGTGGCGGCGGCCAGGGGCAGGTGCACCACGGCGGCATAGACGCAGAACAGGGCGGCGCTGCCCACCAGACCCCGCAGCAGCAGCAGGCCCCGGCGCCGTCCCCAGGGGTTCACCCCCTGGCGCCGGACCATCCCCAGGCTCAGGGCCAGGGTCACCAGTCCCCGGGCCAGCACCACCTCCCCCAGGGGGATCCGCCCGCCCACCTGCTTGACCCCCACCACCATCAGGCTGAAGGCCAGGGCGCTGAGCACCATCCAGCCCCCGGCCGCCAGGGATCCGCCACCGTCGCGTGGGTGTGTTCGGTTCAGGGGGCGACCTCCATCGGTGGTGGCAGGCCCCAGAATGGCGCCGGGGGAACCACCACCGATGGCGCCCCGCTCCCCCCGGCCCATCTCCACCGGCCCCTTCCCCCCCGCCCGCCTTGAGCCTGCCCCGTCTCCACCCCCGCACGATCGAGGCCGTCAAGGAGCGGGCCGACATCGTCGATGTGGTGGGAGAGCACGTGGTGCTCAAGAAGAAGGGCCGCGAGTTCGTGGGGATCTGCCCCTTCCACGACGACAAATCCCCGTCGATGACGGTGTCGCCGGCCAAGCAGTTCTATTACTGCTTCTCCTGCGGGGCCGGCGGCAACGCGATCAAGTTCCTGATGGAGCTGCAGCGCACCAGCTTCAGCGAAGTGGTGCTGGAACTGGCGCGCCGGTACCAGCTGCCGGTCGACACCCTTGACGGACCGCAGCAGGAACGGCTGCGCCAGCAGCTCTCCCGCCGCGAGCGGCTGCACCGGGTGCTGGCCCTGGCGGCGGGCTGGTTCCAGAGCCAGCTGCGCTCCCCGGAGGGCGCGGCGGCCCTCACCTACCTGCGCCAGCGGCGCGGCCTGAGCGAAACCACCCTGGAGGCCTTCCAGCTCGGCTATGCCCCCCCCGGCTGGGATGGTCTGCTGCAGTACCTGCAGCAGGTGGAGGGCCTCGGTGCCGATCTGCTGGAGGCGGCCGGTCTGGTGGTGGCCCGCAAGGGGGGGGGCGGCTTCTACGACCGTTTCCGCGATCGGGTGATGGTGCCGATCCGCGATCGCCAGGGACGGGTGATCGGTTTCGGCGGCAGGGGCCTGGATGGCGCCGAGCCCAAGTACCTCAACTCCCCGGAAACGGAGGTGTTCGAGAAGGGCAAGCACCTCTTCGGCCTCGACCGGGCCGCCGATGCCATCCGCCGCGACGACCGGGCGGTGGTGGTGGAGGGCTACTTCGATGTCATCGCCCTCCATGCCGCCGGCATCACCAATGCCGTGGCGGCCCTCGGCACGGCCCTCAGCTCGAGTCAGATCACCCAGCTGTGCCGCTGCTGCGACGGCCGGCGGCTGATCCTCAACTTCGACAGCGACGGGGCGGGGGTGCGCGCCGCCCAGCGGGCCATCGGCGAGGTGGAGCAGCTGGCGCTGCAGGGGCAGCTGGAGCTGCGGGTGCTGCATCTGCCCGCCGGCAAGGATCCTGACGAGTTTCTGCAGGACCACGGGCCGGGGGAGTATCGCTCCTTGCTGGATCAGGCTCCCCTCTGGCTCGACTGGCAGATCGAGCAGGTGCTCGAGGGGAAGGATCTGGCCCGCGCCGACCAGTTCCAGCAGGCCGTCACGGGTCTGGTGGAACTGCTGGGCAAGCTGCCCCAGTCGGCCGTGCGCAGCCATTACCTGCAGCAGGTGGCCGAACGGCTCTCGGGGGGGCAGGCCCGGCTCGCCATTCAGCTGGAGGATGACCTGCGCCAGCAGGTCAAGGGCCAGCGCTGGCACGGTCGCTCCGTCCGATGGGAGCAGCCGGGAGAGGTGGGCCTGCGGGAGCGGGCCGAGGCGGAGATCCTGCGGCTCTACCTCCATTGCCCCCCCTGGCGTGGGGTGATCCGCGCCGAGCTCAGGCGGCGCGAACTCGATGATTTCGCCCTCCAGCACCACCGCCAGCTCTGGGCGGCCATCGGCGAGCTGGAGGAGGACAACCTGGGCGCGGGTCGGCTCGAGGCCATCAACAGGGGCACCGATCCGGGCCTGGATCTGGCCGATCTCGATCTGCCCCGGCTGCTGGGCGATCGGCTCCTGGTGGAACAGAGCGCTCTGCTCAGCCGCCTCACCCCTCTGCTGGAGCCCAGCGAGGTCCAACGCATGGCCCTGGCCCATCCGCCCCTGCAGCTGCGCGGTGCCACGGCCTCCCTGGAGCGTCAGCGGGTGCTGCGCCGTTGCCGCCACCTGCTCGATGCCTGGTCCAGCCAGCGGCTCCAGACCCTGGAGCACTGCATTGCCCGGCTGCTGGAGGAGGAGCGCCATCCCCCGCCGGCTGGATCCCCCACCCCATCGGCCGGCGCCGGACTCGACATGGAGACCCGCATCCACACGCTTTTCGATGCCCTCAACGGAGACGCCCTGCGCTTCCAGGCGGCCTACTACGCCGAACGCCGCTACCTGAGCCAACTGGATGAAGGCCGTCGCGCCGGCTATGAGGAGACCCTGGCGGTGCCGGCCGCCTGAGCCCCGAGCGATCCTCTCCGCCGTCCCCGGGACGGACTTCCCCCTGACGACGACCCCCGCTCCCGGGGGTGTCCTGCCTAGGTTCGGAGATGACCGCAGATTCGCAATGGTCTCCTATCCGGCGTTTCCCGTTCCCGTCGATGAGGAGCAGCGGCTGCGCGATCTGGAGCGCTACGGCGTTTTCGAGGCCGACAGCGACGAGCATTTCGATCGGATCCTGGATCTGGCCGGGGCCATCTTTCAGACCCCCATCGTCGCCATCTCCCTGGTGGAGGCCGATCGCCAGTGGTTCCTGGCCCAGCGGGGGCTCGACACTGTGCGGGAAACGCCCCGCGAGATGGCCTTCTGCGCCCACGCCATCGCCCACGACGAGGTGATGGTGGTGACCGACGCCCGCAGTGATGAGCGCTTCCGCAGCAACCCCCTGGTCTCCTCCGATCCCCACATCCGCTTCTACGCCGGTGCGCCGCTCCAGACCCCGGAGGGCCACAACCTCGGCACCCTCTGCGTCATCGACCGGGAACCCCGTGACCTCAACCAGGAGCAGCGCCAGCTGCTCCATCGTCTGGCCCAGCTGGCCATGCGCGAGCTGGAGCTGCGCCGCCTGGCCCACCTCTGCCCGGTCACGGGCCTGCCGACCCGTCGCAGCTTCCTGACCATCGCAGAGCGGGAGTTCGAACGGTCCCGCAGGGATCACCGCCCCCTGTCGCTGCTCCTCTTCGACATCGACAACCTGCGCTCCATCAACAACCGCTGGGGCCATGAGGCCGGCGATCGGGTGCTGGCCGATGTGGTGCGCCTGGCTCGCACCTTCCTGAAGGAGGAGGATTTCGCGGCCCGGCTCGGGGACGGTGAATTCGCCCTGCTGCTGGTGGGCATCGACGGCGACCAGGCCATGGGCCTGGCCGATGGCCTGCGTACCGCCGTCGCCCACATGCCCGGTGTCTACACCCATTCCGATTTCCGGCTGCACATCAGCGGCGGCCTCACCGCCCTGGCCCCCTCCGATCGCCGTTTCACCGATCTGATGGGCCGCGCCAGCCGGGCCCTGGAGCTGGCCAAGGGGAATGGCCGCAACCAGATCGCCAGCCTCCACGACGGTCAGTGAGATCCGTCCGCCAGGCCACATCTGGCCTGCGCCCCCCTCAGGCCCGCACCACCGGGACATCGCTCAGCCGGGTGGTGGCGGCCCGGGACAGCCGGGAGCGGCGCATCGTCCAGCGGGGGTGCAGCCCGCAGGCGGCCCACTGCACGGTGCCGCTGCCGTAGCGGCGGTTGAGCCCGTCGATGGCGGCCATCAGCGCCTCACGCCGCCGCTGCTGCTCCGGCGGCAGCGGTGCCAGCAGATGGTGCTGCAGCACTTCGACCGGCTGCAGATCCTGCAGCAGCACGCCGGCCTTCTGCAGCGGTTTGTGGGGCCGGAACAGCCGTTCGGCCAGGGGCAGGGCGGCGACGAGCAGCACGGCGGTGTCGTTGCTGGCCAGCGGCAGATGGACGGTGGCGGCGTTGGCGTAGAAGCGGGTGCCGTTGAAGGGGCTGCTGCGCACGAACACGCTGACGCTTCCCGCCCGCTGCCCCTGGCGGCGCAGTTTCTCGCAGGCCCGGCTGAGGTAGGTGGCGATGGCCTGGCGCAGACCCTCCAGGCTGGTCACCGGTTCACTGAAGCTGCGGCTGACGCAGGTTTCCTGCTTCGCCGGCGGCACGGCGACCAGGGGCAGGCAGCTGTGGCCCCGCAGTTCCTGCTGCAGGCGCACACCCACGACGCCGCAGCGACGGCGCAGTTCGCCGCTGGGCATGTCGCGCAGGGCCCGGGCATGGCTGATGCCCCGCAGGCGGCACCAGCGGGACAGTTTGCGGCCGATGCCCCAGACGTCCTCGATGGCGATCGCCTCCAGCCAGGGGTCCGGGTCACCGGCCCGGTCCAGGTCGAAGACGCCGCCATGGGAGAGGTCGCGCTTGGCGATGCGGTTGGCGATCTTGGCCAGCACCTTGGTGGGGGCGATGCCCACCGCCACCGGCAGGCCCAGCTGGCGGCGCACCTGGCAGCGCAGATCCCTCCCCCAGGCGCTGAGGTCGCCGTCGCCGGGCGGACGGTGCAGACGGCCGAAGGCCTCGTCGATGGAGTAGATCTCCAGCTCCTCCACCCAGGCCTCGAGGCTGGCCATCAGCCGCTGGCTCATGTCGGCGTAGAGGCCGTAGTTGGAGCTGCGCACGATCACGCCGCGGCGTTCCAGGTCGTGGCGCACCTGGAACCAGGGGGTGCCCATGGGAATGCCCATGGCGCGCGCCTCGGCGCTGCGGGAGACGATGCAGCCGTCGTTGTTGGAGAGCACCACCAGGGGCCGGCCGATCACGGAGGGATCGAGGGCCGCCTCGCAGGAGGCGTAGAAATTGTTGCCGTCGATCAGCACCGTGGCCTGCCCCATCAGCCCCCCGGCAGCGAACGGATCACGTGCAGCGCCACGCCCCAGAGACGGTCGTCGTCGCTGCCGCCCAGCGCCAGGGGCGGATAGGCGGGGTTGGCCGCCTCCAGCCACCAGTGGGACCCGCGGCGGACCAGCCGCTTGAGGGTGAAGCCCCCCTCCAGCAGGGCCACCACGATGCGGCCGGGCCGGGGCACGGCCTCCCGATCCACCACGAGCAGATCACCGTGGCGGATGCCGGCGCCGAGCATCGAGTCACCGCAGACGCGCAGCAGCAGGCTGCGGCCGGGGTGGAGGTTCAGCTGTTCGTTGAGGTCGACGCCGCGGCCGCCGACTCCGGTGCCCGGGAGGGGGCGATCGTCCGGAGGGGGGGCATCGGGGCCGTGGAGGGCATCGGGCACGGGCCCCGGGCAGCGACCTTGATCTTAGTACAGGCGTATCAGCGCGGGGTCAGTCCTCGTCCTCCAGCAGCAGCTGCTGGAAGGCGGTGTAGAGGTCCTGCCGGGGATCGCCGGCGGTGGGCCGTGGGTTGAGGGGGCGCCGCTCAGGGGCGCGCCGACGGCGTGGTGCGCCGGGGGGAGCATCGGCCCCATTGCCCGGAGCCGGGGAGGCGGCGGTGGGCGCCGCTCGCGGCGTTTCCAGCTGGCGAAGCCGCTCCAGCAGATGGGTCGGCACGCTGCCGTCGGCGCTGACGTCCATCAGCTCGCGGAACAGCCGCTCCGGATCCTGTTCGGTTTCCACCGGATGGCGCCGGTCGACGGCCCGTGAGCCTGGGGCCGGGTCGGCCGCCAGCGGGGGGGATGGGGGGGGCAGCTTCTGGGGCAGCTGGCGGCCGAGGGCCTCCAGCCGTTCCCGGCTGCGGGCATCGAAGCTCATCGGCAGGGGTTTAGCTGCAGTTCAGTGTGTCGCGGGTGAGCCGGCCGCTGACGGGGTTGGTGCCGCTGGCGGCGGCGCACAGCGTGGTCAGGGCATCGCCGCGCAGGGGAACGTTGGTGAAGTCGGCGCCGTCGATGCGCACATCCCGGAACTTGGTGTTGAAGGCGAAGGCGTCGTCGAGCCGGGCATTGCGCAGGTCGCTGCCCTCGAACACGGCTGCATCCAGGGTGGCGTCCCGCAGATCGCTGCCGCTCAGGTCGGCGTCCTGGAGCTTGGCGCCGAACAGGCTGGCGCCGCGCAGGTCGGCTCCCGAGAGGTCGGCATCGCGCAGGTTGGTGAGGTTGAAGGTCACGCCGCGCAGGTCAGCGTCATGGAAATCGGCGCCGATCAACACCTGCTTGGCGTAGTCCATCGCCGCCGCCACCGGGGCGGGGCGGGCCAGCATCAGGAGGCCACCCAGCAGCACGGTGAGAAGCAGGGACAGCAGCAGCGGCTGGAACCGGGACGGGGAGAAGGGGCTCGCCATCGGAGAGGGAGCGGAGAGGAACCAGCCTAGGCAAGGGGTCTTCGCCATCCGGAACGACCGGAATTCATGCCGATGAGAGGAGGACGACTAGCGTGGAAAACGAGAGGGATGGAAGGTCCGTACGCACCCCGGGAACGAACATGGCTGAAGGCGGCGCAGAGATGGCGGCGGCTGCCGCCATCGAGGGATTGCTCCAGAGACTGGCCAGGCCTGCGGCCCTGGCCGATGGTCGGGGAGTGATCGTGGCGGCCAGCGAGGCCTTCTGCCGCAGGGCGGGTCTGGAGCTGACGGAGCTGCGCCAGCGGACCCTGCAGGAGCTGAGCGTCGCCGATGTGACGCCGCTGCTGACGGGCGCCGTGGCGGCACTGAGCAGCGATCTGGTCGGATCCCACCCCGGCGATGGCGCCATTCCCCTGTCTCTGAGCCGCCTGGAGGCCCCCGCCGCCGGTGACGGCGATCTGCGCGCGCCGGAGCCGGGATGGTGTCTGCTGGAACTGCTGGAGCAGCGCGTCACCCTGGCCGATCTGGATGGGCTCATGACGGCCCGCTGTGCCGACGGGGCTGTGCTGATGCATCTGGAGGTGTTGCAGCTCGATCTGGTGCGCGGTCGGCTGGGCATCGCCGCCAGCGAGGCCCTGATCGAGGAGATCGCCCATCGGCTGGAGGCGGCCCTTCCCTGCCAGGGGTTCCTCTCCCGTCAGGGAGGCGATCGGCTCCTGGCCCTGCTGCCGGGGTCGATGGGCATCGACGCGGTGCGGGAGATGGCCGGGGAGCTGCTCGCCGTCCTGGAGGCCCCGACGACAGTGCTGGAACATGTCATCGAGCCCTCGCTGAATGTCGGCATCAGCCGCTGTCCCGAGGACGGCAGTGAGTTCACCGTGCTGCTCGATGCCGCCACCCGGGCGCTGCAGGACACCCATCGCCAACCCTTCTCCAGCTGCTGCATCGCCGCGCCGGTGGAACGGTCCGTGCAGCTCCAGGAACTGCTGGCCCGTCCGCTGGCGCTGGCGATCGAGCAGGAGCAGCTGGAGCTGGCCTACCAACCCATCATCGAGCTGGAGTCGGGGCGGGTGATCGCCGCCGAGGTGCTCTGCCGCTGGGATGATCCGGTGCTCGGCCGTCAGTCGCCCGCCGACTTCATCGACGTGGCCGAAGCAACGGCCCAGATCTCCTCCCTGGGGCGCTGGGTGATGGAGCGGGCCTTCGAGGCCCTGCATCGCTGGGACCTGGCCGGGCTGCAGCTGGGCAAGATCTGTGTGAACGTCTCCCCTCTCCAGGTTCAGGACCCCACCTGGAGCAGCGACCTGCTGATGGCCCTGGAGCGCCACCGGCTGACGCCCGATCGGATCGGGCTGGAGCTGACCGAAGGCAGCATTCTGGAGATGTCCAGCCACGTGGCCAACCAGCTGCGGGATCTGAAGCGGCAGGGATTCCAGCTGGCCATGGATGATTTCGGCACCGGATACTCCGGTCTGCAGCGGCTGACCGAGCTGCCCTTCAGCGAGGTCAAGATCGATCGCAGCCTCATCTCGGCGATCGACTACGACCAGTTGCAGCAGGCCATGCTCAGTGCCGTCATCCGGCTCAGCGAAGCCACCGGGATCAAGGTGGTGGTGGAAGGGGTGGAGCGCTCCCGCCAGCGCCAGATGCTGCTCAGCCTCGGATGTCGCCACGGCCAGGGCTACCAGCTGTCGGCGCCCCTCTCCGATCTGGATCTGGAGGCCCTGCTCGAGAGCCAGATCGCTCCGGCCGCCTGACGGGCGCCGGGTGATGGCCTGGAGCGCTCCGTTGCTGCTGTCCCTGGAGATGGGGGACGGGAGAGCCGTCGTCGGCCTCTCCCGGGCGGATTGAGCCTGTTCACCTCGCGGCGCCTCGCCCCGGCCTGAAAAGTGTAATCGGATACAGTTTGACGATGGCAAGGGCTCCGTTGCTTTCGCTCCTCCAGGCCCAGAGGCACAAGGGTCGCTCCTATCAGCCCATCTTCCGACGGGGCCAGGTGCTGCTCTCGTGGAGCGGCGCCCTGGTGGCGATCACCCTGCTGGGCCTCATCAGCGAATCCAGCCCTTACCCCCTCGTGGCCGCGCCCCTCGGAGCCTCCACGGTCCTGCTCTTCGGCCATCCGGAAAGCCCCCTGGCGCAGCCCCGCAACCTGCTGCTAGGCAACGGCCTGGGCGCCCTCGTGAGCGTGGTCTGCGTCGCCGCCCTGGGGACCGCCCCCTGGGTGATGGGACTGGCGGTCGCGCTGGCGATCGCGGCCGGCCAGCTGCTGCGTTGTCTGCATCCGCCCGCGGGCGCCGTTGCCCTGCTCGGTGTGCTGCTCCATGCGGGCCCCTCCTACGTGGTCGCGCCGGTGCTGGCGGGCTCCCTGGTGCTGCTGGTGGTGGCCCTCGGCTTCGCCGTTCTGATTCCCGGCCGTCGCTACCCCCTTCACTGGTTCTGAACGGCATCGCCCCGGAGGATGGCGGCAGCCGGGAATCCTGGGGCAGTCGAGCCGGTCGCCATGCCCCGCAGTCCAGCTCAGCGTCAGGGGGCCTGGGCCGAACAGCGGGTCCTGAGGCTGCTGCGTCAGCATGGCTGGGAACTCCTGGTGCGCAACTGGCGCTGTCCCTGGGGGGAGCTGGATCTGGTGGTCCACAAACCGGGGCGCCTGTTGCTCGTGGAGGTGAAGGGGCGCCGCCGCGGCAGCCGGGACGGGTCGGGCATCGCGGCCCTGCGCCGGCCCAAGCGCCGGCGCCTGGAGCGGGCCTGGTCCTGCTGGCTGGCGGCCCATCCCTGCTGGGATCGGACGCCGGTGGAGCAGGTGGCGGCTCTGGTGCCGCTGCCGCCGTCCACCGAACCGGTGCGCTGGATCCGGCTCGGGGACTGAACCGTCCCAGGCCAGGGGCAACAGCCCAGGGCTGGGGGGATCAGGGCTGTGCCGGGGCGGGCGTCGCCGGGGCCGTCGTGTAGAACACGCTGCAGCGGTAACGGGTGTTGTCCATGCCCACCTCCACTTCCTCGCAGACGGTGCGGGTGACCTTGGCGCCCTTCGGCACCTGGCTCATGGCCCGCTGACGGGTGGCCTGGCGATTGAAGACCGATTCGGCGGTGACACTGCCGGCCCGGACGGGGCCGGAGATCACGCTCAGGCTCCCGGCCAGAAGGGCGCCGGCCAGCAGGACTCCACGGACCATGGCAAGAGAGGAACGCTTCTCCACTCTTAGCCAGGTCTGTCGGACCTGCAATCTGGGGAGACCTGCCCGCGGCATCATGACCTTCAGCGGCCACCGGGCCCGCAAGCGCTTCGGCCAGCACTGGCTCCGGGATCCCCGGGTCCTGGATCGCATCGTGGCGGCCGCCGGGCTCCACGGCGGCGACCACGTGCTGGAGGTGGGTCCGGGACGGGGGGCCCTGACCGAACGGTTGCTGGCCTCTCCGGCGGCGTCGGTGCTGGCGGTGGAACTGGATCGGGATCTGGTGGCGGGCCTGCAGCAGCGCTTCGGCAGCGAAAGCCGCTTCACCCTCATCGAAGGGGACGTGCTGGAGCTGGCACTGCCCATTCCCGACCGTCCGATCCCCACCAAGGTGGTGGCCAACATTCCGTACAACATCACCGGCCCCCTGCTCGAGGTGCTGGTGGGGCGCCTGGGCCGGCCGGCCCCCTGCCGTTTCGAGCGGCTGGTGCTGCTGGTGCAGCAGGAGGTGGGTCAGCGGATCCGGGCCTGCCCGGGCAGCAGCGCCTTCTCGGCCCTGAGCGTGCGGATGCAGTTGCTGGCGGCCTGCAGCAGCGTCTGCCCGGTGCCGCCACGGTGCTTCTCCCCGCCGCCGAAGGTGACATCGGAGGTGGTGGTCCTGAATCCGCTGCCTCCGGATCTCCTGGTGCCGCCGCCCCTGGCCCAGGCGATCGACCGGCTGCTGAGCCGCTGCTTTTCGGCCCGGCGCAAGATGTTGCGCAACAGCCTGGGGGGGCTGGTACCGCCTGAGCAGCTGCAGACCGTGGCGGAGAACGCCGGCATCGACCTCAGCCGCAGACCCCAGGATCTACCGGTGGACCGGTGGATCGCCCTGGCCAGGGAGCTGGGGGAGGCTCAGGGCGGCGAGGGACCCGCCTGACCCGCGCCAGGGACTCAGGGGGGTGGAGCGGCGTCATCCGGAGCGGTAATCGCGTACCAGATGGTGCAGCGGAATCGCTCGGAGCCCGCCAGATCGATCACCTTGCACTGGCTGCGCCGCTCGATGGCCCCCTCCGGCATGCGCTGCCTTGCCAGCTGTGCGGCGGCATTGCGATTCAGAACCGATTCCGCCGTGACCGTTTTGAGGTCTGCCGGCGCCGAAGGAGCCGGAACCGGAGCGGGCAGGGGAAGCGATTCCCGAGGTGTTCGGAGCGCTGTGCCGGATGCGGGGGTGGGCGGAGTCGGCGATGGCGACGGGATCGGTGCGGCAGGTCCGGGGCCGGGTGAGAGGGCCCGGAAAACGATGTCACCCTCGTCGAGCCTGGGGTCCCGGATCTTGCCGTACTGGGGATTCTGGGCGCTCGTGTAGTCCGCCATGGACTGGGGCAGGTACTCCCCCAGCTCCGAGCCGGTGACATAGCCGTCGCGATTGAAATCAGCCGCCCCGTCGAGGCCGCGAATCAGCAGGGGGGTGAACAGGCTGCGTGCAGGCACCACCTCATTCGCATCGCCTGCCGTGATGAACTGCCTTACGGGAAGGCTCATCTTGCGCTCCAGATAGGAGGGTGGCGGGGAGGCGGAGCGAACCTTGAAAACGGCTCCGGAGAAGCAGCTGTCGAAGATGAACAGAACATGTCTTGCCTCCATCTGCTTCGACCAGGACATGATCTGTTCCATGCTGAGAGCCTTCCTGGCGAACTCCAGATCCCCCTGCACAGTGCTGGCATCGGGAGCATCCACAGGAACCAGATAGCCGAAATCATTGTTGCGGGTCCATCCGTGGCCGGCGAAATAGATGACCAGTCGATTCTCGGGATTGAAGCCATAGCGCCGGATGAAATCCTCAAGGGATCCTCGCAGCTCCTCGGCTGTCGGGTTGGCGATCACCGACACCTGGAACGCCTGCCGTCTCAGGGCCGCCTCCACCTGGCTCGCCTCGTTGCGGAGATTGTTCAGCTTCTTCCAGAACGGGTTGCGATAGTCCCCCGCCCAGATCACCAGAGCATGGCTGGAACCGTAGGCGAAAAGGGTTTGACCGCGATCATCCTTGACCTCAAGCGCGGCGGCCTGGGCGCGTGGAGCCCCCGGCACCACCCCCGCCAGGATAAGCAGGGCCAGAGGCAGCAAGGCAGCAGCTGTCGCTCCGGCACCTGCTGCGGTTCTCATTTCAGCAGCGGCGTGACCGCCTGGAGAAGTTCGGCGCTGCCGGGCTGGCTTCTGGCATTCAGGAGCTGGACGCCCTGAGCTCCCTGATCCACAAGAATCGTTCCACCGGGCAGTTTTTTGTCGTTGGCAATAAGTAGACCGCCATTATCTCCCCGGCGGACGATGATCCCTCCATAGCGGATGTCCTTGTAGGCTGACAGCAGAGTCTTGATCAACATGTCTACACTCACGATTCCGGCAAGGATGTAGATCAGAGCCGGGGACCGCCCATCCACTTGTGTCGAACTGTCTGCGGTGACGCTGCCATCGAAGTTCAGCTGTTTCTGGATCGACACTGACTGGCGGGATGGAGCCCGCCAGAGGATGTTGACCGTGCTGCCTGTCTCGCCGGCGTTCACCGAGGTGCCTGGAGTGCCCGTGGTGTCTCCGGCATGGGCGGCACCCAGCCCGTGCAGGACCAGGCTGACCATCACGCCGGCCAACAGCAGCGAACGGGAGATTTTCCGCTTTGGCAGGGGCATGGATCCCGGGGGATTGCTCGGATCATTCTGGGGTCAGCCGCTGCCGTTCCCTCCGGCGGCCAGGACCGTCGGGGAAGGCCGCGCCCGTTTCCGCTTGAATCGAGCCCGACGGTTCCCTGCCATGCCCTTCCCAGCCACGGTCGCTTCCCCCTGTCCATGAGCGATCTGATTGTTTCGGCGCCCGCCAAGATCAACCTGCACCTGGAGGTGCTGGGGCTGCGACCGGACGGGTATCACGAGCTGGCGATGGTGATGCAGAGCATCGACCTGAGCGACACCCTGGAGCTGCGCAACAGCGCCGATGCCACGATCCGGTTGCGCTGCGACAGCCACCAGCTGCCCACGGACGGCGCCAATCTGATCGTCAGGGCGGCGGAGCTGCTCCGGGCTCGGGCCGGTCTGCCGGAGCTGGGGGTCGACTGCACCCTTCACAAGCGGATCCCCATCGGTGCCGGGCTGGCGGGCGGCTCCAGCGATGGCGCCGCCGCGCTGGTGGGCCTCGATGCCCTCTGGGGTCTCGGCCTGGATCGGCACCGGCTGCACGCCCTGGCAGCCGAACTGGGATCCGATGTGCCCTTCTGTCTGGAGGGCGGCACCCAGCTCTGCTTCGGGCGGGGGGAGCGGCTGGAGCCGGTGCCGCAGACCGGGGCGCCGGAGCGGGCCGTGCTTCTGATCAAGCACCCCGACGCCAGCGTCTCCACCCCCTGGGCCTACGGCCGTTGCCGTGAGATGCGGAGCGACTTCTATCTGGATAGCGAGGGTGACTTCGAGCAGCGGCGCCAGGCGCTGCGCCACGGCCCCCTTCTGGCGGCGCTGGCCGGGTCGGGCCCCCTTCCGCCCCTGCGCAACGACCTGCAGACCGTGGTGGTGCAGGAGGTGGAGAGCGTGCGGGTGGGCCTCGATCTGCTGCGACGCCAACCGGGTCCCCTGGCCGTGGCCATGAGCGGGTCAGGGCCCAGCCTCTATGCCCTCTATCCGAGCCTGGAGGTGGCGGAGAGTGCCCGATCGGCCCTGGCGGAGTCGCTGGAGGCGCTCGGTTTTCAGGCCTGGTGCTGCCGCTGCGGTGGGTCCGGTGTCAGCCTGGGCACGGATGGATCCAAGCGATGACCGACGAGAGCCCCGCCAAGTCACCCCGCAAGGGACCGCTCAGCTTCCTGTCCGGTGCCCTCACCAGTGGCCTGCTCGCCTGGCTGAGCCTGGGGGTGAGCCAGCGGGTGGTGGGCTGGTATGTGATCCATCCGCCCCATTTCGATTCGCCCTTCGCCCAGAGCATCGCCACGGCGATGAAGACGCTGATGGTGGGGATGTGCTTCCTGGCCACCTTCAGCTTCGCCTTCATCGGCCTGGGGCTGCTGCTGGTGTTCATCCGCAGTCTGTTGCCGGCCGGAGCCGGGTCTCCTTCCTAGGCTGAGGCCGCGATTCCTTGCTCCATGACCCCCCACGATCTGGGACTGCTGGTGGTCCTGCTGCTGCCCGGCATGCTGCTTTCGGTCCTGCTGCTCAGCACCTTCGCCGCCGGCGGCTGAGATAGGTTGGCCGCGCAAAGGCCCCCGCCCCGTGGCTGAAACCCTTCTGTTCAACGCCCTTCGTGAAGCCATCGACGAGGAGATGGGGAGAGATCCCCATGTCTGCGTCATGGGAGAGGATGTGGGCCATTACGGCGGCTCCTACAAGGTCACCAAGGATCTCTGCGAGAAGTACGGGGAACTGCGGGTGCTCGACACCCCCATCGCCGAGAACAGCTTCACCGGCATGGCCGTCGGCGCCGCCATGACCGGACTGCGGCCGATCGTGGAAGGCATGAACATGGGCTTCCTGCTGCTTGCCTTCAACCAGATCTCCAACAACATGGGGATGCTGCGCTACACCAGTGGTGGCAACTACACCATCCCCGCCGTGGTACGGGGGCCAGGGGGTGTGGGTCGCCAGCTCGGTGCGGAGCACAGTCAGCGGCTGGAGGCCTATTTCCATGCCGTGCCGGGCATCAAGATCGTGGCGGTGAGCACCCCCACCAATGCCAAGGGCCTGATGAAGGCCGCCATCCGTGACAACAACCCCGTGCTCTTCTTCGAGCATGTACTTCTCTATAACCTCAGTGAAGTCATCCCCGAAGGTGACTACATCTGCGCCCTCGATCAGGCCGAAGTGGTTCGGGAAGGCAAGGACGTCACGATCCTCACCTACTCACGCATGCGTCACCACTGCCTCAAGGCGGTGGAGCTGCTGGAGGCTGAGGGTGTGGATGTGGAGCTGATCGACCTGATCAGTCTCAAACCCTTCGATATGGAGACGATCACCCGCTCCATCCGCAAGACCCACAAGGTGGTGGTGGTTGAGGAGTGCATGAAGACCGGTGGCATCGGTGCCGAACTGATCGCCCTGATCACGGAGCATTGCTTCGACGACCTCGATGCCCGTCCCCTGCGGCTCTCGTCCCAGGACATTCCCACCCCCTACAACGGCAATCTGGAGAATCTCACGATCATTCAGCCGCACCAGATCGTCGCCGCGGCCCTCGACCTGAAGGCGGGCCGTCGCTGAGATGGGACGCCAACAGGGCTGGTTCGCCCTCATCCTCGCCCTCACCATCGCCGCCGGGGCCGCTGTCTCCATGCTGGGGCTCCAGCTGGGTCTGGATCTCCGCGGCGGCAGCCAGCTCACCCTTCAGGTGATGCCCGCCGGCGCCATCACCCGGGTGGACAGCGAGCAGCTGGAGGCTGTCAAGGATGTGCTGGAACGGCGGATCAACGGCCTGGGCGTGGCCGAATCCACGCTCCAGTCGGTGGGCAGCGATCAGCTGGTGCTGCAGCTCCCCGGCGAACAGGACCCCAGCCAGGCGGCCCGTGTGCTCGGCAGCACGGCCCTGCTCGAATTCCGGACCCAGAAGCCGGGTACCGAGGAGGAGATGCAGAGCCTCCTGGCGCTCAAGCGCCAGGCCACATCGGTGCTGAGGGCCAGGCGTACCCCGGCCCCGGATACCCGTCCAGGGGCTCCCGCACCGCCCCCGCCGCCCGAGCTCTCGCCCGAGGACCTCGCCGAGTCGCTCCGCTCCCTGGGTGTTCAGGTGCCCCCCGGCAGCAGTGAGACCGACCAGATCGATCTGCTGCTCAAGGAGGCCAATCGCCGCATCCTCGAGCTCTACGGCCCCCCGCTGATCACCGGCAAGGATCTCACCAGCGCCGGCCGCCAGCAGCAGGCCACCGGAACCGGCTGGGAGGTGACCCTGGGCTTCAACCGCGAAGGAGGCGAGAAGTTCGCCGCCCTGACCCAGTCGATCGCAGGCACCGGTCGGGTGCTGGGCATTGTTCTCGATGGCCGCTCGATCAGTGAGGCCAGCGTGGGCGAGCAGTTCAAGGTGGCCGGCATCACGGGAGGAGCCGCCTCGATCACCGGCAATTTCAGCGCCGAAGAGGCCCGTGACCTGGAGGTTCAGCTGCGGGGTGGTTCCCTGCCCCTGCCGGTGAAGATCGTCGAAGTTCGCACGGTGGGGCCGTCCCTGGGGGCAGAGAACATCCGATCCAGCCTGGTGGCGGGCCTCTCGGGTCTGGCGCTGGTGGCGGTGTTCATGGCCGTGGTGTATCGCCTCCCCGGGATCGTGGCGGTGGTGGCTCTGAGCCTCTATGCCCTCTTCAACCTGGCCATCTATGCCCTGATCCCGGTCACCCTCACCTTGCCCGGCATCGCCGGGTTCATCCTCTCGATCGGCATCGCCGTGGACGCCAACGTGCTGATCTTCGAGCGGATCAAGGAAGAACTGCGCAGAGGCAACACCCTGATCCGCTCGATCGACACGGGGTTCTCCCTGGCGTTCTCCTCGATCGTCGACGGCCATGTCACGGGCCTGATCAGTTGCGCCGCCCTGTTCTTCCTGGGCACCGGCCTGGTCAAAGGCTTCGCCGTCACTCTGGCGATCGGCCTGCTGCTCAGCCTGTTCACCGCCCTCACCTGCACCCGTACGCTCCTGCGGCTGCTGATGAGCTATCCGGTCCTGCGACGCCCCACCTATTTCCTCCCCGCCAGCCAGCTCCCCTCTGCCAAGGCCGGCGCGGCCCATCCGGGGATGGCCTGAATGACTGCCATGAGCTCCGCTCCTTCCCCCCGCTTCCGCATCAGCCGCCATCGGCGGCTGGCCTGGATCGGATCGGCCCTGGCCTGCGGCCTGAGCCTCCTCGGCCTGGTGCTCTGCTGGCTCAACCCTGCCATCCACGCGCCGCTCCGGCCTGGCCTGGATTTCACCGGCGGCACCCAGGTGCAGGTGGAGCGCGACTGTGCCCCCTGCGCGCCGGTCACCGCCGACGAGATCCGCCTGGGATTGACCAACCTCAGATTGCCGGCCTCTGAAGGGGACCGAGCTCCCAATCTGGGAAGCACATCGGTTCAGGTCCTCGATGGAGGCCGCTCCCTGCTGCTGCGTCTGCCGGCCCTCGATGCCGACCAGAGCAAAGCCCTGGTCGATGATCTCGCCAGCCGTTTCGGTCCGCTGCGCAGCAGCGGCATCTCGGTGAACACGATCGGGCCGACCCTCGGCTCGCGGCTGCTGCGCGCCAGCCTCATTTCCCTGTTGGTCAGCTTCGCGGGCGTCTCGCTGTACATCTCCTTCAGCTACAGCGGCATCTTCGCCTTCCTGGCCCTGTTGAGCCTCGCCCACGACGTGCTGATCACCTGCGGGCTGTTCGCCTGGCTCGGGCTGTTGCAGGGCATCGAAGTGGACTCCCTCTTCGCCGTCTCCCTGATCACCATTGCCGGGTATTCGGTCAACGACACGGTGGTCGTCTATGACCGCATCCGGGAGCAGCGCCGTGCTCTGACCGCCCTTCCGCTGGTGGACCAGGTGGACGTGGCGGTGGATGCCACGCTCACCCGCTCGATCTACACCTCGTTCACCACCCTGCTGCCTCTGGTGGCCCTGATCTTCTTCGGCGGCAGCACCCTGTTCTGGTTCGCCGTGGCGCTGACGGTGGGCATCGCCGTGGGCAGCTGGTCGAGCATCGGCCTGGCCCCCACCCTGCTGCCGGTCCTGGCGAAGCGATGAACGGCCCCGCTCCCATCAGGCGGGCACGCCAGGCTCGCCCCTGCTGCCCCTCGTGCTCCTGGTGCTGGCCCTGATCGATCTGCGGGTGGAGTTGATCCTGCTCTGGGATCACCTCACCCTGACGGCCCTCTCCGCCGCCATCCGCTCCCACCTGCTGGCCGTGGCGGTGCTGGTCAGCCAACCCTCCCTCTGGCGCCACTACCGACGCTCCCGCGGTTGAGCAGGTCGGGCGGATTCAGGATCGGTCCCAGCGGTCCATCACGTCGCGGACCAGGACCTCCTGGCAGAGCACCTGGAGCACCACCACCAGGGGCAGGGCCAGCAACAGACCGGGCAGGCCCAGCAGGGCGCCCAGGCTCAGCTGGGCCATCAGGGCCACCGTGGGCAGCAGGTTGACCGTGCGGCGCAGCAGCAGGGGGGTGAGCAGGAAGGCCTCTCCGTTCTGAAGCAGCAGGCGCAGCACCAGCACCTGGGCCACCTTGACCGGTGAGACCAGCAGGGCCACCGCCAGGGGCAGCAGGGTGGCCGCCGTGGGGCCGATGGTGGGCACAAAGGTGAGCAGCCCGCAGACCAGGCCGCTCAGCAGGGCCAGGGGCACCTTCAGCAGGGCCAGGCCTGCCCAGGTGGTGAGGAACACCACCGTGCCGGAGATGGTCATGCCCGCCAGCCACCCCCCCAGTGCCGATCGGCACTCCCGCAGCAGCATCTCCATGCGCCTGCGGTAGAACCGCGGCGTGGCGGCGATCACCAGCCGCTGATGGCTCACCGGATCGAGAGCCATCAGGATCGCCAGCAGCAGCATCAGGAGCAGCTGGATGGTGGTGTTGGCCGCGCCACCGGCGACCCCCAGCAACTGGCTGCCCAGGGGCTGGAGCCTGTCCCACACGCTGCCTTCGGCCACCTGCTTCTCCAGGTCGAGAAGCAGGGGCGCCCTGGGCGCCACGTCGCCCAGCCGTTGCATCAGCTGGGGGATCAGCTGGCTGAACTGACGGATCTGGTCGATCAGTTCCGGCAGCAGCAGATTGCCCAGGAACCAGCCCACCACGAGCACGGCCAGGAGCACCAGCGACAGGGCCGCCCCCCGGTTCAGGGGGGTGAGGCGTCGCAGCAGGCTGGTGGGCACATCCAGCGCCACGGCCAGCACCACCGCGCCGAACAGGATCAGCAGCACCCAGCGCAGCTGAAAAAGCAGCAGGAAGAGCGCCACCAGGGCGAGGGCCCCGAGCAGGGTGCGTGCCTTCATGACAGCCGCCCCTCCCGCTTCCAGGGGTCGAGGATGTCGTGGATCAGCACCTCCCGCAGGATCACCTGGAGACAGACCGCCAGGGGCAGGGCCAGCAGCAGCCCGAGGGGTCCGAACAGCACCGTGAAGATCAGCTGGGCGGTCAGCGTGAGACCCGGCAGCAGGCGCAGCTGATGTTGCATCACCGAAGGAGTGATGACGTAGCTCTCGAGGTTCTGGACCAGGATGTAGACGAGCAGCACCGCCAGGGCCTTCCAAGGCGCGTCGAGCAGAGCCACCGACATCGGAAAGATGGTGCTGAGGGTGGGCCCGATGTTGGGGATGATGTTGAGCAGGCCCGCCAGCAGAGCGTTGGCCGCCACCAGCTTCACCCCCAGCAGGGACAGGCCGATGGCCGCCAGCAGGCCCACGCAGACGGAGCTGATCAGCACACCCACCATCCAGCTGCTGAGGGCGGTGCCGCAGGCCACCAGCACCCGGCGCAGGCGACGCCGGTAGAAGGAGGGAGACAGCAGGAGCACTGCCTCCCGGTAGGCGGCGGGCTGGACCGCCACCATCAGGGAAACCGCCACCACGAAGAGGGTCTGCAGCAGGCCGGTGCCGAGATTGCCGGCCACCCCCACCAGGCCGATCGCTCCGCCACCGATCCGGCCGAGCAGATCCGTCGGCAGGCTCCTGGGGATTCCCAGACTGGATTTCAGCCAGTCCAGGCTTCCGTCGGTGCGGCCATAGAGCATGCGGGAGGCACTCTGGAGGCTCTGACGCAGCAGCTTCAGCAATTCCTCCCAGGCCTGGGGCACCTGGAGCAGGAGTTCACGGAACTGCTCCACGAACGGTGGAATCACCGCCGTGGCGACGATCACCACCACCAGGACCACCAGCAGCAGGGCCAGCAAAAGGGCCACGGGCCGGGGACAGCCGATCCGCTGCTGGATGGCACCCACCAGGGTGCACAGGGCCATGGCGAGCACCACGGCGGCGAAGAGAAGCACGAGGGCGTCGCGCAGGCTCCACAACAGAACCAGAGACGTCAGCAGGGAGATCAGGCCCAGCCACTGGCCGAATTTCAAGCGTCCTCCTGTCCCTCCCCGGTTTCCTTGGCCCCTTCGTCACCCTGACCGGCGAAGCCGAGGCCGTGGCCGTCGGCGTAACGCTGGGCGAAGCGCATGAAGCGCTCGAAGTCGGCGGTGCTCTTCCAGGTGTAGGTGGCCTCCAGGGCGCTGGCCTTGCCGTTGACGAACCGCGCCTTCACTTCCCGGGTCACCATCTCGCCCTCCTCATCAAGCATGAACATGCCGGTGATGTCGCCCACCGCCTGGGGGGCCAGGGCCTCGGGTTCCTCGAACACGAAGGTGGCCTGGCCGGTGCGGCCATCCCGGGAGCGGGTCAGGCGGATGTCGGGCACGACCGTTTCGTCCACCCCACGGAAGAACTGAATGGCGGCGGCCATGGCACTCGGGCAAAGGGGGACTTTAGGCAGACCCCGTCCCCGCTCCCCCGCAGGCCCTTGCCTTCGGCCCATCTCGCCCTGGACCCCGACGGGCCCCTGACATAGTGGACCCAACCATGCTGCCCCTACGGCTGGTCGTCTCTCCATGCTCTCCGGTCCTCCGGTTTCCAGCACCATCGGTGCCGAACAGCTGCTGGAGCGTTTCCTCTCCGGCTCGCCCCGCCAGCGTCGCAGCCTGCTGGCCGCGCTCGAGCAGGCTGGCCCCGAGCTGTTGGACCTCATTCCCGACCGCCTCGACCGCCTCGATGCCACCGGGGATGACTGGGCCGCCGGCCACCTGATCCAGCTGCTGTTCGCCGCCACCGACCCCAGCCGACAGCAGGCCCTGCTGGAACGCCATCCCGAGGGGTGGCTCGCTGTCCCCAGCGCCACCGGCATGGACTATGGCCCGCTCCAGCGGCAGCTGATGCGGCGGGGCTTCGAGGAGGCCGACCGGCTCACCAGCGAGCATCTGCGCCAGCTCGCCGGTGCAGCGGCGGTGCAACGGGGCTACGTGTATTACAGCGAGGTGGCCGCCATGGCCGCCACCGACCTGGAAAGCCTCGACCGCCTCTGGGTCTGCTACTCCCAGGGCCGATTCGGGTTCACGGTCCAGGCCCGGCTGCTGCAGGCCTGCCAGGGACAGTGGGAACGGCTCTGGCCCCGGCTGGGCTGGAAGGCGGAGGGCACCTGGACCCGCTACCCCGGTGCCTTCGTCTGGTCCCTGGAGGCTCCTGAAGGCCACATGCCCCTCATCAACCAGCTTCGGGGGGTGCGGCTGATGGATGCCCTCCTGCAACATCCCGCCATCCAGGGGCGTCTGACAGGTGCCGCGCCCGGGCCCGCGCGTTAGGTTCCAGTCAGGCGAACCGGGATTCCTGCTTCATGCCGCACCGCTGGGCCGACTACATCACGCCCTCCACCCTGCAGCTCGCCCCGCTGGTGGAGCTGCTCCTCGAACCCATCGGTTGTGGCCTTCGGCAGGCGGAACTGCAGCTCGGACTGCAGGAAGCCCTGGTCAACGCGGTGCGTCACGGAAATGGGTGCGACCCCGGCAAGTGCCTGCGGGTCCGGCGGATCGTCACCCCACGCTGGGTGGTGTGGCAGGTGCAGGACGAGGGGCCGGGGCTGCCGGCCCATGCCCGCCAGGGATGTCTTCCCTGCCACTCCGATGCCCTCTCCGGCAGGGGGCTCTTTCTCATCCATCACTGCTTCGACGATGTCCGCTGGAGCGGGCGCGGCAATCGGCTGCAGCTGGCGGCGCGGCGGGGAACCGTCAGCGGCCGTGACTCGGGCAGCCCGGATCGCTGACCTCCGCTTTCAGCCAGGCCTGGGCATGGTCCAGCAGAGCCATCGCCCGCAACCGTCCATCCGTGGGTGCGGTGGCTCCGGGATCATCGGCGGCGAGGAGCTGAACCAGTGCGGCGGCCACCTGTTCGGCGGCGCGGCGGGGCCGCTGACGCTTGAGGGCATGCCAGTCGCGGTCGCTGATGCTCAGCTGACGGTGCAGCCGCTCGGCCAGGGCCAACGAGCCTTCAGGCCAGGTCCGCCCGGGCTGCTGAGAGGGGCCCGAAGGGACCGGGGATCCGGGCGGTGTGGCTTCGGGGGGGATGGCGGTGGCTGCCACTGGACGTTCGGACCGGAATCCGTTCATCCTGTCGTCCCCGGGCCCGCCCTGTCGATGCTGAACCGATGAGCCACTTCCAGCGCCCACGCCGGCCATCGCCGGCCCGCCTGCTTCATCACCTCGCCGCCGTGCTGACACTGGCGGGCCGCCCGGGGGCCGCAGGTCCCGGCGGGGTGAGCCTGAGGCGACGCCGCCAGCGGCTGGATCTGGCCCAACGTCTGCTGGATCCCCTGCCCGAGGCCCTGCTGCCCAGCACCAGGCACGGGGATCGGTTCTGGACGGCCCTCCGCTGGGGGGGGCTCGGGGTGCTGCTGGCGTGGCTGCTGCGTCCCTGAGCGGCGGCGCCTCTCGAGACGGATGGTTGGCGGTCAGGCGTTCGGGTAGAGGCTGAACTCGTGGGGATGGGGCCGCTGTTCCACCTCCTCCATCTCCCGGCGCTTGAGATCGATCCAGTGCTGGATCAGCTCCCTGGGGAACACCCCTCCGGCCAGCAGATAGTCATGGTCGGCGGCGAGAGCGTCGAGGGAGCCGGCCAGGTTTCGGGGCAGGGCACCGGGTCCGACAGGCCCCGATGCCTCGGCAGCGACGGCGTCCCGATCGCAGGGGGATCCGGGATCGAGCTGACGGCGCACACCATCGAGACCCGCCAGCAGCATGGCCGAAAAGGCCAGGTAGGGATTCGCCAGCCCATCCCCCTGGCGGGCCACCACCCGCCGCCGCGAGGGGTCCTCGCCCGTCGGGGGGACGCCGATGACGCAGGAGGGGTCGTGGCGGGCATAGGTCAGCCGCGTCGGCGCGTCGGTACCGCTGGCCAGGCGCCGGTAACTGTTGGTTCCGGGGTTGGTGAAGGCCGCCAGGGATGGCCCGTGGTGCAGGAGGCCTCCCAGATACCAGCGGGCGGTCTGGGACAGATCCGCATAGGTGCCCTCGCCGAAGAACAGGGGATGGCCGGCTTTGGAGAGGCTCTGGTGCACAGCCATGCCGGCGCAGGTCGGCTCTGGCCTGGGCTTGGGCAGGAAGGTGGCCGTTCTCCCATGACGCCGGGCCCCATGACGCACCACGTAGCGGGCGACCATCAGGTCGTCGGCGGCGCGCAGCAGATCGCTGCTCCCCAGGGACAGGGACACGCGGGGCGGGAGCGGCTCCCCATCGGGGCTGCCGGCATCGATCCCAAGGGCCTCCAGGGTCAGCAGCAGTTCGCTCCGAAGACCCTCCAGCGACCCCTCGCCGGCGACGACGCGACAGGCGCTGCCGCTGGCATCGGAATGGCAGGTCAGCTCCTCGAAGACAAAGAACTCACTGTCCGCCGCGAAGCGGGCCCCGTCCGCCAGGCCGCTGGCGCCCAGATGGGCCATCGCCCGGGAGGCCAGGGAGCGTGGGCAGTGGCGGGCGGCGTCGGCGGTGCCCGGCGGGACCTGAAAGTCGCCGATCAGACTGAGGCTCCTGGGCGTGAGGAAGGGGTCGATCCAGGCGGTGGTCGGGTCGGGTCTGGCGGTCAGGGTTCTGGGCAACGGGGCCGGCCAGGGTTCGCTGGCCGCGACATCGAAGCTGATGCCGTGGTGGAACGCGTCCTCATTCAGCCGCTGGACGTCCATGCCGATCGACTGCCAGGTCCCCTTCAGGTCGCACAGCTTGAGAACGATCCGTTCGATCCCGTCGTCCCCGAGGCGGCGCAGAACGTCCTGGACGGTGGGGGCCATGGCGGGAGTCGGGAGGTGGCTGGCGCCACGATGGTGCCTCCCCGTGGCGCCGGTGGGCGCGTAACCGTTTCTGTCAGATTCCCCAGAACCAGCCGCAGCACAGGAATCCGGCTGATGGCGAGTGCTACCTTCCGCTGCAGGTGCGTCGATCCGTTTCGTCCATGCGAGATGCCATCACTGGTCTGATCGGTCGCTACGACCAGCTCGGCCGCTACTTCGACCGTGCCGCGATCGATCGCATCGATGCCTACTACGGCCAGTCGGAGCTGCGGCTCGCCGCCGTTGAACTGATCAACCGCGAGGCCGCGGGCATCGTGCGGGAAGCGGCCCAGCGCCTCTGGCTGGAGGATCCGGAGCTCATTCTTCCCGGTGGCAACGCCTACACCACCCGAAGGCTGGCGGCCTGCCTGCGCGACATGGATTACTTCCTGCGCTACGCCAGTTACGCCCTGATCGCCGACGACCTCACCATCCTCGATGAGCGGGTTCTGAACGGTCTCGATGACACCTACAAGAGCCTGGGGGTGCCCACCGGCCCCACCGTGCGCAGCATCGCCCTGCTGGGCGAGGTGATCAGCGAAATGCTCGCCGATGCCGGCATGGCCGACACCGGCCTGGTGCGGGCTCCCTTCGATCACCTCTGTCGCGGTCTGGCCTCCAGCAACGTCCGCGCCCGCTGAGGGGCCATTCCCTACTCTCGGACCAACACCGCCGCACCGCCCGGTCTTGCCCTCTTCCTCCGTGCCTCTCTCCGTCAGCAGCACCCACAGGCTCGGGCTCGATCCCATTGCCACCCCCGAGCGGCTGCTGCTGGGACCCGGCCCCTCCAACGCCCATCCCACGGTGCTGCAGGCCCTGTCCAGGATGCCCATCGGCCATCTGGACCCCCTCTACATCGAGCTGATGGGGGAGGTGCAGGAGCTGCTCCGCTACGCCTGGCAGACCGACAACCGACTCACCATCCCGATGAGCGGCACCGGCAGTGCCGCCATGGAAGCCACCCTGGCCAACACCATCGAACCCGGGGACAAGGTGCTGGTGGCCGTGATGGGCTACTTCGGTCTGCGCCTGGTGGACATGGCCGGCCGTTACCGGGCCGAGGTGGCCACCATCGAACGACCCTGGGGCGAGGCCTTCGACCTCGCCGAGATCGAAGCCGCCCTGATCGCCCACAAGCCCGCCATCCTGGCGATGGTGCATGCCGAAACCTCCACCGGCGTGTGTCAGCCGATGGAGGGGATCGGTGAGCTCTGCCGGGCGCACGACTGCCTGCTGCTGCTCGACACGGTCACGTCCCTCGGGGCGGTGCCGCTGCACATCGACGCCTGGCAGGTGGATCTGGCCTACAGCTGCAGCCAGAAGGGCCTCAGCTGCCCTCCCGGCCTCGGTCCCTTCACCATGGGCCCCCGTGCCGAAGCCAAACTGGCCGCCCGCAGCGGCAAGGTGCCTAACTGGTATCTGGATGTCTCCCTGCTCAATCAGTACTGGGGCAGCGACCGTGTGTATCACCACACGGCCCCGGTCAACATGAACTTCGGCATGAGGGAGGCCCTGCGCCTGCTGGCCGAGGAGGGCCTGGAAGCCGCCTGGGCCCGCCACCGCGCCAACGCGGAACGTCTCTGGGCAGGTCTTGAGCGGCTGGGGCTGGAACTCCACGTCAGCGAGCCCCTGCGGCTGGCCACCCTCACCACCGTCCGGATCCCCGAGGGGGTCGATGGCAAGGCCTTCAGTCGCCACCTGCTCGATCGCTTCGGCATCGAGGTGGGCGGTGGCCTGGGAGCCCTGGCCGGCAAGGTGTGGCGCATCGGCCTGATGGGCTACAACAGCACCCCCGAAAATGTCGACCGCCTGCTCGCCATTTTCGAGAGCGAACTGCCGGCCTTCCGTCCCGCTCCCGCTGCTGTTGCCGCCGCGATCGCCTGAGTCAGCCCTCGAGCTGGCCGCCGCCACCCGGATCCGTGAGCTCGCTGAGGCCTCCTGCCCGCCTCAGTCTTGATCCGGTGCGCCTCAGGCGGAACCACTCCTCCAGCTGCCGGCCGGCGCACTCCCCACGCACCCCTCCCACGACCCGCATGTGGTGATGGGCACTGGCATGGCGCGAGAGATCGAGGCTGCCTCCCAGAGCTCCCCGCTTGGGGTCCGCAGCGCCGTAGACCACCGTGCCCACCCTGGCCTGGATCAGGGCGCCGGCACACATGGGGCAGGGCTCCAGGGTCACGATCAGGGTGCACTCGTTGAAACGCCAGTCGCCCCTGGACGCGGCAGCCTGACGCAGGGCAAGCAGTTCGGCATGGCCCAGGGGATCCCCTCGCCGGTGGCGCCGGTTGCTACCCCAACCCAGGCAGCGCCCATCGCCATCGAGCAGGGCAGCGGCCACGGGGATTTCTCCCTGGGCTCCCACCGCCCGGGCGCGACGCAGGAGCCGGTCCATCCACAGCAGGCTGACGGCATCCTTCACCATCTGCTTCTTCTAGCCATCCAGGCGGGAAGGCAAGCGGCAGAATGCCGGGGCCCTCACGTCCGCCGTTGGCCAGCGTTCCCCCTGCCCAGCGGCTGCCGCCGCCCCTCCGGGACTGTGAGCCCTTCGCGGATCCCATGGAGGTGGATCCTGCCCTCGAGGCCTTCCTTCAGCAGGCGGCTGGCCTGCTCTGCCGCTGGCTTGGCCAGGCCGGCCATGGCACCCCCCTGCCCGGCCTGAGTGTGCTGCCGGTGGTGGAACCGGAAGCGGAGGGGCTGGACAGCGAACGCCTGCTGGCCGATCTGCAGCTGGTCATGGAGGGGGCCTACAACCCCAACCATCCCGGGGCCCTGGCCCACCTGGATCCACCGCCCCTGTCGGCTTCGATCGTGGCCGATCTGGTCTGCGCGGGCCTGAACAACAATCTGCTGGCGGAAGAACTGTCTCCCAGCCTCAGTCGGCTGGAGAGGGCTCTCTGCGCCTGGATGGGCCAGCGCCTGGGCCTGCCCGCCGAGGCCGGAGGTGTGGCGGCCAGCGGCGGCAGCCTCAGCAATCTGATCGCCCTGGTCACCGCCCGCCGGCAGCGGGGGCTGGCCTGCCGCGGCGATGCCGTGGTGCTCTGCAGCGAGGATGCCCATGTATCGCTGAGAAAGGCCGTCGCGGTGATGGGCCTGCCTCCGGAGGCCCTGGTGCTGCTGCCGGTGGATTCCGGCGGCGCCCTCCAGCCCCAGGCTCTCGAAGAGCGGCTGGGAAGGCTGGATCGCGCCGGTACCCCCGTGATCGCCGTGGTGGCGACGGCCGGCACCACGGTGCGCGGTGCCCTCGATCCGCTGGAGGCGATCGCGGCCCTCTGCCGGCGCCGGAGCCACTGGCTGCACGTGGATGGCGCCATCGGGGCGATCTTCGCCTTCAGTGAGCGGCACCGCTCCGGGCTGGCCGGCCTCGGCCGGGCCGATTCGATCACCGTCAATCCCCAGAAGCTCCTGGGCATCACCAAGACCTCCTCCCTGCTGTTGCTGGCTGAACCCCGGCATCTCCAGCAGGCCTTCGGTACCGGTCTCCCGTACATGGAACCCAGCTGGGGCGGTGGCCATCAGGGCGAGGCGGGGTTGCAGGGCAGCCGGCCGGGAGAGATCCTCAAGCTCTGGCTCGGTCTGCGCCAGCTCGGCCTGAAGGGCATGGCCGCCCTGATCGATGGCGCCGTCTCCCGCCGCATCGACCTGGAGCGGCGGTTGGGGGCCCTCGGCGGCCTTGCCCTCTGCGGAGGTCCCCTCCATCTGATCGCTTTCCGGCCCGAGGGATTCGATGGCCCTGCGACGGAGCGCTGGAGCGCCGCCACCCGCCAGAGCCTCCTGCAGGAACAACTGATGCTGTCCAGGCCCTTCTATCGGGGCCACCACCATCTCAAGGCGGTGCTGGGCAACCCCCACACCGGTTCCGACCATCTGGAGCGGCTGGCGCTGGTGGTGCAGAGGAGTCTGGAGGAGGTCTGCGGTGCCTGATGCCGGCCCGCCCCCCGACCGGCGCGGGCGCTGGGTGGCCATCCTCACCGGTGCCCTGTCGATCCTGATCGGGGTGGCCTATCTGGTGCTGATCACGGTGCTGGATTCCCGCGGTCCCCTTCAGCCGCCGCCGCCCGAGGCCCTGGGCGGGGCGGCAGCCGGCGGGTCCGGCGCCGTTGCAGGGGCTCCACCACCCGCTCGAGCGCCGTTTCCAGAAAACTGCGCAGCAGGCCCTCCCGTCTGTTGAGGTCGTACTCCCGCTGCAGCACCTCCTGGAGGCCCCCATCGCCCCAGTCCTGGTTCTGCCGGAAGTAGGTGATGAAGCTGCGCCCCGCCACCCGCGTGAGCCAGGCCGCGCTCACCGCCTGAATCGCACGGCTCACCAGCAGGGCGGGCAGATTGAGGCTCAAGGCGCCGGTGATCAGCCCCACCCCTCCCTTGATCAGGCCGAGGCCGGCCAGGGTGCGGCCCACGGACAGGGCCAGGTCCTGGGCGGTTTCGCGGCTGAGGCTGACGCCGTAGACCTTGCCGATCTCCGCCACCATCTGGGCGTTCACCGCCGCGGCGCCGAGCAGGTCGACCCCCGGCAGGGGGGTCACCATCACCACTCCGGCGCCGATCCACATGTAGCGGTCGACGACGACGAAGGCATCGCTGCGCCTCTGGCGATCCAGCAGGGCCTTGCTGGCAAAGCTGAGCCGTCGGCACTGGAGCAGCAGGTTGTCGGCGATCAGTTCTTCCCCGTCGGCATGCAGCACGGCGGAGATCCGGCGCACCAGGGACTCCACTTCCGGCAAGGGCTGGAGCGGTCGCCCTCCCGGCATCGGCACGCTCTGGGGGGAGGCGCTGGCTGAAATCACATCCTCGGGGCCGAGGCGGCCGCCACAGCGTTGACGCAGCAGCGCCAGCAGGCGTCGCTCCTCCTCCTCGCCGCGCAGGTCGCACTTGTTGAGCACCAGCAGCAGCCGCTTGCCCAGTCCCGCCAGGGACTCGAACACCTCCAGCTCGCTGGCGCGCAGGTCCCCATCCACCACCAGCAGCAGCAGATCGGCCCGGGCGGCCAGTCCCCTGGCCAGCCGTTCCCGCTCCCGACCCTCCTGGCCTGCCTCCTGGATTCCAGGGGTGTCCTCCAGGATCACGGCGCGGGGGAGACCGCGCAGGCGCAGCCGGTAGCGGCAGGAGGCGCTGGTCGACCCCATCGGAGCCCCCACCTCTCCCACCACCTCCTGCAGCAGCGCCCGGATCAGGGAGGTCTTCCCCGCCGAGCCTGTGCCGAAGACGACGATCACCAGATCGCCCCGCTCCAGTTCGGCCGCCATCCGCTGGCGTTCCTGACGCAGGGCCTCCCGTTCCACCGCATGGCGCACCTTCTCCAGGGTGCGGTCGATGGCGCCCAGGTTGCGCTCGGCCGCCTCACGGCGGCTGGAGGGCACGGCTGGGGAGGGTGTCCGGCCGCCTGCGGGCGTGCCCCTGCGGCGCCAGAGCTTCAGCCAGGGCCAGCCCACCTGGGCCAGGGCCACCAGCAACGCTGCCAGCAGCACCAGCATCAGGGGGCCCACCAGCCAGTAGGGCAGCCAGGTGCTGAGGGTCCACTGCAGTTGCTGGATCGCCTGCAGCACCATGCCCAGGGCCACCAGCGCCAGCAGGCCGAGAACGATCCAGATCCAGAGGCGGGGGGGCAGGGTCACGGTGCGGGAGGGGCGGACCGCACGATCTCGCCCCACAGGGAGGCGGCCAGGGCACTGCTGGCGGCCGTGGGGCTGTTGTCGTCGTTGCCGAGCCAGATGCCGATGACCCAGTGACGCCGTGGGGCGAATCCCACGTAGAGAAGATCCCGGCCTTCATTGGTGGTGCCGGTCTTGCCCCAGCTGCCAGGACCCACGTCGGCGGCCCTGCCGGTGCCTCCTCTGACCACCGCCTCCAGCAGCGACTGCATCGCCTTCGCCGTGGTGGAGCTCATCACCCGGCGCCCGGGACTGGAGACGGCCCTGGCGCCGGTGGCGGTGGCCCGGCAGCCGGCCCCGGCCTCGGGGCCGCTGATCCGCGTGGTCGGACAGGCCTCGGCATCGGTGAGGCGTCGGATCGTGGTGGGCGGTCGCCAGAGGCCATCCGCCGCCACCGCCGCGTAGGCCGCCGTCAGCTCCAGCAGGGTGACCTCGCTCTGGCCCAGGGCCAGGCCCGGCACCGGTGCCAGGGGGCTGGAGAAGCCCAGGTCCCTGCCCTTGCGCACGAGGGCCTCCAGCCCGTCCTTGCGGGCCAGCCGCAGGGCAGCCGTGTTGCTGCTGATGGCGAGGGCCTGGCGCAGACTCAGGGTGCCGCCGCAGCCGCTGGCGAAGCGCTGGCCCGCCCACTCCAGCGGTCCGCAGCCGATCCGGTCCCCCGGGCGGGCGCCCCGCTCCAGGGCCACCACGTAGGGCACCAGCTTGAAGGTGCTGCCAGGCTGGCGCAGGGCCATCGAAGCCCGGTTGAACTGGCTCTGGAGGTAGTCCCGACCTCCGGCGATGGCAACGATTCCCCCGCTGCGGCTGTCGAGGACGACCACCGCCCCCTGGCTTACACGGAGGGACCGGCTGGCATCGATCCGCTGGCGCAGCAGCTGCTCGATCCGTTCCTGCAGCAGCGGGTCGAGGTGGGTGCCGATCAGGAAGTTGCCTTCGGAGGCCACCGCCTTGCCCACCAGGTTCTCCAGGTCGCGGCGCACCTGATCGGTGTAGAAAGGAACTGCCCTGCCCTGGGCGGAACGGCAGGCGTCAGGTGCCAAGCGGATCGGTTGCCGCCGGGCCCCCCGGGCCCGGTCCACGTCAATGCGGCCGGCGGCGGCCATCTTGTCGAGCACCTGATTACGGGAGGCCAGGGCCGCCGCTGGATCCAGGCAGGGGTCGTAGCCGTTGGGAGAGGGCAGCAGGCCCACCAGCAGGGCGGCTTCTTCGAGCGTCAGGGAGGACGCTGGCCGGGCGAAAAAGTGGTGGGCGGCGTCTTCGAAGCCCCAGACGGCCCCCAGGTAAACCCGGTTGAGATAGCTCAGCAGCAGCTCGACCTTGCTGAAGCGTGCCTCCAGCTGGAGGGCCACCAGCATCTCCCGCCATTTCCGGCCCAGGGTCTCCCCCTGTCCCACCTGTTTCGGATAAAGGCTGCGGGCGATCTGCTGCGTCAGGGTGCTGCCCCCCTCGAGCACCCGGCCACCCAGCAGGTTGGTGACCAGGGCCCGGGCGGTGCCGATCGGGTCGACCCCGGGATGCCACCAGAACCGGTTGTCCTCGCTGGCCAGCAGAGCATCGACCAGAACGGCGGGATAGCTCTCCAGGCTGCCAGCTCACGATGCTTGCGGTCGGCGAGGGAGGCCACCGGACGATCACGGCGGTCATAGAGGAGCAAGGGCCCCCGCACCGTGGCCAGGCTGCCCCGGGTGGGCACCTGCAGCAGGGAGAGCGCCAGCAGCAGAGTGCCGGCTCCGGCGAGGCCCGCGGCGCCCAGACCCGCCCAGACCCCCAGCCGCTTCCAGCGTGACCCCCCATCCCGCCGGAAGAGGAGCGTCGGCAGATCGGCCTGGTCGTCGGGACCGAAACGCACCCGGTCACCATCGCGGAGCAGCAGCTCCCGCACCCGCCGTCCATGCCACCAGAGCCCATTGGTGGAGGCGTTGTCGCTCAGCAGCCAGTGCCCGTCATGGTTCTCGAGCAGAGCGTGCTGGCGGCTCACGGCCCCGTGGTCGATGACGATGTCGTTGCCTGCGGCGCGGCCCAGGCGGTAGCAACCTCCGTGCAGAGGATGAACCCGACCCGGCAGCGCGGGCCTGTGCACCTCCAGGCGGGCGACCGCGGCCGGGGTCCGGCGTCGCAGCTTCCGCTGCAGTCCCTCAAGCACGGCGATCGCCATGGGGAAAGAGCAGATCGATGAGGTAGCAGGCCACGGCCAGGTTGATGGCCACGTCGGCGAGGTTGAAGATCGGGAAATCGATCGGGATGAACTGCAGAAAGTCCACCACAGCTCCCTCCCGCCATCGGTCGATACCGTTGCCCACGGCCCCGCCGAGCAGCAGAGCGAGGGCCAGGCCGCTCCAGGAGCTCCCCGGGGGACGCCAGAGGATCCAGCCCAGCAGCCCGAGGCTCACCAGGCCGCTCACCAGGCCCAGCAAGCTCGGGGCCTCCCTGAAGAGGCTGAAGGCGGCCCCGGTGTTGCTGACCCTCTGGAGCTGCAGCAGTCCGGGAACGAGGGGCTGGATCTGACCGCTGGAGAGGTGCTCGAGGGCCCACCCCTTGGCGGCCTGATCCAGGGTGACGGTCAGGGCGGCGAGGAGCAGCATGGCCAGTCGCCGCCGGGTCGTGCGGGATGTCACGAGGGCACCAGCAGCAGCCGGCGCAACAGCCAGGCCACGACTCCGGCGGAGCAGCAGAGGAGCAGCTGGGGCAACAGGGCGAGGCTGTAGGACACCAGCAGACTCAGGATGTCGCCGTTCCAGCGGCCCGCCAGGTGCCCCAGCAGAAGGTTGGAGAGACCGCAGAGATGGAGGACCACCAGTCCGATGGCCGCCGCCCCGGAGAGAGCGAGGGGGTCGTCCATCCCCTGCTGGCGGGCCAGCTTCCCGGTGATCCAGGCGGCCGGAAGGAAGCCGGCCAGGTAGCCGAAACCCGGATCGAGCAGGTAGCCGATCCCACCCCCCTCATGGAAGACCGGTAACTGGAAGAGGCCGACGCTGAGGTAGGCCACCGCCGCCAGGGTGGCACTGCGGGGACCGCAGACCAGGGCGGTCAGCAGCAGGGCCGGCACCTGGAGGGTGATGCCCAGGGGCCGCACCTCCCAGCCGCTGGCCTCGTGAACCGGTATGGCCGCCGGCACCAGACCGCCGACGAGGATGAGGAGCAGGCCGGCGACGGCTCCGCTCCAGGTGGCAAGGGCCCGCAAGGCACCGTCCGTGGCTGGCGCCCATCCTGCTGCAGCTAAGTTCAGCTGAGAAGGGCCCGGACCCACTCGTAGCGTCGAATTCATGCCGGATGCCGCCAACGCCAATGCCGTGCCCGAGGAGACGCTGCCGCCGGAGTCTTCCGGGGCCACCGGTTTGACGATCCACCTCGGGGATGCGGTGCGACTGCGCCAGCCCCCCCGCTATCTCAAGACAGCCGACCCGATGCCCATGCTGCGGCCGCCGGATCTGGTGGATCCCGGCGAGGTGGGACGGGTGGTGGAAATCCGGGCCCTTGACCTGCTTGCCGTTCGCTTCCGCCGCGGCACCTTCCTCATCAGCGCCCCTGACCTGGAAGCTGCGGAGCCCGGCGGCTGAGGCCATGGTTCTGCCAGGCCTTGTGGGCGTCCACCAGGGCCGGCTCCGGACCCACCAGGCTCAGGCAGGGCGCGGCCAGCCAGCGGCGGGCCGCCGCTTGAAGATCCTTCGCGAGGAGCCCCGGGGCCCGCTTCAGCACCCGCTCCACATGATCGGGTGGCAAGCCGTGAGAGAGAACGAGGGCCAGACGGTCAGCGATCTGGGAGCAGGTCTGGCGTCCCATGGCGTCCTGCCCCCGGAACTTCGCCAGGGCCAGCGACAGGGCGGCCTCGTCGAGGGGCTCCTGCAGGACACGCTCCCATTCCGCCAGCAGGCAGGCGGTGGCCTCCTCCGCCCGCTCGGCCGAGGTGGAGAGGTGCACCACGAACGGTGTGGCTCTGGATCGGGCCGGCAGATGGACGCCGACGTCGTAGGCCAGTCCACGCTCTTCCCGCATCGTCACGAACAGCCGGCTGGACATCCCCATGCCCAGGTGGACCTGAAGCATCCGCAGAGCCAGGGCATCCGGATGGCCCAGGGGCACGGTCGCGGCACCGAGCATCAGCACCAGCTGTTCGGTGTCCTGGATCTGCTGGACATAGCGGCCGGAGGGGGCTGACGGGGCGTCGCAGGGGAGGGGCCCGGGCGCCTGGGTGGTCCAGGGGGTGTCCGCCAGGCCTTGCTTCAGCACCGCGGAGAGGGAATCGGGGGCATCGCCGCAGAGCACAAGCAGGGCGCCCTGCTCGCCGAGCCTCTCCACCAGGGGGAGAAGCTGCCGTGGGCCGAGGCCGGCCAGTTCCGCCTCGATGCCGAGCGGGTCATGTCCGTAGGGGCCATCGCCGTAGAGCAGATGGCGCAGCTGGTCGTGGGCCAGCTGGAAAGGGTCCTCCTTCTGGCGCTGCAGCAGCTGGAGGTTGAGCTGGCGTTCGATGGTCACCTGGTCAGGGTCCAGGCCGGGTCTGCGGGCCATGGCCAGCAGCAGGGGCAGCAGGGTGGGGGCGTCATCGGCGGCGCACTTGAGGGCCAGAACCAGGCCGTCCTCATGGGCCTCCACCCGCAGGGCCGCTCCGGCCCCCTCCACGCGATCCGCCAGAGCGTCGGCGTCGAGATCACCACAGCCCCGGGTCATGCTCCCGGCCAGAAGCTGGTGGGCGCCGCGCTGGCCGGCCGGGTCCAGGCCGCTGCCGCCAGGAACCACCAGGTGGGCCGCCAGAATCGCCGGACCGGGGCGGTGCAGGATCCACAGGGGCAGACCGCCTGGGAGCAAGGCGTTGTCCACCCGGGCCGCGGGGGAGGTGAAGGTCATGCCGGAACCGCCTCCAGCAGGCAGGCACGGGCGGGATCCAGCAGGGGCAACAGTTGCCGCTGAAGGCGACCCGGGGACCAGCCATCCAGCAGGTGGAGGGGATGGTCCAGGGACTGGCGGCGGCCCCAGAGGTGATTGCTGCCGATCATGGAGGCGACGGCCCCGGCGGACTCCAGCGAGAAGCGGTAGCCGTTGGCCACCAGGCGGCGGGCCCGCAGCCATTCCTGTTCGCCCAGGTGCCCCTGGTGGAGCTCCTCCCACACCTCGCTGATGCCCTGCCGCACCGCAGTCAGATCGTCAGGGTCGCAGACGGCCTCCAGCAGGGCGAGGCTGCCCCCTTCCATGGCATGGAGGTCAAGATCGATGCTCTCCACGATCTGCAACTGCTCCCGCAGCCGTTCCACCAGCCGGCTGCGCCGTCCCTCCGCCAGCAGGGTGGTGGCCAGATCCGCTCCCACCACGCTCTCCAGGTCGCAGGCGGGGGGCAGCCTCCAGACCATCAACAGCCGGGCGGCCTCCAGCCGTGGCAACGCCAGCCTGTGGACCCCGGGGACCACCTGCAGATCGGGGAGGGCCGGGACCCCGCTGACCGGGACCAGCGCTGCGAGCGGGCCGACGGCCGCCCGCTCCATGAGGCTTTCGTCGCCGAGGGCCCCGGCGAGCGAGAGCACGCAGGCACCACCGCCATAGCGGCGGTGGTGGAAGCCGGCCATGGCGTCAGGATCGTGGCTCTTGAGGGCCTCCCGCCGGCCCAGAATCGGCAGGCCGTAGGGGTGGTCAGGGCAGGCCAGGGCGAGCAGCCGCTGAAGGGCCACCTCCTCGGGCTGGTCTTCGCTCTGAGCCAGTTCCTCGAGTACCACCTGGCGCTCCATGGCGAAGCTGTCGTCCTCCAGTCGGGGACGCAGCACCAGATCCAGCAGCAGATCGAGGGCCTCCACTGCCCCCTCCGGCGGAATCAGCACGTGGAAGTGGACATCATCGAATCCGGTGGCGGCGTTGCTGCTGCCCCCCAGGGCTTCGATGCGACGGTCGAATTCTCCAGGGGCCAGTCCGATACCCCCTCCCCCACCGTCGCTGCCCTTGAACACCATGTGCTCGAGGAAATGGGCCATGCCACTTTCGGCGGGCCCCTCGAAGGCACTGCCGGCACGGCACCAGAAGTCGAGGCAGACCAGGGGTGCCTCCGCCTGAGCCAGTTGCGCCAGCGCGACGCCATTGGGGAGGGTGCGGATGACGGGCTCGGCCAGGCCGGGGAGCAAGGACCCGCAACAACCCAGAGATGTGTTCACGGACGCATGGCAGGATCCGCATTCTGCTGTGAGGGTGCGTCCATGGGTGAGGTCGGTCCTGGCGGCGACGGCGGCATCCACCCCCTGGTGGACGCTCTGGCCGAGCGTATCCGGCTCTGCCGCAGGGATCTTCCCGAGCTGGCCCCCCTGGCGATCGACCCGGAGCTGGAGGCGATCAGCGGCCGTCTCGACGGGGACGCCCTCTTCATCCGCAACGAGGTGCACCGCTGCCGGGGTCTGCGCAAACTGCACCTGGAAACGGCCCGTCTGGGGGCTGGCCTGCAGATCCTCCACTGCGTGTTCTTTCCGGATCCGCGGCACGATCTGCCGGTCTTCGGCGCCGACATCGTGGCCGGCAAGGCCGGTGTCAGTGCCGCCATCGTGGACCTCTCACCGGTGGGGGATCAACTGCCCCCCGCCGTGGCCGAGGCCCTCTCCGCCCGCCCCCGCGCCGCCTTCTCCCAGGAGCGGGAGCTACCGCCCTGGGGTTCGATCTTCTCGCCCCACGTCCTGTTCGTCCGGCCCACCTCGCCCCAGGAGGAGCGGGCGTTCATCGATGAAGTGGCTGCCTACCTCGGAGTGCTCTCTGCGGCGGCGGCCGTCAGCCCTTCCCAAGCCCCGCACGATGCGGCTACCGTTGCTCGGTGGCGCGGGCAGTTACGGTATTGCAAGCAACAGAAACAAAACGACAAGACCCGCCGGGTCCTGGAGAAGGCGTTCAACCCTCAGTGGGCGGATCGGTACATCGAGGAGTTGCTGTTCGACGACCCACCGGCCCCTGGGTGAAACCCCTGCTTGTGCTGGGAGCCATTGGTCTCCTTGTTCTTTCCGTGGTTGTCGTTCGCAGGATGCAAACCGCCGAACGTGCCCCGGCGACACCCGCCAGTGGTGGGACTTCCCAGCCGGAGTCGGTGGCAGCTCTCGGACGGCTTGAACCGGCCGGTGACATCCGGGTGCTGGCAGCGCCGATCACCGGGATCGGGGGCAGCCCACGCATCACCGAGCTGCTGGTCGCCGAGGGTGACAAGGTCAGCTCCGGCCAGTTGCTGGCCCGTTTCGACAACCAGGACAATCAGCGGGCCGAACTCAATCTGATCCGCACCCGCATCGGCAACCTGAGCCGTCGCCTCACCATCCAGCAACGGGACCTGGGTCGCTACAGGACGCTGGCCGGTGAAGGTGCCTTCTCCGCTGCCGATCTCGATCTCCTCGAACAACGAACCCTCGAGCTGCAGGGTCAGTTGCAGGAGGCGAAGGCCGAACTGGTCAAGGCGACCACCGATCTGGTCAACACCGAACTGCGGGCCCCCATCGACGGCACCGTCCTGCGGATCCAGTCCCGCGTCGGTGAGCGCCCCGGTGACCAGGGAATTCTTGAACTCGGAGCCAGCGATCGCATGGAAGCGATCGTGGAGGTCTATGAGAGCGACATCGATCGGGTGCGACTCGGCCAGCTCGTCAAACTGACCAGCGAGAACGGCGGTTTCAGCGGCACCCTCACCGGCCGTGTCAGCCGCATCAGTCCCCAGGTGCGCCAGAGAAATGTGTTGTCCACCGATCCCACGGGGGACGCGGACGCCCGGATCGTCGAGGTGAGGGTACGTCTCGAGCCTGAGGATGCGGCCCGGGTCGCCGATCTCACTGGCCTCAAGGTGATTGCCCGGATGCAGCCATGAACCTGTGGCAGGGACGCAGGATCCCGCTGGCCTGGCTCCTGCTCACCCGCCAGCCGATGCGGCTGGCCGTGGCCCTCGCCGGCATCTGCTTTGCCGGGATCCTGATGTTCATGCAGCTGGGCTTCCGTGATGCCCTGTTCGACTCCAGCGTCACGGTGCACAAGCAGTTCGATGCCGATCTGGTGCTCCTCAGCCCCCGAACCAAGAGTTCGATCAGCATGAGTGGCTTCCCCAAGCGTCGGCTCGTCCAGGCCATGGCTGATCCAGATGTCACCGGCATCACACCGGTGCACTGGAACCTGCGGCTGTGGCGCAATCCCCAGACCAAGGGGACCCGCACGATCCTCGTCCTCGGTTTCGAACCGAGCGATCCGCTGTTCACTGATCCGGCCGTCACCGCCATGGCCCCGCGGCTCACCCAGAAAGGCCGGGTGCTGTTCGACGATCTCTCCCGCGATGAATTCGGCCCCGTTGCCGAATGGTTCCGCGAAGGCCGCACCGTGGAGAGCGAAATGGCCGGCAAGCGCCTTCGGGTGGCCGGACTCTTTTCAGCGGGCCCCTCTTTCGGTGCCGATGGCAACATCATCACCAGCAGCGAAACCTTCCTCAGCCTGCTGCCCAACACCCCACCCGGGAGCATCGAACTGGGGCTCATCCGGCTCCGTCCCGGTGCCGACCCTGCTCAGGTGGTCGAGCGGCTCAGCCGTCTCCTTCCGGAAGATGTGAGCGTGTTCACCAAACAGGGCTTCCTGGATCTGGAAATGGACTACTGGCGCAGCAGCACCGCCATCGGCTTCATCTTCACCCTCGGGGCTGCGATGGGTTTCGTCGTCGGATGCGTGATCGTCTATCAGATTCTCTACTCCGATGTCAGCGACCATCTGCCGGAGTACGCCACCCTCATGGCCATGGGCTATGGCCTGGTCACCCTGCTTGGCGTGGTGGCGCGTGAAGGGTTGCTGCTCGCTGTTCTCGGCTATGTCCCTGCCTTTGCCGCCGGCCAGGTTCTGTACGGCATCATCCATGCCGCCACCAAGTTGCCGGTGGCCATGGCCGGAGACCGGGCCCTCACCGTGTTCGTGATGATCCTGGTCATGTGCATGGGATCAGCTGCGATGGCGATGCGCAAGCTGAGCGACGCCGATCCGGCAGAGATCTTCTGAGGCGATGACCTTTCTTGCTCCCGGCTCCGTTTCCCCTTCCCCCCCACGGGAAGACTCCTTCGCGGCTGTGGCGGTCAGAGGCCTCAGCCACTGGTTCGGCACGGGAACGATGCAGCGCCAGGTGCTTCAGGGCATCGATCTTGAAATCCGTCCCGGCGAGGTGGTGCTGCTCACCGGACCCTCCGGCTGCGGCAAGACCACCCTGCTCACCCTCGTGGGAGCCCTGCGCCAGGTGATGGAAGGCTCGGTCCGGGTACTGGGCTGCGAGCTGAACGGCTGCAGCCGCCAGGATCGTCAGGCTCTGCGCCGCAGCGTCGGCATGATCTTCCAGGGCCACAACCTGCTGCGTTGCCTGACCGCCGAGCAGAACGTGCAGATGGGTGCGGATCTCCTTCCTGGCCTGGGCTACCGGGCGCGCCGCGACCTGGCCCGGGAGTGGTTGCGGGCCGTTGGCCTGGATGATCACCTGGCCAAACTTCCCCACGACCTCTCCGGCGGGCAGAAGCAACGGGTGGCCATCGCCCGGGCCCTGGCGGCCCATCCCCGGCTGCTGCTGGCGGATGAACCCACCGCCGCCCTCGACAGCCGCACCGGCCGCGAGGTGGTGGATCTGCTCAAGCGCCTGGCCCGGGACGAGGGTTGCTCGGTTCTGATGGTCACCCACGATCCGCGCATTCTCGACGTGGCCGATCGCCTGGTGCGCATGGAGGATGGGCGGCTCTGGGCCAGTGAGGTCCCGGTCGTTTGAGTAGGATGAATGTTCACAGTCTCTTTGAAGTGCTGACCGTATGGCGAAACGCAGGAATCTCAAGAAGGAAAAGCAGGAGCGCAACCGCGCCTACGCCCGCAAGTTCAAGAAGCGCAAGCTCCGCAACGACGGCCGTGGTGAAGGAGCCGGCAACGGTGTGACCGGCACGGCCAACAACGGCGGCGCCGCCGACTGAGCGCGGCAGGCCCGCAATGGTTTCTCCGGGGGATTCGATCGGGATCCCCCTTTTTCATGCCCCTTCTTCCGGCCCGCTCGGGCCTCTGCCCGCGGCCCCTCACCGGCCCCTTGCCGGCCCCTTGCTGAACCGTCCCGATGTTCATCAGCGTCGTCATCCCCACCTACAACCGGCTGCCGATCCTGCGCCAGTGCCTGCGGGCCCTGGAAGATCAGGAGGTCGGAGGCCCCCTGGAGGCCTACGAGGTGGTGCTGGTGGACGACGGCTCCACCGATGACACGGTGCGCTGGCTGGATGCCCATGCCACCGCCTTCCCCCACCTGCGCCTCATCCGCCAGGACCACGGCGGCCCCGCCCAGGGGCGCAACCGCGGCGTGGAGGAAGCCCGCGGCGATGTGATCGTGTTCATCGACAGTGACCTGGTGGTGACCGGACGTTTCCTGCGGCACCATGCCACGGCCCTGGAGGGCGACTGGCAGGAGCGGGGCGACCGGCTCTGCTTCACCTATGGGGCCGTGATCAACACCCACAATTTCGAGGATCCCACCGCCGAACCCCACAAACTCCGCGATCTTTCCTGGGCGTACTTCGCGACCGGCAACGTGGCGATCGACCGCCGGGTCCTGGAGGATGCGGGACTGTTCGACACCGGTTTCCGGCTCTACGGCTGGGAGGATCTGGAACTGGGGGAACGGCTGCGTCGCATGGGCGTTCGGCTGGTGCGCTGCCCCGAGGCCGTTGGCTACCACTGGCACCCGCCCCTGAGTCTCGAGCAGATCCCCGACCTGGTGCGGGTGGAGCGGGAGCGGGCCCGCATGGGCCTGGTCTTCTACCGCAAGCACCCCACCCGCCGGGTGCGCTTCATCATCCAGTTCACCTGGCTGCACCTGCTGCTCTGGGAGTTGCTCACCCTGGGCGGCCTGATCAACGAACGCAGCCTGCGTCCCCTGCTGGGCTGGCTGATCCGCCATGGCAAGCCTGGTCTGGCGATGGAGCTGCTGCGGCTGCCGCTCAACCGCTTCGGGGTGCGGGCCCTCCACGCCGAAGCCCGTCAGCAGGGTCGTTTGGTAGGTTGACGGGGTAACCCCAACACCGCACACCTGCATGTTTCGGGTGATCCTCCGGGATCCCTGGCAGGTGGAGGCAAACCCGAAACCCCCCACAACCCAAATGGCTGTCGTCACTCTCTCCGAGATGATGGAAGCTGGTGCCCACTTCGGCCACCAGACCCGTCGCTGGAATCCCAAGATGTCGCGCTACATCTATTGCGCGCGCAATGGAGTCCACATCATTGACCTCGTGCAGACCGCCGTCTGCATGAACAACGCCTACAAATGGACCCGCAGTGCCGCCCGCAGCGGCAAGCGCTTTCTGTTCGTCGGCACCAAGAAGCAGGCCTCCGAGGTGATCGCCCAGGAGGCGGCCCGCTGCGGTGCGTCCTTCGTGAATCAGCGCTGGCTGGGCGGCATGCTCACCAACTGGAGCACCATGCGCGCCCGCATCGACCGCCTCAAGGACCTGGAGCGCATGGAGTCCTCCGGTGCCATCGCCATGCGGCCCAAGAAGGAGGCCGCGGTGCTGCGCCGTGAACTGGACCGTCTGCAGAAGTACCTCGGCGGTCTCAAGAACATGCGCCGTCTACCGGACGTGGTGGTGCTGGTGGATCAGCGCCGGGAAACCAACGCGGTGCTCGAGTGCCGAAAACTCGACATCCCGCTGGTGTCGATGCTCGACACCAACTGCGATCCGGATCTCTGCGACGTTCCCATCCCCTGCAACGACGACGCCGTGCGCTCGGTGCAACTGGTGCTGGGCCGTCTCGCGGACGCCATCAACGAAGGCCGCCATGGAGCCCAGGATCAGCGCGGCAGCGACGACGACGCCTGAGCCGCTCCCTCCTCTCGATCACCCTCCCCTCCCTCCCATGGCTGAGATCACAGCGAAGCTCGTCAAAGACCTGCGCGACAAGACCGGCGCGGGCATGATGGACTGCAAGAAGGCGCTCACCGAATCCGACGGAGATGCCACCAAGGCCGCCGAATGGCTGCGCCAGAAGGGCATCGCCACGGCTGAGAAGAAGGCCGGACGTACGGCGGCCGAAGGGGCCATCGGCAGCTACATCCATACCGGTGCCCGGGTCGGGGTGCTGGTGGAGGTCAACTGCGAGACCGACTTCGTGGCCCGGGGTGAACTGTTCCAGGAGCTGGTGCGCAACGTGGCGATGCAGATCGCCGCCTGCCCCAATGTGGAATACGTCAGCACCGAGGACATCCCCCCCGAAGTGGCGGAGCGGGAGAAGTCCATCGAGATGGGCCGCGATGACCTCGCCGGCAAGAAGGAGGAGATGAAGGTCAAGATCGTGGCCGGTCGGATCGGCAAGCGCCTCAAGGAGCTGGCCCTCATGGACCAGCCCTTCATCCGTGACAACACCCTCACTGTCGGTGAGATGGTCAAATCAGCCGCAGGCAAGACCGGCGAGAACATACGGGTGCGCCGGTTCACCCGCTACACCCTCGGTGAGGGCATTCAGGTGGAGCAGGCTGATTTCGCTGCCGAGGTGGCGGCGATGGGCAAGGCCGCCTGAGCCGCCCCTCCCCCCCCTCTCCCGAGCAGGAGCCCTTGAGCGACCCGTCCGATCCCACCGATCTGCCGGGTCAGCTGGAGGCCCTCACCGGGCTGTTGACCGACTCGAACGCCCAGCTCTACCGCCACCTGGCCCTGTATCTCCAGGTGCTGCGCCAGGTTCTGCCGCAGCGGGTGCAGCAGGCCTGCTTCCATCTGGCCACCCAGGTCCACCCCCAGCGCTATGCGGGGCTCCCGGCCGAGCGACGGCGCCTCCTCCACGGCCACATCGAGCAGCTGGTGAACCGCTGCTCCAGCCTGCTCACGGTCGAGCAGCTCGCGATCCTTGCCGACCAGATCTTCCGCGAACGCCAGCGGAGGGAGCGTCACGATGAGCAGAGGATGTTCGCGGAACTCTCCCTGTCTGGGGAGGGCGAACCCTCTGCTGGAGACGATGGGGCCCCCGAGGCCCTGCCTCCCGGTTCCGTGCAGCTGGCGATGGCTCCCCCTCTCTCCGGGGGGCCCTACGCCTGGGGGTCGCTGCGACATCGAGCTGCCGGGACGGTGGAGCAGGGCTCACATCAGCATGAAGGTGGGGAGGAGGAAGGATTCGAGGAGGATCCGGAGCAGCCCGGACGCGACCAGGCAGGAAGGGACGACAACCTGACCCTGGCCAGGGCGCTGGCGGCGTTGGAACCCGGTGACGATCCTTCAATGGAAGAGGCCACCATGCCGGAGGCCGGGTCGGTTTCGGAGGAGGGTTCTCTGTGGCAGCCGGGCCGTCTGCCACGGGAACCCGGGAGAGTGCTCCAGTGGATGGACGGCATGGAGCTGGCCATGGGCCGCCGTCTGCGCAACCTCTCCCACGCCATCAACGTGGAACTGCTGCGTGCTGGGGTCAACCGCAGCCTTCTGCCGGTGAGCCTGCTCGATGCGGTGCTGAGCGGCCAGCTGGACACGATGGCAGCCCCTCCCAATCTGCTGCGGCTGCCCCTCCCCTTCGGTGGAAGCACCGGCAGCCGCCAGGCCCAGACCATGGCCGTACTGCTCCGGACCGTTGAGGTGGAACTCGAAGAGCCGCGCCTGCGCACCTGCCGGCGACGGCTGCAGCAGCATCGCCAGGAGGTCCGCAGAATGGCCCAGCAGTTCCGTCGCCTCCAACGGCGGCTCCGGATTCACCAGGCCGAACAGCTTTGGCTGCAGGACATCCGCCCCAACCAGGCCCCGAGCGACTGAGCCGGCCCTCCAGCGGTGGAGCGGCGGAGGGCCTCGCTCCGCAGGATTTCGATGCCTGGTGCACACCTCTGCAGCAGGCCTGCCGACTGGAGGCCGAGAGGGGCTTCGGGGACCTCCAGGGCCGGCGGGACACCTTCAGCGGCTTCGTCCGGGCCAGCCTGATGGCTCCGGCGACAGACCTCGGCGCCGCCGAGCGGCAGAGGCTGGTGGCCCTGGCCCGTGGATTCGACGCCTACGCCGGGCTGGCGCTGGGCGAGCGTCGGTCGCTGGTGCAGCGGCTGCGGCAGGCCCTGCATGAGCTGCGCCACGCACGCCGGCAGGAGCGGCCCGTGGGTCCTCCACGGCTGCGGTTGCACCCCCAGGCGCCCGAGGCCGCCCCAGGCCGTCGTGGGCCCCCGCGGTTCGCTCCGGACACTCCCCTGGCGGAGGTGGCCGGTATCGGTCCGAAGACGGCCATCCGGCTGGCTGCCCTGGGCCTGCTGGTGGTCCGCGACCTTGTGCACCACTACCCCCGCGACTATCTCGACTACGCCCACCTGGTGAGGATCGCGGCCCTGGAGCCGGGCCGCACCGCCACCATCGTGGCCACGGTGCGGCGCTGTCATGCCTTCGGCAGCCCCCGCAACCCCAATCTGGCGATCCTGGAGCTGCATCTGCAGGACGTCACCGGTCGCCTGCGGGTGTCGCGTTTCTTCGCGGGCCGTCGCTTCAGCAGTCCGGGCTGGCTGAAGTCCCAGCAGCGCCTCTATCCGGTGGGTGCCACGGTGGCCGTGAGCGGCCTGGTGAAGGAAAGCCCTTACGGCCCCTGCTTCACCGATCCGCTTCTGGAGGTGCTGGAGGCACCGGGGGCAGCGGTGAGATCCGGGCAGATCGGGCGGCTCGTTCCGGTCTACGCCCTCACCGAGGGTCTCAGTGGCGAGCGCCTCGGCAAGGCGATCGGCGCGGTGCTGAGCGAGGTCAGCCGCTGGCCCGATCCCCTCCCCGAGGCGCTCAGGCAGAACCTGGACCTTCCCCGTCGCGGCGAGGCTCTGCAGGGCATCCACCGGCCCGCCGATCGCGCCGCCCTGCAGCGCAGCCGCCGGCGCCTGGTGTTCGATGAATTCCTGCTGCTGCAGCTGGCCCTGGGCCAGCGGCGGGAACGCCTGCGCCGGCTGCCGGCACCCCCCCTGCTGCTGCCCTGCGGCGGCGAGGATCTGGTGGGCCGCTTCCTGGCCCTGCTGCCCTTTCCCCTCACGGGTGCCCAGAGCCGGGTGCTGGCGGAGATCCGCGGCGACATGGCCCGGCCCCAACCCATGGCACGCCTGGTCCAGGGGGATGTGGGCAGCGGCAAGACCGTGGTGGCCCTGGCGGCCCTGCTGGGCGCCATCGAGGCCGGTTGCCAGGGGGCCCTGATGGCCCCGACCGAGGTGCTGGCGGCCCAGCATTTCCACAATCTCGCTCGCTGGCTGCCGCAGCTCAACGTCGGCTTCGACCTGCTCACCGGCTCCACCCCGGCCGGGCGCCGGCGCCAGCTGCTGCAGGATCTGGCCAACGGACAGGTGAACCTGCTCGTGGGCACCCATGCCCTGCTGGAGGATCCGGTGCAGTTCGATCGGCTGGGTCTGGTGGTGGTCGACGAGCAGCACCGCTTCGGTGTGCGCCAGCGCAACCGGTTGCTCGCCAAGGGGCTCCAGCCCCACCTGCTCACCATGACCGCCACCCCCATCCCCCGCACCCTGGCCCTTTCGATCCACGGGGATCTGGACATCAGCCAGATCGATGAGCTGCCCCCCGGTCGCACACCGATCCGCACCCGGCTGCTGAGAGGTTCCGAGCGGACCTCGGCATGGGAGCTGGTGCGCCAGGAGGTGGACCGCGGCCAGCAGGCCTACGTGGTGCTGCCCCTGGTGGAGGAATCGGAGAAGCTGGATCTGCGCTCCGCCGTGGAGGTGCACCGCCATCTCGACGAGGAGGTGTTCCCCGACTTCACGGTGGGCCTGCTGCACGGCCGCATGGGCGGCGAGGAGAAGCAGCGGGCCATCGCCACCTTCCAGGACGGCCGCTCCCAGGTGTTGGTGTCCACCACGGTGGTGGAGGTGGGGGTGGATGTGCCGGCCGCCAGCGTGATGGTGATCGAGCACGCCGAACGCTTCGGTCTGGCCCAGCTGCACCAGCTGCGGGGAAGGGTGGGCCGAGGCGCCGCCGCCTCCCACTGCCTGCTGATCCACGATGGCGACAACGCCATGGCCCGTCAGAGGCTGGAGGTGCTCGCGGGCAGCGGCGACGGTTTCGAGATCGCCGAGATGGACCTGCGCCTGCGGGGCCCCGGCCAGGTGCTCGGAACACGCCAGTCGGGCTTGCCGGATCTCGCCCTGGCCAGTCTCAGCGACGACGGCGCCGTGCTGGAGGAAGCCCGCTCGGCGGCCCGACGAATCCTGGAGCAGGATCCCGACCTGGAGCGCCATCCGGGGCTGCGTCAGGCTCTGGAGGCCCAGCGTCGCCGTTCACTGGAGGCGGCCCAGCTGAACTGACCCGATGAGGTGATCCCGACGTCACCCCCGTGGGCCTTGGGGTACCCCAGCAGCACGTGCCCGACTCCCGTTGAATGGAGGCCCGCCGGAAACGCTGGACTGATGGCACCCCTGCGTCCCTGGAGTCCGATCCCCATCCACGACCGGGGCGAACCGTTGATCGATCTGCCGACAGGACTCTGGCGCCTGGCGCCCCATCCCTACCAGGCCCTGGGGGCGCCCTACGGCGAGGGGGCAAGCCCGTTCCGGATGCGCCGAGCCGTGGTCGCCCGGCTGGAGAGGGCCCAGGACCTGCTTCAGCAGCAGCGGCCTTCCTGGCGCCTGGCCATCTTCGATGCCTGGCGTCCCATTGCCGTGCAGGCGTTCATGGTGCGCCATGCCTTCGCAGAGGCCTGTCTGGAGCGGGGCCTGGACCCTGATGGCACCGGTCCTGCCCATCAGGCCCTGGCCGCCGAGGTGGATCGCTTCTGGGCACCGCCCAGCGAGGATCCGACCACCCCACCGCCCCACAGCACCGGGGCGGCCGTGGATCTCACCCTCGCAGACGGTGAGGGTCGCCCCCTGCCCATGGGGGGGGAGATCGATGCCATCGGACCGATTTCGGAGCCCGACCACTACGCGGGCGCAGCGGAAGGCAGCGAAGCCGCCGAGTGGCACGATCGGCGCCTCCTTCTCGCTGCCGTCATGGCCGCAGTGGGGTTCGCCCAGCACCCCCATGAGTGGTGGCACTTCAGCTTCGGAGACCAGCTCTGGGCGTGGCGATGCGGTGAAGCAGGGGCGCTCTACGGCCGGGTGGACGGCTGAACGGCATCTTCAGGCACCTCGCTGGGGGGCTTGGCCGTGGCCGCCGGGATCGGGGTACCCGGCAGGGTCAGGCCCAGCTCCCGGAACAGCTTGCTGGCCTCCTTGCGGGGCAGCAGTCCCTTCTGGACGCAGCGTTTGAGGCTGGCCAGGGTCATGTCGTCCTGCAAGCGGCGCAGCCGGGCCAGCACCGCGGGACTCTGGTCGGCGTAGGGAAGCAGATGGGCCCGGTAGGAAGATCGGATGACATCCGGCTTGCAGGTGAGCGGATCGGAATCGAAATACTGGGTCGGGGCGGCTGGAGGCGGCGGCATGGGACGCTCCGGTTCCATCGACCAGCCGGCCTCCGTCCCCTGGTTCCAGAGCAGTCCCCCCAGGAGGAGGGGCAGCAGCCGGGAGAGGACAGGGGGAAAAGGCATCGGCATGCCGGGGAACCTCGGGAACGCAAGAGTAGAAGCCCTGCTGATCTGGAATCCTGAGCGGATCAGGCGGGGGTGAGCAGGCAATGCACCCGGTCGGTGCCGATCTTCGCGATGAAGTCGCCGAAGCGGCTGCGTTTGCTTCCCTCGTCCCGCCAGGCCTTGAGCAGGGGCTCCAGGGTGGTCTCCAGGTCTTCCAGGGGCATCTTCTCCAGGTAGGGCTGGGCCAGTCGCGTCAGCCCGTGACTGCCGCCCAGCCAGAGCTGGTAGGCATCCACGCCGCTGCCCACCAGTCCGATTTCGGCCATGTACGGGCGGGCGCAGCCGTTGGGACAGCCGGTCATCCGCACCAGGACGGGTTTGCTGATCTCCAGGCGCGCCAGCAGGGCATCGAGGCGCTCGAGCACCGCCGGAAGAATCCTCTCGGCCTCGGTGATCGCCAGCCCGCACAGGGGCAGGGCCGGACAGGCGAGAGCATGGCGGGCCAGGGGCGCCGGAGCTTCGGGCGTGGTGATGCCCAGGGCCGCCAGGCGCTCCCGCACCGAGGCCCTCTGGGCGCTGCCGATGTTGCAGAGCAGCAGGTCCTGATTGGGGGTGAGGCGCACCTCGAGCTGGTAGGTCTCGACCAGGTGGCGAAGGCCCCGCTTCAGCTCACCCTGGAGGCGACCGCAGAGCACGGGAAGCCCCACGAACCACAGACCCGGGGACTGGCGGTGCCAGCCCAGGTAGTCGGTGAGGGTCGCGGTCGGTTCACTGCGGAGCCCCTTGATCGGATGGGGGAAGTAGCGGGCCAGTTCGCTGCGGAACCACTCCACCCCCCGGTCTTGGATGAGGTATTTCATCCGGGCATGGCGGCGCTGCTGGCGATCGCCGTGATCCCTCTGCAGGGCCACGATCGCCTGCACCAGCTCCAGCACATGCCCGGCCGCCACGTAGCCCAGGGGGTCGGCCGTGCGGGCGAAGGTCTCCTCCTTGTTGTGAGTGCGGCCCATGCCGCCGCCCACGTAGACGTTGCAGCCCCTCGGCCGACCGGAGGGATCGCTGAACAGCACCAGGCCGATGTCCTGGGTCAGCAGGTCGACGGAGTTATCCCCGGGAACGGTGACGGCGACCTTGAACTTGCGCGGCAGGTAGGTGGAGCCGTAGAGGGGCTCGGCGGCATCGCCGCTGAACACGGCGCCGCCGTTCTGGAGGTTGCGCGCCTTTCTGACGGCGCCTTCCGGTCTGATGCGATAGCTCAGATCCCCATCCACCCAGAGATCCAGGTAGGAGCCCTCTGCCGCCTGGGGGGCCAGCAGATCGGCGATCTGATCGGCAAGCAGCCGGGCCTGCGGGTAGCCATCCCGCTCGTAGGGAGCGGCGGGGGCCATGACGTTGCGGTTGATGTCTCCGCAGGCCGACAGTGTGGAGCCCAGGGCCCGCACGATCCCACCGATCACCTCCTTGAGGTCGGCTTTGGGTACCCCGTGCATCTGGAAGGCCTGCCGGGTGGTGATGCGCAGGGTTCCGTTGCCGAGGCGATCGGCAAGCGCATCGATGGCCAGATAAAGGGAGGCGGGAACGCGACCCCCGGGGTTGCGCAGCCGCAGCATCATCTGCCAGTCCTTCTCAGCCCCCTTGCGGCGCTTGTCCCGATCGTCCTGCTGATAGCTGCCGTGAAACTTGAGGATCTGAACGGCGGGATCGCTGAAGCTGGGCAGGTCGTTGTCCAGCTCGCCCGCCAGGGGATCGTGAAGGTGGCCGCTGCCGGCTTTCAGGGCCTCCTGCTTGGTGGGGGCTCTGGTGGGGGAAGCCGATGGGAGCGACGTGCTGTCGGCGACCGTCGTCGAGGACATCGGCAAACGGACGGGAAAAGGAGAGTCGAAACTAGCGAATGGCTCGTGCCGTCCAGCGGGCTGCAGGCAAGAGCCAGCCTTTGCATACAGTCGCCTACTGCCCGTCCCGCCGCATGGCCACCTTTCTGCTGGAGATCGGAACCGAGGAACTGCCGGCGGATTTCGTGCGTCTCGCCCTGCCCCAGCTCGAAGGGATCGTGGCGAGGGATCTGCAGGAGGCCCGGTTGAGCTGGGAGGCCATCGCCGCCAGCGGCACCCCCCGGCGGCTGGCCGTGCGCGTCACCGGCCTGCCGGAGCACCAGCCGGATCTGGTCGAGGAACGCAAGGGCCCGCCCGCCCGGCAGGCCTTCCGGGATGGCCAGCCCACCCAGGCCGCCCTTGGTTTCGCGAGGCGCTGCGGCTGTGCCGTCGAGCAGCTGGAGATTCGCGACACCGAGAAGGGCCCCTTCGTCTTCGCCCGCACCACCGACCCAGGGCGCACCACCCCCGAGGTCCTGGCCGGGCGCATTCCCGAGTGGATCCGATCCCTTCAGGGGCGGCGCTTCATGCGCTGGGGCGAAGGCGATGGCCGCTTCAGCCGACCCCTGCGCTGGCTGGTGGTCCTGTTCGATGAGCAGGTGGTACCGGTCCAGCTCCCTGACCTGGACCCACCCCTGGCCAGTGATCGCCTCAGCCGCGGTCATCGGCTCCATGCTGCCGAAGTGGTGATTCCCTCCGCGGATCGCTATGCCCCCACGCTGGCCGCCGCCGGTGTGCAGGTCGACCGGGGCGAGCGCGCCACCACGATCCGACAGGCCCTGGAGACGGCGGCCGCGCGGGCGGAAGGCGTCCTGGATCTCCCCCCTGACCTGTTTGACGAACTGGTCGACCTGGTGGAGTTCCCCCGCCTGATCGAGGGCGCCATCGACGCCTCCTACCTGGCCCTGCCCCCGGAGGTGCTCAGCACCGTCATGCGCTCCCACCAGCGGTACGTGCCTCTGCGGGCCTCGGCTGCTTCCGCCGATCCGCTGGCCCTGGCGGCCGAAGGGGTGCTCCTGCCGAAGTTCCTCTGCATCGCCAACGGCCTTGCCGCCGCCGACGCCACCATCCGCCGCGGTAACGAGCGGGTGCTGCGGGCGCGGCTGGCCGACGCCACCTTCTTTCTTGCGGCCGATCGTCGTCAGAGCAGCGCCGAACGGGTGGAAGGCCTCGAGCGGGTCACCTTCGCCGAAGGGCTCGGCAGCCTGGCCGATCGCAGCCGGCGCATCGGCTGGCTCACCGATCAGCTCTGCCGCAGCCTGCCGGTGGACGAAGAGACCGCCTGCGCCGCCCGCCGCGCCGCTGCCCTGTGCAAGCACGATCTGGTCAGCCAGATGGTGGGCGAGTTCCCTGAACTGCAGGGGGTGATGGGGGCCAAGTATCTGCTGGCCGAGGGGGAATCCCGCGCCGTGGCTCTGGCGGTTCTGGAGCACTACCTGCCCCGGGGGGCAGGAGACGGCCTTCCGGATTCCACGGCGGGGGCCCTTCTGGCCCTGGCCGAGCGGCTGGAGCTCCTGCTGAGCATCTTCGCCCGGGGGGAGCGTCCAAGCGGCTCTTCCGATCCCTATGCCCTGCGCCGGGCCGGGAACGGTCTCCTCCAGATCCTGTGGGACCGCGGCTGGTCCCTGGATCTGGTGGATCTGCTGACCCAGGCGACGGCTCACTGGCAACGGTTGCTGCAGGCCCTGGCGGTGCAACCCAAGACCCTGGCGGCCGACCTGCTGGAGTTCCTGCGCCAGCGTCTGGCGAGCCTGCTGGAGGAGGAGGGTTTCGGGTCCGATCTGGTGCAGGCGGTGACCGGCGAGGGAGTGTCCCTGGAGCGGGTGCTGCGGGATCCGGCCGATGCCAGGGCCCGGGTGGAACTGCTGCGGCGCCTGCGGCAGGACGGACGACTGCCCCTGGTGCAGGCCGTGGTGCAACGGGCGTCCCGTCTGGCCGAGCAGGCCGATCTGGAGATGGATGTGGTGGTGCCGAAGGGAGTCGTGGATCCGGGGCTGTTCCGCTCTCCCAGCGAAGTCGCTGTGCTGGCGGTGCTGGAGCGGCTGGCGGTCCATGCCGCCGGCAACGGCACCTCCCGCTATGAACCGCTGGCCCAGCTGCTGGGGGAGAGCGGTGAAACCCTCGCCGCCTTCTTCGATGGGCCGGACAGCGTGATGGTGATGTGTGATGAGCCGGCGGTGCGACGCAACCGTCTGCGCCTGTTGGCGGTCCTGCGCAACCAGGCCAGCGTCCTGGCCGACTTCAGCCGTCTGGGGGGCTGAGGCGCCGGCGGCTCTGCCAGGGCACCCCGCCGCAGCCTCAGTCCAGCAGGGCCACCTCGACGCACAGACCCGGCCCAGGCCCCCCGCAGCCCTGAGAGCGCCCTGCACCTGCATGAACCCCACTGCGGGCCCCTCCGTCGGCGTGGGCTTGCCGTGGGCGATGGGGTGGCAGGGCCGTTCCCATTCCTTGGATCGTCAGGGACATGGCTATGGGGTCAGATGTTCCAGGGTTGCACCACCGAGATGGTGGAGGAGCGGCTCCGTCAGCCCCGGCCAGTGCTGGATCGCGGCCAGCAGAGTGCGGCTCAGGCCGGGCCGGCGCAGGGCGAAGGCCAGTCCATGGCAGAACCGCTGGCGCGATCCGATCAGGTGGGAGTGGCGGCAGGCCCAGTCCCGCTCCAGGCCCCTGGTCCAGGTTCCCTGTCCCCGGAGCACCAGGGGCACCGCCGCCAGGGCTCCCACCAGGGCCCAGCCCATGCCCTCCCCCGTGAAGGGCTCCACGTAGCCGGCGGCATCCCCCAGCAGCAGCAGCCGCTCCGCCGCCGGGGGGGTGCAGCTCCTGGTGAGGGCCGCTGTCGCCCGCCAGGGGGTCCCGGCGGCCAGGGGCAGGGGCTCAAACCCCGCCTCCTCCAGCACCCCCGTCGCGGCGGCGGCTGGGCCTCCGGCCGTGATGAGAGCCGTCCTGTCGAAGGCCGCCGCAAGGTTCAGATCTCCCGCTTCGGTGCGCACCACTCCCACGTAGCCGTGGCGGCCGACAGCCATGTGAATCGTGCCCGCCCCGTAGCCGCTGCGCCCGGCCTCCACCCGGCAGCCGGCGCCGATCCTGGCGCGGGGGCTGATCCGCGTACGGATCGGCGCTGCGGTGTTCAGGCCGGGGGTGCCCAGCCCCGTGGCCACCAGCACCACCCGGCCGCTGGTGATCACTCGGTCGTCGCCGCGGCGCAACAGCACCTGCCTTCCCCCTGGGCAGGGATCAGCCACGGTCGCCTCGGTCTGCAGTCGTAACTCGGCTCCGGCGGCCACCGCAGCCTCGCTGAGGGCGAGGTCGAGGCGGCCCCTGGATAGGGATCGGCCCATGGGAAGAGCAAGCTCCGCCTGATGGCCCTGCAGGCCCAGACGCAACCGGGTGAGGGGGACGCCCCCCAGCTGTTCGACCAGCCCACCCAGGCCCGCCTGCTCCAGGGCCCTCAGGGCGAGCCCGTTGAGGCAACTGCCGCAGACCTTCCAGCGGGGAAAGGCCCGTTTCTCCACCAGGAGCACCCGTGACCCCTGGCGGGCCAGCTGGTGGGCGGCCAGGGCACCGGCGGGTCCGGCCCCCAGCACGATCACATCCCAGTCGGGAGCACTCATCCTGCGGCCGCTGGGCCATCGGGACGGCGCCAGCTCAGCAGGTAACGCTCGGGCCAGGTGCGACGGACCCGGGCACCCTCGAGCCCGGCCCGGGCTGCCAGGGCGTGGACTTCCGCGAGCTGGAAGGCCCCCTGCACCGAGACCGGACCATCGAAATGGACGATCGGAGAGCGACTCAGAAGGCGGCAGCCCGCCCAGGCCAGGCCATACCCCAGGGGGCTGCGGATCAGATCGTTGACCAGGACCAGGCGGCTTGCGCGTCCCATCCGACGCAGCAGGTTCACCGCCTCGTCGTCATCGAGATGATGCAGGAAGAGGTTGCAGAGCATGACGTCGTAGCCCTCAGGGAGGGGATCCTTCAGGACGTCGGCCTGGAAAAAGGATCCGGGCAGGTCTCTTTCTCTTCCCTTGGCGGTGGCGAAGGCCACAGCCCGGGGACTGAGGTCACAGCCATCCACTCTCACGTCGAGCCCATCGCGGCAGGCCCGTTCCGCCAGAGCGATGGTGTTGTCGCCGCCTCCGCAGGCCAGATCCAGAATCCACAGGCTGCCGTCCTGCCGCTCCCGGGCGAGGGTGCGGATCGGCTGGAGCAGGGATGCCACGGCGCGACTGAGGGCATTGATCCTGGCGAGCCCTTCGAGGGCCCGGCCATGGGCGACAGGGTCGATCCCGGGCTGGTCCATCCATTCGGATTGCCGTTGACGCTGAGCCAGAGTCTTGAAAAGCATCGAGGGGCGGGCGCAGGCTGAAGCTGCCTGAAGGGGGGACCGCGGAGGGAGCCATCTCTGTGGTCGGACCCTAATCCGACTTGATGACCACCGTGAAGGGCCCCGCAAGAAAGGGGGGTCGGGCCGAAGAGCCGTCAGGATGAATCCCATGGCGAGGAAGATGATCCAGTCCATGGTTGCCGGGCCTCAATCATCTCTCTCTTTCTGAGGAAATCCAATTGAGGCATGGAGTGTCCCCTGTAGGCATGGCGGTTTAGCCTTCACACTCTGATAGGCCGTCCCCGGAGTCATTGATGTTGCTCGAGAGTCTGTTGATTGTGCTGTTGATTCTTATCAACGGTATCTTTTCCGGCTCAGAGCTGGCGATGATGTCAGCCCGTAAACTGCGTCTCGAGCAGCAGGCTGAGGCGGGTGAACAGAAAGCCGCTGTGGCACTCAAACTGATCCGATCACCCAATGATTTCCTTTCGACGGTACAGATCGGTATCACCCTGATCGGCATTCTCAGTGGCGCCCTGGGCGGGGTGACGGTGGCCCGCTCGCTGCAACCCGTCATCGAAGCCCTGCCACCACTGCGCCCCTGGGCCGAACCCCTTTCCCTGGGGATCGTCGTCACGCTGATCACCTATCTCTCCCTGGTCCTGGGGGAACTGGTGCCCAAACGCATCGCCCTCAGCGACCCGGAGCGCGTCGCCTGCCTGATGGCTCCCGCCATGCGGAGCCTCTCCCGCTGGATGGCTCCCCTGGCCCATCTGCTCGGCGCCTCCACGGATCGCCTGCTCTCGCTGATGGGGATCAGCCAGAGCCAGGAGCCGGAAATCACCGAGGAGGAGATCAAGGCCCTGCTTCGCAGGGGAACGGAAACCGGGCTCTTCGACGCGGAGGAGCACGCCATGGTGCAGCGGGTCTTTCGCCTTGCCGACCGCCCCGTCAAGGCGATCATGACCCCCCGCACCGAGATCTGCTGGCTGGATCTGTCCGAGTCCTCCCAGACCCATCTCGATCAAGTCATGGCGGGAAACCACTCCCTTTTTCCCGTGGCTCGCGACAGCCTCGACGACTGTGTGGGGGTGATCCGCGGACGGACCTTCCTGGCGGCCCAGTTATCCGGCGGTCCTCGGGAGGTGGAGGCGTTTCTGCAGCCACCTCTCTATGTGGGGGAAAGCACCCGCGCCCTGACGGTGATCGAGCAATTCAAGACCTCCGGCATTCACATCGCCCTGGTCACCGATGAATTCGGCGGCGTCGAAGGGCTGGTGACCCTCAACGACATGATGGAGGCGATCGTAGGCGATCTGTCTTCAGCCAGAGACAGAGAAGATCCCATGATCATCCTTCGGGAGGATGGCTCCTGGCTCCTGGACGGGGGCCTCGACATTGCCGACTTCAAGGACCTCGTCGTCAAGAAGCGCCTGCCGGAGGAGGTGAGGGGTGGCTATCAGACCCTGGGCGGATTCGTGATGCATCACCTGGAACACATCCCCCTTGCCGGGGAGCACTTCGAGTGGGAAGACCTGCGGATCGAAGTCGTCGACATGGACGGGAACCGGGTCGACAAGCTGCTGGTGAGCAGGCTCCACCCCAGCAACGGCCGGAGTGAGGGATCCGGTGGCTGACGTATCCGGTGTCAGCCGATCACTTGCCAGCCAGCACGGGCTCCCGAACCGGCTCCGAGCCGGTGTCCGGGTCCACCGCCGTGGCCGGCCGGCCGCCGGCAGGCCGCATCGCCGAGCGGGGGGCGTCGGCCGCCAAGATGGCCTCGGCTTCCTCGGCGGAGCGAACGGCGCTGGGCACCGGCTTGTAGCCGGCTGGAGCCAGTGCCTGTCCCCGCAGCACGGCCCCCAGGGTGAGCACCGTCAGCTTGATCTGCTGCCAGGGGTTCATGGCCACAACCCGCTTGTAGAGGTAGCTGTCGAAGGTGAGCCGCTGCACGTCCTTGTCGTCGCACATCTCGACGAACGCCTCACGGGCAGCATCGTTGCTGTAGAAAATGTTTTGCAGAAGCTCCAGCACCTTGTAAGTGGCCCCGTACTTGCGATCCCACTTGCGGATGTAGACCTTGAGATCCTTCTCGGTAGGGATGCGGGTCCCGGAGGTGCTTGCGGAGACGATCTCCTCGGCGCACATCCGGCCACTCTTGGCAGCGAAATAGATGCCTTCGCCGGAGCTCTTGGTGACATACCCGGCCGCATCCCCCACCAGGGCCATGCGGCCGACAACGCGACGGGGACGTGGATGCTCGGGGATCGGATGGGCTTCCACCCTGATCACCTCACCCCGTAGCAGCCGGCGGCTGGCCCGTTCACGGATGCCCTTCTGAAGTCCCTTGATGAGCGACTGATTGGCCTGCATGGTTCCGGTGCCCACGGCCACATGGTCGTACTTGGGGAAGACCCAGGCATAGAAATCGGGCGAGACATCGGTGCCGACGTACATCTCGGCCAGATCCTCGTAGTAGGCCATCTCCTCGGCGGGAAGACGAATCCGCTCCTGGAAGGCGATCGCCACGTTGTAGTCACCGGCATCCATGGCCTTGGCGACCCTGCTGTTGGCACCGTCGGCCCCGACGATCAGATCCACCTCCAGGGTCTTCAGCTCGCCTGTGGGGCCCCCGGAGGAGTAGTCGGCGTAATGAAGGGTGTAGGGACCTTCGCGCTTGCTGCCCGTGTCGATGGTCTGGACCAGACCGTTGACCAGATGGGCGCCGAGATCAGCGGCGCGGTTGCGCAGGAACCCATCCAGCACTTCCCGGCGGCACATGCCGATGTATTCGTTGCTGTTTTCCAGGTGGATGTCCACTTCCCTGTTGGAAGGGGAAATCATCCGCATGTTGCGTACCTTGCGGTCGATGATGGATTCGGGGAGATCGAATTCCTCCACCATGCAGAGGGGAATCGCACCACCGCAGGGCTTGGCATTGTCGAGCTTGCGCTCGAACAGCCAGGTCTCGATACCGGCCTTGGCGAGAACTTCTGCAGCACAGGAACCGCTTGGGCCGCCGCCCACGACTGCCACTCGCAACATCTTGAAACCTGCTCCGCCATTGGGATGTGGCTGGAAGCTAACACCGTCCCGTGAGCTTCCGCCGGGGAGAAAGTCCAATGAAATGAGGCCGCCCCTCTAGGATCATCTTCGGCATGCTGATTGGGGAGTGTCCGTCCCAGGCGTCGGTGATGACATTCCTCTGGCCAGGCGCACCACGCCCCGCTCCCGCCGTCCGGCCTCCCTTCCGAAACGCCTGGCGCGACTCCTGTTGAGCAGCGCGCTGCTCGCCGGCGGGGCTGTGCTGGTGTTGCTGGGGCCACTCCGCAGCCTGATCGCTCCCCCCGCTCCCGTGCCTGGGCTGGAGGCACGCCTCGGCCCTGATGGAAGGCTGCTGGGCCACTTCCCCTATCCCGACAGCGGGCCGGAGGACCTGGTCAGCTTCGCGCCAGGCCTGCGGCTGCGACCTGAGGCGGCCCGCTGGATCGAAGCGATGCGCGCTGCCGCCGCTGCCGACGGCATTGCCCTCTCCGTGCTCAGTGCCTATCGCGGCATCGATCTGCAGAAGCAGCTGTTCTTCGATGTCAAGGCCGAACGCAACCAGACCTCCGCCGACCGGGCCCGGGTGAGTGCCCCCCCGGGATTCTCCGAGCACAGCACGGGGTTTGCGGTGGATCTGGGCGATGCCCGGCGACCCGCCACCAATCTGATGGAGAGCTTCGAGAGCACCGACGCTTACCGCTGGCTCGATCGCCACGCCGCCCGCTTCCACTTCGTGCGCTCCTTCCCGAAGGACAACCTGCAAGGGGTCAGCTACGAGCCCTGGCATTGGCGCTTCGAAGGGTCCACCGAGGCCCTTGAGATGTTCGAACCGGCCCAGCGGCTGGCCCGCTGAAGCAGGGGTTCGGGGACCCGCCGACGTGGGACAGGGGGGAATGGGAGTAGGATCGCGATTCGCTTCAGCTTCGCTTCAACGTTTCAGCAGGCAGTTTCGGCAAAAGTCGTTCCTCCACTCGTCTCGCCTTACCTTTCAACAGGCCGGCATGACAAGGTCCCCCCAGGGCAGCCGCCTTCCAGGCCATCCTGCCGGACCGTCAAAGTGCAGATTGGATGGATTCCATCGGCCTGTCGGCAACGATTCGCCCCCACGGTCTCGCTGTCATCGCCTCGTCATCCACCAGACGAACGCTGTTGTTTCGATTCCAACGAACCCTTTCCCCTTCATCGCAGGACGACATCCCCATGAGCGGCGACATCAAAGGCGCCCCGATACGCAATATCGCGATCATTGCCCACGTCGATCACGGCAAGACCACCCTGGTGGACGCCCTGCTCGAGCAGTCAGGCATCTTCCGGGAGGGGGAGGCTGTCCCCACCTGCGTGCTTGATTCCAACGATCTGGAGAGGGAGCGGGGCATCACGATCCTCTCCAAGAACACAGCTGTCGATTACAACGGCATCCGGATCAACATTGTCGATACCCCCGGTCACTCCGATTTCGGCGGAGAAGTGGAGCGGGTGCTGGGCATGGTGGACGGCTGTCTTTTGATCGTGGACGCCAACGAGGGGCCGATGCCCCAGACCCGCTTTGTTCTCAAGAAGGCCCTGGAGAAGGGGCTGCGTCCGATCGTTTTCGTCAACAAGATCGACCGGGCCCGGGTCGATCCGGAGCAGGCCGTTGACAAGGTGCTGGATCTTTTCCTGGAGCTGGGAGCCGACGACGACCAGTGCGACTTCACCTACCTCTTCGGCAGCGGCATGGGGGGCTATGCCAAGCCCGACATGGCCACCGAGAGCGACACCATGAAGCCTCTCTTTGACGCCATTCTCCGGCACGTGCCGCCCCCGGTGGGCGATCCCGCGAAGCCCCTGCAGCTGCAGGTCACGACGCTCGACTATTCCGACTTCCTCGGCCGGATCATGATCGGCCGGGTTCACAACGGCACCATCACCGGCGGCCAGAGCGTCGCCCTGATCCGCGACGATGGCAGCATCAAGCGGGGCCGGATCAGCAAATTGCTGGGTTTCCAGGGGCTGCAGCGGGTGGAGATTCCCGAAGCCCGGGCCGGCGACCTGGTGGCCGTGGCCGGTTTCGACGAAGTCAACATCGGCGAAACGATTGCTTGCCTGGACCATCCCGAAGCCCTGCCGCTCATCAAGGTGGATGAACCCACCCTGCAGATGACCTTCGTGGTGAATGATTCCCCCTTCGCCGGCAAGGAGGGCAAATTCGTCACCAGCCGCCAGCTGCGGGACCGCCTGCAGCGGGAACTGCTCACCAACGTGGCTCTGCGGGTGGAGGACACCGACTCACCGGACCGCTTCTCCGTCTGCGGAAGGGGCGAACTGCACCTGGGCATCCTGATCGAGACGATGCGGCGGGAGGGCTTCGAGTTCCAGGTGTCCCAGCCCCAGGTGATCTTCCGCACCATCGACGGCACCCCCCACGAACCGTTCGAGACCCTGGTGATGGACGTGCCCGAGGCGGCTGTCGGTAGCTGCATCGAGAAGCTGGGCGTGCGCAAGGGCGAAATGCAGAACATGGAGGCCACCAGCGACGGCCGCACCCAGCTGGAGTTCGTGGTGCCCTCCAGGGGACTGATCGGCTTCCGCGGCGAGTTCATCAGAGCCACCCGTGGGGAGGGGATCATGAGCCACTCCTTCCTGGACTACCGCCCCATGCAGGGGGACTTCGATGCCCGCCGCAACGGAGTTCTTATCGCCTTCGAGGAAGGCACCGCCACGTTCTATGCCCTCAAGGGGGCCGAGGATCGGGGACAGTTCTTCATCACCCCCGGCACCAAGGTCTACAAGGGCATGATCGTGGGCGAGCACAACCGACCCCCCGATCTGGAGCTCAACGTCTGCAAGGCGAAGCAGGTCACCAACATCCGTTCGGCCGGCGCAGAGGTGCTCGACACACTCCAGTCTCCGGTCCAGATGACCCTGGAGCGAGCCCTGGAGTACATCGGCCCTGATGAAATGCTGGAGGTCACCCCCGAGTCGATCCGGCTGCGCAAGCTTCCGGTGAAGAAACCGGCCAAACGGTGAGCGGCGCCCCTGCTCAGGGTGCCGATGAGGAGACCATCCTGCAGGCCGACACCCGGCTGTGGCAGGCGGTGGATCATTTCAACAGTGCCGACTGGTACGCCTGCCACGACGGCTTCGAAGCGTTGTGGCATGAAACCCAGGGCCCCATGCGCCCAGTGCTTCAGGGCCTGCTTCAGATCGCCGTGGCGGAGCTCCATCTTGAGAGGGGCAACCGTCGCGGTGCCACGGTGCTGATGGGTGAGGGGCTCGGGCGTCTGCGCCGTGGCGGTGATGTCGCCTTCGGCCTGGCCCTGGCTCCCCTGCGGCTCCTGGCTGCCGAGCGCCTTGGGGCCCTCCAGCAACAGAGCGATCTTCAGCACCTCCCCCTGCCGCGCCTGGAAGTGGCGCGAGATGCCGACAAGGCGCCGGTACATTGAGCACACTCAAGGCCTCTTCGTTTCCCACCTTGACCCTGCCCCAACGACCACTACTGCTCGTGCTCGCGGCAGGACTTGCCGGCGCAGCTCTGCTGGTGGGCCCCTCCGGTCCGGTCGCCGCCCAGGCGCCGGCGGGAGACGCCCAGGCCGAAGCGGCCGGAGCGAAGCCTGTCCCGACGGGCATGGTCACGATCGAGTCCGATGTCCAGCAGGCCGACAACCAGAACGGCATCGTCACCGCCACGGGCAACGTGCGCATCGTCTACGCCGACCGGGGCATGACGGCCACCTCCCGGCAGGCCCAGTACTTCAGCAAGGAGGGGCGTCTGGTCCTCACCGGCGACGTCGATGTGATCGATGAGGACGGCCAGCGCCTGCGGGCCGAGAAGCTGGTCTACCAGCTCGACAGCGAGCGCATGAAGGCGGAACCTCCCGCAGGCAAGCAGGTCTTCAGCAAATTCCGCCTGCAACCGCCGGGCGGCGCCCCCCCTGCAGCCGGCGAGCCGTGAGCCTCGTACTGGAGAGGGTGGCCATCACCCTGGCAGGCCGTCCCCTTGTGAGTGACGTGAGCCTGGATCTCCACCCTGGTGAGGTGGTCGGCTTGCTCGGTCCCAATGGCGCCGGCAAGACCACCACGTTCAATCTGGTCACGGGCCTGCTCAGGCCCGACTGCGGCGAAGTGCTCCTGGATGGGGAGTCGGTGGCTGATCTGCCGATGCCCCGCCGCGCCAGACTCGGCATCGGCTACCTCCCCCAGGAGGCGAGCGTCTTCCGTCAGCTGACCGTTCGCGACAACCTGATGCTGGCCCTGCAGGTAAGCGGATCCGATCGTCGCCAGAGGCGCCAGCGGCTCGACGAGCTGATCCACGATTTCCACCTGACCTCGTTCCAGCACCGCCGTGGCTACCAGCTCTCCGGAGGGGAACGGCGTCGCTGTGAGGTCGCCAGGGCCCTGGCCGTCGGCGACCAGGGGCCCCGCTATCTCCTCCTCGATGAACCCTTCGCCGGGGTGGATCCCATGGCCGTCGCCGACCTCCAGAACATGATCGATGGCCTGCGTCGTCGCGGCATGGGCCTCCTGGTCACGGATCACAATGTCCGGGAGACCCTGGCCATCACCAACCGTGCCTACATCCTGGCCGATGGCAGGATCCTTGCTTCCGGACCCTCCTTTTCAGTGGCCAACGACCCCCTGGTGCGGCGTCACTACCTCGGCGAGGGCTTCCAGCTTTGATCGGAACCCTGCTGGAACGGCGTCCGACCTGGATGCAGCTGCCGAGCCGGGAACGGCTGGGGCACTGGCAGCGGGCACCCCGCTGGCGGGATCTGCCACTGCTCGATCGCTGGCTGCTGATGGAGCTTATGGGCCCCCTGCTGTTCGGCATCGCCGCCTTCACGGCCGTGTCCCTCTCGGTGGGCGTGGTCTTCGAATTGGTGCGCCGTGTGGCCGAGTCCGGTCTGCCGGTCCTGGAGGCGCTGAAGGTGCTGCTGCTGCGGCTGCCCTCCTTTCTGGTGCTCTCCTTCCCGATGGCCACCCTGATGGCCACCCTGCTCGCCTACAGCCGACTGTCGGGCAGCAGCGAACTCACGGCCCTGCGCAGCGTCGGTGTCAGCACCCGCCGCATGGTGCTTCCCGCGATGGCCCTGGCCCTGGCCATGACCCTTCTCACCTTCGTCTTCAATGATGTGATCGTGCCCAGGGCCAACCTTGCCGCCACGATCAGCCTGCAGCGAGCTCTCGGGAAAGCCATCGCCACTGAAGAGAGCGACAACACTCTCTACTCCCGGTTTGGCAAAGTGCAGCAGACTGAAGGTAAGTCAGATCGTGTGCTGACCCACATCTTCTACGCCAAGCAGTTTATCAAGGGCGTCATGTACGATGTCACACTCATTGATTTCTCTCGTCCTGACTATCGTCAGATGTTGACGGCAAAATTTGGAAAATGGAATGAGTCCGAAGGAATGTGGGAATTTAATGATGGCCGAACGACCAACATCGACATCGCCACCGGCTCCACCACATCCGCCAGGTTCGATCGTTACTTCTATCCGTTCTCCCAGGATCCGATCCAGGTGGCCAAGTTGCCCACTGATGCCAGCACGATGACAGTGGGCCAGGCCCTAACGGCTGAACGCCTCCTGCAGGAAGCCAACAACTCCAAGGAGGCACGACGGCTGCGGGTGCGCATCCAGGAGAAGTTCGCCTTCCCGGCCATCTGCCTGGTGTTCGGTCTGATCGGCAGCAGTCTTGGCGTGCGCCCCAATTCCCGCACCAGCCGCAGCCAGGGCTTCGGGATCAGCGTTCTGCTGATTTTCGCCTATTACCTGATGTCCTTCATCTTCAGCTCCCTGGGGATCACGGGAACCCTTTCGCCGTTCCTGGCGGCCTGGCTGCCGGTGGGCATCGGCCTGGCAGGGGGGGGCTGGCTGCTTCGCCAGGCCAGCCGGTGAGTCCCGCCGGGGGACACGACACGGCAGAGTGAGGCGGTCACGCCTGAACTCCCTGGTGAACGATCCGGTCGTCGGTCTGGGCCTTGCGGCCTTTGCCTTGCTCCTGCTGGTGCTGCCCATCGCCTTCTGGTCCCTCAGCGGTGGCCGCAGCAGCACGGCGGTGCGGATGCTGGTGGCCTCGGCCAACCTCTGCCTGACCGCCCAGCTGGTCCTGCGCTGGTGGCAGTCGGGTCATTTCCCGATCAGCAACCTTTACGAGTCGCTCTGCTTCCTGGCCTGGGCCTGCACCCTCACCCAGCTGCTGGTGGAACGCAGCTGGCCCAACCCCTTGGTGGCGGCGGCGGCCACCCCCATGGGCCTGGGTTGCATCGCTTTCGCCAGCTTCGCCTTGCCCGATCGCCTTCAGGAAGCCTCACCGCTCGTGCCGGCCCTGCGTTCCAGCTGGCTTGTCATGCACGTGAGCGTGATCATGGTCAGCTACGCAGCCTTGCTGGTGGGCTCTCTGCTCTCGGTGGCGGTTCTGTTTGTGGACCGGAACCAGGATCTTGAGCTGCGCAGCAGCTCCATCGGCAGCGGCGGTTTCCGCCAGGCCCAGCTGGCCAGCGACGGACCCGGCGCCATGGCCCTGAGCAGCAGCAGCTTCCGCATCAGTGAGCAGCTCGACAGCCTCAGCTATCGAACGATCACGGTGGGTTTCCTCCTGCTCTCGGTGGGCCTGGTGAGCGGCGCGGTCTGGGCCAATGAGGCCTGGGGCAGCTGGTGGAGCTGGGATCCCAAGGAAACCTGGGCCCTGATCTGCTGGCTGGTCTATGCGGCCTACCTGCACACACGTCTGATTCGCGGCTGGCAGGGCCGCCGGCCGGCGATCGTGGCGTCAGTGGGTCTCGTGGTGATCGCCGTCTGCTACATCGGCGTCAACCTGCTCGGTATCGGTCTGCACAGCTACGGCAGGATTGGGGGGATTAATTTGTGTGGACGGGGAAGTGAGAACGCGGGGACTGGTCACAGACAACCAAGGGTCAGCTCCGTATCGCAGTCACCATCACTGAAGGCACCACCTCTCCAACAGCCGAAGCGGTCCAGGAGCTCCCACAGCGGCGGGAAACTGGTTGCTCGGCAGCTCGGGCGGCGGTCGTGGGGAGGAAACGCCGAAGAAAGAGGACTCCGGGTGCGCAAAAACGCCAGCATCCGGCCCCTCCGGCGGTGCGGGGCCGCCCCCTCCGGCTTCCACGGCACACGAGCAGACAGGCAGAAGCGCACCTTCCGCCCCCCCCCCTCCCCCAGCCCCCCCCTATGCTACCCCCACCGCCCCCCCCCCCCACCTCCCCTACCGGATCGCTCCCCCGCCCCCCTGCCCCTCCTCCCTGACCGCCCCCTCGCACGAGCCGCGGCGGGCCGCATCACCCGCACGACCTCCGGGCGCGCGGCCGTGCCTCGCCTCGCGGGGGCCCCGCAAGGCGGACGGCGGGGCACCGTGACACTGGCTCCAGGGCGCACCCCGCCCTCCCGCCCCTCGCCATGGAGGTCGACGATGAGGGTCCATTCGGGGGCGCCCGGCCAAGGGGGGCCGGTGAGTCAGAAATGGGGGGCGCGTCACCCCCGGCTGACGGAGTGAGCGAGAGGGACTGGGCTCGAGAGGGGAGCAGACGGGGAGCCCAGGAGAGGATGCGAGGGAGAGGGTACCGCATGCTCCACACCGCCACTCACCACCTGCTCCTCGCCAGCACCTGAGACGAGCCGGCTGGATGTTGTCAAGCGACATCCGCTTTTGGTCCTCCGGCGACACGAAAACTGGTCCACCTGTTGGCCTGCTGATGGCGGCCTTACGGCGCCCCTTGGATCGGTGTTTCATCGGTGGCTGTCGTGTCGTTGTTGTTGTTGGCTCCGGCATCTGAGCCGCCTGATCGGGAGACCCCCTCAGGCCTCCTCACCGGGCGGCGGTGGCCGCAGGCCAGCGCTGTCCGGCGAGGAGGAACCGCCCGCCTGCGGGCGGATCAGGCCGCTGCGCCGCTTCTCCCGCAGCCGGTAGCTGTCGCCCCGGACCGTCAGCACGTGGCTGTGGTGCAGCAGCCGATCGAGGATCGCCGTGGCGACCACCTGATCGCCAAACACCTCGCCCCACTCCATGACGGGACGGTTGGAGGTGATCAGCACGCTGCCGCGCTGATAGCAGCGGGAGATCAGCTGGAAGAACAGGTAGGCGGCGTTCGGCTCCAGCGGCAGGTAGCCCAGCTCATCGATGATCAGCAGCCGGGTTTTGGCGTACTGCGTCAGCCGGGCCTCCAGGGCATGCTGCGCCTGGGCCTTGGCCAGGGCGCTGATCAGTTCCATGGCGCCGACGTACTGGACGCTGTGACCGAGCCGCACCGCCTCCCGACCCAGCGCCACCGCCAGGTGGGTCTTGCCCACGCCCGGCGGTCCAAGCAGCAGCAGGGTGTCGCCGTTGGCCACCCAGCGGCAGGTCGCCAGCTCACGGATCTGGGCCGGGTCGATCGAGGGCTGGGCCTCGAAATCAAAGGCCTCCAGCGTGCGCACATACGGGAACCGCGCCAGCCGCAGCGCCATCTCCATGCGCAGCTGGTCCTTGCGGGCGACCTCAGCAGCGCAAAGCCAGGCTAGGGCCTCCCTGAGGTTCAGCTCCCGCCGTGCCGCCTCCTCCAGCAGCGCATCCAGCCGGTCTCGGATTGCCGGCAGCCGCAGCCGGGTGAGCATGGCCTCCAGCTCCTCGGTCGGCACCGGTGGTGTCGCCGCTGTGGATCGGTTGCGTGGGTTGGTGCTCATGCCGCCACCTCCCCGATCGCCTCGGCATAGACGGCCAGAGGCCGGGCCAGTTCAGAGCTGCGAACGGCCCGCCGCTCCTGCTCCGGACCACGTTTCTCGCTGGCGTCCCGCAGCGATCGCACCGCCTCGCGCTGCTGCCGCTGCGGCACCAGACCTTCCCAGTGGCCCTCGATCACCCGTCGGCCCCGGCTGCCGGGACGCAACCGCTCATGGCGCGCCACGATCCGTCCGCCGTGGCGGATCAGCACCTGCTGGTCGCTCACCAGCACGCTCACCCGCTGACGGATCAGCGACTGGGGCGCCGAATACCAGTTCGCCTCCACCTCCACGCAGCAGTCGCTGTGCACGATCCGCACCAGCTCCCGCTCCGCCAGGAACGACGGCTTGGCCTCCAGCGGCTGCAGCGCCTGGGCTTCCTCCGCGCTCAAAGCGCTGCAGCGGTGCCTCGCCGGTGGTGCCATGGATCCGCACGTCGGCCACCTCACGGGTCCAGCGCACCAGATGGGCCTCCAACTCCGCCCAGCTGGCGAACTCCCGCCCGGCGATGGCGTTTCTTTTGACGTACGCCACCCCGCGCTCGTCCTTGCCTTTCGTCCGCGCCCGATACGGCCGGCAGGCGCCGGGCTTGAAATCCCAGTAGCGGGCGAACGTCTCCAGCCGTTCGGCGAACACCAGGATCTCCCGCTCCGGATCGTGCTGGCTCACCAGCGCCCGCGCGTTGTCCACCAGCACCTCCTTGGGCACGCCGCCCCAGTGGCGGAACGCCTCCTCCAGCGCCTGCAGCCAGTGGTCCTGCTTCTCGCTGCGGAACGCCCGCACCAGCAGCCGGCGCGAATAGCCCAGCGTCAGCACCGCCAGGTGCACCCGCACCCGCTCGCCGCCGATCCTCACCACACACTGGCCAAAGTCGGCCTGCAGCTGCCGGCCGGGCGGCGTCTCAAACCGCACCGTGGCCAGGGCGGCGTTGCGCAGCTCCTGCCGCCACGGCTCCACGGCACGCTCCACCGTCCGCAGATGGACCCGGATCCCCTTCTCGCTGGCCAGCTCCTGCCTCACCACGTCGGCATTGCCCCGGTGAGCCAGAAACCGCTCCTTGGCCAGTCCCGGTGATCATCGAGAACGGCGACGCGACAGGGCCGGCCATAGGGCTGCCAGCCGCCTTGGCGCAGGTACTTGCGCACCGTCTCAGGCGAGCACCCCAGTTCCCTGCCAATGCGCCGCCGGCCCCAGCCTGCCGCTGAGAGCCGTCGCATCGCCTCCACGTCCTGAGGGGTCTGCACCGCCATCTCCAGAGCCATCGGCTCCAGAGATGCCGCGCCTCCACGCCCCTTGTTGCCCTGGTTGCCTCGCTCCACGGGGTGGACCAGTTTTCGTGTCGCCTCCGGACCAGTTTTCGCTGTCCCCCCCCCGCCCCATTGGTATCGGCGTCGACACCCACAAGCACACCCACATGGCAGTGGCCCTGAGCGCCAATGGCGGCTGGCTGGGCAGCCTCAAGCTGGATGCCAAACGCAGCGGCATCAGGAGCTATGCGCTGGGCTGCTGAGTTTGGCAGTAACCCGGTGTTTGCCGTGGAAGGCACCGGTTGCTACGGCGCCGGTCTCTGCCGTGCTCTGCAGACGGCAGGGCTGGAGGTGGTGGAAGTGAACCGTCCCGATCGCTCCACCCGCCGCCGACTGGGCAAGGACGACACGATTGATGCCGAGTCAGCTGCTCGCTCCTACATCGCCGGTAAAGCCACGGTCATCCCCAAGGCGGGGAACGATCTGGTGGAGATGATCCGCATGCTCAAGGTGGTCAAGGATTCAGCCACTGAGAACCGCACCGCCGCCCTTAATCAGCTGCACGCCATCGTGGTAACCGCACCAGCAGCGCTGCGGGAACGGCTGTTGGCGCTGAATCATCTATGTGGATGTCCTTTTGATATCTTTCAACTGCTTTAGAGAAGACTTCTGCTCTTAGAATGGTACTCACGTCCTCCATCCAGCCTAAATGCGTCTTGATCAGGACCCGCAAGTCGGCCTCAATGGCGGAAAGGATCGCATATATTGTCTGACGTGATAAGCTAAATGACATGCTCGCAACGCATCCATAGAGAGGGTAGCATGTTTGCCTAGTGTAACGGCTGATGTCGCAACTCTTGAAGATAGGGTGGGTCTTCTATTTCGCAATAACTCTCCCTGACAACACCATGCACCTGAGCCGCCGCCCAAAGAGCATCTTCTCTAAGCAGAACTTCTTGCGGCCAGGTGATGGCGAGCGTTGGTAAAAGACAAAAATCTGATGCATAGCCCATGAAGAAAGTGAACAAGGCTGGGGCGTCCTGGTCAGACGTCAAGAGCAAGGTCACGAAGCTGGACGCATCTCAGCTGGTCAACCTGGTCGCAGACCATTATCGGCTCTCCAAGGAGAATCAGGCCTTTCTTCATGCTCGGCTAGCGGTCGTTGAAGACCCGCTGGAATTCTACAAGAAAATCATCGACGAATGCATGTACCCGGATGTTCATAAGAACAAGCCCATCCAGATTGCAAAGGCCAAAAAAGCCATCAGTGACTACAGCAAGGCCGTCGGCGATGCATTGGGAGAAGCGGAGCTGATGACTTTTTTCGTGGAGCAAGGAAACGCCTTGACGATCGACTACGGCGATATCGATGAAGGATTCTACGCTGCCCTGAACCTGATGTATCGTCGCGCCATCGAAAAGGTTTGCAGTTTGCCCGACGCAAGCCGAGACGCGTTCAAAGTGAGACTGGAAGCCATTATGAGGTCTTCTGCCCATATTGGCTGGGGTTATCACGATGAGCTGCGCGCCGACTACGACCGCGCCTTTCCAGAAGACAAGTAGTCGGCGAACTAGAGGCTGGTTCACACCAGTGTGGGCGCCTGCCACTCAGGTGCAGCGTTAACCACTCGACACCTCATCAGCGCTGACCGCCATCGCCACCACGCGAACGGCACAGGCCTGGCAGATCTCAGCCCAGCGATCGACGGTGATGCCGAGCCTCTCCGGAATCTCTTGGGCTGCTGTTCCCTCCCGCAGCAACTTCTGCCCCCGGGCATGCAGCTCCCGCCAGCGCCCCGGCACCGAGATCAGGAAACCCTTTTCGCGGAGTCAGTGGGTGATCTCACCGTTCACGTAGGGCCTGGCGTAGGCGATGAAGTGATTGGGGCTGCGGCCGGCCCGCTGGTTGTCGTAGCGCCGTGAGGCCTTGATCAGCCCGATCGCTGCCAGCTGCTCCAGGTCTTCCCTGGGGTGGCCCGTGCGGCGGGCGTAGTTGGCCGCCACTTTCGCCGCAAAGGGCAGGTGTTCCACCACCAGGGCATCCGTATCGGCATGGGGTGAGCGCAACGGGCCGCGCCGGTTGCTGGGCGCTGTTTTGCCAGGCGCACCTCTCGGTGCGACGACCCGGGCGGTGGCCTGCTGGGGCCTGGGGCGGTGTGCTGCTGGGTGAGAGGGCATCGTTAGGGGTCTCATGGCTTGGGCTTGGCCACTCAGCGGGAGAACAGCAGCGGCCTCGGCGTGGCCTTGCCGCTGCCGCGCCAGTGCTGGGTCTGCAGCCAGATCACGCCCTGGCAGAAGGCATCCACCAGGTCGTCGTGAGCAGCATTGGGGAAGCCGAACAGTTCGGTGATCAGCGCGTCGTTGCCGCTGCGGAAGGCCTGTCAAGCATCAGCCGCTTTTGGCGCTGGACCAGTTTTCACTGGCGCCTGACAGGGCCGACGTGCTCCTGACCGTCAAGTCCAACCAGAAGACTCTCTACCGCCAGATCGGCTGCCAGTTCGTTGGGAAGCGTCACATCCCTTTCACTGCAACGGATCACGAGAAGCGCCACGGGCGCGACACTGTCTGGGAGCTACGGGCCAGGGAGGCACCGGAGCACATCAAGGCCAACTGGCCAGGCAGCGCCTGGATCGTGGAGGTGATCACCGACACGCTGACCCGCAAGGGCAAGCGCAACGTCAGGCGACACCTTTTCCTCACCAGCGTGCGCACAACCCCAGAAGCCTTGCTGCGCCTGATCAGACAGCGCTGGAGCATTGAGAATGAGTGGCGCTGGGCCCGGGATGCCCAGCTGGGTGAGGACGCGCAGCGCTACGCCAACCGAACCGGGGCGCCGGTGTTCGCCTTCCTGCGAACCATCGTGATGAACCTGCTGCGGCGCGGCGGTTACCGCTCGATCCGGCAAGGGTTCCGAGAGCTCGCCTACGACATCCAAGGCATGCTCGCGCTGGGCGGCGTGGCCAGTCGAGCGAGCTCGGCCTGATCGTACCTTTAGGCAGCCCTGGCTTGCAGCACCTCCGGTGCTTCCAGAAAGAGAGTTGTGAGACTCAGATCAGGCATGTTGGGCACCAGAATCTGGGTGGCCGCGAAGGAGGCCAGCGTTCCGATGGTGGTTGCGATGTTGTCGATCCCATTGGTGATCAGGCTGCTCACGCTCCCGATCGTGCCGCCTGCGCCGATCACGGTGCCAGGGGCCATGAATCCTGAACTGAACCAGTACAGCAGATCATTTGGGAACAGCCACACCATGAACAGGGATGTGGCTGGATCAAAGCCAGGTGCAGCGCATACGAATTCCTGACACGGCCAAGAAGCTCCGAGCTGATCGTAGGCAGGCTGGAAGTCAGACAGGACTCCAGGACTGATGCTGTTGAAATTCTCCAGCCCCGTGGTGGATCCGGTGATGGCAGAGTTTGTCCCTCCGATCAACGAAGCTTGCGGGCCTAGACTGCCTTGGTTGAAGGCCTCCCAGCGGTATTCAGGCGCCACGGGCCCGTTGGAACAGCGACCCATGTCGTAGGAGAATGAGGTGGGCATGAGGATGGAGAACCAGCCGGGTCTCCCGCAGCATGCGGGCGTTGCTTGAGGGATTCTCGTCTGGCCATAAGCTTCGGTCACGATTCTGCTGTTTCCCGTATCGCTCAGGCTGTCTCCGAAGACGATCAGTTTGTGCAGAACGGAGACCTTCGCTGCCGCTCGATCACCCACCAGGAACGATCCGATGATAAAGACGACCATCGGAAACTTCTTCATTTTGACGTAGACCCCAGTCGTGCGCTGAGACGATGGACCAAGGGGTACCACGGGGCTATCATGACCACTGCAAGCCACACAGATCTACACAGGCTGACGTTCAGCTGGGCGGGGCTGATAACTTTTCTGAAGGAAAACTGAGAATCAATGCAGAATCACGCTTGAGTCCACGAGGTTCGATCGGAGATTCCGGAGACTTGGCCCTCCGCCGGTGCCATCGCTTCTTTGTTGTTCGCCATGACCCTCCCATACGGCGAAGAAAGGGTTACATGGTTTGAATGGCTGCTCTCCTGCGAAAGCTGCAGCTCGCCGCGTTGTCCGCAGCGAGGCTTTTAACCCCCAACCACCGGTTTCACACCAGGACCGGCTCGGGGCGACGGCTGTTGCGGATGCCGGTGATCGCTTCGGCGTAGTCGGCGTGGCCGAAGACGCCGGAGCCGCTGACGATGGCGTTCGCGCCTGCTTCGATCACCTGCCAGGCGTTGCTGCCTTTGACGCCGCCGTCCACCTCGATCCAGGGATCCAGGCCCCGCTCGTCGCAGAGGCGGCGCAGCTGACGGATCTTCTCCACCTGGGAAGGGATGAAGCTCTGGCCGCCGAAACCGGGGTTGACGCTCATGATCAGGACCAGATCGCACAGCTCCAGGCAGTAGTCGAGGGTGTCCAGCGGCGTGCTGGGGTTGAGCACAGCGCCGGCCATCTTGCCGAGGTCCTTGATCTGGCTCAGGTTGCGGTGCAGATGGGGGCAGGCTTCCACCTGCACGCTGATGATGTCGGCGCCGGCCTTGGCGAAATCGGCCACGTACTTCTCCGGCTCGACGATCATCAGGTGAACGTCCAGGGGCTTGGCTGTCACCGGTCGCAGGGCTTCGACGATCAGGGGGCCGATGGTGATGTTGGGCACGAAGCGGCCGTCCATCACGTCCACGTGGATCCAGTCGGCACCCGCCGCGTCCACGGCGCGGACGTCGTCACCCAGGCGGGAGAAATCGGCCGAAAGGATCGAGGGGGAGATCACCAGGGGCTTGGTGCTCATGGACGGCCACCGCAACGGAAGAATCAGTCGATTGTAAGGAGCAGCCCTCCTGGGGCTCCCAGGCGCGCTGATACGATGACCCCGCTTCAATTCCGAGAGGCCTTGCAGCGGCTGGATCCTTCCCCGCTTCGCCTGCGGTCCGCCTCCGGCGTGCCGGCCCCTCCTTGAGGCCCCTTCCCTTGCCGGACCGCTGTGGATCGCACTCTCATCCAGGAACTGCTCGAAGTCGTCGAGCAGGCCGCCATCGCCTCCGCCCACCTCACCGGGCTCGGCAAGAAGGACGAAGCCGATGCTGCGGCTGTCGAGGCGATGCGCCACCGCATGGGCAGCATCGCCATGCAGGGACGCATCGTGATCGGCGAAGGGGAGCGGGACGAAGCCCCCATGCTCTACATCGGTGAGGAAGTGGGCAGCGGCACCGGACCGGGTGTCGATTTCGCGGTGGATCCCTGCGAGGGCACCAACCTCTGCGCCAATGCCCAGGACGGTTCGATGGCCGTGCTGGCCGCCAGCGACCGCGGCGGTCTCTTCTATGCCCCGGACTTCTACATGAAGAAGCTGGCGGCGCCCCCGTCGGCAAAGGGCAAGGTGGACATCCGCAAGAGCGCCACTGAGAACATCGCCATTCTCAGTGAGTGTCTGGGGGTTCCCGCCAGCGATCTGGTGATCGTGGTGATGGACCGGGCCCGGCACAAGAGTCTGATTGCCGAGATCCGTGCCACAGGTGCCCGGGTCAAGCCCATCAGCGACGGGGATGTGCAGGCCGCGATCGCCTGCGGCTTCGCCGGCACCGGCACCCACTGCCTGATGGGCATTGGCGCCGCACCCGAAGGCGTGATCTCCGCCGCCGCTCTGCGCTGCCTCGGAGGCCATTTCCAGGGCCAGCTGGTCTACGACCCGGCCATCGCCCAGACATCGGAGTGGGCGGACTACACCAAGGAGGGCAACATCGCCCGGCTCAACGAGATGGGCATCACCGACGTCGACAAGGTCTATGAGGCCGAGGAACTGGCCTCTGGTGAGAACGTCGTCTTCGCCGGCAGCGGCATCACGCCTGGCCTGCTGTTCAAGGGGGTGGTGTTCGAGCGCGACTGCACCCGCACCAGCAGCCTGATCATCAGCTCCCTCGACCGCAGCGCCCGGTTCACCGATACGGTGCATATCAAGGAAGGAGCCAAGAGCATCGCCCTTCGCTGAATCCACCAGCGTCCGGACCTCCTCCGAGCCCGTCTCCATGCATATCGCCGTCGTCGGTCTCAGCCATCGCACGGCTCCGGTGGAAATCCGCGAGCGTCTGAGCATCCCCGAGCAGACCATGGAGGATTCCCTCCAGAGGCTGCGGGCGGATGAGCAGGTGATCGAGGCTTCGATCCTGAGCACCTGCAACCGGCTGGAGATCTACACCCTCCTGCGCCATCCCGATCAGGGCATCAGTGCCGTCGGGGATTTCCTCAGCCAGCACTCCGGTCTGGCGGTGGAGGAGTTGCGCCCCCACCTGTTCACCTACCACCACGAGGAGGCGGTGGGCCATCTGCTGCGGGTGGCAGCCGGCCTCGACAGCCTGGTGCTCGGAGAGGGCCAGATCCTCTCCCAGGTCAAGAAGATGGTGAGGCTGGGTCAGGAACACCGTTCCGTCGGCCCGATCCTCAACCGGCTTCTGAACCAGGCGGTGAGCACCGGCAAGCGGGTGCGTACCGAGACCAACCTCGGCACCGGCGCGGTGTCGATCAGCTCCGCGGCGGTGGAGCTGGCCCAGCTCAAGGTGGGGCAGGCCCGCGGTCAGGATGAGCTGGTGCCCCTCGACCAGGAGCAGGTGGCGGTGGTGGGGGCCGGCCGGATGGCCCGGCTGCTGCTCCAGCACCTGTTGTCCAAGGGGTGCCGCGGGGTGGTGCTGCTCAACCGCACCGTCGCCCGGGCCGAGGCCCTGGCGGCCGACTTCCCCACCCTGCCGGTGCAATGCCGGCCACTGGAGGATCTGGATCACTGCCTGAGCACCTGCTCACTGGTCTTCACCAGCACCGGTACCGAGGAACCGATCATCACGGCGCAGAGGCTGGAGGGGCTGAACCGTCGCTCCAGCCTGATGCTCATCGACATCGGAGTGCCTCGCAACATCAGCGCGGATGCAGCCAGCCTCCAGGGGGTGGAGAGTTTCGACGTCGACGACCTTCAGGAAGTGGTGGCCCGCAACCAGGAGGCTCGAAGGGAGATGGCCGCCGAGGCCGAAGGGCTTCTGGCCGAGGAATCACGCCTCTTCCTGGAGTGGTGGGACGGCCTCGAGGCGGTGCCCCTGGTCAACCGTCTGCGCATGGAGCTGGAGGACATCCGTGAGCAGGAACTCCAGAAGGCCCTGAGTCGCATGGGCCCCGACCTCTCCGCCCGGGAGCGGAAGGTGGTGGAGGCCCTCAGCAAGGGGATCATCAACAAGGTCCTCCACACACCGGTCACCCGGCTGCGAGCGCCCCAGCCCCGCCAGCAGCGCCTGGCCGCCATGCGGGTGATGCAGGACCTCTTCGAGCTTCACGACGATCCACCGGCGACCTGAAGCTCCTGCAGCTCCGATCACACTTTCCCGCCTCCAACCCCAACCACTGCAACGGAACATGAACCGACCTGCCACCACTGCTCGTTCAGCGTCACCGCCCTCCAGTACGGTCTGGGCAGCCATGGACGGAGGATCGGGCTCATGAAACGCGTTCTGGCGATCATCCTTGGAGGGGGGGCGGGAACGCGCCTCTACCCGCTCACCAAGATGCGGGCCAAACCCGCCGTGCCTCTGGCAGGTAAGTACCGCCTGATCGATATCCCCATCAGCAACTGCATCAACTCGGAGATCAACAAGATCTACGTGCTGACCCAGTTCAACAGCGCTTCGCTCAACCGTCACCTGACGATGAGCTACAACCTCTCAGCAGGATTCGGCCAGGGATTCGTCGAGGTGCTCGCCGCCCAGCAGACCCCGGACAGCCCCAGCTGGTTCGAAGGCACCGCCGATGCGGTACGGAAATACCAGTGGCTTTTTCAGGAGTGGGATGTGGACCACTACCTGATCCTCTCCGGTGACCAGCTCTACCGGATGGACTACAGCAAGTTTGTCCAGCATCACATCGATTCCGGTGCCGAACTCTCCGTCGGTGCCCTGCCTGTGGATGCCGGCCAGGCAGAGGGTTTCGGCCTGATGCGCTCATCGGCCGATGGCCGCATCCTGGAGTTCAGCGAGAAGCCCAAGGGTGCGGCCCTCGAAGCGATGAAGGTGGACACGGAATCCCTGGGATTGTCGGCCGAGGAGGCGGCCAAGCGGCCTTATCTGGCGTCGATGGGCATTTACGTCTTCAACCGCAGCACCCTCTTCAACCTGCTGGCAACCCATCCGGAGGCTACCGACTTCGGCAAGGAGATCATCCCCACCTCCCTGGCAGAGGGCAACAATCTCCAGACCTATCTCTTCGACGACTACTGGGAGGACATCGGTACGATAGGGGCATTTTATGAGGCCAACCTGGCCCTCACCGATCAGCCCAACCCGGCCTTCTCCTTCTACGACGAGAAGTTCCCCATCTATACCCGGCCCCGCTATCTGCCCCCCAGCAAGCTGCAGGATGCCCAGGTCACCCAGTCGATCATCGGTGAGGGTTCCCTGCTCAAGGCCTGCAGCATCCACCACTGCGTGCTTGGCCAGCGGTCCCGCGTCGAGGACGAGGTGGTGCTCCAGGACACGTTGGTGATGGGCGCCGACTTCTTCGAGTCCTCCGAGGAGCGGCTGGTGCTGCGTGAGCGGGGCGGCACGCCCATGGGAGTGGGCCGGGGCACCACGGTGAAGGGGGCCATTCTCGACAAGAACGTCCGGATCGGACGGGACGTCACGATCGTCAACAAGGACCGGGTGGAGGAGGCCGACCGCCCCGAGCTCAATTTCTACATCCGCAACGGCATCGTGGTGGTGGTGAAGAACGGCACGATCGCCGACGGCACCGTGATCTGAGCTGGCCTCCGGCGGGTTCTGGGCCAGCAGTTGCTGACATCCCCCTGCCGGAGACCGTCGGTCCGCCGACCGCTGGCCACACTGCCAACGAGATCCAACGGAACAACGGCCCCATGAGCAAGGCGCATTTCGGACTCATCGGCCTCGGGGTCATGGGTGAGAATCTGGTCCTCAACGCCGAGAGGAACGGTTTCTCGAGCGTCGTCTACAACCGCACCTACGCCAAGACCGAGGAGTTCCTGGCCGGTCGCGGCGCCGGCAAGGACATCGTGGGAGTAGCGACCCTGCCTGAGTTCGTGGCCGCCCTGGAGCGGCCCCGCCGCATCCTGATGATGGTCAAGGCGGGCGATCCGGTGGACGCCACCATCGCCAGCATCTCCCCGCTCCTGGAGGAAGGGGACCTGCTGATCGACGGCGGCAACTCCCTCTACACCGACACCGAGCGACGGGTGGCGGAGCTGGAGAGCAAGAGCTTCGGCTACATCGGCATGGGCGTCTCCGGTGGCGCCAAGGGGGCCCTGGAGGGGCCGAGCATGATGCCCGGGGGCACACGTTCCGCCTACGACGCCATCGAGGGGCTGGTCCGCAAGATGGCCGCCCAGGTGGAGGACGGCCCGTGCGTCACCTACATCGGCCCAGGCGGTGCCGGCCACTTCGTCAAGACCGTCCACAACGGCATCGAGTACGGCATCGAGCAGATCCTGGCCGAGGCCTACGACCTCATGAAGCGGATCGGCGGCATGGACGGCGACGCCATGGCCGATGTGCTGGGGGGCTGGAACCAGACCGAGGAACTCGCCTCCTTCCTGGTGGAGATCACCGAGGTGTGCCTGCGCACCAAGGATCCCGAGACCGGCGGTGATCTGGTGGAACTGATCGTGGATGCGGCCGGCCAGAAGGGCACCGGTCTCTGGACCGTGGTGAGCGCCCTGGAGATGGGGGTTCCCGTCCCCACCATCTACGCCGCCCTCAATGCCCGGGTGCTGAGCTCCCTGCGCGGCGAACGCATGGCGGCCGAATCCGTGCTCGCCGGCCCCGCACCTCACAGCTTCTCCCTGGGGGAGCCCGCCACCGGGATGGTGCCGCTGCGGGATGCCTGCATCCTGGCGTGCATCGCCAGCTACGGCCAGGGGATGGCCCTGCTGCAGGAGGCCTCCAAGCTGCACGACTACCACCTGGATTTCTCCGCCATCGGCCAGATCTGGAAGGGGGGCTGCATCATCCGGGCCCGCCTGCTGCAGCGCATCCAGGACGCCTACGCCGCCGATCCCTCCCTCCCCAACCTGATGCTGGATCCCTGGTTCGCCGCCCAGGTGAACCAGCGGCTCGACGGCCTGCGGCAGGTGGTGGCCGGGGCCGCCCTGGCGGGAATTCCCGTGCCCTGCCTCAGCAGCACCCTGGATTACATCGACAGCTACCGCACCGGCCGTCTGCCCCAGAATCTGGTGCAGGCCATGCGCGACTGCTTCGGCTCCCATACTTATGAGCGCACGGATCGTCCGGGCGCGTTCCATACCGAATGGCTCACTTGACGGACCCCTCCACCCGCTATCACCTGATCGTCGCCGCCAGCCCGGAGGATCTGGCCCGCCAGGCCGCCGAACAGGTGGCCTCGGGCATCGATCTGGCTCTGGCGCAACGGGACCGGGCCCAGATCGCCCTGGCCGGGGGCGAAACCCCCAGAGCGGCCTACGGCCGACTGGGCAATGAGCATCTGCCCTGGGAGCGGGTCGACGTCCTGCTCGGTGATGAGCGCTGGGTGCCTGCCGACGACCCCTCCAGCAACGCCCGCATGCTGCGGGAGACCCTGCTGGCCCAGGCGCCGGCCAGCCGGGCCCGCTTTCATCCGGTGCCCACCGACCGTCCCACACCGGAGGCCAGCGCCACGGCCTATGCCAAAGAGCTGGCAGCCCTCTGTCCCGGTCCCCTGCCCTGCTTCGACGTGCTGCTGCTCGGTCTCGGCGACGATGGCCACACCGCCTCTCTCTTTCCCGGCACGGCGGCCCCCCTGGTGAGGGATCGCAGCGTCACCATCGGCGAGGGCAAGGGCCTGCCCCGCATCACCCTCACCGCTCCGGTGCTCTCGGCCGCCCGCCGGGTGATCTTCCTGGTGAGCGGCGTCGGCAAACGCCAGGCTCTCGCCCGCCTGCTGGATCCCTCCGAGCCCGCCGAGCGCACCCCGGCCCGGCTGGTGCGGCCCTCCAGCGAGGTGGTCATCCTGGCCGATTCCGCCGCCGCCGCCGATCTCCCCCCCGCCTGAATCGCCATGCAGGTGGTGGCCGGGGATGGGTTCAGTGGCTGGCATGCCCTCAACGACACGGTGATGGGGGGCCGCAGCTCGGGACGCTGCAGCGTCACCAGCCGCGGGCTGCGCCTGGAGGCGGAGGTGGTCGAAACCGGCGGCGGCTTCGTCAGCTGCCGCTCGCCGGTGTTCTCCCCGCCCCTGGACCTCTCAGGCCAGGCTGCCTTCGAACTCGATCTGCAGGGCGATGGCCGTCATTACAAGCTGGCCGTGGCCTGCGCCGATGGGGTGGCCGGTCTCACTGAGCTGATCCCTGGGGGGGTTCGCTGGGTCGCCAACTTCGCCACCGCCGTCGACGGACCCTGCCGGGTTCGCATCCCCTTCCACCAGCTTCGTGCCTCGATCCGGGCAAAGCCTGTCGAGACCCTGCCCCTCGGTCTGCCCCTGCGCTTCGATCCCCGGCGCATCACCCGGCTGCAGATCCTGCATTCGAAATTCGGCGACGACGGAGCTCCGAATCCAGGCTTCCGCGCCGGCCCCCTCATCCTGGAGGTGATGGCGATCCATGCCGTGGCCTGAATCCCCCATCGGCAATGCCAACACCGATCTGAGCCGGCTGGTGGCGGCCGCCGCCGACCTCTGCCGCAAGCCCCTGCGCCATGCGGTGGTGCTCGACCCCGCCCGTGCGGAGCCCCTGGAGACCCTGGCCCTGAAGGACCTGGATCTCTGCCTCAGGCTCGAAGTCCGCACACCCGAGGGGGAACGGGCTCCTCAGGAGGATCTGGAGCTGGAGATCTACCGCAGCGGAGACGCTTTCAACCTCACCCTCAGCTGGCGGCAGCAGGAGGAACGCCCCTTGCTGTGGCACGGGAACCATCCGGTATGGATGGACGGCGACACCGGTCTGCGGCGTGCCTGCCCCGATGATGGTCTGCCCCTGGAGGCCCTGGCGCGACGCCTGAAGAGCCTGTTGCGTCCTGATCAGGACTGAGGCGGGGCTGGCTGACCCCCTGGAGCTGCGGGAGCCAACGACGGAAACACGAGCAACACCGATCCCAGCTCCATCGATGAGGGAAGGGGCCACACCTCCGCAGGACGGTTCATCTGGCTGCCATCCCGATGGCGCAGCATGAGGCTCTCCAGGGCTGGAGAGATCCCCGTCGGCGGTCGCTCGCCGGCCGGGGGGACCACCCCCTCCGGCAGGTCACAGAACAGGGAGAGGGGGGAGCCCACCAGGGTCTCCTTCTCGAAACCGATCAGCTGGCAGAGGGTGCCGTTGACCATCACCACGCGGCCGCCCCCGTCGATGACGGCCAGGGCGAAGCTGGGGCTGCTGATCAGCGTTTCGAAGAGGTGGGCGAGATCACGGCCATGCTCCTCCGCCCTGCGCTGGGCTGTCACGTCGGAAAGGGTGCCCACCACGTAGCGCCCCAGCTCATCGTCGAGCACCTTGGCGGTCTCGAGCACCCAGCGGTGCTGGCCTTCCCGGGTGGTGATCCGGTACTGCATAGACCAGCCGTCTCGGTGCAGATCACGGGAGGCCCACACCCTGTCCCGGTCGTCGGCGTCGATGGCCTCGTCGAGCAGGTCGGGACGGGCCACCAGTTCGGCCGGGCTCCAGCCTGTCAGGGGGAGGAAGCGCCGACTGGCGTAGAGGAGCTGTCGCATGCTGTGGTCCCGCTTCCAGACGGCCTCGCCCAGGGCATCGGTGAGACTGGAGAACTCCCCGAGGGAGGCCTCGGCGGCGCGACGCAGCGCCACCAGTTCGGACACATCGGTGAGGGTGATGATCGCCCCGAGCCTCTGGCCTTCCCGCTCCATGTAGGGAAGCACCTGGGCCATGTAAGCCACGTCTTCGCTCAGAGCCTCGATGCTGCGCCGGGGGGATCCGGCGAGGACCTCCCCGAGGGCGGTCCGCAGACCCGGCAGGGACACCGTGGTGGGAACGTTGAGCAGGGGCTGGCCGATGTCGCCGTCCACCAGGGCAAAGACCCTCACTGCCAGGGGGGTGTAGCGGGTGATCCGCAGATCCCGGTCGACGATCACCATGCCCTGGTTGAGGGAATTCTGGATGTTCTCCAGGTCGGTGGTGAGCAACTGCAGCTCCTCGCTCCTGGTCCGCAGCTGCTGATTGAGGGTGGCCAGTTCCTCGTTGGTGGCGTGCAGCTCCTCGTTGGAGGATTCCAGTTCCTCGTTGGAGGACTGGAGTTCCTCCGACGAAGCCTGCAGTTCTTCTGCGGAGGCTTCGAGCTCCTCGTTGGCGGACTCCAGGTCGGCCAGGGAGCGCCGGAGTGAATCCTGACTGCTGAGCAGCTCGTTCTCCAGCCGAGCGATCTCCCGATCGAAGTCCGGATCACGTCCTTCGGGGTTGATGGTGGTCGGTTTCCCGGCAGCGGCACTGTCCTCCGAGAGGAAGGTCAGCACCGTGAGGACACGGTCGATGACCCTCAGGGGCCGGGCTTCCAGCCGAACCCGGAGGTCCAGATCCTGCAGATGCAGCAGCCGGCTGCGGATCGGCAGCCCGTCGGCTCTGACCATCAGGAGCAGGGTGCGGGCCTCCGCCTGCAGATCCGGGAGCAGGAAGGTGGTGGCGGCACTGGAGATCCGGCCCTCCGGAAGACGGCAGTAGGGGCTCACATCGCCGATCACTTCCACCAGCTCGTGGTTCTCATCCAGCACCACGCAGGGGGGACAGCTGCTGCGGACCAGGGCCTCGAGGGTGGCGATGTGCTGCTCGGGGACGGTTTCACGCAGGATCGAAACCCGTCCCACCGGATGGTTGAGGGTTGGCTGACGCTGGGGGGAGACGCTGAAGGAGGCGTTCCTGGGGGGCAGACGTTCCGCGGTGCGGAAGAAAATACGGTGCTCGGAATCGGCCACCCCGAATCCCGGCGAGTGGCTACCGAGCGACTCGGAATGGCCCAGGAAGAGCAGCCCGGCGGGCAGCAGGCCGAAACGGAACAGACTCAGCACCCGCTCCTGCAGGGGAGGGGTGAAATAGATGAGCGTGTTGCGGCAGGAGATGAGATCCAGCCGCGGAAAAGGGGGATCTTCACCCACGTTGTGGCGTGCGAAAACCACGCAGTTGCGCAGGGCTTCGCTGATCTCCACCTCGCTGTTGTGAGGAATCACAAAGCGAACGCGCAAGGAATCCGGAATCGCCATCGCAGCGGCGGCTGGATAGATGGCCCGGCGAGCCACGGCCAGACTTTCCTCATCGAGATCGGTACCGAAGATCTTCAGGTGGTTGGCCAGATCCACCGGATGGCCGAGGGCCTCACTGATGAGCATCCCGATCGAGTACACCTCTTCGCCGGTGGCGCAGCCAGGCACCCAGACCCTGAGTCGATCCTTGCGGGGGTGCTGGCTCACGTAGGCCCGCAGCAGTTCGCCGAGGGCCTGAAAGGGTTCCGGGTCCCGGAAGAAGGAGGTGACCGTCACCAGCAGGTTCTGCACGAGGGCGGAGGACTCGTTGGCATCGGCGGCCATCAACTGCAGATAGTCCTCGACGCTGGCGACCTGGCGGATCGCCATCCGGCGCTGCAGTTGCCGGCGCAGGGTCGACCCCTTGTACTGGGAGAAATCGATGCCGGTGTTGTGCTTCAGCTCGCCCATGACACTGCAGATGTTCACGGGCTCCGGGTCAGGAAGGCTGCGTCCCAACCAGTCGCCACCGGATCGCATCAATTCGGCCAGGCGCAGGCCGATGTCAGCGGGATCGAGGACGAGGTCGGCTCCGCCCAGGGCGATGGCGGCGGAGGGCATGCCTTCAAACCGGGCGCTCTCCGGTGTCTGGGCGATGGTGAGCCCACCGGCGGCACGGACGGCCCGCAGACCCCTGGCGCCGTCGGAACCGGTGCCCGAGAGCACCACGGCCACTCCCCGATCGGCCCAGTGCTCGGCGATGGACTCGAACAGCAGATCGATGCAGGGGCTGGGGCCGAAGCGGGGGGCGGGATCGACCACCTGCAGCCGGCTTCCCCTCACGTGGATGTCGTGGTTGGGAGGAGCGACGCTGATGGTGTCAGGGCGCACTTCAGCCCCATCCAGGGCAGTGAGCACCTCCAGGGTCGTGGCTCGGGCGAGCAGATCGACCATGAGGCTGGGGTGATCCGGGGACAGGTGCTGGGCCACCACGTAGGCCACATTGCCGCAGGGGTTCAGGCTGGCCACGAACGCCTGCAGGGCTTCCAGTCCTCCGGCGGAGGCGCCGATGGCCACCAGATGGGCCAGATCGCCATGGCGGGGAAGGTCGTCCCGCTCCGCTCCGGAGGCGGAAGTCCCTGTGGAGGGGCCGGGAAGGGAGTGTTCCTCGCTGGACGCTCCCTGTTCCATGGATGCAAGTCTGAGCCGGAGATCACCCTAGGAGGCACCGCCCGGAAACGTCCCCGATGGCTGCCCAGGGTTGTTTGCCCTGGTGCAGGGCACTCCGATGGCTGCGGCGGTGAAGCGGATGAAGCGTCCATCTGCCGCAGATGGGAGAAGGAACTGCCTCCAAGGCCTGAGTATTTCCACTCAACACAGAAATCATGTAGAAATGTCACCAGATTCGATTCTGAAAATCGGCGGAAAGCTTTGGGTTACGATGAAAAAGTGCTGGGGCGTTGGACGTTCATCGCAGACCCCTGTGATGACGAGGAGATGACTAAGATCTGTTCAGGCCAGTGAGGCATCAAGCAACACTGGTGGATGGGAAGCAGATGTCAAACGGCTCAGCAGCCCCTGTCTTTCAGCATGCTGAAGCTGCTGGATTTCCTAATCCTTTTCTTCGCAATCTGCGTTTGATTGAAGATCTTGAGGGGAGCGCGGAGTTGATTCGTGAAAGCCTTCCACTCGTTGACTTCATCTCCCTGGACAAGGATCCGGCCTGGTGGTTCTACGGGGCCAATCTCAGCCTGGGAAGCATTGTCGCCACCGCCTGGACCGCGAAGCCCATGCGGATCTCTTTTTCCGAGCAGCGCCTGCTCCTGGCGTTGATCGGTTATGGCGGAGAACAGCGTCTTCGCCAGGGTTCGCGCACCTGGCGTTGCCGCAACAACAGTTGCTTGCTCATGGCCAGCGACGCCTTTTCGATGGAAAGTACGCTGTCCTCCGCCGTGGCGTTCCCCCTCTCCAAGGAACGTCTGCTGCACACCGCCATGACCATGGGAGGCCTGAATCAGAAGCCCGGCGGCTGGAATCAGATCCTGGAGCAGGCCCATGGCTGGAGCCAGCCCAGTGGTCCAGCCGCCCCATCGCTGCAGGTGGCCTTGCGCCAGGTGATGGCCATGGCCGCTCAGCTCTCCGGCTACGGCCAGGGGCTCCTCGATCGGCTGCAACTGGATGATCAGATCTATCGGTTGATGGCGGCCATGCTGCTGCCGGAACTGCGGGAGGAGAACAATCTTGATCGCCTTCTGCAGCGCCAGCGCCAGGGTCGCGATGCCTTCGATGAGCTGATCGATTACATCAAGCAGAATCTTGCCGAGCCGATCACGCTGACGCTGCTGGAGTCGAGAAGCCACTACTCCCGTCGGGCCCTGCAGTATGCCTTCGTGGAGAGAATGGGGTGCACCGCCACCCAGTGGATCCGCAATCAGCGCCTCGACAAAGCCAGGCAGCGCCTGGAGAATCCACGCCTCAGCGACAACGTAGGAAGCATATCGCGTGAATGCGGCTATCGCTCCCTCGGCCTGTTCAGCGTGGATTTCCAGCAACGGTTCCATGTGAAACCATCCCAGCTGCTGAGAGAGTCACGCGCTTCCATCTCCAGAGACATGGCGATGGATCGGGGTCTCCCTCCAGAGGATTGAAGACGTGCCGAAGGATTTGGTCAGAATCGAAAGGAAACGTACATCAAAGAGAGGGAACCAAAGCAGTCTCTTGCGCCCTCAGGATCACTCGATCCGCGTCTGCTTGGAATCGACCATCTCGAGGGAAGATTCCAGCAGGAAGGCGGCCAGATTGGAGAGGGAGCGTCCCTGCTTGTTGCTGCGGTCCACCAGGGCCTCATAGGCATGGTGGGGAAGTCGTGATCGTGACGCGTACGGGCCGGAGAAAAGGCCCCGGAGTGGCATGGCTTCGCATGGGTTCATCTCCATCTCACAGACCCCTCATACGACGAGGGCGTAGTTCTGTCGAACGGCTGTGACAAAGAACGCATTCCGGTGCCCGCATCGGTCTCGATTCCCATACCGGGACAGCGATTCGGGGTGCAGTGATCAGCAGCGGCGAGTCCGCAGGTTCGGTGCGGGTCTGCATCAGGCTGAGCAGCTTGCACGTTTCTGAAAATCCCTTTATCCGGCGTACGGATCGGACTGAAGCTCGGGCTGGTCGGTCACGGCCCCCAGGCTGCTGCTGCTCACCAGGCGGGCATACTTGCCCAGTACACCGGTGCGATACCTCGGCGTCGGAGCGACCCAGGTGGCCCGGCGCCGCTGCAGTTCGGCATCCTCCACGTTCAGCTGGATCAGCCGCTGGTGGGCATCGACCGTGATGCTGTCCCCTTCCTGGACCAGGGCGATGGTGCCGCCGACCGCGGCCTCGGGGGCCACATGCCCCACGACCATGCCATAGGAGCCGCCACTGAAGCGGCCATCGGTGATCAGGGCGACCGTTTCCCCCAGGCCCTGGCCCACGATCGCCGCGGTGGGGGAGAGCATCTCACGCATCCCGGGGCCTCCCACCGGCCCTTCGTAGCGAACCACCACCACGTCCCCGGCGTGGACGGATCCGGCCAGGATGGCCGCCAGGGCGCTTTCCTCGCTGTCGAACACCCTGGCGGGGCCCGTGAGCACCGGGGTCTTCACGCCGCTGATCTTGGCCACCGCCCCTTCCTCGGCCAGGTTGCCCTTGAGGATCGCCAGATGCCCCTTGGCATAGAGGGGATGGGAGAGGGGTCGGATCACCTCCTGGCCGGCGGGTGGTTCCGAAGGAATGTCCGCCAGCACCTCCCGCAGGGTGAGGCCTTCGATCGTGCCGCAGTCGCCATGGAGGAGGCCGGCGTCCAGGAGCAGTTTCATCACCTGGGGGATCCCGCCGGCCCGGTGCAGATCCACCGTGACGAAGCGACCGCTCGGCTTGAGATCGCAGATCACGGGTACCCGCTGACGGATGGTCTCGAAGTCGTCGATGCTGAACGACACCCCGGCGGTGCGCGCGATCGCCAGCAGGTGGAGCACCGAGTTGGTGGATCCCCCCACGGCCATGATCACGCTGACGGCATTCTCGATCGACTCGCGGGTGATCAGATCCCTGGGGAGGATGTTCGCCTCGATGGCCCGGACCAGCACCTCGGCCGAGCGTGCGGCGCTCTCGGCCTTCTCCGGATCCTCGGCCGCCATGGTGGAGCTGCCCGGCAGGCTCAGTCCCATCGCCTCGAAGGCGGAGCTCATCGTGTTGGCGGTGAACATTCCCCCGCAGCTGCCGGCGCCGGGACAGGCGTTCTTCTCGATGGCCAGCAGCTCCTCCGCATCGATGCGACCGCCGGAGAACTGCCCCACCGCCTCGAAGGCGCTCACCACGGTGAGGTCACAGGCTCCGAGACGGCCCGGTTTGATCGTGCCGCCGTAGACGAAGATCGCCGGAATGTTCATCCGTGCCATGGCGAGCATGGCGCCGGGCATGTTCTTGTCGCAGCCGCCGATGGCCAGCAGCCCATCCATGCTCTGGGCATTGCAGGCGGTTTCGATGCTGTCGGCGATCACCTCGCGGGACACCAGTGAATACTTCATGCCCTCGGTGCCCATCGAGATGCCGTCGCTGACGGTGATGGTGCCGAACATCTGGGGCATGGCACCGGCCCTGTGGGTGGATTCCTCCGCCCGGCGTGCCAGGTCGTTGAGGCCGATGTTGCAGGGGGTGATGGTGCTGTAACCGTTGGCGATGCCGATGATCGGCTTGCCGAAATCGTCGTCACCGAAGCCGACCGCCCGCAGCATGGCCCGATTGGGAGAGCGTTGGAGCCCCTGGGTGATGGCGGCGGAACGCAACATGGCCTGCGATGGACGGGAATCCAGCAACTTACTGAGGAGGCAGCATCAACCCTGGGGTTGAAGCTGCTCGAGCTGCCGGCGCACGTCGTCGATCGCCCGGTTGAGCTGGCGGACGCGATCGTGCAGCTGGTCGCTGTTCACCGGTGCCTCCTCCACCCCGTCCGCCAGACGGGAGACGCGAAGCATGCGCAGCTGGCGCTGGCCATAGCGCTGGCGTTCGGCACGGCGCAGTAACCAGACGGCCAGTCCGGCGGCCCCCAGCACCGCACCAGCCGCTCCAGCCAGCAGGACCAGGCTGGCACCGGCGGTCGATCGCTCACTGGAATCAGCCATGAACGGAATCAGCCATGAACCTGCAGGCGTGGAGGGGGGAAACCCGAGAGGGAGGACCCCACACTAGGCAGTCGTGGTGGTCGTTCCGTACAGCCGCTCACTCACCTCACCGAATCCCGGGACAATGCGGTTCCTGGCATCGACCTCGGCGTCGATGCCACTGCAGTACAGGGTGAGATCCCCGTGCCGTTCGCCGATGGCCTTCAGCCCCGGTGCCGCCGCCAGGGTGGTGATCACCCGCAACCGCTGCCCTTCCACCCCGAGGCTCTGGAGGCGGTCGAGCAGGGCCAGCAGCATCGAACCGCCGGCCAGGGCAGGAAGGAACACCAGCACACCGCAGCGTGGGTCGATGGTGGCGGGCAGATCATCCAGGAACCAGTGGGGCTGATGATCCGGGCCGCAGGCCTCAAGCCCCACGTGGGCCACCCGGGCCGAAGGGAGCACCGACTGGGCACCCTGCCAGAGGCCGAGGCCGCCCCGCAGGACAGGAATCACCAGCAGGGGCACCTCCGGATCCACCACCTGGCCGTCGCTGCGGCCCAGGGAGGTCTCGACCGTCACCCGTCGGTGGGGCAGCCAGTCGCGCAAGGCCTCGTAGGTGAGCCAGCGGCCCAGCTCCGCCATGGCCGTGGCGAACAGGGGGGAGGGAGTGGAGTGATCGCGCAGCAGGGTGAGCCAGTGGCCGATCAGGGGATGGGGAGGGACCACCACCCGCAGGGACATGCTCATGGCGGGCTCAGGATGGACTCATGGCGACGCTGGCAGGCGCTCGCCTGCCATAGCTTGAACTCGCAGCGTACCGGTGTGGCATGGCCCCCAGCTTCCAATCCCCGTGCAACGGCGGAGCCTCGAATCCAACGACAGGAGCGTGGAACAGGCAGGGGCCTCCCGGGGAGGCTCACCGGCCTCCTGGGGATCCTGCTGGGGGTGGTTCTTCTCTGGGGCGTGATGCCGGTGGGTCGGGCCCTGGCGATCACCGCGCCGGAACTGCGGGCCCAGCGATCCTTTCAGGACCTGGATCCCGACCTGCGGGGACGCAATCTGCAGCAGCAGGAATTTCTGAAGGCGTCCATGGAGGGTTTCGATCTGAGGGAGGCGGACCTGCGCGGAGCGGTGTTCAATTCCAGCAACCTGCGCCAGGCCGATCTGCGCGGCGCCGACCTGGAGAATGTGGTGGCTTTCGCCACCCGGTTCGACGGCGCCGATCTGCGCGGCGCCCAGCTGCGAAACGCCATGCTGATGCAGAGCAAGTTCCGTGACGCCAGGATCGAGGGGGCCGATTTCAGTGATGCGGTGCTCGACCTTCCCGAGCAGAAGGCTCTCTGTGCCCGCGCCTCCGGCCGCCATCCGGTCACGGGCGTGGAGACCAGCGAGAGCCTCGGCTGCCGGTGAGATCCGGCGGGCCGTCTCCCCTAGGTTCGGTGTCCGTGTTGCCCCTTGCCCCGATGCCGGTCCACTCTCCGCAGCGACTTCCGGTCACGGTGGTGACGGGTTTCCTGGGGGCCGGCAAGACGACCCTGCTGCGGCACCTGTTGCTGGAGAGCGGCCTGCGCCTGGCGGTGCTGGTGAACGAGTTCGGCGAGGTGGGCATCGACGGGGACCTGATCGCCTCCTGTGGCTTCTGCCCCGAGGAGGAGCTCGAAGGCCGGCTGGTGGAGCTCGCCAACGGTTGCCTCTGCTGCACGGTGCAGGACGAATTCCTGCCCACCATCTCGCGCCTGCTGGAGCGGGCCGACACTCTTGATGGCATCGTCGTTGAAACGAGCGGGCTGGCCCTGCCCGAACCGCTGGTGGCCGCCTTCGGCTGGCCGGAGATCCGCAACCGCACCCGGGTGCATGGGGTGGTCACGGTGGTGGATGGCGAGGCTCTGGCCGCCGGCCATGTGGTGGGAGACGCCGCGGCGGTGGAGGCCCAGCGCCGGGCCGATCCCAGCCTCGACCACATCAGCGCCATCGAGGATCTGTTCGCCGACCAGCTCGGCGCCGCCGATCTGGTGCTGGTCAGCCGGGCGGACCGGTTGGAGCCGGCGGACCTCGAACGGGTGAAAGCGCGTCTGACGGACGGACTGCGGCCCGGAACGGTGGTGATGCCCATGGCCCGCGGACGCATTGACCCCTCCCTGGTGCTCGATGGTCCGGGCAGGCAGGAGCCGCATGCCAGCGATCACGACGACCACGACCACGACCACCACGACCATGCCCACGTGGCGATGGAATCGCTGGTGGTGCGGCGCTTCGGAACCTGGGAACGCCAGCGGCTCCAGGCGGATCTGCAGCGGCTGCTGATCGATCACCCGGTGGTGCGGCTCAAGGGACGCCTGCGCCAGGAGGGCAAGCGGATGCCCCTGCAGATCCAGGCGGTGGGCCGCCGCCTCGACTGCTGGTACGAGGAGCGCGAAGGTCCTTCCCGTCCGGGAGACTCCGGCACGCACGAAGCCGCCCCCGATCTGGAGCTGGTGCTGCTCGCCACCCAGGGGTCCACCGCCGCCCTCGAGCAGGCGCTCGCCAGGCTCTGAAAGCCGGGCGCCGGCTCAATCGAGAGGGATGTCCCCCTTGGCGCAGACTCCATCCCAGCAGAGACTGGTGTCCTCCAGCCAGCGGCTTTTCACGGGTTGCCAGCCACCGGAGGGCTTGAGCATCGTCACGCTGCCGCGACCATCGTGGCGGAATTCGATTCTCTGGGAGCCCACCTGTAAAAACCAGTGGGCTCCCACCTGTTCCACCTGCATCTGGCACGCCTGCCAGGGGCCCTCCGCCAGACGGCATTCCAGGGAGACCATCCAGGGGAGGGCATGGGCCTGGAGGCCCATGCAGGCCAGCACCATCCCCAGGGCCCAGCTCACCATCACCCGGCCCAGCGGATCGAGGCGAGACCGGTGAAGGGAGGGCACCACAACCGGTGGTCAGGGGTATGCCCTCCAGGTTGGTCAGTCGCCCACGGGGGCAGCGAGGCGGGCTGCCAAGATTTAACAAACGTCCGTGGCTCCGGTGCCGATCTTCAACGCCCGTGTTCAGGTGTCCCTGAGGCCCTCCGTGCTCGATCCCGCCGGGGAGGCCACCAGGGCCGCCGCCGCCCGGCTCGGGGTGGAGGGTGTGAAGCGACTGCGGATCGGCAAAGCGATCGAACTGGATCTGGAGGCCCCCGACCGGGCCACCGCCCAGGCCAGGCTCGAACTGCTCAGCGACCGTCTGCTCGCCAATCCGGTCATCGAGGACTGGACCCTCGATCTGATCGAAGCCGGTTGAGAGGAGCGGATCGATGACTGTCGGCATCGTCGTTTTTCCCGGCTCGAACTGCGATCGGGATGTGGCCTGGGCCCTGGAGGGCTGTCTCGGCATCCCCGTGCGCTTCCTCTGGCATGAGGAGCGGGATCTTTCCGGTCTCGACGCCATCGTGCTGCCGGGCGGCTTCAGCTACGGGGACTATCTGCGCTGTGGTGCCATCGCCCGCTTCGCGCCCGTGCTCCAGGAGGTGCGGTCCTTCGCCGACCGCGGCGGCCCGGTGCTCGGCATCTGCAACGGCTTTCAGGTGCTCACCGAGATGGGGCTGCTGCCGGGGGCCCTCACCCGCAACCGTGATCTCCATTTCCTCTGCCAGAGCAGCCCCTTGGAGGTGCGCCCCGGGACCTGCCGCTGGCTCGCCGGCTACGACGCCGGCGAACGGATCACCCTGCCGATCGCCCATGGTGAGGGCCGCTATCAGGTGGAGGAGCGGCAGCTCCACGCCCTGGAGGACCAGGGCTGCGTGGTGCTGCGCTACCTCGCCAATCCGAACGGATCGATGGGGGAGGTGGCCGGTCTCACGAATTCCGCGGGCAACGTGCTCGGACTGATGCCCCATCCCGAACGGGCCTGCGATGCCGCCACGGGGGGGCTGGACGGACGGCGCCTGCTGGAGGCGGCCCTGGGCTGAGGGGGGCCATCAGGGGAGGTCGGCGAAGTACGCCCGGCTGCCGGCGGGATCGGGCTGGATGGTCCTGGCACCGGGGGTCCAGTCGACGGGGCAGACCTGGCCGGGATGGGCCTGCACATGCTGGAAAGCCTGCAGCACCCTCAGGGTTTCATCGACACTGCGGCCGACCGCCGGGTCGTTGATGGTGCTGTGCAGGATCACCCCGTCCGGATCGATCAGGAACAGTCCCCTCAGGGCCGTGCCGGCCGCCTCGTCCAGCACGTGGAAGGAGCGGGCGATCGTCTTGGTGAGGTCCGAGACCAGCGGATAGGCGATGTCACCGAGCCCGCCGCTCTTGCGTTCGGTCTGGATCCAGGCCAGATGACTGAACGGGCTGTCGACCGAGACCGCCAGGATGTCGGCGTCGAGCCGCGCGAATTCACCGTGGCGATCACTGAAGGCCGTGATCTCGGTGGGGCAGACGAAAGTGAAGTCGAGAGGATAGAAGAACAGCACCACGTATCTGCCCCGGTACTGGCGCAGGGAGATCTCCTGGAACTCCTGGTCCACGATGGCAGTGGCGCTGAAATCGGGCGCCTCGAGGCCGACGAGCCTGCCGCTGCTGGTCATGGGTCGCACCCTTGAGAATGGAGAGGGATCCCATGCTGGCCTGGCTGGAGATCCTGGCGTGGCGCCAGCGAGGTGTCACCGACCTCTACGATGGGTTATCTCGAGCGAAGCAAGCCAGCATGGGGTGGGATCCGACCGTTCTGCGTAAATACAACACCACCGGTCATTTCCGCCTGATCAATCAGCTGCGTTCCGAACTCAGAGGCAACCCCCTGATCCGTCCCAAGGACGGGGAAACCGTGGGAGCCGCCAACCGCAGCAAGAGCCTCACTCGCGCCCTCCAGAGCCGGTCCCAGGGCACTGGCTCCGGGCGCAGCCGCCGCCCGATCCAGACGTCCTCGAGCGCCCCTGCGCCGGCTCCCCTGCCTGTACCCACCCCGGCGGCCACCACGGAAATCAGCTCCGAAAGTCAGGAAGCGGCCAACGCGCGCAGCTTCCGAGAGCGCCTCAACGCCATCGAGATGCGCTGATGGTGGCCTGGGCTACTCGGCCATCGGCCGGAGTCTGTGCGGGAGCCAGCTGAGGCGCTTCTTCGGCTGCGGGGGAGTTGACAAAAAAGACGTCAGTTCCTGATGCCTTTCCAGACCATCTGGGTAGAAAAAAAGGGCGCCCAGTGAACAGAAAATGGCTCGGGGGAGACTTGAACTCCCGACCTTGGGGTTATGAATCCCACGCTCTAACCAGCTGAGCTACCGAGCCAATCAAGGGGGACTCTAAACGATCACCTTCTCGCCCCCCAGCGGCTCAGGCCCTCGGGGGGAGGACCTTCAGGGGATTCATCGCACCCTTGCCGGGCGGATGGATTTCAAAGTGGAGATGGGGACCGGTGCTGCGACCGGTGCTGCCCATCTGGCTGATCACCTGGCCCTGGGCCACCTCCTCACCCTTGTTCACGAGGATGCGACTGTTGTGGGCGTAGAGGCTTCGGCTGCCGTCCGGATGGGCGATCTCGACCAGATACCCGTAACCGCCGTCGTGCCACCCGGCGAAGGAGACCTGGCCCTCCTTGGCGGCCATGATCGGAGTGCCCACATTGTTGGCGACATCGATGCCCTTGTGCATCCGGCCCCAGCGCCAGCCGTAACCGGAGGTGAAGACCCCCTTGGTGGGCCAGATCCAGGTGGTGGATGGCGCCGTGGTGCGGTTCTTGAAGGGGGGCTGGGGATCGCCGAATTCCGGGATGTCGGGCCAGCTGATCCCTCCACTGACCGAAGGCTTCAGTCCCAGCAGCAGCCTGGATCGGCCGGGGGCGGACCTGGCCAGCCGAACCTGGCTGCCCACCACGAGGCGGGCCGTCTCCAGGCCGGGATTGAGCCGCACCAGTTCGGCCACGCTGAGGCCGTAGCGCTGGGCCAGTTTGAGCACCGTGTCTCCGAAACGGACGACCCCGTCCTTCTCGACCGGCGGCGGGGTGGAGACAGGCGGCGTCTGGCGCAGGGCGGAGGGATCGAGGGAGGCGATGCCACCAAGAAGCTCCTTGTTCAGGGATGGCACCACCAGCCATTCACCACCGGTGAATCGGTGGTCTTCATCGACATCATTGAGCTGGGCCAGACGGCTTTCGTCGAGGTCAAGGGCCGAGGAGAGTTCCTCGATTGACACCGGACGACGGACCTTGACCCACACCTTGTCGGAGGAAGGGGGCAAGGTGGCCAGCAGGGTTTCGGTGGAAACGCTGATGGGGGCATCATCGGCGAAAGCGGCCACGAGCGGCGCGACGGCCGGTGTGGTGAGAAGAAGAGGAAGAACCAATCGGAAAGGCTTCATGCATTTCACATCCATCGGACAAGATCCGGCAGAGAAGCCAACATCTGCTGGACCGGCAGAGAGTAGCGCTGTGAACCTGAGGCGGCAACCTGTTGCTGGCACCTTCCCATCCGACCCCCCCTGGTCACCGGGTCGGCCCTCGGGGCTCCAAGCCAGCGCCATGGCCCAGCTGACGCTGGGCTTCGAACAGCACAATGCCAACGGCGACCGAGAGGTTGAGGCTTCGCACGCCACCCTCGCCGCTGCGGGCGGCATGGGCCATCGGGATGGTGAGCCGGGCATCAGCCGTCGCCTGCAGGGTGTTCGGTAATCCGTCGGTCTCCCGGCCGAAGAGGAGCCAATCGTCGGAATGGAAGCGGAAGTTCGTGTAGGAGCCTTCCGCCTGACTGCTCAGGGCGACCAGACGACCGCCCCGCTGCCGGCGATGCTGCTGGAAGCCGTCCAGGTCGGCATGGCGGTGCAGGGAGACCCAGGGCCAGTAGTCGAGGCCGGCCCGGCGCAGGTGGCGATCGGTGATCGAGAAGCCGAGGGGCTCGATCAGATGAAGTTCGGATCCGGTCGCAGCGCAGGTGCGGGCCACGTTGCCGGTGTTCGGGGGGATCTGGGGCTGGTAGAGCACGATGCGGGGCATCCGGTGCGGCTCTCAGGCGGCGGGGGGAACGGGGTGACTGACGGCCCGCAGGTCGATGGCACGCCCCTGGAGAACGAGCCAGGCCGCATCGCTGTGGAGCTGCAGTCGTTCCTGCATCGCCCCCAGCCGATCCCGGAAGCGGGACCCCGCCGCTGTCGGCGGCACGACGCCCCAGCCGGTCTCCTCACAGACGATCAGCAGAGGCGCCCGACAGCGGGTGATGGCGTCGATCAGGCCCTGGCTGCGGCGCTGCCACTCCCCCGGCCGCCGGTCGAGATGGGCGGCCACCCAGGTGCCGAGCGAATCCACCAGACCAAGCTGGCCGGCCTCCAGAGGCTCGATCCCCTCGGCGAGATCCCCGCCCACCTCGCGGCACTGCCAATGGGGTGGACGGCGCTCCCGATGTCGGCGCAGCCGCTCCTGCCAGGAGACGTCATCGGGCAGCAGCGGGCCGGTGGCCAGGTAGATCACGGCCAGGCCGCTGCGGGTGGCCAGATGTTCGGCCCAGCGACTCTTGCCGCCCCTGGAGGGGCCGCTGACCAGGGTGAGGCCGGGCCGGCCCTCGACGGTGACCTCAGCCGCCACCGTTCATGTTGCGCAGGGTGGCCACCGAGGATGGGGAGACGCGATTGAGATAGCGGAAGATCCAGTACTTGAAGATCGTGGCGAGCACCACCGGGAAGGTGGCAATGAACAGCAGCACGAAATTCTCCTCGGCCGGAAGTCCCAGATGGTTGGCGACCCCGTCGAGGAGCACGGTCCAGCCTTCCGGGCTGTGGAATCCCACGAAGATGTCGGTGAACAGGATGATGGCGAAGGCCTTGGCACTGTCGCTCAATCCATACACGAGCTCGTCGATGAAACCCCGCAGCACCTGGATGTCGCGACGACCGGCGATGCCGACCACCACGAAGCCGATGAAGCCGCACACGTCCGCCAGGACGTTCTTGATGGCGTGGGAGCTCTCCTGGTCGGCTTCCTCCTTGAGGATCTGGGCCCGTTGGGCCAGTTGGGCCTGGAGCTCCTCACGGCTGGGCATCACCTTGCCCTTCAGCAGGGCATCGAACTCGATCTCCGCCTGGTACACCCGCAGTTTCTCGACGGCCCTCTCCTCCAGCTGGGGCCTGGGGTAGGTGAGGAAGGCGTTGTCGGGGGCGAAGCGGTCCACGAGGGGCGAGACGATGTAGGAGCGGCTCACCTGCTGGACCAGCACCGGCACCAGGATCAACAGCAGCAGGATCCGCAGGGACACCAGGGTGGAATCGCGGCGGCGGCGGAATCCGGCCACCACACTCGCCTCCGCATCGGGGTCGAGCTGGCGGCGCACCTGATCGACCACGCTCACCAGGCTGCGGGGGAGCATCTCCGGAGAGCGGCTGAGGGCCGGCAGCTCGTTGCGCGTCCCGGAGTATCGGCTGATGACCATCTCGATCAGCTGGAACTGGCGCAGTTCCTGGCCGGCCAGCTCCTGCCGGTAAGGGGCCAGAGCTTCCCGGGCCTGACGGCAGACCTGCATGGCGGCACGGAAACGCCGCAGCACCTGGGCCTGGACCGCGCGCGGAATCCGCAGTTCCAGCTCGGGACGCACCGGGCGGTCGTTGTAGTGCTCCATCTCGATGCTCTGGATGAGCAGGGCGGCTTCATAGCCCCGCTCGAGATCGGAACTCAGGTCGAGCGACCGGGCCCGCCCGAAGGTACCCATCCAGTCAGTCAGTCCCATGGGGAGGAGAAGGTCGGGGGATCAGCGGGAGAAGACCCACCAGGTGAGCATCGGCACCACGGTGCCCACCGCCAGGAGCACGACCACCCAGGTGAAGGCATTGCTGCTGGAGGTCTCCTCGCGGGTGGGGATGTTGCTGACGACGGCCACGGCTTCCTCGACCACGGGCTCACCGGGATCCTCCCCGCCCTGGAGGACCGAGGCAAGGCGCTGAAGGGCATCCACGCTGGCCTGCCGGTAGCGGTCGCCGCTGCGGAGGGGCTGAACCATGGTGGTGGCGGCGGTGCTCTCCAGCAGCTCGGGGGGGAGCTGGCGTTCCAGCGGGGCCTGGGCCACGATCGCTGTGGCGCGGGTCTGGGTGTCGATCAGCAGCAGCAGCAGGGGATCCGGGCTGCGGCCCTCCTGGGGATCGGCTGACCAGCGCTCCAGCAGCTGGTTTCCGAGGCTGCGCAGATCAAGTCCGTAGTCGAGCCGGGGGAGGGTGATCAGCCGGGCGTCCACCCGCTCGGCCGAGAAGCCCTCCAACAGCCGTTCGATCTCGCCATTACCGGCACGGCTGAGCACATTGGCGTCGTCGAGGACATGGTCGAGAGGGGGACGGGGCGGCAGGTCGGTCACGGAAACGGCGCGGGCGGCGGCGATCGGCCAGACCAGCAGCAGTCCGATGGCCAGCACCAGGGACAGAAGTGACCGGTGCAGGCGCGTGGGCAGGGAGGGGCCGGGAACCGCTGCGGCAACCGGAGGCGTCACTGGGACCACGGGCATAGTGCGAGACGCCACCAGTCTGCCGTTACCACTCCGTTCCGGCATCCTGAACGGATCTCCGGTGCGCGAGCTCCCACGATGGCCGTACCCACCGCCGCCCGCGTCGTGCTGGCCTGTGGCCTCACGGGCCTCGGACTGGTCGTGATCAATCAGATGACCGCCGCCAGCCTCGACCCTTCCCTTGAGAGGGCCTCTGTGCTGGGCAGCATTCTGGCGGTGCTGCTGATGTTGGTGGCCCTGCTCTGGGAGCGGGTGGCGCCCATGGCGCCGGAGCGGGTGGCCCTGGAGGGATGCGAGGGTCTGCGTCTGGCCCCGGATCTGGACGTCGCCCTGGGCGAGGAACTGGGCTGGGGCAGCACCATGCTGCTGACGGCGACGCCGGCGGCGGTGGTGCTGCTCCACTGGCGGGGCAGGACGCTCCTGGAGAGAGGGATCCTGGGGTCCGGCGATTTTCGCCCGGGGGCGATCTGCCGCCGCTGCATGGCCAGGGGGCAGGTCATCTCCCTGGTGGATCTGAAGCTCTACCCGGGGCGGGATGAATTCGCTTCCCTGCCCGACGGTTTGCCGGCGGTGGTGGTCCAGCCCCTCGGAGAGGAGGGGGTGCTGGTGCTGGGTGGCTGGTCGCCCCGCTGCTTCAGCCGCAGCGATCTGGTCTGGATCGAGGGGTGGGCCCGCCGGCTCAGAGGCGAATTGGCTCGGGTTTCGGCCGGGGCTGGGCCGGCCGCGGAGGCGACTTCGACGGGGGCACCCGGAACTGGCTGAACACCCTGCCCCCGGGGGCGGTGACCACCACCAGACCCTTCTCCCCCAGCCGGCCGCGCAGCACGGTGCCGCGGGTGATCTGACGCGTGGCCGGCCGCTGAAGCAGCACCGAGCCATCGGCGGTAATCGCCTGGGTCTCCCAGTTCCAGGTGCAGCTGTCGGCCTGGAGACTCGCGCCTTTCTGCTGGATGAGGCAGCCCGCTGGAATACGAATCTGTTTCTTGGCGGCATCCACCTGGAGACCCTTCCCCCGGGCGCTCACCCCCCCTTCCTCTGCAGGATCCCTGAACAGGACAGGCGGCCCGAGGCTGAACTGCTGCTTCAGGGTGTTACCGCTGAGGGAGGTGGCTGTGAGGACCTGGGGGGGACGTCCGGCGGGGGAACCGGGCGGGCGGCGTTCACCCCGGATCGGCCCACGGGCGACGAGGGCGCCGGTGCCGGGTTTCCACTCGACGGCGCCCCCCCTGACGACGATCTGGGGGTTGCCGACCGGGTTGGCCAGGAACGGGTCGAAGGGTTTCGTCCAGCGCTGCAGGCGGGGTCGTCCGTGCAGTTCAAGGGTGTCCTTGTCGATCCGAAAGGTGGCCCGCTCGGCGGTGAGGCGGGTGTGGGGGTCGAAACCCTCCGGCTGGCGGTCGATCTCCATCAGGTTGCGCGCCGGCACCCAGCGCACCCGCGATCCCTGGATCATCACCGGATCATTGCCGAGGCGCTGCAGGCGGATCCTGCCCTCCAGAAGGATCACGGCACCATCGTTGATCAACGTGCCGGTGCTGGCCTCGACCCGGTAGGCCGGCTTGCCGTTCCTGTAGATGACCCCGCGGGGTTTCAGGGCCCGGGCGATGCGGCGACGCAGGTCATAGCGGGCCTCCGGACTGGTCAGCTCCCACTTGGGCCGGCCGAGCCCGTCCTGCTGGCGCAGATTCAGGGAGCGGAAGACGAAGGGGGTGGCGGCCTCCTCCCGAGGAGCCAGGCTCCGACCACAACCCGTCGGCAGCAGCAGCAGCAGCAACCGCCAGGCGCCAGGGGCGTGCGAGAACGGGGTGGGTCAAAGGGGGGAATCCAGTTCCAGGCGTTGCATCACCGGGGTGGGCTCGGGCAGGGGATGGCCGCTGGCCAGCTTCCCCCAGTGTCGGGCCAGCGTCCAGGTGGTTTCGGCCGGTCCCGGTTCCATCCCATGGGCGTTTCCCACACCCGTCCCCTCGGCAGCGGCCTGGGCCCGCAGCGGAGGCTGATCGAGCTGGGCGAGCATGCGGGCAGAGAGATCCGGCAGCAGGGGGGCCAGCAGCAGAGCCACCCAGCGGCTGGTCTCCAGCACGGCGTAGAGGTCGGCGGCCACGGTGGGGCGTCCTTCGTCGCTCTTGATCGCCTTCCAGGGAGCCCGGTCGTTGAGAAAGCCGTTGGCCGCCTCCGCCAGCTGCAGGATGGCCTCGGCGGCGCTACGGAAGTCCAGACCCTCCAGAGCCTGGTCGACCTCCTCGCCGCAGGCGAAGCAGTGCAGGGCGAGGGGATGGTCGGCGGCGGCGGCGGCCCCGGCCGGAGGAACGGCGCCGTCGAACCAGCGGCGGGCCATGGAGGAGGTGCGGTTGAGCAGGTTGCCGATGGTGTTGGCCAGATCGTTGTTGACCAGGTCCATGAAACGTTGCTGCTGGAAATCGCCGTCCTCTCCGAAGGGGATGTCCCGCAGCAGATACCAGCGCACGGCATCGGAGCCGCAGCGCTCCAGCAGCACGTCGGGATCGAGCACGTTGCCGAGGGATTTGCCCATCTTCTGGCCCTCCCGGGTGAGAAAGCCATGGCCGAAGACCCGCTCCGGCAGCTCCAGCCCGGCGGAGAGGAGCATGGCAGGCCAGTAGACGGCATGGAACCGCAGGATGTCCTTGCCGATCACGTGCAGCTGGGCGGGCCAGCCGCGTTCGGCGAGCAGGTTCAGATCGGCGGGATCCTCCGGCCCCAGCAGGGCCGAGAGGTATCCCAGCAGGGCGTCGAACCAGACGTAGAAGGTGTGGCCTGCGTAGCCCGGAACCGGAATGCCCCAGGGCAGATCGAGCCGGGAGATGGAGAAGTCCTTGAGGCCCCCTGCGACGAAGTTCTCCACCTCGCGGCGCCGGGAGCGGGGGGCGATGAAGCCATCGCTGGCCACGAGTCGCTCGATCTCTTCCTGGTAGCGGGAGAGGCGAAAGAAGAGATTGAGTTCATCACGCCACTCCAGGGGGCGCAGGTGGATGGGGCACTGGGGAGCCTCCGCCTGATGGGAGTCCTCCTTGAATTCCTCGCAGGCGACGCAGTACCAGCCTCGCTGGCGCCCTTCGATCACGTCGCCGCTGGCGGCGACCCGGGCGAAGAACTGTTGGACGATCGCGCGATGGCGGGGGTCGGTGGTGCGGATGAAGCGATCGTGACTGATGCCCCAGCGGTGCCAGAGATCCCGGTACTCGCCGCTGATGGCATCGCAGTGGGCCTGAGGGGTGAGCCCGGCGGCCTCGGCCGAGCGCTGGATCTTCAGACCGTGTTCGTCGCAGCCGGTGATGAAGGTCACCCTTTCGCCATGCAGGCGACGGAAGCGGGCGATGGTGTCGCAGGCGAGCGTGGTGTAGGTGCTGCCCAGATGGGCGCGGTCGTTGACGTAATAGAGAGGGGTGGTGAGGGTATAGGTCATCGGGGATCAACGTCGGCTGGGACCACCGGCTGGACGAAGGTCTCCCCGCGACGCCGTTGGGCCCTGGCCCGGGGGCCGGATCCTAGCCGTGGCCCCTCACCCTTCCCCCCGGAGCGGGATGGGATGCTGGCCCCGACCACGGCCCCTTTCCCTCGATGCCCACGGGCTCCGATCACAGCGCAGCGGTGCTGGTGTGGGGAGGCGGCAGCGGTGGCATCGCCGCTGCCCTTCAGGCAGCCCGGTCCGGCGCCGACACCCTGCTGCTCACCCCCGGCCCCTGGCTGGGGGGAATGGTGAGTGCCGCCGGGGTCTGCGCTCCCGACGGCAATGAACTGAGCCCCTGGCAGACCGGACTCTGGGGCGCGCTGCTGCGGGCCCTGCAGCGGAGCGAGCCGGAGGGACTGGATCAGAACTGGGTCAGCTGTTTCGGCTACAGGCCCGCCAGTGCGGAGCGGATCCTGCGCCGCTGGCTGGCCGCCGAAGCGAGGCTGGAATGGTGGCCCGGCTGCCGCCTGCGGCAGGTGGAGCGCCGCGGCGATCGCATCGCCGCCGTGAGCGTGGAGCAGGGGGGGAGCCTCTGCCGGATCCTGCCGACCGTCGTCATTGACGGCAGCGACCGGGGTGATCTGTTCCCCCTGGCCGGAGCAGCGTTCCGATTCGGCTGGGAGCCCAAGGAGGCCTGGTGGGAACCCAGTGCCCCCGAAGGTCGGGCCCTGGCGACGGATCCCTTCTTCCGGAAGCAACCTGTCCAGTCCCCCACATGGGTGTGGATGGGCCAGTTGAACGAACGCCGGGGAACGGCCGCTCCCGCTGGAGACCACTGGCGCCCCTCGCCCCCCCGGCTGGCCGAACCCTTCAGCGGCGCGACCGACGCCTTCGGGCTGGAGCGCACCCTCACCTACGGCCGGCTGCCGGGCGGCCTGGTGATGCTGAACTGGCCCCTGCAGGGCAACGACTGGCATGGCGGCCTTGAGCGGGCCTTCGCCGAGCTGGTGGAGGGCGGTGGCCAGCTTCACGACGACTCCGCCGGCGCCACGTACGGAGCCACCAGCACCGCGGAGCTGGAGCTGTCAAGAGCCATGCGGAGCCACAGCGAATCCTTTGCTGCTGCCCTCCAGCAGGCCAGTGGCGGCTGGCTGGGTCCCGGTGCCGCATTCCCCACGGCCGCGGAAGCCGGAGCGGGCCGGCTGAGCGGCGCTGAGGCCCTTGCACTGATGCCCTACTGGCGCGAAGGCCGGCGGCTGGTGGCCCGGGAGCTTGTGCTGGAGCAGCACCTTCTGCCCCAGGCGGCAGGGGCCTGCATCGCCCCCCTGCGCTGCGATGCGGACGGGGCCCTGAACACCATCGCCGTGGGCAACTACGCCAACGACCACCATTACCCGGGCGGCGACTGGCCGCTGGCGCCCAAGAGCTGCCGCTGGGGGGGACGCTGGAGCGGCACCCCCTTCACCATTCCCTACGGAGCGCTGGTGAGCGAGGCGGTGGGCAACCTGCTGGCCGCCGACAAGTGTCTCGGGGTGAGTCACATGGCGAACGGCGCCACCCGGCTGCAGCCCCTGGTGCTCAACATCGGCCAGGCCGCAGGCCTCGCCGCCGCCCTCTGCGTCCGGGACGGGCTCGAGCCCGCGGCCTTGCCGGTGCGCCGCCTGCAGGAGGCCCTGATCGCCGATCCCCTGGCACCCGCGGGCGTCCTGCCCCTCTGGGACACCCCCTGGCACCATCCCCGCTGGCGCGAGCGGCAGCGACAGGCACTGGAGACGCCGGAGCAGCTGGATCGGCACGGGCACCTGAGCGAGCCCGGTGCCCCGCCCGGGGGAGTGGGTGACCCCACGTTCCACCGTCCCCCCACCGAACCGGGTGAGCGGCTCTGGCGGGGGCGGCTGGTCCCCGATGGCGCTGGCTCCTATGAACTCCAGGGCGAGACCGGCGCCTGGCCGGTGATCACTCTGGAGCCGGCTCTGCACCGTTGGCTTCAGGATCTCGATGCCCCCACCCCGGTGAGCCTGATGGGCTGCGCCAATCCCTGGGGCCCCTGGCTGCGGGTATCCCGAAGGATGGGATGAAGGTGCTGCTCAGCGGGGCCGCCGTCGCACTCACCTTCGTCGCGTTCCTGCCCTACATCCGCTCGATCCGCGGCGGACGCACCAGACCCCCTCTGTACTCATGGCTGATCTGGGGGGCGACCGCGCTGCTGGTGTGCCTGGCCCATCGGCATCTCCGCCCTGCTCGCCTCCCTGCCCGCCAGGGCGCAGGGGCTCGACAACATGCGGGACCAGCTCATCATCCATTACTGCAGCATCGCCGTCGACGCTGACTTCGCCAAGGCCGGCAAGCCGGCTCCGGCCGGCATGGCCAAGGACACCTGCACCTGCGTGGCCGAGCAGGTCAACGACAAGGCGACCATCCCCCAGGCCGAAGCCATCTGCAAACAGCAGGCGATGGACAAGGACAACCTGGAGCCCTGAGTCTCCCTGCCTAGGCGCTGGCGGTGAGACGCAGCAGGTCCCGCAGGGAATCCACCTGCTGCAGCCTCACCAGCAGGGCATCCCCGGGACGGAAATCGCCATGGCAGTCCGCCGCCAGATCCATGGCCAGCTCCGCCACATGCACCAGGCCGAGGCGGTCCTGGGGGCGCAGCCAGCGCAGGAAGGCCCCGTGCCACTGATGCTGGTCCTGCTGCTCGAACCACACCTGCTGCCAGTGGCGCTGATCTTCTCGGGCGATCTGCAGGCCCTGGCGGATCGCCCCATCCAGTTCGCTCAGCAGCGCAGAGAGGTCCGCTTCGCTCATGGCCTGCTGCCCCATCTGGTGCGCCAGCAGCTGGCGCTGCACCACCAGATCGCCATAGCGTCGTATCGGCGAGGTGGCCTGCACGTAGGACTCCAGCCCGAGGGAGAAGTGGGGGGCCGGGGTGGTGCCCAGAAGGCCCCGGCTGAGGCAGCGCTTGATGGCCGCGTGGCGCACGGGACCGGGCGGCAGACGTTCCAGTTCCTCGCGGGGCGGCAGTTCCGCCGGCAGCTGACTGCGGTAGGGCAGGGCCAGCCCATGCGCCTGACCGTGACGGGCGACCACCGCACCGGCAAGGATCATGGCCTCGGCCACCATCGTCCGGGACGGGGATGGCTCGGTGATTTCCAGCTGGGCCACCTCTCCGTTGCAGCGCACTCTTCCTTCCGGCTGGTCGAGATTGAGGGCGCCCCTGGCCATCCGCCAGCGGCGACGGCACTCCATCAGGGTGTGGATCTCGCCGAGGTACCGCTCCGGAGGCGGGGCGAGGTCGATCAGTTCATCGGCATCGTCGTAGCTGAGGCGATAGGCGGGTTTCACCCAGCTGCGCACCAGACCGGCCTCGGCCACCGAACCGTCCGCCGCCAGGTCCACCCACAGGCTCCAGGCCGGACAGCGGCGACCCATGCGCAGGCTGAAGGGTCCGGCGCTGAGGGACTCCGGGAACATGGGCAGAGGACCCCGGGCCAGGTAAAGGCTGCTGGCCCGGCGGCGGGCCTCCCGGTCGAGGGGGCTGTCGGCCTCCACCAGTCGCCCCGGGTCGGCGATGTGAATCCAGAGGCGTGGAGGGATCTCCCCTCTGGCCTCGAGGGCAAGACCATCATCGATGTCCCGGGTGTCCTCGTCGTCGATCGTGACCGTGTGCAGGCCGGTGAGATCCCGCCGATGCTCATCACCCGGCCGGTCTCCTTCGGCCAGGGCCAGCAGCCTGGCGGCCTCGACCTCCAGCCCCGGGGCGAAACCCGCCTGCCAGATGGAGTTCTCCATCGAGGGGAGATGGTGCCGCTCCCACTGACCCAGATCGACGAGCAGATGGCGGATCGGGGCGGATTCCGCATGGCAGTGGGCCGCCTGAAGGGCCCGGTGCAGCTCATCCGGCAGGGGCCGGCTGGTGTCTCCCCCGGCCCATTCCCGCAGCAGCTGCAGCTGCTGGCGCTGGTCGGGCGCCAGATCCTCGGCTGCGAGCGGCTGCCGCTGCCGCAGGGCGTCCTGCCAGCGGCGACGCCCTTCTTCCATCAGCCTGCGGCGTCTGGCCTCCCGGCGCAGCCGCCGCACATCCACCAGGGATCGGGCTTCCACCTGCTGCTGCCGCCAGCGGAACAGGGTCTGGGAGCCCTGAAGCCAGAGCCAGCAGGCCGCCTTCTGGGCGGGGTCTCCGCCATCGCCGACCAGGTCGACGAAGTCCCCGAGGCTCAGGGGAGTGGGCGCTTCAACGAGCAGCAACCAGGCGGCCCCGAGTTCCCTGCGGACCGGGCGGGCCTTTTGGAGCCCCTCCGGGCTCAACTGCCAGGGGGGGTGGGAAAGGCGCGAGGGCAGGGGTTGGTCCCCAGGGGCGGTGGCCAGCAGATCCAGCTGGCGCGCCCCCCGTTGCATCGCCCGGCCCTCGAAGCCGACCCGGAGATCCAGGCGACTGCCCTTTTCCCCCACCACAACCCCCAGGAGCTGGCGGCTGTCGTCGTGGACACCAACCAGATCGCCCGCCGCGAAGTGCCGGGAGGCCGCAGGGGATGGCAACTCAGCCTTCGGGATTCACGAACGGAAGCAGGGCCACGATGCGGGCTCGCTTGACGGCATTGGTGAGATCGCGCTGCTGCTTGGCCGTCAGGCCGGTGAGGCGACGGGGCAGGATCTTGCCGCGCTCGGTGATGAACTTCTTGAGCAGATCGACGTCCTTGTAGTCGATCGGATCGCCGGGCTTGATCGGCGAAAGGCGTTTCTTGAAGAAGGAACTGGACATGGAAACGGAGCAGGGGAACGAAGAGAGGACTGCGGCTGCAGGGTCCGGTGGCTGATCAGAAGAGAGGCTGCGGGGTGGCGGCCGGCTTCACTTGATCTCCTTATGGACGGTGGGAGCGTTGCAGTGGGGGCAGAACTTCTTGAGTTCGATCCGTTCGGTGGTGTTGCGGCGGTTCTTCTGGGTCGTGTAACGGGACACGCCAGGGGACCGCTTGGCGGGGTTGGACCGGCATTCGGTGCACTCGAGGGTGATCACCAGCCGGACGCCCTTGTTCTTGGCCATGGAAGGACGTTGCGCCGCGTATGCGTTGCAGGGAGACGATCCAGCACCTTACCTCCCGAAGGGAAAGGCACGGCCCGCTTCCTAAGGTGGGCGGCTGCTGTGCTCCGAATGCGATGCGGGTTTCGCTCCAATGGCTCAAGGAGCTGGTCAGCGTCAAACCGGAGTGCCTGGCGCCGGAGCCGCTGGCGGAACGGCTCTCGATCGCCGGCTTCGAGGTGGAAGCCATCGAGGACCTGGCGGCCCGGGCCAGCGGGGTGGTGGTCGGATACGTGGAGCAGCGGGAGCCCCATCCCAACGCCGACAAGCTGAGTGTCTGCCGGGTGGCGGTGGGGAGCGGCGAGCCGCTGCAGATCGTCTGTGGAGCGCCGAACGTCCGCCAGGGACTGCATGTTCCTGTGGCCCTCGTGGGCAGCACCCTGCCCGCGGTGGATCTCACCATCAAGCCCGCCGAACTGCGGGGGGTGGCCAGCAGCGGCATGATCTGCTCGCTCAGGGAGCTCGGCCTCCACGATGAGAGCGACGGCATCGCCGAACTGGACGAGCTGCTGGAGAGCGTGCCGGCCCTGGGTGCTCCGGTGGGCCCCAGCCTCGGCCTGGATGATCAGGTGCTGGAGCTGGCGATCACCGCCAATCGGCCCGACGGTCTCTCGATGCGGGGGATCGCCCGGGAAGTGGCGGCCCTCAGCGGCGGCACCACCCGCTTTCCCCCGGCCGCTGCCGCGGTGACGGCCCTGCCCCTTGAGGCCTCCGCCACCGACCTGGCCGCCATGGAGGCAGGGGGCCTGTTCAGCCTGACCGCCCTCTCCGGGCTGCGGGTCGGCCCTTCGCCCACCTGGCTGCGTCAGCGGCTCGAGCGCGCCGGCGTGCGGCCCATCAACAACGTGGTGGACATCACCAACCTGGTGATGCTGGAGACCGGCCAGCCCCTTCATGCCTTCGACCGGGACCGGCTCGGCGCCCTGGGGGGGGACTCCCCCCTGCCGGAGCGGATCGGCCTGCGCCAGGGACGCCCGGGCGAACCGTTCCTGGCCCTGGACGGCCAGGAACGGCGGCTTGGTGAAGAGGCCCTGGTGGTGACCTACGCCGACCACCCCATCGCCCTGGCCGGCGTGATGGGGGCCCAGGGTGAAGCCGTGGGCGAAGCCACCACGGCCATCTGGCTGGAAGCCGCGGTGTTCGCCCCCCAGGCGGTGCGCCGCTCCGCCCGCAGCGTGGGTCTGCGCACGGAGGCCTGCAGCCGCTTTGAGAAGGGGGTCCCCAGGGAGATCACCCTGGCGGCGGCCGACCGGGCCGCGGCCCTGCTCCAGGAGCTGGCCGGTGGGCGGGTGGAAGGCCGCTGGCTTCATCAGAAGCCGGCCGAACCGCTGCCGAGCCTGCCCCTGCGTCGTGATGTCCTCCACAATCTGCTCGGCCCGATCGTGGTGCAGGGAGAGGAGAGGGATCTGGAGGACGGGCGCATCACCGCCACCCTGGAGGCCCTCGGCTGTCAGCTCACGGCCGACGACGATGGTTGGCAGGTGGTGGTTCCTCCCGAAAGGGCCGTGGACCTGAAACGGGAGGTGGACCTGATCGAGGAGGTGGCCCGTCTGGTGGGCTACGACCATTTCGCGAGCCATCTGCCCGACCCTCTGGTCCCGGGCGGACTCGAGCCCGTTCAGCAGCTGGAACGGCGGCTGCGGCGATCCCTTTGCGCAGCCGGCCTGCAGGAGATCTGCTCCCTGTCGCTGGTGGGGGAGGCGCCGGGTCGGGTGCCCCTGGCCAACCCGCTCCTGGCCGACTACGGGCATCTGCGCGACAATCTCCACGAGGACCTGCTCCAGGCCGCCCGACGCAATCTGCAGGCGTCCCTGCCAGGCTTCTGGGGCTTCGAGATCGGCCAGGTGTTTCCGGGCGGAACGCCTGCAGATGACGACCGCCATCAAGAGAGGACGCTCCTGGTGGGTGTGATCGCCGGGGAACGGCGCGGCGAACGCTGGCGCAGCTCCGGCAAATCCAGCCCACCGGACTACTTCCAGGCCCGCGGGGTGCTGCAGGCAGGGCTCGATCCGTTGCGGCTGGTGGTGGAGGATCGACCCTGGGGAGAATCGCCCCTGCTGCATCCCGGCCGGGCTGTCCATCTGCTGGTGGAGGGGCGGCCGGTGGGCTGGTTCGGCCAGCTGCACCCCGCCGAAGCCGAAGCCCTCCACCTGCCTGCAGCCACCTACGTGTTCCAGATGGCCCTGGCGCCGCTGCTCACGGCGGGAACACGCCGCAACCGCTGGCAGCCGACCTTCCGGCCCTTTCCCACCGTGCCGGCCTCCGAGCGGGACCTGGCCCTGGTGGTGCCCACCGACACCAGCGCCGCCATCCTGCTGGCGGCGATCCGCAAGGCAGGCAAGCCCCTGCTGGAGCAAGCCGAGCTGGTCGACCGCTACGAAGGGGCTCAGCTGGAGCCGGGCCGCTGCAGCCAGGCGTTCCGGCTCCGCTACCGCGACAGCGCCCGCACCCTCACCGACGAGGAGGTTGAGGCGGTTCACCGACGGGTGCGGGAAGCCCTTGAGCGCCAGTTCGGAGCCGAGCAGCGCCGCTGATCACCAGATCCGTCAGATCCGCTCCAGGGCGGCCAGAGCCTCAACGTGGCTGGTGTTGGGAAAGAAGTCGACGGGCTGCACCCACTTCAGCCGGTAGGTGCCTGACCCGCACAGCTGGGCCAGATCACGGCCCAGGGAGGCCGGATCGCAGCTGACATAGGCGACCCTGGCCGGCGGCTGGGCCAGGATCGCCGCTGTGGCGCCAGGGGTCAGTCCCTTGCGGGGGGGATCCAGCACCAGGGCCTCCATCCCCTGCAGCCGTTCCTCCAGCACCTGGGGCACATCGGCCTGCTCAAAGAACGCCCGCTCCTCGAGCTGGTTGGCAGCGGCGTTGAGGCGGGCCATGGCGACGGCGCTGGGATGCAGCTCCAGCCCGTGGACCTGCCAGCCAGCCGCGGCGAGGGGCAGGCTGTAGGTACCGATGCCGCTGTAGGCATCCAGCAGGGTGCCAGCCCCCGGCCCCGGGCCGAGGGCCTCCATCAGGAAGGGGACCAGCCGCTCCGCCTGGCGGGTGTTGACCTGGAAGAAGGTGTCGGCAGCGATGCGGAAACGCAGCCCGGCAAAGCTCTCGTTGATCCATTCCCTGCCCTTGATCAGGCGGGTCTCCTCGCCCATCAGGCGATTGGTGGGCAGGGGCTGGAGGTTGAGGCACACCCCCACCAGATCACTCCAGCGCTCCCGCCAGGCGGTGGCGTGCTCCTCCAGTCCGGGCAGGTCGTCATGGCTGCTGATCAGGGTGATCAGCAGTTCGCCGGTGGCCACGCCGACCCGCAGGCCGAGGTGACGCAGGCCCGGCCCCTGATCGCTCTCCCCATCGCCACCGTGGCGGTCGACGGGCCAGTCGCTGGCCTCCAGATCGGCCTTGAGAGGGGCGATCAGGGCGTCGATGCGCGGATCAAGCACCGGGCAGCGTGCCATGTTGACGATCCGGTGGGAGCCGCGCCGGTAGTAGCCGGCCCGAAGCCGGCCGTCGACGTTGCGCTCCAGGGGGATCAGGGCCCGGTTGCGGTAGCCGAGGGTGGATTCGGCCGCCAGCAGAGGACGCACCGGGGCCGTCAGGCCGCCGATCCGCTGCAGAGTCTGCTCCAGGCTTCGCTGCTTCCAGGCAGCCTCCGCTCCGTCGTCGAGAGGCTGGAGGCTGCAGCCACCGCAGTTGTCGGCAAGGATGCAGGGGGGTCGACGGCGCTGGGCCGATGGGGCGATGACCCGCTGCAGCTGGCCCACCAGATGACGTCGGGCCACGGCGAGCAGACGCACCTGCACCGTGTCACCCGGCAGGGCTCCGCTGACGAACACCACCTGACCCTCATGACGCCCCACTCCCTGCCCCTGGTGGCCCAGGTCGGTGATCTCAAGCTGCAGCTTCTCGCCCACTGCCGCCATTCACGTTCCGCACCACTGGAGCGACCCTATCGGGGGTCGTGCAAAGGGGCGTTACACCTTGCGCCCGAAGCCAGGTCCGGGGGGTCGCCATCGATAGGATGCCGCCGACTGTGGTCGCTGGTATGAGCGTCGTTCGCGATCTGATCCTCCAGGCCGATGATCAGCTCCGCTATCCCACGGGTGGCGAGCTGCGATCGATGGTGGAGTTCCTCAGCGGTGGAGCCCAGCGGCTCGCCGTGGTGCGGGTGCTGACCGACAACGAGAAGAAGATCGTCGCCGAAGCCTCCAAGCAACTGTTCCTGCGCAAGCCGGATTACGTGGCCCCCGGGGGCAACGCCTTCGGCCAGAAGCAGCGGGCCCAGTGCCTTCGTGATTACAGCTGGTATCTGCGGCTGGTCACCTACGGGGTTCTGGCCGGCAGCACGGAACTGATCCAGCAGATCGGCCTGGTGGGAGCCCGGGAGATGTACAACAGCCTCGGCGTCCCCCTCCCTGGGATGGTGGAAGCCATGCGCACCCTCAAGGAGGCGTCTCTGGTGCTGCTGGGGGCTGAGGAGGCCACCCTGGCGGGTCCCTACTTCGACTATCTGATCCAGGGCATGCAGACCAGCACCTGATTCTGTCGCACTCTTCTCAGGCCCATCTCTTTTGTGGACCCAGACTGAGGCTTAGCCGAGACTCAAGAGGCCTTCCCGGCGGGGCCTCAGGGGCGTGCCCTGGGGCCTCTGGGCCTTTGTTTGGTGGAAGGGCGCAGACGTTTGGCGTAAGGGCGCAGAAGGCTGGTGCGCGTGGAAGTAAATCGGAGCCCGCAGACGAGGGCGAACAGCAGCAGCGGATAGCATCCGTCTCACTCATCCACCCTGAGACGCTGAAGTAGTCCCGAATCCAGTCCAGAGCAAGAGACCAGAGAGCCAGCAGTGCGCTTTTGCCGCCCACGGCAGCCACCCTTGCCTGCTCCGGGCCCAGGCGCCCGACGGAATGGCGATTGGATTGCCCCATGACCTTTGGCGTTCCCATTTGGAAAACCGCCCAGCGGGATGACTGCCGACGGATCCCGGTTCGGGGAACGTCCCGGGGACCATCAGAAGGAGATCCGAGCACATCTCGCCTGTCTTGCGTGAGCGGCATTCCGAGTCCAATGACGTGTCCCTTATGGGAATCGGGCGAAGTGGATCCGGGGGACCGGAAGGGGAGGGTGGCCTGGCGTCGCCCCCGACCACTGCCGCGAGAAGGGCTTGCGTATCTGTGTCAAAGACAGATACGCAAACATCGTCAGAAAGTCGCTGACTGACTTCTTGGATGTCCAGAAGCTGGCCTAACTGGCCTTGATGGCCAGGGTGACGGTCCGACGACTTCCCAATCGGCCGACAGACTCACTTTGAAGGCCGGTCCCAGGCGCTGTTGGATCAAAGGAAGCAACCGCCATCCATCCGTGACAACTGAAATCACCATGGAATGAGAGTCTCATGTGTCCATGCTGGGCCTCTCTGCTGGACTAGATAAGGGTCTCAGATGAGACTATCGAACTGCTGCTGGAGAGCCGGGGTCCGGGACCTTCGGGCTGGGGCCGTCCAGGCCAGCGGGATCGCCACGAGGGGAGCGAGGTCACAGGGGCGCCAGGAGGGGAGCGAGGCCAGGGGAGGCTTGGTATTCCCATTCGGGACTCAAAAGGGGTCTCGCATTTAGTCGCAGCCAAGATATCTGAGTCAGGCGATGGCTTGGCCGATCAGGCAGCAGTCCCGGCGTGCGGTGGCGGCTGGGCAGCACCCTCGGTCTGGTTCGGCTGTGGGGCTCACCGCTCCGCCGAAGCTCGCTGCCGGTAGAGCTCCTTCAGCAGCTGGTAGGCCTCATTGAGTCGTCGCATCGTCTCCACCGATCCCCCTGCATCGGGATGGTGGTTCTGGGCCATGTCCCGATAGGCCTCCCGGATCTGGGCAAGGGTCAGGCGCTGACCGGGATCAGTGGGCAACTGCAGCAGCCGCAGGGCGCCATGAAGGGTCATGGTGTGCTCCAGGGTCTGGAAGGAGGTGCCGCGGCGGGGGCGGCGGAAACGGTGCACGAAACGGCGGATCAGCGTCGGGATGCGAAGCGTCAGGGTTGAACCGCTGAAGGGATCCTCCAGGACCCCTGCAGTGACCATCACCCGCTCGAAGGTCGGAGGTCCACCACCCCAGCCCGGGATGAACTGCTGCATCACCTGACAGGCTGCCGACCAGGTGAACGTGCGCCCATCACTCTGGTCCGACTGGGGCCAGATGTCCTGGGCCAGCCAGCGCATGGCCGCTTCCAGCACGGTGGCGTTGGCCGGCTGGCCATATAACGCCAACCAGTGATTGCCGGTTTCCTCCATGGCCTGCTGGATCATTTCGCTCGCCAGAGGCGGCAGGGGAGGGGCCACCGCCACCGGTGACGCAGGGGGCCGCAGACTGCGTTTGATCACATCGGAGCGGCGGCGCACGAAGCCTGGCAGATCGATGCCGCCACCACGGCGACCGCTTCTGGATGGCACCTCAGCAGGCCCATCCCACTCGAATTCGGCCTGGAGGGAGTCGAGCGCCCCGCGGCCCACGAGCACCAGGGCCCCCTCCTCATCGAGCTCCCCATCCCCCTGATCCCCGCGATGGTCACGGCCGTCATCATCGCCGTGGCCATCGGCGCCCTCTTCCTCCTCCTCCTCCTCTGAAGAGCCGAAGAGATCGTCGAGCAGTCGCTCGAGCACGTCGCCGCGGCTGCGGATGCCCCACTCCCGTCGAAGCCCATCGAGGTGGGCCACCAGCTCCCGGGGCAGGTCGAGGCTGATCCGCTGCTTGGCCTCGCTGGACTTCTCAGCCACGACATCCTTCCATCCGCCCTGGGTTCCGTTGCATCGGAGCCGGGCTCAGGGTCTCTGCTGGCCGCGGAGAAGCTTTTGCTGCGCTTCCACGGCCTCCCGGTAGCGGTCAACCAGAGTGCTCCCCGGAGTGCCGGCGCCCGTTCGGTTGCGCAGCGGGGAGGTCAGGGGCGACGGGGCCAATCCTCCCCGGCTAGCCGGCGCTGGCGGAGCCGCGGGCCAGCCCTGAACCGGAGCGGGCTTGAGGATCGCGGGTGGCGGCAACAATGGGCCGGCGCCGCCACCGGGGTCGGGGGGGGCGATCGAGCGGGGCTGGGGCGCGGTCGAGAGATCCGGTGGAGGAGTGGCCGGCGGCTTGGGCGGCTTGCTGGAAGCCCCGGCCCTGGCCAGCGCCTGCTGGCGTTCCCGCTCCTGCACGATGGCCAGCTGGGCGGAGCTCACCACGCTCAGCAGGTGGCCTGGGGTGGCGTCGGCGGGATAGACCAGGCTGACCCGCACGGGGGTGAGCACCCCAGGCCTCAGATCGATCTGGCCCAGGGAGAGGCTCTGGCCTGATCGAAGCCCCACGTGCACCTCCCGCAGGCCCTCAGGCGTCTGAATCTGGATCGAGCCCCGGAACGCCGTGAAGGGCCGCCCTCCGACCAGGGTGGGATGGCTCATGACCAGCTCATAGGGGCCGTTGCCCTTGAGTTTCAGGTCGATATCGAAACGCACGCCATAGGTCCCGACGTTGTCGAGGGAGGAATCGACCATGCGGACGGCCAGGGGATTGACCTGGACGTCGCGGGTGCCGAAATGGGTGCGATCGGTGCTGGTGAAAGGGACATGCAGTGGCCCCTCCGTGCTCAGGTCGTGGGTGATGGCCGCCTCGTAGGTGTCCCCCAGAGCCACACCACCGACCCGGGAGAAGACCAGCCGGTTGCGAATGTCATTGATGCGGCTGAGATACACCCGGCCGGGGGCCAGCCGGCCCGCGTCCATCACCCTCAGCACATCGGCGTCAGAGGTGGGATTCTTGGCCGCCACCACCGCCATCTGGAACGGACCGTCGCTGCGGCCGCGGAGCAGGGCGTTGGCGATGCCAAGGGCCGGCAGTGCGGTCTGGAAGAGAACAATGCGACTGCGGGCCGGGATCGTGATCTCGTCGGCCAGTTTTCTGTCCAGCCGGCCTCGCAGCATCTGGACTGCGGTGGCATCCCCGGGGCCGGTGTTCCACGGCCTGCGACCAAGGGGTTTGACCCCCATCAGATTATTGGCCAGATAGGGAGCCTCGAAGCTGTTGCGAACCGCTCCGTTGGAAAAACGGATGTGCACCGGACGCACACCGGGGTTGATCAGGATGGCGGCGAGGGTGAGCTCGGCACGCCGATCGGAAGGTGAGATGGAGCGGCGGTTGGGCGGGAAATACTTGTGATGCAGATGCATGCCGAAGTCACCGTTGAAGGTGAATTCGGCATTGCGCAGGCGCTGGCCGGTTTCGCTCGCGTAGGCGTAGCCGGGGGTGGTGGTGATCAGAATCCCCGGCCCCTCCACTTCTTCGGGCTGGTTGGAATGGAGCACCGGCACCTTGTTGAAGGAGCCGTTCAGGGGGCGGGCCCGCTGACCGGCCATCAAGGCCACGTAGGCATGGGCGGGCAGGGCCTGGTGGACTACCGCCATACCCAGACCCAGGGCAAGCCAGACACCGATGGGACCAATGGGAGCGACCGATCTCAAATTGCGACTGGCTGAGTTGACGGGAGACAAGGGATGGACTCCAGGTCCACCATGGCAAGGGATCGGACCCCAGGTCCACCACGGCGAGGGGGTGGAAGCTGGGATCCCCGATTCGATCAACCGGCTCGCTAGAACATCATGACCCTGCAGATTTTGTCATGATTCCTCCCTTCGGGTACTGCTCCGGATCGGAGTCCGGAACCGGTGCCCTGCGGCGGTATCAGGAACGCAAGCTACGCATGCTCAGCTTCTGGAGGGATGGCATCGAACGTCAGCTGGCGGCGCTCAACGCGGCCATCACCACCCTGGAACAGCAGATGCACCGCGACCGTAGTGATCCCCAGGTCTGAGTCCGTCGGCATCCAGGTGCAGCCGCAGCTGCTCCAGACCCCTGTGCAGCAGACGCTTCACCGTCATCGGGCTGACGTCCATCTGGCGTCCCAGCCGCCGGTAGCTCCAGCCCCCCAGCACCACCTGTCGGACCACCAGCCTCTGCCGGGGCTCCAGCCGGGCCAGCAAATCCGCCACTGAGATCGTTCCGCCCGCCTCCTGAACGGGTTCAGTCACCGAGGACTCATCCACCGTCTCGGCAAGCGCCGGGTCTTCGAGGTTGGCGGGTCTGGCCAGCAGTCGCTGCACCTCCAGACGCTGCCATTCCGCCCCGGTGATGCCCAGGCTGCGGCAGAGCTCTTCGATGCCCTGCCCCCGATCAGCCAGCAGTGCCGGGTGATGGCGCAGACGATTGAAGCGTTCCTGCAGCTCCGCCTGGCGCCGCGGCAAGCGCACCAGTGGCGCGGCATCCCTCAGATAGTGGAGGATCGCTCCGCGGATGTGGGGACGGGCAAAGGCCTCGAAGGGGGTCTGCCGATCCTCGCTGTAGAGCTCGGCGGCACGGATGAGCCCCATCAGCCCCACCTGGAGCAGATCGTCGAGGGATTCACGGCTGCGACGGGCGTAGTGGACGGCCAGTGGTCGGACCACGGCGCAGTACTGCTGCACACGCCTGTTGCGGGTTGAAATGGATCGGCCGGCGTCCGCTGGCCGACCGGAACGGCTGCTGTCCGTGGAGGGGTGGGTCTGGGGGCTGCGGGACAGGGAATGGGCCATGGACATGAAGCCTTGAGCGCTGGATGGGAGGACCCGATGTCACCGGCTCGGCGGCGGCGGGAACTTCTTCCAGAGAGCCCCCGGGTGGCTGGAGTGCGCAACCGTGAAACCACGGAAATGCTCCGAGGGGGTGGCGACAACCCCCTGAGCCTCCGGTTCAGAGGGGCGCAGCCGCCACTTCCTCCAGCAGGGCCCAGGGTCCCTCCCGTTCCAGCCAGCCCCGGTCAGAGCGTTCGGTGCAGAGGAGGAACCCCGCGAAACCCAGGGCATTGATGCTGAAGCCGGCGCAGTGTTCCCTCAGCCGTCGCACGGTCATGAACCACTCGTCATCGAACAGCAGGTTGTAGGGGTGACGCGGATGGGGGTCGCGACCGGGATCACCCAGGCCCAGGGCACGGGCATGGTCCAGGTAAAGGTCCGCCAGGTCAGTGCCCCCGGCCGGATCGGTCCGTCGACTCAGCCGATAGGACCAGTTCCAGGGGGGCTCGCGGCCGGCCAGCTGGGCCAGGAAGCGTGAGGCCAGGGGACAGCTCATCTCGCTGGCCCGACGGGGCAGCAGCTGCAGGTGGCGGTGGGGCTGACTGGCCCCGGAGCGGGCACCGCTGTTGAAGAACCACAGCCCGCCGGTGTCCTGGTTCACGGCGGAAACCGCCTGCCAGTCGGAGATCTCGATCCAGCCGACCTGGGGCCGCCAGTCCCGGGTGATCACCAGGAGATGGGCCTCCTGGACCGGATACTTGTTGAGCAGCAGCACATGGCCAGGCTCCAGCAGCTCCACCTCCAGGGGCTGATCCCACGGGAGGAAAGGATTGGGTTTCGGCCCCCCCTGGCGCAGGTGTCGGGGCGTGGAGGTCAGCAGCCTGCGCACGAGGAAAGGCTCCGCTGACGGCATCGTCAGGATGCAGGTGTCGAGGGGAACCAGGGCTCCCTCCCTGCGGGCCTGCTCCGAGACTTCCCTGGCCCGCTGCCAATGGCGCTCAGCTCGCACCGGCCTGAAGGCGGGCCAGGGAGGCACCCTGGTAGTACCGCCCCAGAATCTCGTTGTACCGCAGACCCTGCTGGGCCAGATCCTGGGCGCCGTGCTGGCTCATGCTGGCGCCGAGGTGCCCATGGGCCTCCTGGCTGATGCGGCTGGTGGCGGCGTACAGGCTCTCGACGATGCCACCCTGGTAACTGAGGATCACCCCTGACGTGCTGGCCGTGGCCTGGCGGGTCCGGGCGTTGACGCTGGTGAGCCCTCTGTAGGCCTGCCAGCGGGTGGTGTCGCCGAGATGCCAGTGGGTGCTGGCGGGTCGGGCCATGTGGGCCATGGCGTAGGAGCGGGCCGCGACGGCCTGGGCCCGCAGGGCCTCCAGGTGCCAGCCGCTGGGCATCTCGGCTCCCACCACCGAACTGATGTAGCGCTCGAGCGGCAGGTGGTTCACCACCTGGAGTCCCTGGGCTCCCGGCAGCAGGCGGAGCCGGCCCTCGTAGGGCTGGCCATCGACAGACAGCACCTCGCCAGGCCCCGACTCCATCCAGACCTCGGTCCGTCCGGCCATGACGGTGCTGAGATCGGGGGCCTTGTCGGCAGCTCCTTCCTGCAGGAGGCGTCCTTCCCGATCGGACAACCGCCAACGGCCGCTGGCGGCGAGGCGGGGTGAGGCGGAGGCCGTGAGCAGAGCCACCCGGATCTCGAGGGGCACCTCCGGGCCCTCCTCCGGTTCCGCCAGGGACCGGTCAGGGTTGCTGAGACTGGTGCGCTGAGCCCGCAGCGATGACGCGGCCAGCAGCTGATCGTCCTGGCGGGCGGTGGCGGTTGTGGCCGCCAGGGAGCTTTCCCGGGGCTGGGCGATGAGGGCTTCCAGCAGGTCGCCGTCGGAGCGGGAGGGACTTGCGGGCAGCAGGTCCTGGGCGGCAAAGCCGGCACCCACCGCCAGCATCGCCAGGGGGGCGCTGAACACGAGGGGATGACGGCGACAGCCCCGCAGCAGCCCCATGCCACGGGCAGGGAGGATGGCGATGGCGGCCGCGAAAAGCCGTTTCACGGCAAGGATCCAGAACGGTTCTGCCGGATCATGCCTGAGAAATCGCCATTGCACCCGTTTCGGACAGGACGGTCGGCGCATTGCCCCCGTGGTCCATCCGGGGTCGGGTTCCGGATCAGAGGGGATCGCTTCGGCGCGCAGAACCCGCTCCATCGGCTCCTGAACCACCTGGCGGGCATCCACCTGCCCCTCCAGCAGACGGACCACCTGCTGGCAGATCGGCAGTTGCCAGCCCTCCTGGGTGGCCAGGGCAAGGGTGGCCCGCGCGGTACGGGGGCCCTCAACGGTGGCACCGATCCGCTCCAGGGCGACGGTCTCGTCGCAGCCCTCGGCCAGCAGGGTCCCAAAGCGGTAATTGCGGCTGAGAGGGCTGTTGGCCGTGGCCAGGAGGTCCCCCAGTCCCGCCAGCCCGTAGAGGGTGGCGGGCTGGCCTCCGAGCGCCTGGAGCACAACGGCGATCTCCGCCAGCCCGCGACAGAGCAGGGAGGCCTTGGCATTGGCCCCCAGGCCCAGGCCATCGCTGATGCCGGCCGCCAGGGCCATGACGTTCTTGAGGCCGCCGGCGGCTTCGGTGCCGATTGGATCGTTGTTGGTGTAGAGGCGCAGGTGGGGCGTCCTGAGCTGCTCCTGGAGCTGACGGGCCAGATCGGTATCGACGCTGCTCAGCACGCTGGCCGCCGGCCATCCCCGGGCCAGTTCCTCCGCCCAGATTCGGACTGCTCAGCACCGCCAGCGGAACCCGCGGGAGGTGCTTCAGCCAGAGCTGGCCCGACGCGCAGAGGGCGCCCTGATCGATGCCCTTGCTGCAGCTGAGCAGGGGCAGACCCTCAGGCCAGCAGGACTTCAGCCTTGGGGCCAGGGGCCCGATCCCTGACATCGAAACGGCGACCACCACCAGATCCCAGTCCTGATGGAACTGCGCCGGATCCCCCCGCTCCAGCATGGTGATGGGCAGACTCATGGACGGACGCGTCCCGGACCGCGGTGCAGGGGCCGTTCCCCGAATGACCCTGTCATCATGCGCCATCCCGGTGCCAGCCATGACCTCGCCCTTCATCCAGCCCTGGTCGACCTGGGAAGGCCAGGCGCTGATCGTCGGTCCGGGGGGAATCGGAACCGCGCTCGCGGCCGAGCTGGGGCGGCGCGCACCGCGCCTGCGGATCAGGATCGGCGGGCGGCGCAGCGGTGACCTCCCACTCGACCTCGCCGACGACACCAGCCTGGACCGACTGGCGGCCGCTGCCGTCCATGAGCTGTCCCCCCTGCGGATCGTGATCAATGCGGCAGGTCTGCTGCACGACGGTGACCTGCAGCCGGAGAAACGCCTCAGCCAGGTCCGCCGTTCGGCCCTGGAACGAAGTTTCGCCGTGAATGCCTATGGCCCCCTGCTGCTGGCTCAGGCCATCGAATCGGCCCTGCCAAAGGAGCTCCCGGTCCACTTCGCCAGCCTGTCGGCCCGGGTGGGAAGTATTTCCGACAACCGACTCGGCGGCTGGTACGCCTATCGGGCGGCGAAGGCGGCCCAGAACCAGCTGTTGCTCACCCTGGCCATCGAGTGGCGGCGGCGACTGCCCCAGGCCTGCGTGACCCTGCTCCACCCCGGCACCACCGCGACGGAGCTGTCGGCACCGTTCAGGAGCTCCGTGGCCCCCTCGAGCCTGTTCACCGTGGAGGAGGCCGCTGCCCACCTGATCACCGTGCTGGAGGGTCGTACGGCCGACACGAGCGGGGCTTTTCTGGCCTGGGACGGCCAGCCGGTGCCGTGGTGAAGCTCAGGCGGCATGGTGGCGCAGCACCTCGAGGGGGATCACCTCGAGGCTGGAGAACTCGGAAGCCTCCAGCCGCACCGGCGGTGCCATGCCGTCTTCGTAGGCCTCCAGCCAGCGGGCGGCACAGACGCACCAGTGGTCCCCAGGCCGGAGGCCGGGAAACGAGTGGGCAGGCACGGGCGTCGACAGGTCATTGCCCTGGGCACGGCTGTAGCTGAGAAAGGCCTCGTTCACCACGCAGCAGACGGTGTGCCGGCCGACATCGGAGGGAGCGGTGCGACATGAGCCGTCCCGGAACCAGCCGGTGAGCGGAGCACATCCGCACTCCTGCAGAGGTTCTCCCAGCACGTTGCGACTGTCGACGGGGGACGGCATGGAGGTGGAAGCCCCGTCCCGGGCTCAGAGTTGATCAGATGATTCTGACGGAGGACCGGCACAAAATGCCGCCAGGAGGTTGACGAATTCCGGGGGGGAGGCGTTAAAGGTCTTTCAGCACGACCCCCTTCATGAGCTGGGAATTCACCGAGGATGCGGCCTTCCTGGCCCTCTGCGACGCCTACAAGGAAAGCGGTGAGCCCTCCGCCATGGAGTTTCTGGCTCATGGCGAAGGCGCCTTCCATTTCCAGGAGCTCTCCCAGAACGCCGCCGGCGAGGGCATCGATCTGAGTGATTCCGACGCCCTCGATGCGTTCCAGCAGGAGGTCATCGACACCCTTGAGGAGATGTGCAGCTGACGGCCTGAGGCCTCAGTCGTAATAGAAAGCGATCTCCTTGTCCTTCAGGCCTTCCCAGCCGGCCTCCCGCAGCTGTCGATCGAGGCTGAGGCGGTCGAAGTGCTTGGCCCCGGTGCGAACGATGCGGTTGCGCATGGATTTCTTCACGCCGCTCCGGGCCCGACGACTCTCCAGCTCCATCACCTCGCCATAGAGGGCGAGCATGGCCTGCGGGAGCGGTGTGCCGTCCAGATCGGTCCCTGCCGCGATGGCCTCATCGACGCCGCCGGGTCCTGCGATGGCCATGGCAAGGGATGCAAGGGATGAAGAAAGCCTGCCACGGCCCTGGGGCTGGTTCAGGCACTGAAATAGCGAGCCCGGCTGTGCAGGGCCACCAGGGCCGTGGTGCTCTGCTCAGGTTCCAGCTGATCGCTTTCATCCATCGTCAGTCCGATCCGGTCGGCGCCGAGCCAGGCGAGCTGCTGGCGGGAATCAGCCACATTGGGGCAGGCGGGATAACCGAAGGAGTAACGACTGCCGCGGTAGCGCTGGGCCAGCACGTCTCGCAGGGCAGTCGGCTCCTGAGCCGAGAATCCCATTTCCCGGCGGATGCGGGCATGGGTCCATTCCGCCAGTGCTTCAGCCATCTGAACCGCCAGCCCGTGGAAGTAGAGGTAGTCGGTGTAACGGTCGGCCCGGAACAGCTCCTGGGCGAAGCTGGTGGCCCGTTCACCCATGGTCACCGCCTGCATGGGCAGGACATCCGCCGGCCGGCGGGAGCCTTCCGGGGCGGGCTCGAGGTCCTGGAAGAAATCGGCGATGCAGTAGCGATTGCCGCCCCGCTGACGCGGCAGAACGAAGCGTCCCAGTTCGGGGCCGGCAGCGGCCGGAGCCGCTCCTTCAGCCATGCCCTCCGGATCAAACACCAGCAGCGCGTTCCCCTGACGACCGCAGGGGAAATAGCCGTAGGCAACCCGGGGGGTGAGGAGCCGTTCCCGGCGGCATCGCTCCAGCCATTGCTGCAGGACAGGCTCCGCCTTCTCGGCCAGCATCTCCTCGTACGCCTCCCGGCTCTGCTGCTGGGTCTTGCGCAACTGCCACTGGCCCGCGAACAGGGCGCTGCGATCCAGATAGGCAAACACCTCGTCGAGGTCGATGGCGGCCTCGGAAAGCACCCGCGTTCCCCAGAAAGGAGGCCCGATCGCCGGTTCGGCGGGCACCGCCTCCGAGCGATGGTCGCTGACGGGCATGGCAGACGGCGGCTCGGCGGCATCGGCGCCAGGGGAAACGGCGCCTGCGGGATCGGTGTCGGTGGGCTGGGGGGCACCTGGCCCGGCGGCAGGCGCCGGCGGCGGATCGGAGAGGCCCAGTCCTTCGGGGGCGCCATCGAGGAAACCCGACAGATTGTCCCAGCGGCCGGCCGACTTGGCTTCCATCAGGGCATCCATGAAGCGAAGATCGGCGAATGCATCACGGCCGTAGATCACCTGGCCCCGGTAGGCCTGACGGCAGTCACCGTTGACGAACCGGGGGGTGAGGGCTGCACCGCCCAGGATCACCGGCACGTTGATGCCGACCTCATTGAAGGTTTCCAGGTTGTCCTTCATGAAGGCGGTGGATTTCACCAGCAACCCGCTCATGGCGATGCAGTCGGCCCCATGCTTCTGCTGGGCTTCCACGATGGCATCGACGCTCTGCTTGATGCCAAGATTGATCACCTCATAGCCGTTGTTGGTGAGGATAATATCCACCAGATTCTTGCCGATGTCATGCACATCTCCCTTGACAGTGGCGATGAGAAACCTTCCTTTACTGCTCGATTCCCCCTCCTTACGCTCCATATGGGGCTCCAGGAAGGCCACGGCCGCCTTCATGGTTTCGGCGCTCTGAAGCACGAAGGGCAACTGCATCTGGCCGGAGCCGAAGAGTTCACCCACCACCTTCATGCCATCCAGCAGAAAGGTGTTGATGATCTGCAGAGGTGGGTACAGCGCCAGGGCCTCCACCAAAGCCGGCTCCAGGCCGATGCGCTCACCATCGATGATGTGCTGCTTGAGTCGCTCCTCCAGGGGCAGATCGGCCAGGGAGGGTCCCGATGCGCGGGCCTCCCTCGCGCTGACGCCCTCGAACTGGGTGGTGAGCACGGTGAGGGGATCGTGGACACAGATGTCGCCTTCAAAACGACGCCTGTCGTGGATCAGATCACGGCAGATCTGCTGGTGCTCCTCGCTGATTTTCGCCAGGGGCAGGATCTTCGCCGGGCTGACGATCGCCGCATCCATTCCTGCTTCACAACAGTCGTGGAGGAAGACGGAATTGAGCACGATGCGGGCCGCCGGAGAGAGCCCGAAGCTGACATTGCTGACCCCGAGGACCACATGAACACCGGGCAGATCACGGCGGATGCGCTGGATCGCCTCGATCGTGGCGGCCGCGTTGGCCCGGTCCTCCTCGATGCCGGTGGAAATGGGCAGGGCGAGGGGGTCGTAGAAGATCTCGTGAGCTGGAAGGCCGAACTCCAGGGCATCACGGTAAGCCCGCTGGGCGATGGCGAACTTGCGATCGGCGGTGCGGGCCATGCCCTCCTCGTCGATCGTGCCCACCACCACGCCGGCGCCATAGGTTCGGGCCAGCTCGAGCACCTTGAAGAAGCGCTCGTCCCCGTCTTCGTAGTTGGTGGAGTTGAGGATGCACTTGCCGCCGGCTACTTTGAGGCCGGCTTCCATTTTCTGCCACTCGGTGGAATCCAGCATCAGCGGCAGATTCACGTTGGTGACCAGCCGGCTCACCAGTTCATGCATGTCCCTGACGCCATCGCGTCCCACGTAGTCGACGTTCACATCGAGCACATGGGCGTTCTCCTTCAGCTGGCCCCGCGCCACGGAAACCAGGCCGTCCCAGTCCTCGTCATTGAGCAGATCGCGCACCTTCTTGGAGCCGCTGGCATTGAGCCGCTCACCGATGATCAGGAAGGAATTGTCCTGGAAGTAGGGAGTGACGCCGTAGATCGACGCCACAGCAGGCTCGTAGTGGAGCGGGGGGCGCTCCCGGCGATGTTCAGGCCGCCGCACCTCCCGGGGGGCGGGCCGGAGACCGGCGGCGAGCTCCGCCAGGGCACCGATGTGGGCCGGGGTGGTGCCGCAACAGCCGCCGATCACCTGCACCCCCAGATCCTCGACGAAGTGCATCAGCTGCATCTTCATCTCCGTGGGGGTGAGCCGGTAGTGGGCCACCCCACCGATGTTCTCCGGCAGCCCTGCGTTGGGAATGCAGCTCAGCACGAAGGGACTGTGCTCGCTGAGATAGCGCACGTGCTCCTTCATCTGCTCCGGTCCCGTGGCGCAGTTGAGACCCAGCACGTCGATCGGGAACGGCTCGAGGATCGCCACCACCGCGGCGATGTCAGAGCCCACCAGCATCGTTCCGGTGGTCTCCATGGTCACCGAGACCATCAGGGGCCGACGGTCACCGGCGGCGGCGAAGGCTTCCTCGATTCCCTGGAGGGCCGCCTTGATCTGCAGCACGTCCTGGCAGGTCTCGACGATGAAAAGATCGACATCGCCAGCGAGGAGTCCCTCGGCCTGCCCTCGGAAGGAGGCCTTCATTGTGTCGAAGTCGATGTGGCCGAGGGTGGGCAGCTTGGTGGTGGGCCCCATGGAGCCGGCCACGAAACGGGGCTTCTCGGGGGTGCTGTAAGCGGCGGCCATCTCGCGGGCCAGCTCCGCTGCCCGGCGATTGATGGCGAAGGCGCTGTCCTCCAGGCCGTATTCGGCCAGCACGATCGAGGCGGCTCCGAACGTATCGGTCTCGATCACGTCGCAGCCAGCTTCGAGGAACTGGCGATGGACCGCCTGGACGGCATCGGGCCGCGTGAAGACCAGGTTCTCGTTGCAACCCTCCAGGGCCGCACCGCCGAAATCCTCCGCCGTCAGCCCCATCTCCTGAAGCGAGGTGCCAGTGGCACCGTCGAAGACGAGAACCGGACGCGTGGGGCTGTGCAGCCACTCGAGGAAACCGATGCGGTCGGTGGAGCGATGGATGGCGGCGGTCACGACCATCAGGTGTCGATGCGGATGCGAGTGACCCAGTGGTCATAGGCGGGATCGCGGCCCTCCGTGATCGCGGTGAGGCGCTCCCGCAGGCGTTCCATCACCGGCCGGTGGCTGGCCAGATCGGTGGATTCGATGCGCCGCACGGGCGTCACCCGCGCCGCCGTACCACTGAGGAACACCTCGTCCGCCACCATCAGCTCGGTCTTGTCGACCGCCCTCTCGAGCACCGGAATGTCCATGGCGCGGGCCAGTTCCATGATGCTCGCGCGGGTGATGCCCTCGAGGATGTCCTGGTCGACCCCCGGGGTGATCAGCACCCCGTCGCGGACGAGGAACAGGTTCATGCCGCTGGCCTCGCTCACCTTGCCGCGGCTGTTGAGCAGCAAAGCCTCGTCGAAACCGCTCTTGACCGCTTCGGTCTTGGCCAGGGAACTGGTGATGTAGGCGCCGCTGATCTTGCCTCGCAGGGGCAGGGAGCGATCCTCCTGGCGACACCAGCTGCTGATCCGGCAGCTCACTCCTTCGGGGGAGAGATAGTCGCCCATCTCGATGCCGTAGATGAGGAAATCAGTCTGGATGTTGTGCAGTCGCGGCGCGATGCCCAGATCACTGGTGTAGACGAAGGGCCGCAGGTAGATCGGGCAGGTGGGCCGGTTGGCCTGCAGGAAGGCGTGGATGGCGTTGTGGATCGTCTCCTCCGCCAGCTCGGTGAGCAGGAGACGGGCGCTCTGGCTGAGGCGACGGGCGTGGCGATCGGCGCGAAACAGCAGGATCTCGCCGGGATCAGCTGGATTGGGAAGGGCACGCATGCCGCCGAAGGCACCCGTGCCGTAGTGCAGCGCATGGGTGGCCACCGAGAGGGTGGCCTCGGCAAAGGGGACGCACTGTCCGCCGAACCAGGCATAGGGCAGGAACTGGTGCATGGAAGGCGGTGGCGACGGAGCGATCTTCTCATCGCGTTCGGCAGGATGGGGCGATGCATCGACTCGCGTCCATACCCGGGGACAGGACGGAGGACGATGGCGTCCTGTTCGTGGAGCAGCCGCCGGCTCCCGTCGTGCTGCTCAGCAGCGCCGACACCGACCTGCTGGCCGTCGCCCAGATTCTCGACGCCGAACCGGGCCTGCTGCCTGTGGCGCTGCGGGCCCTGAACCTCTCGGCTCTGCAGCACCCTGCGGTGATCGACCACTACGTGGCCACCACCCTGGCCTCCGCACGGCTGGTGGTGGTGCGGCTGCTGGGGGGGCGCGGCCACTGGAGCTACGGCCTGGAGTGCCTGCGCCACTGGGCCGCCTCCGGCAAGGAGCGCCAGTTGCTGGTGCTTGCCGGCACCGCGGAGGAGGAGGAGGCTCTCGCGGCCCTGGGCAGCATCGACGGCCCCCTGGCCTCGGCCTTCGCCGCCTGTCTGCGGGAGGGCGGCGCGGCCAATCTGCGCCTGCTGCTGCGGGGCCTGGCCGCCCTGCTGGCCGGGGAGCATCCGCTGCCGCCCCGGCCCGAACCGGCCGCTGATCCCCTGCCCCATGACTGGCGCGGCGAAGCTGGAGCCAGGGTGGGGGTGATCCTGTACAGAGCCCTCTGGCAGGCGGGAGATCTGGCCCTGGTGGAGGCGATCCTCCAGGCCCTGCGCGAGCAGGGACTCTGTCCCCGGGCTCTCTGGGTAAGCAGCCTGCGGGACGCCGCCGTGCAGCGGGGGGTGGGCGACCTGCTGGAACGGGAGCGGGTGGAGGCAGTGCTCTGCGGCACCGGCTTCGCGTCGGTCTCCTTCGAGGAGGCGGGCCTGGGAGCCCCCCTGTGGGAACGGCTGGGCGTGCCCGTGCTCCAGGTGCTCTGCAGCGGCAGCCCCCGCAAGTCCTGGCGTCAGAGCAGCATCGGCCTGGCCCCCCTCGACCTCAGTCTCCAGGTGGCCCTGCCCGAGCTGGACGGGCGCCTCACCACCCGGGTGGGAGCCTTCAAGGAACGGGCGGCCACCAGCGATGCCCTGGCCACGGCCCTCCATCGCTACGTCCCCGACCGCGAGCGGCTGGACTGGATCGCCCGGCTCACCGCGGCCTGGATCGCCCTGCGCCGGACGCCGGATGCCTGCCGCCGGGTGGCGCTGGTGCTGGCCAACTACCCCAATCGGAACAGCCGTCTGGCCAATGGGGTGGGGCTGGACACCCCGGCCAGTGCTGCCCTGATGCTCGGTTGGCTGGCGGACAGCGGCTACGACCTGGGGGAGACCGCGGCACTGCCGGCCGATGGCGATGCCCTGATCCACCGGCTCCTGGAGGGCCGCAGCAACGATCCGGAAAGCGGCCATCGGGCTCCGCTGGCCCATCTGCCCCTGGCCGCGTACCAGGCCTGGTACCGCGATCTGTCCCAGGAGGGGCGGCAGCGGCTGGAGGAGGTCTGGGGGCCTCCTGAGGCGGATGCGGGGCTGGAGAGGGTCCCCGTGGACGGTGGCGGGTCGGATCAGGCCTTCCCGGTGCGGGGATTGCGCTTCGGCAGGGTGGTGCTGCTGATCCAGCCGGAGCGGGGATACGAGCGTGATCCCAGCCTCAGCTACCACAGCCCCGATCTGCCCCCCACCCACGCCTATCTGGCCCAGTACCTCTGGCTGCGCCAGACCTTCGCAGCCCAGGTGGTGGTTCACGTGGGCAAGCACGGCAATCTCGAATGGCTGCCGGGCAAGGGCCTGGGCCTCTCCCAGGACTGCTTTCCGGAATGGGCCCTGGGCCCCCTCCCCCACCTCTACCCCTTCATCGTCAACGATCCCGGCGAGGGCAGCCAGGCCAAGCGCCGGGCCCAGGCCGTGATCCTCGACCACCTCACCCCGCCCCTGGGCCGGGCCGGCCTGCACGGCAACCTGCAGGTCCTCGAGACCCTCCTGGATGAGTACTGGGACGCCCGCCAGCTGGGCAGCGAGCGGGCGTCCCTGCTGCGCCAGCGCCTCACCGGCCTGCTGGAGGAACTTCGGCTGCCCGACGCCCTGAATGGGGGGCTCGAGGAACGTCTGGAGGCAGCTGACGGCTATCTCTGCGAACTCAAGGAAGCCCAGATCCGGCTCGGCCTGCATACCTTCGGCACCCTGCCGCCGCCGAACAGGCGGGCCGAACTGCTGCTCTGCCTCGCCCGGGCTCCCCAGGCGGGTCAGCCCGGTCTCACCCAGGCCCTGGCCCTGGATCTCGGTCTGGATCTCGATCCCTGGGCCGATCCGGAGGAGGCACCCCTCAGTGCCGCCGATCGGGTCCGGCTGACGCCCCACCGGGAGCCCACCAACCCGCTGCGCCATGCCGGAGACGGGATCGCCCTGCTGGAGGCCCAGGCCCTGGCGTTGGTGGATCAAGCCCTGGCAGACCCCACCCCCCGTGCAGCGTCGCCCGTCGGTGCCGCCACGCACCGCGCCCTGGCCCACCTGCGCCAGGCCCTGTTGCCTCCCCTGCTCGCCTGTGGGGAGGCAGAACGCCAGGCCCTGCTCAGGGGGCTGGAGGGCGGCCGCATCGCCGCCGGGCCCTCCGGGGCCCCCACCCGGGGGCGGCCCGATCTGCTGCCCACCGGCCGTAATTTCTACAGCGTGGATCTGCGCGGTCTGCCGACGGAGGCCGCCTGGGATCTGGGCCGGCGCAGCGCGGAGCTGCTGCTGCAGCTCCATCTCCAGGAGGAGGGCGACGACCTTCGTCGCCTGGCCCTCTCCGTATGGGGCACCGCCACCATGCGAAACGGTGGCGAGGACATCGGCCAGGCCCTGGCCCTGATGGGGGTGCGGCCGGTGTGGGACGGTCCCACCCGCCGGCTGGTGGACGTGGAAGTGATTCCCCTGAGCCTGCTGGATCGCCCCCGGGTCGACGTGACCCTGCGCATCTCCGGCCTGTTCCGGGATGCCTTTCCCCAGCTGGTGGGCTGGTTCAACCGCGCCACTCGGCTGGTGGCCGGCCTCGAGGGGGAGGGGGAGGCCAATCCTCTGGCGCTCTCGGCCCGGCAGGAGGGGCACTCAGGGCGGATCTACGGATCGGCGCCGGGGGCCTACGGCGCTGGCCTGCAGGGGCTGATCGATGGCGGCCACTGGGAAGATCGGGGCGATCTGGGGGAGGCCTTCCTCCACTGGAGCTCCTGGAGGTACGACGGCGACGCCGCCGATGCCGCGGGCGGCGGTGCCATCCGGGCCACGGCGGACCGGGAGGGGCTCGAGCGACGGCTGCAGCAGGTCCAGGTGGTGCTGCACAACCAGGACAACCGGGAGCATGATCTTCTGGATTCCGACGACTATTACCAGTTCCAGGGAGGCCTCAGCGCCGCCGCGGAGAAGCTCCAGGGCCAGGCACCGGCTCTGTGGTTTGGCGACCATTCCCGCAGCCAGCGCCCCCGGCTGCACCGGCTGGAGCGGGAATTCGACAAGGTGCTGCGCTCACGGCTGCTGAATCCCCGCTGGATCGAGGCCATGAAGAGCCACGGCTACAAGGGCGGATTCGAGATGGCCGCCAGCCTCGACTATCTGTTCGCCTACGACGCCAGTACCGGTCGGGTGCCCGACTGGGGTTACGGCGCCATCAGCGAGGCGTGGCTGGAGGATCCTGCTGTGCGCGCCTTTCTGGGCCGCAGCAACCCCTGGGCCCTGCGGGACATGGCCGAACGACTGCTGGAGGCCCACCATCGGGGGCTGTGGCAAGGAGCCGAAGCCGAGCGCCTCGAGCGGCTCAGGCAACTGGTGCTGGAGAGTGAGGAGCTGGTGGAGAACCGCTGAGGCGGATCGCTTCAGCAGTCAGCTCAGCATTCAACGGTCGAAGCGAGCACCTGGGTCAAAGGTCGAGATCCCTCGCCATCGAACGGAAGGGATCGGTGGTGCCGGGCTTGGCCGCCTGCTGGGTGATCTTCGGCTGGGCCTCGGCCTCCCCTTCCTTCTGCTTCTTCGCCGCTGCCGGACCACCGGGGGCGTTGGTGCCGGTGACGGCCGCCCCCTTCATTCGCTGACCCAGCTCGGCAGGGCTCATCTGCTGGGCAAAGGTCTTCTTGACGGGCTTGGGGACACCACCGGTGAGATTCACGCCCCCCGCCTCAGCGGGCTGGATGCCGGCCAGGCCCGGGCTCATCTTCTCCACCTTGGCTTCCATGGAGGCCACCTCGGCCACCATTTCCTTGTCGCCGGGGCTGTCGGCGTTGCCGGGGAAGGTGTGGCGGATCTTGTTCGCCCGCTTCATGAACTTCACGTCCCCGAGGCTGGAGGAGGACTCGGGATCCAGGAAAAAGGTCTCGGCCTTGGCCTTCGGCTTGGAGACAGCGGCGGGTTTGGTCACCGACTCGGCGCGGGGACCGAACAGACGATCGAACAGACCCATCGACGCAAGGAAGAATGTGTCAGCAAACCCTAGCGGCCGCGGAGCACCAAACCATGGGTATCCGTACCGCAACTCATCAAAAGGCCACGTTGCTCCAGATCGGCCGCGATCGCCTCACACACCAGTGGCGTGGGCTGCCAGCGGGGTTGCATGCCGTAGTCGTACCAGACCTCCGCCCCGTCGAAGCCCTGATCCGCCGCCGCCGCGATAAGCCGTTGGTGGGGCAGTCGGTAGCGGGCGGGGTGGGCCAGCAGTACCAACCCCCCGGCGTCCCGGATCGCCCTGACCACCGCGTCGGCCCTGAGGGCCGGGCCCACCACGGAGGTTCCCTGCAGGTAGGGATGGAGGGTCGGGTGCGTCCCGTCGAACCCAAGGCCGAGGACGTGAACCAGGCATCCCTCCAGCAGGCAGCTGATCTCCACGCCACGCCAGAGGGTGGGGACGGATTCGCCCCGGCGGCGGTGTGCGTCGAAGGCGGAGGCGATCGCCCCGTAGGCCCCCAGGGCGTGGTGATCGGTGACAGCCAGATGCTCCAGGCCGATGGCGACCGCCTCGGACGCCAGGTCCTCGGGAGCGAGGCTGCCATCGCTGCAGATGGTGTGACAGTGGAAGTTGAGGCGGTCGGGGCAGCTGTCGGCCCTCACCCGGCGCAGCACCGGGGTGAGCGGATGGGCCAGGGCTTCAGGCCGCAGCACCGCCGCTCTCCTGCTGGGCCAGTCTTTCGGAGCGCAGCCGCCGCCAGCGGGCATAGAACTGGATTGAAGCGGCCATGAGGACCACCAGAGCCACCAGGAACCAGGTGGCGGCGCCGGTGGGGAACTGGTCCTTGAACACCACCAGCATCACCACGACCACCAGCAGCAGGGTGGGGAGTTCGTTGAGGGCCCTCAGCTGGCGCCCGCTCCAGCGGCATTCGTTGCGCTGGAGCTGGCCCATGATCCGATAGCAGAACCAGTGGTAGGCCAGCAGGGCTGCGACGAAACCCAGCTTGGCGTGCATCCAGCCCTGCTTCAGCCAGAACGGCTCCACCAGCAGCAGACCGGCCGCCATGGCCACGGCCACCACCATCCCGGGAGTGGTGATGATGTTGGCCAGACGCCGCTCCATCAGGCCGTACTGGGCCTGGAAGGCCTCCTGCAGGGGGGGGGCCAGCTCGGCGGCTTCCACGTGATAGATGAACAGACGCACCAGATAGAAAAGGCCGGCGAACCAGACCACCACCCCGACGATGTGCAGGGTCTTGAACCAGAGGTAGGCCTCGGGGGGCAAGGGGATCACGAGGAACGCACGGAGCGGGCTGCAAGGCTAGGTCGACGGCCTCGCCTCAACAGCCTGGGGCGATCAGGAGCCATTCAAGTGTCGGCGTGATCGCGGGCAAGCCGCAGAGGGGATCGTCACCGGCCGGCAGGGCAGGGCCGGATCTTCCGCTCCCTGCCCCAGACGAGTCGCCCGCTCCCGCCCTTCAGGGGAGCGGATCGGGATTTCTGGAGGCCAGGCCCGATAGATTCGGACTCTGACCGATGTGATGGCTCACCCTTCGATGCCAAATCCTTCCACTCGCCTGCTCCTGGTTGGCCTGGGCAGTGGAACGCTCCTGCTGGGGGGTGGGCTCGGCCTCAGGGCCCATCTCGCCGAGACTGAAACCGCGCCCGAGCCCGCGGTGGAGGTCGCGGCCGAGATCGAGGAGGGACCGGGGCTGGCTCCGGCCCCTCCCCGCCAGGAGGAAGCCTCGACAAATCCTCCCCAGACCCATTCAAACTGGCGCCCTTACCCGACGATTCCCTCCGAGCCCGCTGAGGTGGCCCGTCTCCTCGTCGAGGTGGAAGAGGCCCTGAGGTCGCCCTCCACTCCTGCAGCTGCCCTCCCCAGTCTCGGCCACCAGCAGCAGGTGATTTATCGGGTGCTCTCCCACAAGGTGGCGCTGGCCGAGCAGGTCCGTGACGGAATCCCCGCGGCATGGCTGAGTGTTTTCGACCGGCACCTGGCGGCCCGGCGCGAATTCCTGGCCATGCACCGGGGGGGGCGTAAACCCACCACGGTCCCGGCCTGGCGCATCATCCGGCCGGAACCGGCGGAGCAGCTGATCTCGTATTACAAGAAGGCCGAGGCGGCGACGGGCATCCCGTGGGAGGTGCTGGCGGCTGTGAACCTGGTGGAAACGGGAATGGGCCGCATCGATGGGGTGTCCGTGGCCAACGCCCAGGGACCGATGCAGTTCCTGCCCACCACATGGGCCGAGGCCGGAATCGGCAAAGGGGACATCAGGGATCCCCACGACGCCATCCAGGCCGCAGCCCGCTATCTGGTTCGGCGGGGCGGCCTTAAAGACATCCGCAAAGGCCTGTGGGGGTACAACAACAGCGACTACTACGGCCGCGCCGTTCTTCTCTATGCCTCCCTGATCAAGGAGGATCCCCGGGCCTACATCGGTCTCTACAACTGGGAGATCCACTTCGGCACCGAAGCCGGCGACATCTGGCTGCCTGTGGGCTACAACCAGAGCCGACGGATCCCGGTGGTTGCCTACCTCCGGCAGTTCCCTGTGAGCGCACCTCCAGAGGGTTCCTCGGGCTATTGAAGGGGCGGAATAGATCAAGGGGGGGAACAGATGGTCCCTGTCGCGACCCACGATCGAGCATGCGTTCACCCTTCCGGCCCCTCACCGGCGAAGCGGCAGACGCGTTGCGCCAGGGCTGAGACATAGGCGCGGTTCACCGGCCCTGCCAGCGGGCTGATCACGCCGTAGCGACAATCCACCACGATCCGCTCGCTCTGACCCCGTTGGTCGCCCACGCGCAGCAGCAGCTGCCAGTGGTACTTGGCACTGCGGCTGATCTCATCGGCGCAGACGGAACCGGTACAAAGACCCGGCGAAGCCATGGCTGCAGGGACATCAGCCCCAGGACCAACACCCAAAGGCAGCCAGAGGGCCAGCACCAGGGTCATGGCGACCAGAAGAAAAGCCAGCACCCTTCCCATCAACCGGCCAGTTCCAGTGTCTGCCGTTCCAGCGGCTCCGGGGCGGCCTGGTCTTCCCCGGCGGGGTGAAACCAGGCATGCACCTGACGGGCCAGGACCGGGCCCACCCCCGGGGCGGCGGCGATCTGTTCGGCGCTGGCCAGCTGGATGGCATCGATGGAGCGGAAATGGGCCAGCAGGTCCTTCACCCGTTTCGGCCCCAGCCCGGGGATGTCACTGAGGCGGGAACGCTTCATCCGCTCGCCCCGCTGCTGGCGATGGAAGCTCACCGCAAAGCGGTGGGCCTCGTCCCGCAGCCGCCGCAGCAGCACCACCCCCAGCTGGTCGGCTTCGGTGTCGAGGGGCTCCCGGGCGCCGGGCAGGAACACCTCTTCCCGCTGCTTGGCCAGGGAGCACACCACCAGCTCCTCATGCAGATCCAGCTCCCTCAAAGCCTCCATCACCGCTGAAAGCTGGCCCTTGCCGCCGTCGATCATCACCAGGTCCGGCCAGTCGTTCAGACCATCGGTGTGCAGGGCCGAGGCCCCGGACCGGCGCAGGGCAGCCAGGTCGGCTCCCTCCGCCTTCGCCTGGGCCCAACGCCGGAACCGCCGCCGCATGATCTCCGCCATGGCCATGAAGTCGTCGGAATGGCCGGCGCGGATGCTGCTGCTGCGGATGCGGTACTTGCGGTAGTGCTGCTTGGCCGGCAGCCCGTCGATGAACACCACCTGGGAAGCCACGGCGTCGCTGCCCTGGATATGGCTGATGTCGTAACCCTCGATCCGCCGGGGGGGGACCGGCAGTTCGAGCAGCTGGGCCAGGTCTTCGGTGGCCAGCAGTTGCTGCTCGGCGCCCCTCTGGGCGCGGGCCAGTTCGAAACCGGCGTTGCGCTCCACCAGTTCGATCAGATCCGCCTTGGTGCGGCGCTGGGGCACCGCCAGCCGTACCCGGCGTCCCCGCCGCTCCGCCAGCCAGTCCCCGATCAGCTCCTGGGCCGGCAGGGCGTGCTGCAGCAGCAGCTCCGGAGGAATCTCCACCGGCTCCACCTGGCTGTAGTGCTCCTCGATCACCCGCTGCAGCACCTGGCCGGGCGTGGCGATCGCCGCATCGGCGGTGTAGCCCAGCCGGCCCACCAGCTTGCCCGCGCGCATCTGGAAGATCTGCACCGCCGCCACCCGCTCGTCCGCCGCCAGGGCGATCACGTCCCGGCTCACGGAGCTGTCCCCCAGGCTCATCTTCTGGTCGGCGGTGAGCAGATCCAGCCCCTGAAGCTGGTCCCGCACCCGGGCGGCGGCCTCGAAATCAAGCCGTTCGGCGTAGCGTTCCATCTGCTGGCGCAGCAGGGCCAGCAGTTCATCGTTGCGGCCCTGGAAGACCATCGCCACCTTGCGCAGGATGCGGTGGTAGGCGTCGGAGCCGATCTTTTCCTGGCAGACCCCCGGGCAGCGGCCGATGTCGTAGTTGAGACAGGTGCGGTCGCGGTAGAGGGGCTGGGGCCGCTGGCGCAGGGGGAACACCCGCTTGACGATGGCCAGGGTGCGTCGCAGCAGGCCCACATCGACATAGGGCCCGTAGAAACGATCCAGCGGACTGCGCAGGCGTCGACGGCGGGTGATGAAGATGCGCGGGTAGGGCTCGCTCCAGGTGATGCAGAGGTAGGGGTATTTCTTGTCGTCCTTGAGCAGGACGTTGAAGTGGGGCTGGTGGTTCTTGATCAGGTTCGATTCCAGCGCCAGGGCCTCGGCCTCGCTGTCGGTGACGATGAATTCGATCTCGCACACCTGGCGCACCATCAGGGCGATGCGGGGGCTGAGGTCGTGGGCGTCGCGGAAGTAACTGCGCACCCGCGCCCGCAGGCTTTTCGACTTGCCGATGTAGAGGATCCGGTCCTCCCCATCCCGCATCAGATAGCAGCCCGGCTCGGCGGGGAGTTCCCGCAGCCGGGACGCGAGCCGCTCGGGCTGCAGCACCAGGGGCCCGTCGACGGTGGCGACCGGAGTGGCGTCCGGAGTGGCGACCGGCTCAGCCATGGCGCGGCCTCAACCGCCGTACTGCCAGCCGGTGGCGGACAGCTCCAGGGAGGGGGCGTCGCGGTGCAGGGTCGCCGCCTTGACTTCGCCGACGAAGACGGTGTGATCGCCGTGGGCCACCTGGCCCACCAGCTCGCATTCCACCGCCCCCAGGGCATCCTCGAGCACCGGCAGGCCCAGGGGGCCGAGCTGGAACGGGGCTGCCTCGAAACGCCCCCCCACCCCCTTCTGGGGTTTGAAGAAGACGGCGGCCAGATCCTTCTGCTCGGCGGCGAGCACGTTGAGCGAGAAGCGCCCGGTGCGCTGGATCATGCCGTTGCTGGCGGAGTCGGCCCGCACCGCCATCACCACCAGGGGGGGCTCGAAGGAGCCCTGGGTGACCCAGCTGGCGGTGAAGCCGTTCACCTCCTCCCCTTCGGCCACGCCACAGATGAAGACCCCATGGGGGATCTTGCGCAGGAGAGTCTTCTTGGCGGCCGCGTCCAGAACAACATCGGTCATGGGGCTCAGGCGGCAGGGATGGGACGACTCTAGGAACCCATCCGGGCCCCTCTCCATAGGCTGGGCGGATGCGAGCCCTCTACCCCGGCAGTTTTGATCCCCTCACCCTGGGCCACCTCGACCTGATCGAGCGGGCGGCGCGCCTCTTCGACGGGGTCGTGGTGGCGGTGCTGATGAACCCCTCCAAGCAGCCGAGTTTTCCCCTGGAGCAGCGGCTGGCGCAGATCCGCCTGGCGACCGAGGGGATCGACGGCATCGAGGTGGGCCACTTCGACGGCCTCACCGTGAACTACGCCCAGGCCTGCGGAGCCCAGGTGATCCTGCGGGGGCTGCGGGCCCTGAGCGACTTCGAATTCGAGTTGCAGATCGCCCACACCAACCAGACCCTGGCCCCCCGGGTCGAGACCCTGTTCATGGCCACCGCCGCCCACCACAGCTTTCTGAGCAGCTCTGTGGTCAAGGAGGTGGCCCGCTTCGGCGGTGATGTGGGCCACATGGTTCCGGCGGGAGTGGCCATCGACCTGGAGAGGCTCTTTAATCGAACGGCAGCTTCCGATTCTCGATATGCCTGAAGTCCGCATCACCGTTCTCGACCAGCTCGACCAACTGGAGGACATCGTTCTCGAAGGCAGCAGAATCCCCTTCAGCGGTGGACGGCTCGTGAACGAGCAGGACGCCATCGAGATGATGGATGCCCTGCGGGAGGGTCTCCCCGGCCAGATCTCCCAGGCCGAGGAGCTGCTCCGTCAGCGGGAGAGCTTCATCGAGAAGGCCCGGCTGCAGGCTGAGGAGATCGTCAGCCAGGCCCGTCGGGAGCGGGAGCAGCTCATCAATGCCGCCGCCATCCGTCAGGAGGCCGAGCGCCAGGTGACGGAACAGCGGGAACAGGCCCGCCAGCAGTGCGAGCAGATGGTGCTCCAGGCGCGCCAGCAGGTGGCCCAGACCGAACAGGAGCACCAGGCCCGGATGGCCCAGGTCGAGCAGCAGTTTGCCGGTCGGCGGCAACAGCTGGAGCAGGAAGCCCAGAGCCGCCGCCAGCTGCTGGAGCAGGAGGCGGCGGAACGCAACCGCCAGCTGCTGGAGCAGCACGAGCGCAGCCGGGCCCAGGCTCTGCAGGAACTGGAGGGAATCCGCCAGGAGGGGCTGCGGATCCAGCGGGACAGCCAGGCCGAGGCGGAGCGGCTGCACGCTGATGCGCTCCAGTTCCGCCAGCAGACCCAGCAGCAGTGCGACGCCCTGATCAACCGCAGCCGTCAGGAATCGACCACCATCCAGGAAGGCGCCAATCGCTACGCCGAACAGGTGCTCGGCGAGCTGGAGGTGCGGCTCAAGGAACTCAGCCAGGTGGTGCTGGGCGGGCGCCGTGAGCTGGTGAAGTTACAGAGCCAGGAGAATGCTCCGGTGGGCCGAGCTGTCGAGGCGCCCATTCCCCTGGAGAACGCCACGGTCAACCGGGCCCGCCGGGCTGCCGGAAAATTGCGCCGGGCCGCCAGCCGGGGACTGGCCAGCTGAGCCTCCCCTCTCCGGGGGAGGGCTGATCCTGGTTCAGAGCGCCGGTCCGCAGAGGCTCACGTTCTGAACCTGGCGCAGCATCTGGCCGATGGTGGTGTTGGGGGTACGGGCGCCCGCGGAGAGAGCGCTGACATAGCGAGGTCCGTCGGTGGTCTGAAGAACGCCGCTGATGGATCGAATGCCGGTGAGGGTGCCGGTCTTGGCGAAGAATTTGCCATCCAGGCTGGACCCCTTGTAGAGATTGCGCAAGGTGCCGCGGCGGCCGGCGATGGCCAGGGAGCTGACGAAGTCCCGGGAATAGGGGTGGTGGTCCATGCGCAGCAGGAGGGCCACCAGAAAACGGCTGGTGAGCCGGTTGGCCCGATCCAGCCCGCTGCCGTCGGCGATCCTGACGCCTTCGAGCGAGATGCCCTGATCGCGCAGCCAGAGGAAGGCGCGTCGGCTGGCCTCGGTCATGTCCCAGGTGCCGGCCGCCTGGCGCAGCAGTACCTCGGCGGTGAAGTTGTGGCTTTCGGTGTTGGCCAGGCTGAGCAGGCCATGCATCGAGGTGGAGGGCTCCTCATGCACCAGCAGCGCATCGCTGGGCAGGGGCTGGCGGGCGGAGACCAGGGCCAGCTGGACCTGCTGGCCGCCGTTCTGGGCCATGCTGCGGCGCAGCAGGGTCTGGAGCCGGGAGGGGGGATTGCTGACGGCGTCGTCGATGGCGTTGCTGGTGACCGCCAGCCGGGTGATCGGTGCCCCGTAGGCATAGACGCGATCCGCCGGGTGCCAGCCACGAGGCCACCAGTTCTGGGAAGACTCCTCCGCGAGTTCCAACCGCACGGGAGCCTGGGGGGTGGCGGAGCTGGCTCCCGAGGCCAGGGCCAGCTGGGCGAAGCGCTGCAGCTGGGGGAGGGCGAGGTCAGGGTCACCCTGTCCCGTCAACCGCAGAGTGCCGTCCTGGAGACGCCAGAGCTGGGTGCTGAGGCGGTAGTCGGGTCCGAGCCGGTCAAGGGCGAAGGCGGTGCTGACCAGCTTCTGGTTGGAGGCAGGAACCCTGGGCAGCCGGCCGTTGACATCGGCCAGCAAATGCCCGCTGCCGTCGGCCACGCTGACGCTCCAGCGGGACTGCTCGCCCCCCAGCACCAGGGCGAGCTGTCGCTGCAGCGCCGGACAGTTGACTTCGCTGGCCAGCCGAGGCATGCCGATGGGAGGCGGAGCCACCGGCAGGGCAGCCATCGGCAACGACCGCCCGGGGATGGGCGAGGGCAGCGCCGGGCCGCTCTGGGCCCAACCCGCCGTCCCCAGGGCACCGGAGCCGCCGGCGATCAGCAGCAGGGCCGCCAGGGCCGGCCGTCGGGACCGGTTCGGCGACCCGGGGGGGCGGAGGGCAGGAGTCATGTCAGGAGGTTCCCAGTTTCAGATCCGTGACGGTGCCGTTGAAGCGGTAGTTGGTGCCTTCCAGCTCCACCGGGGCACCGATCTTGATGGTCTGGTTGCCGAAGACCACCCCGCCGCCGGTGCGGCGTCCCTGGCCCTCCAGCACGAAGCGGCCATCAAAGGTGCCGAAGGTCTTCTGGTTGGGATCGGGGGCACTCACCAGCTTCCCGTCGGGGGTGAGGGTGGAGATGATGCGATCGAAGGGGATGATCTCCTTGAGCGCCACGCTGCCGTGGGGCTGGTTACGGATCACGATCGCCACCTTGCCCTCCTCGCGCATCTGCTGGATCAGACCGGAAGGGTCGGCGGATGGGGCGCCGCGCACATCCACCATCACGGTGACGGGCTCCAGGGCCCCGGTGGCCTGGGCCACCGCGCCGCTCAGCCGGGGGCTCCAGACCACCCCGCCGATCGCCAGAAGGGCTGCGGCGACGGCGCCCAGGTCGACGAGGCTCCAGGAACGGGGCTTGGGCGTTTCGCTGGGCATGGGCACAAGAAAGTCCGCGAAGTGTAAGCAGCCTTTCCGGGAAGCACCAGCCACGCCGAAGTCCGTCTCCCGGCCGCGGTGATCAGTTCTGGAGGTCGTCGATCATCTGACCCAGGGCCCGCAGCTGGCTGCCCAGACCGGCCTCCGCCTGGCCGCTGAGCGCCAGATCCTGCTGCTCCCCATCCGGCTTCTGCTCGAAGCGGCCGGCCAGCCGGTAGCCATCGGGATCCAGCCGGTAGAGCTCCCAGTCCCCGGGATAGGCGCAGCGCAGGGCACGGTCGGCCTGGGGCAGCAGGGCGTAGGCCGCCTGCCATCCGGCCAGAAAACCCCGGCGGCGCTGGCGCGCCACGCTGCCGATGCCCACCGCGGCGTCCTCCAGGGAGGGATTGACCAGCACCACGCTGCCGCCATGGCCGCCGCAGACCTGCTCCACCAGCTCGTACTCCGCCTGGCTCGCGCCCACCAGCATCAGCACCCCCTGGGAGGCCCCCTGCTCCTGCAGACGGCGCTGATCACTGAAACTGCCGATGGCATCGGCCAGGGCGGGGGCGTCGCGGCGGGCCAGGGCCGTGGCACCGGCATCAGGAAACAGCAGACGCATGTCGGCCCGCTCCTCACGCAGGCCCTCGAGCAGCCGGAGCACCACCGGCAGGAGCCTGAGCCCCTCGAAGCGGAATTCCACGGTCCAGCGACCGGCCGATCCGGCGGCCAGGGCCGCCTGCAGCGACTGCAGGGCTTCGGCTTCGGCCGTTCGCAGATCGGCAGGCAGCATGGGCAGACCAGAAGGCTGGTCGGACCCTACCCAGGCGCTGCCGCAAGCCTGCGTCGGGCCTGGTCCAGGGCCGGGACCAGGCCCGCCAGATCAGCGACGCTGAGCCAGGGTCCGAGGCTGATCCGCAGGCCGCTCGTGGACTCCTCTCGGGAGTATCCCATGGCGAGCAGGACGGCACTGCCAGCAGCCGTTTCCCCAGACCCACTGGTGCAGGCCGATCCGCTGCTGACCGCATAGCCGCACCGGGCCAGCTCCCGCACCAGCCTGCGGCCACTCAGGGGTTCGCCTGCGTCCGTGGCCACCAGCAGGCTGATGTGATGGGGCAGACGGCCGTCGGGGTCGTCGGGGGCCGGCCCGCTGAGGCGCACCCCCTGGAGCTGGAGAAGCTGTTTGAGCAGGCCGTCGCGCAGGGAGGCGATGGGATCGCGGCCTCCATGGGCGTCCAGCCGTTGGCCGGCGAGTTCCAGGGCCGCCGCGAACCCCGCCACCAGGGCCACAGGTTCGGTGCCGCCCCGGCGCCCCCCCTCCTGAACCCCGCCGATCAGGGGCTCGATCCGAAGGCCACGACGCACCAGCAGGGCCCCCACGCCCCGAGGTCCCTGGAGCTTGTGGGCCGCGCAGCTGAGCAGATCCACCGGCAGCCGTGCGAAGTCGATGGACCGGTGTCCCACCACCTGAACCGCATCCACATGCAGGAGCACGCCGGCCTGGCGGCAGAGGCGGCCGATCGTGGCGATCGGCTGGATGGTGCCCACCTCGCTCTGGCCCCACAGGATCGATACCAGCCGCGTCGGCGGCGCCAGCAGGGCCTGGAGAGCGTCGAGGTCCACGCGGCCCAGTCGGTCCACCGGCAGAAGCTCCCGCTGCCAGCCCCTCTGCACCATCTGGGCTGCGGCGGCGTAACTGGCGGGATGCTCCACCGCGGAGAGCAGCACGCGTCCAGGCTGCATCGACCCGGCACAACCGAGCAGGGCGGTGTGGATCGCCTCACTTCCCCCGGAGACAAAAACGAGTTCATCGCTGTCACAGCCGAGCCGGGTGGCCATCGCCTGGCGGCTGCGTTCCAGCCGATCAGCCGCCGCCAGGCCGGAAGCATGCAGGCTGGACGGGTTCGCCCAGGCCTCCTGAGCGGCCAGGGCCATGGCCGCGAGCACCGACTCCGCCGGGGGACTGGTGGCACAGGCATCCAGGTAGATCTCCCGCTCGCCGACCGCCGGTCTCCCCTGCCCGGAGGGGCCCTGCTCAGAAGGGGCCGGGGTCATCGCGCGACAGGCGGCCGCGGGTGCGGGAGTCCAGAGACGCGCTGGCCATGGCCAGCAGGTCGTCGAGGGAGCGCCCCTCCAGAAGGGCGGTCACGCGGGCACGGGCCTCGGCGCTGGCGCAGGCGTCGGGCCGGATGCAGCCGCCGGCGCACGCGGTCACGCAGTCGATGGCGGGCAGGTCCCCGGCCGCATCCGCGTCGTTCCGCTGCCCGAGCAGGGAGGGGGCCACCACCCCATCGAACACCGCTTCGGCCGGACCGGTCATGAAAACGTGCCCGGTGGATTGATCCCATTCGATCTCCAGGGGCCCCCCGGGCAGATCGAGCCGGGCATGACGATCCGCCAGGCCCAGCAGGTGGCAGGCCACCAGGGTGGCGCAGGCCCCCGTGCCGCAGGCCAGGGTGGGCCCGGCGCCCCGCTCCCAGACCCGCATCACCAGATGGTCGCGGGCGAGCACCTGGACGAAGTGCACGTTCGTGCGGGCCGGGAAGGCCTCGTGCACCTCCAGGGCGCTGCCCAGCGCCTCCAGATCGATGGCGGCCACATCCTGCACGGGCACCACGGCATGGGGATTGCCCATGCCGGCGGCGGCCACCGCCAGCCGCTGATCCCCCACCTCCAGTTCCCCCTGCGGCAGTCCTTCTGTGCCCACGGCCAGGTTGGTGGGAACCGTCTCCGGCTCCAGGAAGGGGGGTCCCATGTCGACCCGGATGCGGCCGTCTTCGGTCAGGGCCGGCACGATGCGGCCGGCCAGGGTCTCGATCTGCCAGCTGCGGGGGGCCTGGTCGCCGTCGCTGTCGGCCAGGAACCGGGCCAGGCAGCGGATCCCGTTGCCGCACATCTCCGGCTCGCTGCCGTCGGCGTTGAAGATCCGCATCCGCAGTTCACCGCCCTCCCGGGGGGGCAGAGCCAGGATCACGCCATCGCCACCAACGCCGAAACGCCGGTCGCAGAGCCGCTGGACATCCTCGGAACCCAGTCCCAGGTCTCCCTCGCCATCCTCTACGCTGCGCCCGTCCAGTATCAGGAAGTCATTTCCCAAACCCTGGTACTTACTGAACTGAAGTGCCTGGACCACCGTTTTGCGGAACCATGAGGTGAGGGGTCGATCCTATGCAGAGTTTCTTTGAACGACGGGGCCCCAGGCTGGACACGACGCTTCCGAGCGTTCGTCATGTCCAGGAACTGATCCGTATCCGTACGCCCGTGAATCTCGTTCTGCTCTCCGGTCAGGAGATCGATGGCATGATCCGCTGGCAGGACAGCCATTTCCTGGCCATCAGCACCGAACCGGGCGCTCCGCTTCAGTTGATCAATCGCGATGCGATCGCCACGCTCCGCGCTCTCACCTGACCCCTCCACGGGCTGTGGCACGATCACTTCCTCCCCGGACGGCCCGTGACAGATCCCTCCCGCTACCGTCCCGACGCGCTCGAGAAGCACTGGCAGCAGCAGTGGGAACAGCTCGGTCTGCACATCACACCAGCTGAATCCAGCCGGGGGGGGGAGGAAACCTATTACGCCCTTTCGATGTTCCCCTATCCCTCGGGGAGCCTCCATATGGGCCATGTCCGGAACTATGTGATCACCGACGTGATCGCCAGGGCCGCCCGGCTGCGGGGGTGCCGGGTGCTCCATCCGATGGGTTGGGATGCCTTCGGGCTGCCGGCGGAGAACGCCGCCATCGAACGGGGCGTGGAACCCGGTGCCTGGACCGACCGCAACATCACCCAGATGCGCACCCAGCTCAAACGGCTGGGACTCTCCATCGACTGGGATCGGGAGGTGGCCACCTGCCACGCCGATTACTACCGCTGGACCCAGTGGCTGTTCCTCCAGTTCCTGGATGCGGGGCTGGCCTACCGCAGGGAAGCGACGGTCAACTGGGACCCGATCGACCAGACCGTGCTCGCCAATGAGCAGGTGGATGCCGAAGGGCGGTCCTGGCGCTCCGGAGCCCGGGTGGAGAAGCGACGGCTGCGGCAGTGGTTCCTGAAGATCACCGCCTATGCCGATGCTCTGCTCGACGACCTTGACACGCTTCAGGGCTGGCCGGAGCGGGTGCGCACGATGCAGGCCAACTGGATCGGCCGCTCTCTGGGCGCCGAGCTGAGCTTCCCGGTGGAGGCAGGGCCCCCGCAGGACTCCGCGGCAAGACCTGACATCTCCGTGTTCACTACCCGGCCCGACACGGTCTGCGGGGCCACTTATCTGGTGCTCGCCCCCGACCATCCCCTGGTGGACACCCTGACGAGCGAGGACTGCCGTCTCTCGGTGACCGCCTTCTGCGATCTGGTCAGCCGCCAGAGCGAGCAGGAGCGGACGGCGGAGGACCGGCCCAAGCGTGGGGTCCCGATCGGAGCCCGGGTGCGCAATCCCGCCAACGGCGAGAGCATCCCCGTCTGGATCGCCGACTACGTGCTGGCCGAATACGGCACCGGCGCCGTGATGGGTGTGCCGGCCCACGACCAGCGCGACTTCCTGTTCGCCCGGCAGTACGAGCTGCCGGTGCGCCAGGTGGTGATTCCTGAGGGCTCCGACCCCCACGCCTATGAAGGTCAGCCCTGGACGGAACACGGTGTTCTGATCCATTCCGGCCGCTTCGACGGGCTGAGCAGTGCTGAAGCCAGGGCCCGAATCATCGCCACGGCCGAAACCGAAGGCTGGGGTCGGGGCCGGGTGCAGTACCGCCTGCGGGACTGGCTGATTTCCCGCCAGCGCTACTGGGGCTGCCCGATTCCGGTGATCCACTGCGAGCGCTGCGGTGTGGTGCCGGTCCCCGATGACCAGCTGCCCGTGGAGTTGCCCCGGGACGTACCGCTGAGCGGCAAGGGGGGCACCCCCCTGGCCCGGCTCGAGAGCTGGGTGAACGTGCCCTGTCCCCGCTGCGGGGACCCCGCCCAGCGGGAGACCGACACGATGGACACCTTCATGTGTTCCTCCTGGTACTTCCTGCGTTACAGCGATCCCCATAACGAGCGGCTGCCCTTCGATCGGGACGCGGTGGACCGCTGGCTGCCCGTGGATCAGTACGTCGGCGGCATCGAGCACGCCATCCTGCACCTGCTCTATTCCCGCTTCTTCACCAAAGTGCTGCGGGACCGGGGCCTGCTCGGCTTCTCTGAACCCTTCGCCCGGCTCCTCACCCAGGGGATGGTGCAGGGCATCACCTACCGCAACCCGACCACCGGCCATTACGTGGCTCCGGCGGAGGTGGCCGATGCCACCGACCCCCGCGATCCCCTCAGCGGCGAGGTGCTGGAAGTCTTCTTCGAAAAGATGTCGAAGTCGAAGCACAACGGCGTCGACCCGGCCGTGGTGATCGACCGTTACGGGGCCGACACGGCGCGCATGTTCATCCTCTTCAAGGCTCCACCGGAAAAGGATCTGGAGTGGGACGACGCGGACGTGGAGGGGCAGTACCGCTTCCTGCAGCGCCTCTGGCGGCTGGTGGAGGGTGCCCACGGCAGGGGGGTGCGGCTGGCGGAGCCGGGCGAAGGGGTGGCCGCCGTCATCGACCCCGCCACTGTCACCGAAGGGGAAAAGGAACTGCGGCGGGCCGTCCACACGGCGATCGCCGCCATCAGCGAAGACCTGGAGGGGGAGCTGCAGCTCAACACCGCGGTGTCGGAGCTGATGAAGCTCAGCAATGCCCTGGGAAGCCATCTGGAGGGGGCCGGCGATGCGGTGGCCCGCGAAGCCCTCGGCACCCTGCTGATCCTGCTGGCGCCCTTCGCTCCCCACCTGGCGGAGGAGCTCTGGCAGAAGCTCAGCGGGAAGGGTGCCGGGGAAGGGGCCGTCCTCACCCCGGAGACCAGCGTCCATGGCCAGCGCTGGCCTGTGGCCGACCCTGCCGCCCTGGTGCGGGACACCATTCCCCTGGTGATCCAGGTGAAGGGCAAGATGCGAGGCAGCCTCGAGGTGCCCGCCGACGCGGATGCGGCCACCCTGGAGCGCCTGGCCCTGGAGAGCGAGGTCGCCCGGCGCTGGCTGGAGGGTCAGCCCCCCCGGCGGGTCATCGTCGTCCCGGGCAAGCTGGTGAACCTGGTGCCCTGAAAGGGCTTGCGGGGATGCGGCCCGCTCAGCCCTGCAGGGCGGCGGCGTGATGGCGCAGGTGGTCGTCGATGAAGCTGGCGATGAAGAAATAGCTGTGGTCGTAGCCCTCCTGGTAGCGCAGCTCCAGGGGGTGTCCCGCGGCCGCCGCCGCTGCGGCGAGATCCCCCGGTCGGAGCTGATCCTCCAGATAGGGATCGGCAAGACCCTGATCCACCAGCAGGGGCAGCCGTTCCCGGGCCGTGTCCATCAGAAGGGTGGCATCCCAGGCGGCCCAGCCCTTGGGATCTGCTCCCAGATAGGCCCCGAAGGCCTTCCGGCCCCAGGGACAGGCCGAGGGATGGCAGATGGGCGCGAACGCGGACACGGAGCGGTAGCGGCCCGGATGCCGCAGGGCGGCCACCAGGGCCCCGTGACCACCCATGGAATGGCCGCTGATGCCCCTCATCTGGCTCAGGGGCAACGCGGCCTCCAGCAGGGCTGGCAGTTCCTCCACCACATAGGCGTGCATCCGGTAGTGGCGTTCCCAGGGGGATTCAGTGGCGTCGACATAGAAGCCGGCCCCATGGCCCAGGTCCCAGCCACCGGCGGGATCCGTAGGCACCTCGGCCCCCCTGGGGCTGGTGTCCGGGGCCACCAGGGCCAGACCCAGATCGGCGGCGAGCCGCTGGGCGCCGGCCTTCTGCATGAAGTTCTCGTCGCTGCAGGTGAGGCCGGACAGCCAGTAGAGGGCAGGCACCCGCTCACCGCTCAGGGCCTGGGGCGGCAGAAACACCGCCAGAGTCGTCGCGCCGTTCAGCTCGGCCGAGGGGAAGCGGTAGCGGCGGTGAACGCCGCCGAAACTGCGATTCTCCGCAAGCAGCTCGAGCATGGGATGGGTGGCGACGACGTTCAGAAGTGGATCACCGAGCGGATGCTTCTGCCTTCGTGCATCAGATCGAAGGCCCTGTTGATCTCCTCCAGGCCCATGGTGTGGGTGATGAAGGTGTCGAGCGGGATCTCCCCCTTCCGGAAGCGCTCGACATAGCCCGGCAGCTCAGTGCGTCCCCGCACCCCGCCGAAGGCCGACCCCCGCCAGACCCGCCCGGTCACCAGCTGAAAGGGCCTGGTGGAGATCTCCTGGCCGGCGCCGGCGACCCCGATGATCGTGGATTCCCCCCAGCCCTTGTGGCAGCACTCCAGGGCGGCGCGCATCACCTCGACGTTGCCGATGCATTCGAAGGAGTAGTCGACGCCGCCGTCGGTGCGATCGATCAGCACCTCCTGGATGGGGGCGTCGAAGGCGGTGGGATCGATGCACTCGGTGGCCCCCAGCTGGCCGGCAATCGCGAACTTGGCAGGGTTGGTGTCGATGCCGATGATCCGCTCCGCGCCGGCCATCACAGCGCCGATGATCACCGCCAGGCCGATGCCGCCCAGGCCGAAGACGGCCACGCTGCTGCCGGCCTCCACCTTGGCGGTGTTGAGCACCGCACCGATGCCGGTGGTGACGCCGCAACCCAGCAGGCACACCTTCTCCAGGGGCGCCTCCGGGGCGATCTTCGCCACCGCGATCTCCGGCACCACCGTGTACTCCGAAAACGTTGAGGTGCCCATGTAGTGGAAGATCCGCCCACCGTTTCTGGAGAAGCGGCTGCTGCCATCCGGCATCAGGCCCTTGCCCTGGGTGGCCCTGATCGCCTGGCAGAGGTTGGTCTTGCCGGAGAGGCAGAAGGCGCAGGCGCGGCACTCCGGTGTGTAAAGGGGGATCACGTGGTCTCCCACGGCCACCGAGGTCACCCCCGGCCCCACCTCCTCCACCACCGCACCCCCCTCGTGGCCGAGCACCGCCGGGAAGATCCCCTCGGGATCCGCGCCTGAAAGGGTGAAGGCATCCGTATGACACACCCCCGTGGCCACCACCCGCAGCAGCACCTCCCCGGCCCTGGGGCCTTCCACCTCGATCTCGGTGACCTCGAGGGGCTTGCCGGCGGCCCAGGCCACCGCAGCTCGGGAACGGACCATCGGAAAGATCAGAAACCTATCAGGGGCTGCGGGTCACAGTCCTGGATCAGGTGTGGCGGAAGGTCAGGGTCCCGGGCCTGCCCCAGTCCCCTGCGGCCTCGTAGCCACGGTCATTGGCACAGAGGTGACGAAGCATCCAGAACACCGGTTCCACCCCCTCCAGCTCCAGCTCCGCCTGGATGGCGGCCAGGCTGCGGGGGCGGCCATCGGCCAGCAGACTCTCGACCCGGTTCTGCAGGGAGAGAATCCCGGCGGCGGCCTTCTTGCCCGCTTCCACCCCCGGCTGGTGGTAGGCGTTGACGTTGACCAGTTCGCCGTAGAGACCCACCGCCCGCTCGAACAGGCCGATCAGGGCGCCAAGAGCGCGGGCGTCGAAGCGCCGCAGGGTGATGGTGAGGTTCTGGCGAGCCTGCTCGGTGAGGGCCGCCCTGGTGCCCTGGAGGAACCCCTCCAGAAAATCAGCGGGGCACTCGCCATCAATGCTGGGGATCTCCTCGGGATCTTCCAGCACCTCGATGAAGGTGACGAAGAAATTGTCGAGCCCATCGCGCAGCTGCTGGACGTAGGCATGCTGGTCGGTGGAGCCCTTGTTGCCATAGACCGCCAGACCCTGGTGCACCACCTGGCCCTCCCGGTCGAGCCGTTTGCCCAGGGACTCCATCACCAGTTGCTGCAGGTAGCGGCTGAACACTTCCAGCCGGTCCCGGTAGGGGAGGACCACCATGTCGCGGCGGCCCTTGCCGGAACCGGCCACGTGCCAGGCGGCGGCCAGCAGGGCGGCGGGATTGGTGCCCAGATCCTTCACCCGGGTGAGCCTGTCCATGGCGGCGGCTCCCGCCAGGAACTCCCGCAGATCGGCGCCGATCAGGGCGGCGGGGAGCAGGCCCACGGCGCTGGTGATGCTGGTGCGTCCGCCCACCCAGTCGAACATGTCGAAGCGGCGCAGCCAGCCGGCCGCTGCCGCCTCCTGATCCAGGTGGCTGCCGGCCATCGTGATGGCCACCGCCTGTTCAGCCCAGAGACCGCCGGCGGCCTGCACCCGGGCGCGGGCCTGCACCATGCCCAGGTGGGGTTCCGGGGTACCGCCGGACTTGCTCACCACGATCACGAGCGTGGTGGCGAGGCGCTCCTCCAGAGCGGCCAGCGTGCGGGCCATGCCGTCGGGGTCGACATTGTCGAAGAAGTGGAACGGCAGGCCCACCCCCTGGCGCTGCAGGGCCCTGAGCATCAGCAGGGGGCCGAGACCGGAGCCGCCGATGCCGATCCAGAGGACGTCGGTGAAGGGTCGGTTGCCGGGGGCCGTGATGGTGCCCTTGAGCACATCGCGGCCGAAGGCCTCGATGTGGTCCACCTCGGAGATGATGGCGGCCGCCACCGCCGGATCGGGGGCCAGCTGCGGGGACCGCAGCCAGTAGTGCCCGACCTGCCGGCCTTCATCGGCATTGGCGATGGCGCCGCCTTCCAGCGCTTCCATGGCGGAGAAGGCACGGGCGAAGGGAGCCTCGAAGGCCTCCAGATCCTCCTGGCCCAGAGCCATTCGGCTCACGTCCAGCCAGAAACCGAGGTCGTCGTCATGCCAGAGGAGCTGATCGAAGCGCTCCCAGAGGGCGGCGGAATCGTTGCCGTTCAACGGCGGAAGCGGGGACATGGCTCCTGAGGCGCCGGAACGGTGCCCGAACCGTATCCATCCGCCTCCACGTTCGGCAAGCAGAACGGCGGATCCACGCTTTCTGCAAAAGGGGCCGGCAGAGGGACCGTGCCCTTCGAAAGGAAGAATATGGAAATGATCCTTACAATTGCGAAGTACGACAAGTTGTTCTTGCAGTCCCGCTTGCATCCCCGTCTGCACGGCCGCTTTCCAACGTCACGGTCTCGCCCTCCCGGCCCCCGGCTGCCCGGCGGACGTCGGCGGCCAGGATCCCGTGGCTTTGGCCGTGCCGGATGGCCCGGAGCCATCCCCCGAGGAGCAGCACGGCGGCTGGGCGTCCAGGACGGCCTGCGTCTCTCCCTGGTGCTGATCGCCGCCGGGCTCAGCATCATGTCGTTCGTCCCGTTCATCGGTGAGCCCCGGGGCCGGGCCCGCACGCCCATCCTGCTGACCGGCGGAGCGGCCGGTGAGCCCTGGCCGGCCACGGTCACCCCGCCCTTCACCAGTGAGGGACAGCGACCCGACCCGATCGATTTCACCCCCGAGGAACTGAAGGAGCTGAATCGTCGCTTCGGTGTCCACGGCCCCCAGCCCCGTCTGGCCCAGCTGTTCACCGAGGGCATCGATCAGCTCCAGCCGCTGCGCAGCCACACCCTGGGCCGGCTCGAGGAGCTGCGGCCGGTGATCCTGAGCGAGAGCCGGCGGCATCACATCAATCCGATGCTGGTGACGGCCGTGCTGTTCGATGAACTGCAGCATGCCAAGCCCGGCGAGGATCTGCCCATTGCCGCCCGCAGTGGACTGTTTCGCACCCATGGGCCCGCCCAGCTCAGTCTGGGAGAACTCGTCAAGCAGGGACTGCTGCCGGCCGATGCCACCCCGGAGCAGATCGAGGAAGCCCGTCTGGAACTGCTCGATCCCGACCACAACGTCAGGTTGCTGGTCGGCAAGTTCGTCCGCCTGAAGCAGGCCCTGGGCCTCTCCGGCAAGGCCCTGCTGATGGCCAGCACCTCCCCCGCCGATGCCAAGGCCATGGCCACGCTCGCCTATCTCCACAACGGCAAGCTGGACTATCCGGGACGGGTGCTGCGTTACATGCAGGATCCCGAGCTGCATGCCCTCCTCTACGGAACCCGCAAGCCGATCACCAGCCCCCTGATCTGATCCGCCGCCCGCTTCTGGTCCGCCCCCCCTCCCTCACCTCAGCAGAGAACCCCGAAGGAGGCGAGGCGCACCTGCAGTTCGTCCCAGTCGAAACTCCTGGGGTCCATCCGCTCCCCGCCCAGATCCACGTGCCGGTGGGTGGTGATGTGGCTGGCAGGGATGCCGTACCGCCGCATCCAGCGGGCCAGCACAATGGCCAGAGCGTCGTACTGGGCCTTGGTGTAGCCGCTGTGGGTCCGGGCGTTGTCTTCCCCGTCGATGGGGGTTTCGAGGCTGAGGTGAAGGGCGAAATTGTTGATCGATCCCCCCACCGCCGGGTTGGTCACGACCCAGCGGCCATTGAAGGCGGAGTTCCCGGATCCGAAGGCCCGCTTCGAGGGATCCAGCGCTTCCACCACCCGGCCATCCAGTCCGATCAGGGTGTGATAGCTGACCTGGTCCTCGTCCCTCGGGTGGGGTGTCATGAAGGTGTTGATCGCCGAGCTGATGCCGTAGACGGTCTCGTGCAGCACCACCACCTGGGGGGTGGGGTCCACAGGCCGACCGAAGGCATCCTGACGGAAACGCTCCCCGAAGTTGGTCGGATCGATGCGCAGCCGGACGGTGTCGTAGCGGAGCCGCTCCGCCAGGGTGAGAAGTCGCTCGCGCATGGCGGGGTCCGCACGACACTCGCCTCCCAGGGGGGGCTTCCAGTCGGCATGAGGTGGCGGCAGGGAAGCGGGGGGCGGCGTTTCGCTGGGGGCCACGACCGGGGCCTGGCGAACCTCCTCCAGCAACTCCAGCAGGGAGGCGCGGCCACCGACGTTTCCTGGGGAGCTGAACAGTTCGCGCCCCAGCCAGGTGAGGCCCCCGAGACTCACGACCCCCGCGCCGGCCAGCGCAAGGACCAGAGGACGCAGGGGTGGGGTCATGGCTGGAGCGACAGCCAGCGCTGTCGGTTCGCCCTGGCCTGAGCGTTCTCCGGGAGAGGCTCGACCACCAGCCTCCAACGGGCCACGGCGGGAGGATCAGGTTTCAGCCGGGTGGTGCGCACCCGACCGTCACGGCAGTAGAGCAACTCCCGATCGGCCGAAGCCGAGGCGCCTTGCTCGTCGGTTCCTCCGGGGATGGAGCCGAAGGCCCAGCAGAGGTCCTCCGGACGCCGGAGGCGCCGGCCGTCGAGGGCCAGCAGCTCATCGCCGGCCTGGAGCCGTGCCCGTTCGGCCGGACCGTCCCGGTGCACCCGCCGCAGCAGCATCGGCCTCTCGGTGCCCTCCTCCAGCTGCCAGCCGAGGAACACCTCCTTGGCCGGTTCGGGCACCAGAGTCAGCCCCACGTCGGCGAGATAGGAGGGGAGATCGGGGTCGTCGGTGCCCTCCAGCCAGCGAGGGAGAAGCTCCGCCAGATCGGGGGCCTGAGAGGCGAAGGCCGCGATGAGATCCCCGTTGCGGTAGCCCCGTCCCCAGGCCCCATGGCTGCGCCACAGGCTCCGCAGCACCAGGGCCAGGCAGGACCCATGGCGCCGCAGGTGCAGGTCGAGCACCAGGGCCACCACGGCCCCCTTGAGGTAGTAGCTGATCTGGCTGTCGGGGGAGGAAGCGTCCTGGCGATAGAGCTTCACCCAGGCCTCTTCGGCGCTCTGGCGCAACCCCTGGACCCGTCGACCGGGGGTGAGCAGATAGCGGCTCAGATCGGCCCCCAGATCCTCCAGCAACTCGTTCTCCGATCCCACACCGGCCGCCAGGGGCAACAGCTGATCGAGATAGGAGGTGACGCCTTCAGCGAACCAGAGGCCGGGCACGATGGTCGCCCTGTCGTAGTCGATCGGAGTGAGTTCGGCGGGCCGCAGGCGGCGCACGTTCCATTGGTGCAGGTACTCGTGGGCCACCAGCTGCAGCAGCTTGCGACGACCCTCCGGCGCCGCCAGGGCCCGGCGACCGAACTGGAGCACGCTGCCGTGGTCATGCTCCAGCCCCCCGTAACCGGCTTCGAGCAGGTGGAGCACGAAGAGGTAGTCGTCGCTGGCCGGAGCCGGAACCCCCATCAGGCTGCAGCAGGCGAGGGCCACCCGCTCCACATCGGCCAGCCAGGCGGAATCCTGTTGCGGGAGGTCCTCTCCCCAGGTGACCCAGCGGTGGGGCACGCCGGCGACGCTGAAGCGGTGGCAGGAATGGGGCCCCGCCTCGATCGGGCTGTCGATCAGCCGGTCGAAATCAGCCGCCAGCCAGGCGGCGTCGCCGGCGGCGGGAAGGGGGACGAACGCCTGCCAGGCAGGGGGAAGCTCCAGCTCCAGGCGGTGGGGATGCCAGCGTTCCCCCAGCACCTGCAGGGCCACCCCTGCCAGGGTCAGAAAGCCGTGGTCCTCGGTGAGGTGGCAGGTGCGCACGCTCAACTCAGTGGCCTGGATGCGGTACCGCACGACCACCGGCTCCAGACTGCTCAGGGTGAGGCGCCAGCTGGCGGGCCCCAGGCGGGTGGAGGGGACAGCGCGTCCTCTCTGGCGCGCCTCCAGCCCTTCCAGCCAGCGGACGTAGTCACGGATCAGGTAGGAGCCCGGGGTCCAGGCGGGCAGCCGCAGTTCCGGCTGCAGGGAACGGGGAGTGAAATGAAGAGTGACCCCGACCAGATGACGGTGGGGGTTGCGCAGATCGAGGAGGAGCGTCGGCCCGCAGGCCGTTTCGGGAACGGGTGGGTCGTCAGACACTGAGCTCGATCGACGCACTGGGGAGTGCCTGGCGGGCCTCCTGGAGAGCCAGCCTGGCGGCATAGGCACGGGTGATCCGACCCAGCAGCTTCTGCAGGGTATGGCTGCGGCTGATCCTCTGGAGATCCCCCACCAGGGCGAGGGATCCATCACCCTGACGGGCCCAGCCCAGCGGTTGGCCGTCCTTCAGCTCCACCTGGAGCGTCACCGCCTGCTGGTCACCGCCGAAGCCGACGAGCACCCCTCCGCGGCGCCAGGGAAGTTCCAGGGCGGCGAGGGTGGCCGCCAGGCAATCGGTATCCCGCAGGACGGTGGGCAGGATGGAGAGATGGGACATGGACGCAATGCCCGATTCCGCTGACCATAGCGATGCTTACGGGTCTCTCCAGTGGCCATGGCCACAGCCCTCCCCGGCTGGGGGTCACCCGCTGCGACTGGCGGTGATGGCCTCCGGAGAGGGAAGCAATTTCGAAGCCCTCGTGGAAGCCTGTTCCGTGGGCCGCCTCAACGGCCGGGTGGTCGTGCTGGCGGTGAACCGGCAGGGCTGCGGGGCCCGCCGGCGGGCGGAACGGCTGGGGATCCCCTGTCAGCTGATCGACCACCGGAGCCAGCCGTCGCGGGAGGCCCTCGACCATGCCCTGATCGCGCTGTTCCAGGAGCACAGGGTCGATCTGGTGGTGATGGCGGGATGGATGCGGATCGTGACCTCGGTACTGGTCGAGGCGTTTCCGGACCGGCTGGTGAACATTCACCCCTCCCTGCTGCCCAGCTTCCGCGGCGTCGACGGGGTGGAGCAGGCCCTGGCCGCTGGGGTCACCCTGGCCGGCTGCACAGCCCATCTGGTCACCCCTGAGGTGGATGCGGGGGCGATCCTGGTGCAGGCCGCCGTACCGGTGCTGGCAGGCGACGACCGGGACCGCCTCCATGCCCGCATTCAGAAGCAGGAACATCGGATCCTGCCCCTGGCTGTGCAGCTTGCGGCCCAGCGGCTCGCCGTCTCCGGCCCGCCGCCGCCGCCAGCTCAGGGATAGAACGGCAGCAGCGGCAGGCCGATGCCGGCATCCAGGCCGGCCAGCAGGTTGAGGCACTGCACCCCCTGGCCTGCCTGACCCTTCACCAGGTTGTCGACGGCACTCATGACGATCAGCTGCCCGGTTCGGGGATCGACCTGCACCGAGAGCAGACAGCGGTTGGTGTTGCGCACCCACTTGGTGGAGGGATAGACGCCCACAGGCAGCACCTCGACCGCGGGACTGTGGCGATAGGAGGCCTTCAGCAGGGTGGTGCAGTCGTCGGCGGTGAGACCGGGATCCCGCAGGCGCCCGTAGACCGTGGCCAGCAGACCGCGCACCATGGGAATCAGGTGGGGGGTGAACTGCAGCTGGATCGGCTGACCGGCCGCCTGGCCCGCCAGCTGCTCGATTTCGCTGGTGTGACGGTGGCCCACCACGCCGTAGGGGGCGACGGCTTCAGCGGCCTCGGCCAGCAGCAGATGCTCCTTGGCGGCCCGCCCGCCACCGGAGCTGCCGGTCTTGGCGTCGATGACGATGCCACTGGTCTCGATCAGTCCCTGTTCCAGAAACGGCAGCAGGGCGAGCAGGCTGGCGGTGGGGAAGCAGCCCGGGGCCGCCACCAGGCGGGCCTGGCGGATGCGGGCCTCCGCGAATTCCACCAGGCCATAGACCGCTTCCTGGCAGAGATCGGCATCCTGACGGGCCGCCTGCCGGGCTTCGCTGGCATACACCTCCTCCCAGCGGGCCAGGGAGCGGTAGCGGTAGTCGGCGGAGAGATCCACCACCTTGACACCGAGGCTCAGGAGATCGGGCACCAGCCGGGCCGCCAGGCCATTCGGCAGGCTCAGCACCGCCAGATCGGCCACGGCGGCAATGGCCTCGGGCTCCGGGGAGCGCACCACCAGGTCGTCCGCCAGGGGCAGGAACGGCACCAGTTCACTCCAGCGCTTGCCGGTGCTGCGCTCCCCGCCCAGAAAACTCACCGACAGATGGGGATGGCCCTGCAGCAGCCTGAGGGTCTGCAGGCCCCCGTAGCCGCTGGCACCGATCACCGCGACACGCTTCCCGGCCATGCGGAACCCAGAGGAACGCTGGATCGTACCGGCACCCTATAAATAAGGTTCGATCGTTTCAGCGATCGGTCACCTCCAGCGCCCCTTTGCGCGCAGGACTTTCCTTCCATCCCGTCCCCTTGACCGTCCTGTCCGGCCCCGCCACCACCACGGGCATTCATTTCGACGCCATCGCCGATGCCCTGGCGGCCATCCGCAACGGTGAATCGATCGTGGTGGTCGATGACGAGAACAGGGAGAACGAAGGTGACCTGATCTGTGCGGCCCAGTTCGCCACGCCCCAGCAGATCAACTTCATGGCCACCGACGCCAGGGGGCTGATCTGCCTGGCCATGGAGGGGGAGCGGCTCGATGCCCTTGATCTGCCGCTGATGGTGGATCGCAACACCGACAGCAACCAGACCGCCTTCACGGTGAGCGTGGACGCCGGGCCGGAGCAGGGCGTGAGCACGGGCATTTCCGCCGAGGACCGGGCCCGGACGATCCAGGTGGCGATCCATCCGGACACCCGACCGGGCGATCTGCGCCGTCCCGGCCATGTCTTCCCCCTGCGGGCCCGCCAGGGGGGAGTTCTCAAACGGGCAGGCCACACGGAGGCGGCGGTCGACCTGGCCCGCCTGGCGGGTCTCTATCCGGCCGGGGTGATCTGCGAGATCCAGAACGCCGATGGCTCCATGGCCCGGTTGGCCCAGCTGGCCGATTACGCCCGCCGCCACGGGCTGCGGCTGATCAGCATCGCCGACCTGATCCGCTACCGACTCGACACCGAACGGTTCGTGGCGCGCCAGGCGCAGGCGTCCCTGCCCAGCAGCTTCGGCCAGTTCCGGGCGATCGGCTACCGCAACGAGCTCGACGGCAGCGAGCATGTGGCGATCGTCAAGGGTTTTCCTGAGCGCTCCTCCGGTGCAGTGTTGGTGCGGGTTCATTCCGAATGCCTCACCGGGGATGCCTTCGGCTCGCTCCGCTGCGACTGCCGGCCCCAGCTGGAGGCGGCCCTGAAGATGATCGAGGCGGCCGGAGAGGGCGTGGTGGTCTACCTGCGCCAGGAGGGCCGGGGGATCGGGCTGGTCAACAAGCTCAAGGCCTACAGCCTGCAGGACGGCGGCCTCGACACGGTGGAAGCGAACGAACGGCTGGGGTTCGCCGCCGATCTGCGCAATTACGGCGTCGGCGCCCAGATCCTCAGCGATCTGGGGGTGCAGCGCCTGCGGCTGATCACCAACAACCCGCGCAAGATCGCCGGGCTCGGCGGCTACGGCCTGGAGGTGGTGGACCGGGTCCCCCTGGTGATGGACCCCGGGATCCACAACGCCGCCTACCTGCGGGTCAAACGCACCAAGCTGGGACACCTGATGGAGGCGGAGTCCCATGGACTCACCGCGGTGCTGGGCTGGCATGGTCCCAGCGATCCCCTGCTGGGGGCGTCCCGGCTGGAGAGCCTGCGGGACTGGGCCCGGCGCAAGGGCCTGCTGCTCGAACGCGAGGAGGATCCCCGCCTGCTGGCCCTGCTCGACCGCCCCGGCCTGGCCCTGCTGCTGGCGGCGAACCAGAACAGGCAGCTCACGGCGGCCGACCTGGCCGGCCCTCTGATGGAGATGGCCCGCTGGCAGGGCACCTCCGGGGTCAGCCTGCTGCTGGCCCCCGATGCCCGCCGCAAGGGTCATCCGAGCATCGATCTGGAGCCGGAACGCCGGCAACTCGGCGATCTGGTGCCGCCCGCCCCGGTGTCACCGATGGCCACACCAACGGATGGCGACGAACCACCGAAGGACTCAGCTGACGCCGCCGGTCAGAACCTCACCTGCCCGCTCCTCAACCTGACCCCCGGGGCGTTCATCGTCTGGACCTGAGAGGAGCCACCATCCGCAACCAAATGGATCAGATGGCTTCTTGAAGAAGCCTGAGATTGTTTCTGCGTCCTTGAGGCACGGCACAACAAGCGGCCAGATCAGGTTCGAGAAGATCGTTCCTCAGCTCCACCCAGGCGTGCTGGCGGGGCTGAAAGGTCCGCGGAACGGAGACTCCGAAGAGTCCTACTTCTCGATCGTCACCTTGCGGATGCGGCTGCCGTTCTTCAGCGCCAGCACCACATCCATGTTTTCGGTGTGGCCGAACACCGTGTGCTGCCCATCGAGGTGGGGCTGGGGACCATGGCAGAGAAAGAACTGGCTGCCGCCGGTGTTCCGCCCGGCATGGGCCATCGAAAGGCTGCCGGCCTTGTGCTTCTGGGCGTTGATCTCACAGGGAATCGTGTAGCCCGGGCCGCCGGTGCCGGCCATGCCGCGGGCTCCTTCTCGGCTGTTGGGGCAGCCGCCCTGGGCCATGAAGCCGTCGATCACCCGATGGAAGGCCAGGCCGTCATAGAAGCCTTCCTCGGAGAGCTTCACGAAGTTCGCCACGGTGCCGGGAGCATCGGCGTCGAACAGATCGATGCTGATCAGGCCGGCGTCGGTCTCCATCAGGGCCTTGGTCACGGGCGGGAAGGCAAACTTCGACTGTATCCGTCCAGGGCATTCCTCTTCCATGGCCACCCCCGAGCCCACCTCCCCACCGACCACGGCCAGCGGCCGGCCGAGCCCCGATCTGGCCCACGCCCGCCTCGGCGTGCTGGGTGGCAGCGGGCTGTATGCCATGGAGGGTCTGGAGGATGTGCGGGAACTCACGCTGGAAACGCCCTACGGGACCCCCTCCGACAGCCTGCGGATCGGGCGCATCGGCGATCTGGAGGTGGTCTTCCTGGCCCGCCACGGTCGCCACCACAGCTTCACCCCCAGCGAGGTGCCCTACCGGGCCAACCTCTGGGCCCTGCGCTCCCTCGGCGTCCGCTGGATCCTGTCGGTGTCGGCCGTCGGCTCGCTCCAGGAACACGTGCGGCCGCTCGACATGCTCGTGCCGGATCAGTTCATCGATCGCACCCACCAGAGGCCGCTCACCTTCTTCGGGGAGGGGCTGGTGGCCCATGTGGGCAATGCCGATCCCTACTGCCCGGTGCTGACCCGGATCCTCAGCGACGTGAGCGACAGCCTGATGCCGGAGGGGCGCCAGCTGCACCGCGGCGGCACCTACCTCTGCATGGAGGGGCCGGCGTTCTCCACCCGTGCCGAATCCGAGCTCTACCGCTCCTGGGGCTGCGACGTGATCGGCATGACCAACCACACCGAGGCGCGGCTGGCCCGGGAAGCGGAGATGGCCTACGCCACCCTGGCGATGGTGACCGACTACGACTGCTGGCACGCCGCCCACGACGCGGTCACCGTGGAGCTGGTGATCGGCAATCTCCGTGCCAACGCCGCCCTGGCCCAGCAGATCGTGAAGCTGGCTGCCGAGCGGGTGGAGGCGCTGCGTCCCGGCAGCACGGCCCACCATGCCCTCCGGGACGCCCTGATGACGCCAGCCGCCCAGGTGCCGCCGGCCACCCGGCAGCGCACCGACCTGTTCACCGCCCCCTACTGGGGCACCTTCACCTCCCAGGAGGGGGAGACGGCGACGGCAGGCTGACCCCGAGGGCCTCCAGGGCCTGGCGCAGGCCCGGCCCGTGCCGCTCCAGCGCCGCCCGGGCCGCGTCCGCCTCCAGGCCGGAGGCCGCCATCAGCAGCGCCAGCCGCACCGATCCCTCCGCCCGGCGCAGCAGTTCCTGGCCCTCCTGGCGGGGAACGCCGGCCAGATCCCGCAGGATGCGCAGGGCCCGGTCCTCCAGTTTGCTGTTGGTGACCGCCACGTCCACCATGCGGTTGCCGAAGACCTTCCCGAGCCGCACCATCACGCCGGTGGACAGGATGTTGAGGGCCATCTTGGTGGCCGTGCCCGCCTTGAGCCGGGTGGAGCCGGTGAGCAGCTCGGGGCCGGTCAGCAGCCGGATGTCGATGTCACAGGGCATGGCCGCCTGATCGGCGGGGACGCAGGCCATGGCCACGCTGAGGGCTCCGATGGCACGGGCATGGGCCAGTCCCCCCAGCACATAGGGGGTGGTGCCACCGGCGGCGATGCCCACCAGGGCATCGGCCGGACCGAATCCCCGATCGATCAGATCGTCCCGGCCCGCCTCCCGCAGATCCTCCAGTCCCTCGGAACTGCGCAGCAACGCGGCCGCACCACCGGCCAGCACCCCCTGCACCAGCTCAGGCGGGCTGCAGAAGGTGGGCGGACACTCCGCCGCGTCCAGAACCCCGAGCCGGCCGGAGGTGCCGGCTCCCAGATAGAACAGCCGGCCACCGCCGGCCAGCCGCTCCCCGATGGCGTCGATGGCCGCCGCCAGGGCCGGGGCGGCGGCGGCCACCGCCTGCTGAGGCAGCAGGTCGTTGGCGCAGAACAACGCCACCAGGGCCGCCGTCGGCAGGCGATCCAGCGCCTCGCTGGCCGGGTTGGGCCGCTCGGTGAGGAGGTGGCCCCTGTCGCCGCCCGGCTCACTCAAAGGAGCCCTTCCAGGCGGCGGCGGAAGGCTTCCAGCTCCGGATCGAGGCCGGGGTCCTCGTCCCCGCCGGCATCGGCGATGGCGGCGGCCGCCTGCTCCTCCTTCCAGCTGGCCACATCCATGTTGCGCTCGGGAGGGGCGATCAGCAGCCGATCCTCATCGGTGCTGGGCAGGAAGCCCGCGGGAACGAAGCGGGCCTCGTAGCCCGCCTCGGCACAGAAATGCTCCAGCTCCTCCCGGTCGAGGGCCTCGACGCAGGGCACCGGAAAATCCTGGGCTTCCAGCAGGCCGGCATAGCGCTCGGCGTCGTCGGGATCCTCGAACAGCAGCACCACCGTGCGACCCCCAAGCTCGAGGGAATGGATGCCCTCCTGGTCGCTGCCCGGATCGAACAGCAGCACATGCACCGGCTTGGGTGGGGGACCGCTGGCAGTCACATCGTCAAGGGTGGGGCGAGGGCCAGTGTCTCATCAGACGAATCCCGATGGACCATCCCTGCCATGGGCCCTCACCCATCGTTGTCGGCGGCGCTCTGCTCCTGGTCCAGCTCCCGCAGGCGCCGGAACAGGGCCTGCTCCGCCTCCGTCGGGTGGGCGGGAACGACGATCCGCACCTCCACCAGCTGATCGCCCCGCTGTTCACCCAGGGACTGGCCTCGCCGCCGCAGGCGCAGCAGCCGGCCGCTGGAGGACCCCGGGGGCACCCGGAGCCGCACCGGGCCATCAAGGGTGGGAACCACCACCTGGCAACCCAGGGCCGCATCGGCGGGATGGAGATCGAGCTGAAAGAGCACCCGCAGGCCGTCGATGCGCAACCCCTCCGCCGTGCGCACCCGCAGATGCAGGAAGTGATCCCCACCGCCGGGCGCCACCCCCGCCAGCCGCAGCCTCCAGCCATCTCCCGCCAGGGGAGGTGTCCAGACTTCCACCAGCGTCCCGTCCCCCAGCTCCAGCTCCAGGCGCTGGCCGGCAAGGGCCTGCTCGGGGGTGAGGGTCACGAGGGTTTCCTCGTCCGTCGCCGCCACCACCGGCGGCGGCGAGTCCGGGGTGGTGGCGACGCCACCGCCGGTGTCATGGGAATCCTCCAGCTCGGGGTCCTCCTCCCAGGTGCTTGTCCTTTCGCGGCCCTGTCCGAACAGGTGCTCCAGGTAGTCCTCGAAACGGGGAAAGCCGCTGGCGAAGGGATCGTCGTCGCCTCCAGCGCTGTCCAGGCCCTCGCCGGCCTCCCAGGCACGACGCCGGATCGGATCGGAGAGCACCGCATAGGCCTCGTTGACCCGCTTGAACTGGTCCTCCGCCACCGGGTCGTTGCCGTTGAGATCCGGGTGCCAGCGCCTCGCCTGCTGCCGGAAGGCCCGCTTGAGGCTGGCCGCATCAGCACCGGGTGCCAGGCCGAGCACCTCCCAGTGATCACGGGTAACGGTCGCCACCGCGTCAGAAGCAGGGGAATGGCTCACGACCCTCAGGCATCGCCCCAGGGATCATCGTGGTCGACCCCAGCGCGGCGGCGGGGCCGGTGGCGCTCACCGGGGCCCTCGCGTTCGAAGGCATCCTGCCGGTCCCAGGAGCGGCCGTTCTCCCTGCGCACGGGGGGAAATTCATCGTCGTAGAAGGCCTCCCGCTCGGCGTACCGGTTGAGGGGGTAGGGATCCCGCTGGGGGATGCGGGGTGGGCTGGCCCAGGGATCGGAGCGGCCCGATCCCCCCCACTCGTCCCAGTCATCGTCGGAGAAGAGTTCGTCCTTGAGGGATCCCAGGGTGTTCTTGAGGCCCTTGAGGGGACCGCTCTCGGCCCGGCGTTCCCCCAGCAGGCGACGGTTGAGACCGAACAGGGCCTCCTGAAGCTGGCTGACGGCCAGTTCCAGATCGGCGGGATCCTCCTGGGTCAGCACGTCCTGCACGTCACGAAGCGCCAGCTCGACGGCGCGCTGCTGACGCTCGGCGCCGTAGGGCCCCAGCTCCAGGGCGGCATCCCGCAGACGCCGCTCCGCCTGCGCCACCAGGGTCTGGGCACGGTTGCGGCGGTCGATGGCCGCCCGCTTGCGGCGATCCTCCACCGACTTGCGCTCCGCCTCCTCCAGCAACCGGTTGATCTCCTCCTCGCTGAGGTTGGATCCACCCTGGATCGAGACACTCTGCTGGCGCCCGGTGGTGCGGTCGGTGGCGGAGACCTGCAGCAGCCCGTTGGCATCGATGTCGAAGGACACCTGCACCTGAGGCACTCCACGAGGGGCCGGTGGAATGCCGGAGAGGCGGAAGCGGCCGAGGGACTTGTTGTCGGCGGCCATCTGACGCTCCCCCTGGAGCACATGGATCTCCACCGACGACTGGTTCGCCTCCGAGGTGCTGAACAGATCCGACTTGCGCACCGGGATGGAGGTGTTGCGGGGGATCAGCACCTTCATCACCCCACCGATCGTCTCCAGACCGAGGGAGAGGGGCGTGACGTCGTTGAGCATCAGATCGCGCAGTTCACCGGTGAGGATCCCGGCCTGCACGGCGGCTCCGATGGCGACCACCTCGTCGGGGTTGACCGACTGGCAGGGTTCCCGGGGGATCAGGGTGCGCACCATCTCCTGGACCATGGGCATGCGGGTGGAGCCCCCCACCAGCACCACGTCGTCGATGGCGTCGGCATTCAGGCCGGAATCCCGCAGGGCGCCCTGAACAGGCCGCAGCAACCGGTCGAGCAGGTCGGGACAGAGGCGCTCGAAGGTGCCCCGCTCCAGGGTCGTCTCGATGTGCAGCGGGCCATCCGGGCCGGTGGCGATGAACGGCAGGGAGAGGGGGGTGCTCTGCACCCCTGAGAGCTCCTCCTTGGCCTTCTCGGCGGCCTCGGTGAGCCGCTGCAGGGCCTGCCGATCCCGCCGCAGGTCGATGGCGTGCTCCTTGAGGAAGGCTTCGGCCACCCAGTCGACGATGCGCCGGTCCCAGTCGTTGCCGCCCAGCTGGGTATCGCCGCTGGTGGCCATCACGTCGAAGACCCCGTTGGCGATCCGCAGCACCGAGACGTCGAAGGTGCCGCCGCCCAGGTCGAACACCAGCACGCGCTTGACCGTGCTGCGGTCGAAGCCGTAGGCCAGAGCGGCGGCGGTGGGTTCGTTGAGGATCCGCTCGACCGCGATCCCGGCCAGCCGGCCGGCGTCGCGGGTGGCCTGGCGCTGGGCATCGTTGAAGTAGGCCGGCACGGTGATCACCGCCGCCTCCACCGTTTCCCCCAGGTAGGTGGAGGCATCGTCCACCAGTTTGCGCAGGATGGAGGCCACCAGTTCCTCCGGCGCGTATTCGCGCTCGGTGGCAGGGCAGATCACCCGCACGTTGCCCTGATCGTTGGCCCGCACGCTGTAGGGGACCCCCAGGCTGCCCTCATCGAGCTCGTCCCAGCTGCGGCCGACGAAGCGCTTGAGGTTGGCGAAGGTGTTGCGGGGGTTGAGCACCAGCTGCCTGCGGGCCAGCTGGCCCACCAGCAGCTCCTGATCGCGGCTGAAGCCCACCACCGAGGGGGTGGTGCGACCACCCTCCGCATTGGCGATCACCTGGGGACGGCCACCTTCGAGTACGGCCACCACCGAATTGGTGGTGCCCAGATCGATGCCGACGATGCGCCCCATGAAAAACTTCGATTGGCGGCTGTTGGCGGCCCAACGGTACCGGAGCCTGTCCACCGTTAAACCCAGCTTAAAGGGGGTGGCCAAGAATCAGTGGGTGATCCGGTGGTCTCCCTGCGACCATCGACACCCTGCCCGCATGACGAACGCTTCCACCATCGACGCCTTCACCCTGCGGCGACGTCCCCCCGCCGAGAAATTCACCGACATCGGCTTCCGCCAGCTCACCCTGGTCCTGGCCGGGTCGGTGGCCGCCATCCTCCTGGCGATCTTCCTGATCGTCTTCCAGGGCGCCCGCGAGGCCATCGCCACCTATGGCCTCCGGTTCCTGACCTCCTCCTCCTGGAATCCGGTCGACAACGAGTACGGCGCTTTCGTCGCCATCTACGGCACCCTGGTCACCTCCATTCTTTCCCTGCTCATCGCCGTGCCCATCGGAGTGGGGACGGCGATCTTCATCACCGAGGATCTCATTCCCAGCCGACTGAGGGATCTCATCGGTCTGCTGGTGGAACTCCTGGCCGCCATCCCCTCGGTCGTGCTGGGGCTCTGGGCGATCTTCGTGATGGAACCGGCCATCCGCCCCTTCCTGGACCTGCTGCACACCTGGCTGGGCTGGACCCCCCTCTTCGGGACCCGGCCCCAGGGTCCCGGCGTGGCTCCTGCGATCCTGATCCTGGTGGTCATGGTGCTGCCGATCATCACCGCCATCTCCCGCGATGCGCTCAACCAGGTGCCGATCGAGCTGCGGCAGGCGGCCTACGGCGTCGGCACCACGCGCTGGGGGGCGATCTTCAACGTGATCCTGCCTGCGGCCGTCTCCTCGATCATGGGTGGGGTGATGCTCTCCCTGGGGCGGGCCATGGGTGAAACCATGGCTGTGACGATGATCATCGGGAACTCCCTCAACTTCAGCGTGTCCCTTCTGGCCCCAGGCAACACCATCGCCTCGATGCTGGCCAACCAGTTCGGGGAGGCCGACGGTACGCAGGTCTCGGCCCTGATGTACGCGGCCATGGTTCTGATGATCCTCACCTTCATCGTCAACGTGATGGCCCAGTGGATCGTCAAACGGCTGAGCCTGCGCTACTGATTGCGATCGCCATTTCCCCTTTCTCCCCCGCCCGCGACGTTCCTGGCCATGTCAGTCCTGTCTCCCCCTCCGATCCGTCACTTCCAGGAGCGACTCACCCTTCATTACGACCGGGGCCTGAAACGCAACCGCCTCAATCGGATCGCCAACGGCATCGCCGGGTTGTTCGCAGCAATTGCGGTGGTGCCACTGTTCCTGGTGCTGATCTACGTGCTGATCCAGGGAGGGCGTCTGATCAACGTCCAGCTGCTGACCCAGTTGCCACCGGCACCCGGCCTCACCGGTGGGGGAATCGGCAATGCCATCGCCGGCACCATCGTGGTGTCCATGATCGCCTCCCTGATCGCCATCCCCGTCGGCGTGGGCGGCGGTGTCTATCTGTCTGAATACTCCCAGAACGGTTGGTTCGCCCAGTTCGTCCGCTTCGGCAACGATGTGCTCGCGGGGGTGCCATCGATCATCTGCGGCGTATTCGTCTACGGCCTGATCGTGGCCACCAGGGTATTCTTCGACCAGAGCTACAGCGCCATGGCGGGCGGCATGGCCCTTGCCGTGCTCATGCTTCCGACCGTGATCAAGACCACCGATGAAGGGCTCAGGCTGGTGCCTCAGGAGATGCGCTGGGGTGCCTACGGCGTCGGCGCCTCGAGGTTCGTCACCATCACCAGGATCACCCTTCCCGCCGCCTTCACCCCGATCGCCACGGGGGTGGTTCTGGGAATCGCCAGGGCCGCGGGGGAAACGGCTCCGCTGATCTTCACGGCACTGTTCTCGCCCTTCTGGCCGGAAGGGGTGTTCCATCCGATCGCCACCATGTCGGTGTTGATCTTCAACTTCGCGATCATGCCCTACGAAGCCCAGAATGAGCTGGCCTGGGCTGCCTCCTTTGTGCTGGTGATCATGATCCTCGGCGCCAACCTCCTGGCTCGCTGGATCAGCCATGCGTCCCGTTCCTGAAGTCTCCATCGCTGGCCACCACTCTGTCGATCGCTCACCACCGCACCGGCTCCGTCTCCTCCCTTTGCTGACATGACTTTGCTGACATGACTTCTTCTCCTGCTTCCTCTTCCGCCGTGGCCAGCGATGTGTGCATGTCGCTGCAGGACGTCACCATCTCCTATGGCAGTTTCGTGGCGGTGAAGAACGTCTACATGGATCTGCCCCGGGGCAAGGTGACAGCCTTCATCGGCCCCTCGGGCTGCGGCAAGAGCACCGTGCTGCGGGCCCTCAACCGCATGAATGACCTGATCCCCGGTTGCACGCTCAAGGGCAGGGTGATCTTCGATCAGCATGATCTCTATGACAGGCGGGTGGATCCTGTGGAGGTGAGGCGCCGCATCGGCATGGTCTTCCAGAAGCCCAACCCCTTCCCCAAGACCATCTACGAGAACATCGCCTTCGGTGCCCGCATCAATGGCTTCAAAGGCGACATGGACGAACTGGTGGAACGCTCCCTGCGCAAGGCGGCCGTGTGGGATGAGTGCAAGGACAAGCTCCAGGACAGCGGCCTCTCCCTCTCCGGCGGTCAGCAGCAGCGGCTCTGCATCGCCCGGGCCATCGCCACCGAACCCGAGGTGATCCTGATGGACGAGCCCTGCTCGGCGCTCGATCCGATCTCCACCCTGAAGATCGAGGAGACGATGCACGAGCTCAAGCGCAGCTACACCATCATGATCGTCACCCACAACATGCAGCAGGCCGTGCGTGTGGCCGACATGACCGCTTTCTTCAATGCCGAAGCCGTGGAAGGGGGCTCCGGGAAGGTGGGCTATCTGGTGGAATTCAACGACACCGAGAACATCTTCAATTCCCCCAGCCAGCAATCCACCCTCGACTACGTCAGCGGACGCTTCGGCTGATGTTTCCCTGCCTGGGGTGGGTTCAGAACCAAGGAATGGAGATCGCCCGTCAGACCTGAACGGACGTTGATTCGGGTCAGCCCGATCGGCCATACATTCACAAAAACAGCCACAAAAAAACCGGCCCTTGGGACCGGCTGCTTCAACGGAGAGGGAGGGATTCGAACCCTCGATAGAGTTGCCCCTATACAGCATTTCCAGTGCTGCGCCTTCGACCACTCGGCCACCTCTCCAGCGGCAAAATGGGGCAGATGGCAATGTAGCAGGGGCAGCACCTGCACTTTCTGGCCTCTCCCTCGCCTTTCCCACCGTCCAGCGATCCCATGACCCGCAGCTTCCCGATCACGGTCCACTGGCGCCAGGCGAAGCGGGTCATCCGCCGCCAGGTGCCGGAAGGGGAGTACATCCTGCGCAGCTTCGAGGCCCAGGGCGAACCCCTGCCCTTCAGCTGCCGCAACGGCTGCTGCACCGCCTGCGCCGTGCGGGTGCTGGATGGCACGATCGATCAGCGGGAGGCCCTCGGCCTGTCCCGGGAGCTGCGCGACGAGGGCTACGGCCTGCTCTGCGTGGCCCGGGCCACCGGCCCGCTCGAGGTGGAGACCCAGGACGAGGACGAGGTCTACGACCGCCAGTTCGGTCGCTTCTTCGGCCGTGGACAGGTGCGTCCCGGCCTGCCCCTGGACGACGAATGACCTCCCTCTGCGAACAGTCCCTGGACGGGGCCGGCCTGGAGGCGGGCGAGCTGGAAAGGCTGCTGCAGGTGGCCCGGGAGGCCGCGGTGGCCGGCGGCCTGGAGCTGCGGCGTCACTTCGGCCGCCTCCAGCAGGTGCGGGAGAAGGGATCGGCGGGCAATCTGGTCACCGAGGCCGATCTGGCGGCCGAAGCCGCCGTGCTGGCGGTGCTGGAGAACCGCACTCCCGGCCTGGCGGTTCTGGCGGAGGAAAGCGGGCGGCGGGCGGGCAGCGGCGAGCTGCAGTGGTGCGTCGACCCCCTCGACGGCACCACCAACTACGCCCACGGCTATCCGATCTTCGCCACCTCGGTGGGCCTGACCTGGCGGGGCCTGCCCCTGCTCGGCGCCCTGGAGGTGCCGGTGCTGGAGGAGCACTACTGGGCGGCCCCCGGCCTGGGTGCCTGGTGCAACGGGCGCCGTCTGCGGGTGAGCGACTGCGGCCGGCTCGAGGACGCCCTGCTCGTCACCGGCTTCTCCTACGACCGGGTCCATCGCCTCGACAACAATTACGCCCAGTTCGCCTGGTTCACCCACCGCAGCCACGGGGTGCGCCGGGCGGGGGCCGCCGCCGTGGATCTGGCCTTCGTGGCCGCCGGCCGGGTGGATGGCTACTGGGAGCGGGGACTGGCCCCCTGGGACCTGGCCGCCGGGGTGGTGCTGGTGGAGCAGGCCGGCGGCCAGGTGTGCGCCTACGACGGCGGTCCCATGGCCATGGCCGACGGCCGGGTGATCGCCTGCACTCCCGGCCTGCGCCAGCCCCTGATCGACGGGCTGGCCCGCTGCCGCCCCCTCAGTGGGGCCAGCTTCGGGGCCCCCGAGCTGGATGGCGCCGGCGGCGGCGGCCCCGAGGCTCCATAGGATCCCCCCGCGCCCGCCCGAGACGATCCCTCCATGGCCCTCCAACCTGCCGCCGGCGCGCGGGATCTCAACCCCGGCCAGGTGGACAGCAACCGGCGCCTCTGCGACCTGCTGGCCAGCGTGTACCGCCTCTGGGGTTATCAGGAAGTGGCGCCGCCCACCATCGAGCGTCTCGACACCCTGGAGGCGGGGGGCGCCATCGCCAGGAGGGAGCTGGTCCGACTGGCGGCGGACGACCCCCTCGGCCTCAGGCCTGAGCTGACCGCACCGATCGCCCGGGCCGCCAGCACCCGCATGCTCGGCCGCCCCCGGCCCCTGCGGCTCTGGGCCAGCGGCACCACCTTCCGCAGTTTCACCGGCGATGGAGGGGGGCAGCGCATCAGCGAACAGCTGCAGAGCGGCGTGGAGCTGCTGGGGGAGCCCTCCCCGGCGGTGGACACCGAACTGGTGCACCTGCTGCTGGCGGCGGTGGCCACCCTTGGGCTGCGTCCCCAGCACCAGCCCACCCTGCTGGTGGGTCACCACGGCCTGCTCACGGCGCTGCTGGGCCAGCTGCCCTCCGAACAGCGATCCGCGGCCCGCCATGCCCTCACCGGCTTCGATCCCCTGGCTCTGGAGGGGCTCACCCTGCCGGACAGCCAGCGCCAGCGGCTGAGGGCTCTGATCGGCCTGCGCGGGGAGCCGGTACGGGTGCTGTATCAGCTCGAGCAGTGGCTGGGGCCCGTGCCGTTGCTGGAGACCCTCGCCGCCACCCTGGCGAGTGTGAATCCTTCCGCCACGGCCCTGGGGGTTCGGGTCCAGCTGGATCCGACCTTCCAGCCCCACTTCGACCTCTATGACGGCCTGGTGTTCAAGCTCGTCTGCCAGGGGGCCGATGCGCCTGTGGCCATCGCCAGCGGCGGCCGCTACGACGCCCTGGTGGGGCGCTTCTGCAGCGACCAGGGCCAGGCGGCCGGTACGGGCTTCGGATTCGATGTGGAGGCGATCCGCGAGCTGCTGGAGTCGAGCGTCTGCGCCGACACAGGCCATGGGCAGGCACCGGGCCCCTGGCTGGTGGCCACCGCCACCGCCGCCGGGCTCGGGCTGGCCCTGACCCGCATGGGGGAACTGCACCGCCGCGGGGAAGCCGCCGAGCTCTGCACCCGGCCCTGTGCCGACAGGGAGGAGGCCGAAGAGCAGGCGGCGGAGCGGGGTTGCCGCGGTGCGGTGTGGCTCTCTGCCTAGGATCTGGGGCTGCCGCCTTACCGCGTCGATGGCCCACACGATCGTCACCAACGTCTGTGAAGGCGTGGCCGACTGCGTCGACGCCTGCCCGGTGGCCTGCATCCACCCCGGCCAGGGGGCCAACACCAAGGGAACGGCCTTCTACTGGATCGATTTCGACACCTGCATCGACTGCGGCATCTGCCTGCAGGTGTGTCCGGTGGAGGGGGCGATCCTGCCGGAGGAACGGCCGGATCTGCAGAAGCCTGGGGGCTGAAACTGGTCGCACCATCAGTTGACGGCCGCAACAATGCTCCGACGGGTTCGGAGACCCCGCCATTGGAGCTCTTGAGTCGTCTGGCGGCCCCTCCTAGGTTCAGTCCGTCTTTTCTCTCTCGTCATGACGGTGCTGGAACAGGGCCAGATACAGATCCACACCGAAAACATTTTCCCGATCATCAAGAAGGCCGTTTATTCAGGCCATGAAGTTTTCCTGCGGGAACTGGTCAGCAATGGGGTGGATGCCATCAGCAAACGCCGCATGGCCGCGATGGCTGGCGACTGCAGCGAAGGCCCGGAAGGAACAATTGCCATCCGCATCGACCGGGAGGCAAAGACCCTCACCATCAGCGACAACGGCATCGGCATGAGCGCCGACGAGGTGAAGCGCTACATCAACCAGGTGGCGTTTTCCAGTGCCGAGGATTTCCTGGAGAAATACAAGAGCGAAACTGATGCCATCATCGGCCATTTCGGTCTCGGCTTCTATTCCAGCTTCATGGTGGCCTCCCGGGTGGAGCTGGTCAGCCTCAGCGCCAGACCCGGTGCCGAGGCGGTGCGCTGGAGCTGCGACGGATCCCCCAACTTCAGTCTCGAGGGGGCGGAGCGCTCAGAGCCGGGCACCGACGTGACCCTCCACCTGATGGAGGAGGAGCTGGAATACATCGAGCCCTCCCGCATCCGCACCCTGATCACCACCTACTGCGACTTTCTGCCCGTGGCGGTGCAGCTGGACGGGGAAACGGTCAACAAGCGGGAAGCCCCCTGGCGAAAGAGCCCCCGGGATCTCAGCGACGAGGACTACATCGCCCTCTATCGCTATCTCTACCCCTTTCAGGGTGACCCCCTGCTCTGGGTGCACCTGAACACCGACTATCCCTACAACCTGCAGGGAATTCTCTATTTCCCCAGGATCACCGGCCGGGCCGACTGGGAGAAGGGTGAGATCCGTCTCTACTGCAATCAGGTGTTCGTCAGCGATTCGATCAAGGAGGTGGTGCCCCGCTACCTGCTGCCCCTGCGGGGTGTGATCGATTCCCCCGACATTCCCCTCAACGTCAGCCGCAGTGCCCTGCAGACCGACCGCAGGGTGCGCTCCATCGGTGGCTTCGTGGCCAAGAAGGTGGGTGACAGGCTCAAGCAGCTGCATCGGGACGAGCCCGCGCGGTACGCCGCCGTCTGGGAGTCCCTGGCCCCCTTCATCAAGATCGGCGCCATGGAGGACGAGAAGTTCGCCGATCAGGTGGCCGATCTGGTGCTGTTCGGCACCACCGCAGCAGCGGCCGAACCCGGCGACGCCGCCAGCGATGGCGTCGAAGGTGAGGGCGGCGAGAAGCCAGGCGCCGACCCCATCGCCAGCGAAGGGCGCAGCTACACCACCCTGGCGGGCTACCGCGGCCGCCTGGACGCCGACAATGCCAGTCGGATTCTCTACTGCACCGACGAAGCGGGGCAGGCGGGGGCCCTGGCCCTGTGGAAAGGGCAGGGGGCGGAAGTGCTGCTCGCCGACACCCTGATCGATTCCCAGTTCATCCCCTGGCTGGAGGCCCGCCACGGGGAGCTCCGTTTCCAGAGGGTCGACGCCGAGCTCGACGCCAGCCTGCACGAACAGGAGAACGAACTTGCCGACGCCGAAGGCAAGGACAGCGGCGAGAAGCTGCGAGACCTGTTCAAGGCCTCCCTGGACGACGACAAGGTCACCATCCAGGTGCAGTCCCTCAAAGGTGAGGGCTCTCCGGCCGCCCTGATCCTGCTCCCCGAGCAGATGCGCCGCCTCAACGACATGGGGGCGCTGATGGAGCAGCGGCTGCCGGGCCTGCCCGACCACCACGTTCTGCTGGTCAACCGCCGCCATCCCCTGGTGGAGGGGCTGCTGAAGCTTTCCTCCGGGGCTGTCATCACCGGGGCCGCGGGGAGCTCGCCCAGCCAGCAGCTGGCCGAGGATCTGAGCCGCCACATCTATGAGATGGCCCGTCTGGCCGTGGGGGGTCTGGAGCCCAACCAGCTGGCCGGCTTCCAGCAGCGCAGTGCCGACCTGATGGGCCAGCTGATGCAGCGGGGCCTCTGAGGGAGGCGCCGTGGCTCCCCACGGAGCCAGGCCGTCTTGAGTCTGCTGAACCATTGGCCTACTAGGGTTTGGCCATGCCGACCCGCCGCCCTCTCCCCAGCCTGCGTCGGCAGCCGGCTCTTCTGGCCCTGCTGCTGGCAACAGCGCTTTGGGTGCTGCTTCACGCCACGGCCCTCGTGCGGGTGCTGGCCATGGCCCCGGAGCCGGTACCGATCAGGGTGCTGATGCCTGCCCCCCTGGCCGATGCGGTGGCCGATCCCGTGGCCCAGTTCAACAGGCAGGGTTCCGGCGTGGCGGTGGAGGTGATCCGCGGCCCCCTGGACACCGACACCATCTCGGATCTGGCCATCAGCAGCCTGCTGCTGGGGGATGCCCCGTTCGATCTGCTGTTGGTGGATGTCAGCTGGCTGGCCAAATTCGCCGCCGCCGGCTGGTTGGAACCCCTGGAGGGCTGGTTCGGCCCCGAGGTGCTGGCGGCCATGGAGCCCGGCGCCCTGCTCGGCAACCGTTTCGACGGCCACCTCTGGCGGATGCCCCTCACCGGGGATACGGGCCTGCTCTACTGGCGCACCGACCTGATGGAGCGGCCGCCGCGGGATACGGCGGAACTGGTGGCCATCTCCCGTGACCTGCAGCGCCGGGGCCAGGTGCGCTGGGGATATCTCTGGCAGGGCCGCCAGTACGAGGGGCTCAGCTGCGTGATGGTGGAGGTGCTGGCGGGCTTCGGGGCCCGCTGGTGGGATGGCGGTGCCGCCATCACGGAACTCGACAGCTCACAGGCCGTGGAGGCGGCCACGTGGCTGGATGATCTGTTGCGGGACGGCGTCAGTCCGGCGGCGGTGGCCAATTTCGCCGAAAATGATGCCCTCCAGCTCTTTGCTGCCGGTGAGGCCGCCTTCCTGCGCAACTGGCCCTACGCCTGGCGGGAGATTGAAAAGGGAGACGGCCCTGTCAAGGGCAAGGTGGGGGTCACCACCATGGTGGCCGCCCCCGGCCATCAGGGAGGCGGCACCCTGGGCACCTGGGGGCTCTCGCTGATCAAGGGCAGTCCCCATCCCGAGGAGGCCGTGGCCGTGATCCGCTGGCTCACCGATGAGGCGGTGCAGCGCCAGCTGAGCCTGGAGCAGGGCTACGCCCCGATCTGGAGCCGTCTCTACGACGATCCGGAGCTGCAGCGCGGCGCGCCCCTGCTGGGGGTGCAGCGCGCTGCCCTGCAGCACCCCCAGCTGCGGCCGCTCACCGCCGCCTACGCCCAGCTCAGTGATCTGCTGGTGCGGCAGGTCAACGGCATGCTCACGGGCCAGGACGGTCCGGATGCCGCCATGGCCGCCGCCCAGCGCCAGAGCCTGCAGGTGTTGCGCTCGGTGGGCGGCACCGCGGGAGCTCGGGGGGCGGCGGCATGAAAGCGCGGACCGGCACGGCCCTGTCGATGCGCCAAGCCCTGCTGATGATGCTGCCGGCCCTGCTTCTGCTGGCGTCGGTGTTTCTCTACCCCATGCTGCGCTACGCCTGGCTGAGCTTCCACGCCAGCTCCGTGCTCACCGGGTTGGTGCCCGTGCCCAACGGCGGAGCCAACTGGGGACGACTGCTGGAGGACGCTCGCTTCTGGAAGGATGCGGGCCAGACCCTGCGCTTCGCGTTCTGCTCCGTCGCCCTGGAGCTGGCGGGAGGCCTCGGCCTGGCCCTGTTGCTCCACCGTCCCCTGCGGGGCCGCGGCGCCCTGAGAGCCCTGACCCTTCTCCCCTGGGCCTTGCCCACCACGGTGATGGCCCTCGGCTGGCGCTGGATCTTCAACGATCCCTATGGCCCCCTCAACGCTGCCCTCCGTTCCCTGGGGGCCCCCAGCTACGGATTCCTGTCCACGCCCGCCACCACCTGGTTCTTCGCCGTGCTGGCGGACGTCTGGAAGACCATGCCGTTCGTGGCCCTGCTGCTCCTGGCAGGCCTGCAGACCATTCCCGCCGACCTGTATGAGGCCCTCCGGCTGGAGGGGGCCTCCCGACTCCAGATCCTCTGGCGGCTCACCCTCCCCCTGCTGGTGCCCTACCTCATCCTGGCGCTGCTGTTCCGCCTGGCCCAGGCTCTGGGGGTGTTCGAGCTGATCCAGGTGCTCACCGGCGGTGGACCGGCCGGCAGTACCGAGAGCCTGGCCCTCTACGCCTACCTCAACGCGATGCGCTTCCTCGACTTCGGCTACAGCGCCACCGTGATGCTCGCCACCTTCCTGCTGCTGGTGGTGCTGCTCGGAAGCGGCTGGCTGCTGCTGCGCCGCACAGGAACCGAAGGGGCCCCGGGGACGCTGGTATGAGGCTGCTGGTGCTGCTCTGGAGCCTGGGTCCGCTGCTCTGGCAGCTGCGCACCTCCCTGCTGCGGCCTGAGGCTCTGGTGGCTCCCATGGTGGAGGGGAGCCCCTGGACCCTGGCCAATTACCAGCTGGTGCTCTCCGGTGATCCTCCCTTCTGGCGGTACCTCACCAACAGCACCCTGGTGGGTCTGGCCACGACCCTGCTCACCCTGCTGCTGGCGGTTCCCTGCGCCTATGGACTGCAGCGGCACCGGGGCCCTCTGCGCTGGGGAGTCACCCTGGCTCTGGTGGGAGCCGCCATGTTCCCGACCGTGCTGTTGTTTCTGGCGCTCCTGGAAATCGCCCGCTCCTTCGGCCTGGCCAACAACCTGCTGGCACTGAGCCTTCCCTATGCCGCCCTGTCCCTGCCCCTGGCAGTGCTGCTGCTGCGGGCCGCCTTCGCCGATCTGCCGGTGGAACTGGAGGATGCGGCCCGACTGGAGGGCCTGCGCCTCGGCCAGCGGTTGCGGTTTGTTCTGTTGCCCCTGCTGGCTCCGGCCATGGCCAGCACGGCCATCCTGGTGTTCCTGACCAGCTGGAACGAGTACGCCATCGCCCTCACCTGGATCAGCCGAAACGACCTGCTCACCCTGCCGATCGCCATCGCCCGGATCGGTGGCAGTTCGGTCTTCACCATCCCCTATGGCGCCTTCGCCGCCGCCACCGTTCTGGGCAGCCTGCCCCTGCTGCTGCTGGTGCTGCTGGCCCAGCGGTCGATTGTCTCGGGCCTCACCCAGGGGGCGGTGAAGGGATGAACGCCTTGCCCTCCTCTGGCCTGGAGCTGCGGCAGCTGAGCCGCGATCTGGGGGATCGGCGACTGCTGGACCGGCTCGACCTGCAGGTCGCCCCTGGAGAATGCGTCGCCTTGCTGGGACCGAGCGGGTGCGGAAAATCCACCACCCTGCGGCTGGTGGCGGGGCTGGATCCGGCCAGTGAAGGGCAGGTGCTGCTGGATGGGGAGGATCTGACCCGGCGGGGCCCCGGCGAGCGGCAGGTGGCGATGGTCTTCCAGAGCTATGCCCTCTACCCCCATCTGAGCGTGCAGGGGAACCTGGAACTGGGGCTGAAGGTGCGCGGGGTGGACCCCGGTGAGCGACGCCGGCGGATCGACACCATGCTCGAGCTGCTCCAGCTCGAAGACCTGCGACGCCGCCGACCCACCCAGCTCTCCGGCGGCCAGCGCCAGCGGGTGGCCCTGGCCCGGGCCCTGCTGCGGCAACCGCGGATCATGCTGCTGGACGAACCGATGAGCAATCTGGATGCCCAGTTGCGGGAGGAGCTGCGGCACGAACTGCGGCGGCTGCTCTGCGGCGGGGAGCAGCCGGTGATCTACGTGACCCATGACCAGCAGGAGGCCGTCGGCATGGCCGACCGCATCGCTCTGCTCGAGAGCGGACGTCTGCAGCAGGTGGGCAGCCCCCGTGATCTTTATGTCAATCCCGCCAACCGTTTCGTGGCCTCCTTCCTGGGTCGGCCGGCGATCAATCTGCTGGCGATGGGGCCCCGCCGCCAGCTCGGCCTGCGCCCCGAACACCTGCTTCTCGACCCGGCCGGGGATCTGCCGGCCCGGCTGCTGCGCCGGGAGTGGTGGGGCCACCAGCAGCTGCTGTGGCTCGAGACCGAGCGGGGCACTCTGCGCCTGCTCACCGAAGCCTCGACGCCGACTCCTCAGGATCCGCGCCTGAGCTGGCAGCCTCAGAACGAACTCTGGTTCAACCCGGACAGCGGCGAACGGCTGGCCCCGTGAAGTTCTGATGGCGTTGGCCGGTTCCCTGGTTTGGTAAAGTCACCCACTGGCTCCGGCCTGATCTGTCCAACGTCGTCACATCGTCATGTCCCGGGTCTGTCAGCTCACCGGCAAGCGCGCCAACAACGGCATGGCCGTCAGCCATTCCCATGTGCGCACCAAGAAGCTGCAGCAGGTGAACCTGCAGGAGAGGCGGCTGTGGTGGGCCGAAGGCAAGCGCTTCATCAAGCTGCGCGTCTCCACCAAGGCCCTCAAGACGATCCAGAAGAAAGGCCTGGGTGCCTACGCCAAGGAACTGGGCGTGAATCTGGCCAGGGTCTGATTTCACCCCTGCCACTTCCTTTCCTGAAAGGAGAAGGGAATCCTGCTGGGCCGGTGGAGCGGCCAGCCCCGCTACTGTCGCGGTCCAGTTCACCCATCCCTCCGAAGCCCATGCAGCGTCGCGTGTTCCTGGGGGGCGTCGCCCTGGCTGGTCTGGCCATGATCCGTCGGCCGGAACGGTCCCTGGCCATGGGTGGTACCTTGCCAGAAACCGGTGTCGATGCCCCCGGTTTCGAGTTGGCAGGTGTGGCCCCGGGTCCTGATGGAGAGGTGAGCGAGACGCGCCTGTCCAAGGACGACTTTCAAGGACGCTGGCTGGCGCTGTATTTCTACCCCAAGGATTTCACCAGCGGCTGCACTCTCGAAGCGAGAGGCTTCCAGCGGGATCTGGCCCGTTTCCATGCCCGCAACGCCGAAGTGGTGGGGGTCAGCGCCGATGACACCGAGGCCCACCTGTCCTTCTGCGGCAGCGAGGGGCTGTCCTACCCCCTGCTCTCCGATCCGGGGGGCCGGGTGAGTCAGCGCTACGGCTCCTGGCTGGCCCCCTTCTCGGCCCGCCACACCTTCCTGATCGATCCGGACGGGGTGCTGCGGGAGCGGTGGGTGGCGGTCCGACCCTCCGGCCACAGCGGTGAGGTGCTCGAGGCGCTGGAGCGGCTGCAGGCAGAATCGTCCCCTTGATCCGGGAAACGGATCGATCAGGCCGAGCCTTCCCGGGCTGACGGAGCCCCGCCGGCTGAAGGGTCAGGATTCAGAACCGCCAGAACCCTGCGGTGCACCTGACTGGCGTTCTGCAGGGTCCCGATGCTCTCCGGATTCGGCGGGTTGTCGAGGGTGGCGCTCCAGAGGTCCTGCAGGTTGCTGGGGGCGTGAGTCTCCAGGTCGTGGCAGGGACAGCCGATGCTCCTGGCGGCGGCGGCCACCTTGGGGTCATAGCTGAGACCGGCGCAGGGAGAGCCCGCCAGTGCCGCCAGGATCAGGCCGTGGAGCCGCATGGCCAGCACCACCCCCGCCTGGCGGAACTGGTCAAGGGCCGCCTCCGGGGTTGCCACCACGAGCTCCCGGCTGCGGGCGGCCAGGCCCGTGCCGATCAGTCCCCGCCGGCCCAGGTCCGCCAGCAGCCCCCGGTCCTGGTCCTGGTGAAAGGGCAGCCAGAGCACCTGGCGGTCCCCCGTCAGTGCCAACCGTTCGATCGCTTCCAGGTAGGGCCTCCAGTCCTTTCCATGCAATTGCTGCACAGGGCGGAAGCAGAGCACGATCGGCCCCCCGCGTCCGCTCCAGGGCTGGGCCGGCAGGGCCCAGACCGGGTCACTGCCCACGGGGGCCTCCACCCCCCAGCTCCGCGCCTGGGCGGCGGAGGCCTGATCCCGCCAGCTGATGGCGGTGGCCAGGGGCAGCAGCGCCTGCACCAGGGCCCGGCTGCGGCGACGGCGCAGGGGCCCGAGCCCCTGGCCCCACAGGAGAACGGACTTGCCCCGGAGCCGGGCCGCCACCATCAGGGCGCCGTAGTACAAGAGGCTGCGGAAGCTGGTGGCATCCTGGAGCAGGCTGCCGCCGCCCAGCACCAGCGCATCGCAGCGGCCGAGGGCCGCCAGCACCGCCCCCAGGCTTCGGCGATCGGTGGTCTCCACGCCGAAGCGTTCGCGCACAAGCCGCTGGTCGTGGGCCGTGACCAGGGGAAGGCAACCACTGGGGAGCTGGGCCAGCAGCACCTCCAGCAGGGCGTCGTCGCCCAGGTTGTGCTCGCCGTAGTAGCCGCAGATCAGAGCACGCATCCGACCCAGCCGCGGTTCCGGCTCCGTACATTACGGATTCACCAGGCCCCTCCCCATGCACGCGCTGTCGCTGCCCACCTGGTGGATCCACATCACTTCGGTGCTCGAGTGGATGCTGGCGATCCTTGCCGTGCAGGCCTTCGGCCGGCGACGCCGGGAAGGGGGCTGGCGCTGGCTGGCCCTGGCCATGGTGCCGGCGCTGGTGAGTGCCATGGCCGCCTGCACCTGGCATCTGTTCGACAACAGTGAGGCCCTCAGGGGGCTGGTGGTGCTCCAGGCCGGCCTCACGGCCCTGGGCAACGGGGCCCTGGCTTTCGCCGCCTGGAACCTGCTGCGCCAGCAGCGGTTCGCCGCCGGCCAGGACCCTTCATGAGCACCTTCCTGCCGTGGGATGAATGGTTCCAGGGGCTCGGCAGGGTGGACCCCGCACCCTTCTTCGTGCTCTCCCTGCTGCCCTATCTGGCCTTCCTCTGGTGGGCCGGCAAGGTTCGGGCATTTCCCCGGCTCGCCCTGCAGGGCTTCCGGCTCACCCTCCTGTTCGTGGCGGTCACGATCGCTGCCGCTGTGGTGGCCCAGGTGAGCTTCGGCCGTCAGCTGGCGGATGTGGATCCCCTGCACGGGGGGGCTGAAGCCTTCCTGACCCTCAGCAACCTGCTGGTGCTGCTGGGCTTCCGCTCAAGGGAGGCCGGAGCGGAGACGGACCCGGCATCCGCTGGAAGCTCAGCAACGACAGCCACCCCACCGGAAGGCAGCCGGCCCTCCAAGGGCTCCTCCACACCAAGGTGAACAAGTCTTAAGGGGGCGGGGCGTTGCGGCCCTCCCCCCGGAAGATGGGGCGTCGGCACGTGCAACATGATCGCTCCTCTTCTGGCCATGGCTCCCGCTTCGATCAGCTGGTCGCCCAAGGTGGCCCTGGTCATGATCGTCTGCAACGTCATCGCCATCGCCATCGGCAAGGCCACCATCAAGCAACCCAACGTGGGCCTCAAGCTCCCCAACGACAGCTTCTTCGGCGGCTTCAGCCACGGCGCCATGCTGGGCACCACCAGCCTGGGCCACATCCTCGGCATGGGCGCCATCCTGGGGCTGGCCTCCCGCGGCGTCCTCTGAAGCTCTCCCTGGAGAAAGTCCTCCAACGAGGCCTCAACGCCAGCCGAGCAGATAGGGCATCGCTCTGAGCCCGTAGCGTTCGAACCGATAACCGAAGAGCAGGGCGGAGAGATCCTCCGCCCTGCTTTCCTCCAGGCCCTGAAGCACCCTGTCCAGCCGCCCATCGGCACCGGTGCCGTGCAGGCCCAGCCAGGTGTGCCGCGCCAGCCTGCCGCTCAGGGACCAGCGCCACCCCAGGGCCCGCCGCAGCTCAAGCGGGTAAGGATCCAGGGCCTGATCCTGGGCTCGAGGCCTCCCCCCGTAACCCAGTGCCTCGACCAGCAACGGGGCCAGCACCCGGCTGCTGGTCAGGGCATGGCGAATGCCCTCACCGCCCAGCAGGTTGGCCGTGCTGACCACGTCTCCGAGCCCCACCAGCCGGCCCCGGCGGTGGGGCTCCCGCCGTCGGATCGTGCTGCGCACCAGGCCGCCGTGGCGATCCAGCACCTCGCAGGCCTCTCCGCCAGCGCCGCTCTCCAGGAGCCTCCGGCCCAGGTCGCTGATCAGTCCCCCCAGGGGCGGCTGGCGACGCTCCGGGTCCACCAGCCGGCACACACCCAGCTTGAGCACCCCTGGCGCCATCGGAAAGATCCAGCCGTAACCCTGGGGCACCCAGTCACTTCCCAGGCAGAAACTGAGCCGTTCCGCCCAGGGCTCCCAGCGGGCCGGCGAAACCCGCAGCAGCCACTCCAGGCCGGCGGCCTGCACCAGGCCATCCCGGGGCTTTGCGGCAGGGGGTGGATCCCCCAGCAGGGCCCTCGCCTGGCCACTGGCATCCACCGTCCAGGAGCTGTGGACGTGAAGGGTTCGGCCATCGGCGCAGCGCAGCACGGTGGTGATCCGTTCGCCATCCTGGCGGCAGGAGCAGGCCTGAAGACCCAGCCTCACCTGTCCCCCCCAGCGGCGGCACTGGTCGGCCAGCCACTGGCGCAGGGCACCGAAGTCGAGCACCACCCCCAGCGGCAGGGAAGACGCCCAGCGTCGTGAAGCGGACCCGGGACCGATCAGCTGCCATTCCCGCCAGCGGCTCCCCACCACCTCTGCCGGCAGGCCGAACCGATCCATGGTCTCCATCGGCAGGGCAGCACTGCTGAAGGCGGAACGACCCAGGTCGGGGAGCCGGTCGACCAGGAGCACATCCACTCCCTGGCGAGCCAGGCGATGGGCAAGATCACCGCCGGCGGGCCCGGCCCCCACCACCAGAACCTGGCAGTGGAGATCAGCGTCAGACAGCAAGGGCGGTGGGCATGGTGGCGCTGAACACCGGACCGAAGCGCTCGAGGATCCGGTCGGTCATCTGGGGGGGGGTGAGCCCCAGGCTCTCCTTGCTCTGCTGGGGACTGGCGTGGTCGACCAGAACGTCGGGGATGCCGATCCGCAGAACAGGCACAGGCACCTCATGGTCGTTGAGGGATTCCACCACCGCGGCGCCGAACCCCCCGGCCAGGGCGCCCTCCTCCATCGTCACGATCCGGCCGATACGGCGGGCCAGGGGCAGGATCAGGGCCTCATCCAGGGGACGCAGGAAACGGGCATTGACCACCGCCGCCCGTAATCCCTTCTCCTGCAGCAGGCCGGCGGTGGCCATGGCAGGGGCCACCATGGCGCCGTAGGCGAGGATCAGCAGATCGTCGCCGTCGGTGAGCAGTTCTCCGCGGCCGATCTCCAGGGGCTGCCAGCCTTCGTCCATCAGGGGCACCCCTTCCCCCTCTCCCCGCGGGATGCGGATGGCGCAGGGACCGTCATGGGCGATCGAGGTGACCAGCATCCGCTGCAGTTCGGCCTCGTCCTTCGGGGCCATCACCGTGAAATTGGGCACGGCCCGCAGATAGCTGATGTCGTACTGGCCCTGGTGGGTGGGGCCATCGGCACCGACGATCCCGGCCCGGTCCAGCACGAAGGTGACCGGCAGCTTCTGGATACCCACGTCGTGGATGAGCTGGTCGAAGGCCCGCTGCAGGAAGGTGCTGTAGATGGCCACCACCGGACGCAGGCCTTCGCAGGCCATGCCCGCCGCCATGGTGACGGCGTGCTGTTCGGCAATGCCGACGTCGAAGTACTGCTGGGGCAGGGCCTTCTCCAGCAGATCAAGGCCGGTGCCGGTGGCCATGGCGGCCGTGATGCCGACCACACGGGGATCCTGCTCACAGATCTTGACGAGGGTCTGGCCGAACACCTTGCTCCAGCTGGGCGGCTTGGGTTTGCTGGAGGGGTAGGCCTTGCCGGTGGCCAGATCGAAGGCCGACTGGGCGTGGTAGCCCACCTGGTCGGCCTCGGCGTAGGGGTAACCCTTGCCCTTGGTGGTGGCCACGTGCACCAGCACAGGGCCCTCGCAACGGTGGGCCGCCTGGAAGGTGCGGACCATCTCGGGGATGTCGTGGCCGTCGATCGGGCCCACGTAGGTGAACCCCAGCTCCTCGAAGACGGCCCCCACCTTGGGCACCGCCAGCCGTTTCATGCTCTCTTTGAGGTTCTTGAGCTCGCTGGGCAGTTCGCCATGCAGGAACGGCAGATGCTTCACCGCTTCCTCGGCGCTGCCGGAGAGAAACTGCACCGGCTTGCTCAGCCGCATGCGGTTGAGGTGAGTGGAGAGGGCCCCCACCGGTGGTGAGATCGACATGTCGTTGTCGTTCAGCACCACCAGCAGCTTGGTGCGCGGCAGATGGCCCGCGTGGTTGATGGCCTCGAGGGCCATGCCCCCGGTGAGGGCACCGTCGCCGATCACGGCCACGCATTTGAAATCCTCGCCGCGTCGGTCCCGGGCCAGAGCCATCCCCAGGGCAGACGAGATGCTGGTGGAGGCGTGGCCGGCGCCGAAGTGGTCGAAGCGACTTTCGCTGCGCTTGAGATAGCCCGCCACACCACCCTTCTGGCGCAGGGAATGGAAATCTCGATAGCGGCCGGTGACCAACTTGTGCGGATAGGCCTGATGGCCCACATCCCAGACCACCCGGTCATGGTCGAGATCGAGGGTCTGATAGAGAGCCAGGGTGAGCTCCACCACACCCAGGCCGGGCCCCAGGTGCCCTCCGCTGGTGGCGACCACCTCCAGATGCTTCTCGCGGATCTGGCGAGCGACGGCTTCCAGTTCAGCGGTGCTCAGGCCATGCAGCTGATTGGGATGGTTCAGCTCGCTCAGATGCATGCCGTTACTTGATTCCAGATGGCCAATCTACGGGGTTCACCAGAGGGGACGGCGGCAGCCGCAACCGTTCCCGGGTCGGGTTGCAACACTGGGTTGATGACCGAGGCCGACAGCGACCCCACCTTCCCCGAGGCGACCGCCTACCTGCAGCGGATCCTGCGGGCCCGGGTGTACGACGTGGCGATCGAATCCCCTCTCGATCCGGCCCCCAACCTCTCGAGCCGGCTGCACAACCGGGTGCTGCTCAAACGGGAGGATCTCCAGCCCGTGTTCAGTTTCAAGCTGCGGGGGGCCTACAACAAGATGGCGGGCCTGGACAGGGTGGATCTCGACCGAGGCGTGATCGCCGCCAGCGCCGGCAACCATGCCCAGGGAGTGGCCCTGGCGGCCCAGCGGCTGGGCTGCACCGCTGTGATCGTGATGCCGGTCACCACCCCGGAGATGAAGGTGCGCTCGGTGGCCGCCCGCGGGGCCGAAGTGGTGCTCCACGGCGACACCTACGACGAGGCCTGCGAGCATGCCCACCGGCTGCAGGGGCAGCGGGGGCTCACCTTCATCCACCCCTTCGACGACCCGGACGTGATCGCCGGCCAGGGCACCATCGCCCTGGAGATCCTGCGCCAGTGCTCCGATCCCCCCGACGTGATCTACGTGGCGGTCGGAGGCGGCGGCCTGATCGCAGGGATCGCCGCCTACGTGAAGAGCCTCTGGCCCCGGGTGGAGGTGGTGGGCGTGGAGCCCAGCGATGCCGATGCCATGACCCGCTCCCTGGCGGCGGGGCGCCGCGTACGGCTGGAGCAGGTGGGACTCTTCGCCGATGGGGTGGCCGTGCGCCAGGTGGGCGAGCACACCTTCGCCCTGGCCCAGCACTGCGTGGATCGGATGGTGACGGTGGACACCGATGAGATCTGCGCCGCCATCAAGGATGTGTTCGAGGACACCCGCTCGATCCTCGAACCTGCCGGGGCGTTGTCTGTGGCGGGCATGAAGAAGGATGTGGGCCAGCGGAACCTGCGGGACCGCACCCTGGTGGCGGTGGCCTGCGGGGCCAACATGAATTTTGACCGGCTGGCCTTCGTCGCGGAGCGGGCCGAGCTGGGGGAGGAGCGGGAGGCCCTGCTCGCGGTGGAGATCCCGGAGCAGCCCGGCAGTCTGGCCCGCTTCTGCGGGGTCCTCGGCCAGAGGAGCCTCACCGAGTTCAGCTACCGGCTGGCCGATCCCCAGCTGGCCCACATCTTCGTGGGCGTTCAGATCAACGGCAAGGAGGACACCCGCCGGCTGATGGAGGCCCTGGAGAGCCAGGGGTTTCCCTGCCTCGACATGAGCGGAAACGAGCTGGCCAAGCTCCATCTCTGCCACATGGTGGGGGGGCGGCTGCCGGCCAGCGCCGGGGCCGCCCGTCACCAGGGCGAGGAACGGCTCTACCGGTTCGTGTTCCCGGAGCGGCCCGGTGCCCTGATGGCGTTCGTCAGCGCCCTGCATCCCAGCTGGAACATCAGCATCTTCCACTACCGCAACCACGGCGCCGACGTCGGTCGAATCGTGGTGGGGGTTCAGGTGCCCACGGCGGAGCGGGACGAGTGGCAGGCCTTTCTTGCCGGACTCCCCTACCGGCACTGGGAGGAGACGGACAATCCCGCCTATCGCCTGTTCCTTGGCGAACTGGGACGGCCCCTGGCCAGCCCGGGCGGTCTGGTGGGGGTCTGAGGCCTGCGATACCTTGCCGCCACCCCCCTGTGCCGGACGTCGCCATGCCCGGACCCGAACCCGCCCCCCTCGGCCCGATTCCGGGGCTCTCCCTGCCGGCGCGGCTGGAGGCGATCCTCTATCTCAAGGGCCGACCCCTTGATCTGGGGGAGCTGGCCGCCATCGCGGAGATCGACAGGGACGAAGCGGAACTGGCCCTGATCACCCTCATGGCCGACTACGCCCACCGGGACACCGCCCTGGAAATCCACCAGGAGGGCCAGCGCTACGGCCTGCAGCTGCGGGCAGGCCTGGGGGATCTGGTGCAGAGCCTGCTGCCGGTGGATCTCTCGGTGGCCGCCCTGCGGACCCTGGCCACCATCGCCCTCAAGAAGCGGCTGCTGCAGTCGGAACTGGTGGAACTGCGGGGCTCCGGGGCCTACGACCACATCCGGGAGCTGCTGGCCCAGGACTTCATCGAGCGCCGCCGCCAGAGCGACGGCCGTTCCTACTGGCTCAGCCTGAGCGAGAAATTCCACCGCACCTTCTCCCTGCAGGCGGAGGATCTGGCGGCCCTGGGCTCGCGCCTGGCCGCTGCCGAGGGCCCCGAAGCCCCGGAACCAACCGCTGGGCAGGGCCCTCCATAGAGTTGGGGTTCTGTTGCGTCCTGACCCACCCGACCTTCTCCATGAACATCCTCGTTTTCCTGCTCCAGGTGCTGGCCCAGACCCTGAGCATCTATCTCCTGGTGCTGCTGGCGCGGGTGCTGCTGAGCTGGTTCCCCAATCTCGACTGGAGCAACCCGGTGCTTTCCAGCGTGAGCGCGATCACCGACCCCTACCTGAACGCCTTCCGCGGCATCATTCCGCCCCTGGGGGGCCTGGATCTTTCCGCCCTGCTGGCCTTCATCGCCCTGCAACTGGCCCAGAGCCTGCTGGGAGCCTCCATCGCCACCCTCTCCTCCTCCATTCCCTACTGACCTGACGGACCCATGGCCTGCTCGAGGGGCAGCAGCTCGTCGTCCAGCCCGGCCCTGGTGCGCACGGGGGCGTTGAAGCCCCGGGCCTTGACGCTGCGGGTGCGGAGCGGGCCGGGGGTGCCGGCCGGGACGGCCAGCCGCAGGGCAAAGCTGGAGCGGCCGGGGGGCACGTCTCCGATGGAACCCACCCGGGTGCGGTTGGGCAGCACCGGCTCGCCACTGGCATCGAGGATCAGCCCGAACACGTCGGTGTCGACCACCGGCTTCCTTCCCGGGTTCACCACCACACCCCGCAGGGCCCAGCAGCTGGCGCCGCTGGGCCGGGCCAGTTCGGGCTGGGCGCCCAGGTCGCCTGGGGGGCAGGGCTCGAGCACCACCTCCGACACGGCCAGCTCCGCGGCGGTGGCCGCTCCGGGGGCACCCAGCAACAGCAGCAGGGCCAGAGCCAGGGCGGTGAGAAGCCGGGAGAACGGGATGGCGCTTCTGGAATGCATCACCGCAGATCTCCACTGCCACCGATCACGTCACGATCGGCGCGGCTGGCGAGCTTGGCCAGGTTGGCGCAGGCCACATCCTCCAGATCGAGCCCCAGTTCGGTGGCCAGCTGAGACACATACCAGAGCACATCGCCCAGCTCCAGACGCAGGTCCTCGCGGACGTCGTGACTGAACACACCGTCACGATCTCTCAGCACCTTCTTCACCTTTTCGGCCACCTCACCGGCTTCCCCGCACAACCCCAGGGTGGGGTAGATCACGTTGGCGCCCGGCTCGGGGTAGGCCGCCGTCTCACGGGAGCGCCTCTGGTAGTCCTGAAAGTCCATCGCAAGCGTGGCCTCGGCAAGTTCGGATGGTAGTTTCCGCCCTACCCCACGGTCGTCCGATGGCCCCCAACCATCTCATGCGTCGCACAAAGATCGTGGCCACGATCGGACCCGCCACCGAGTCACCGGAGGTCCTCCGTCAGCTGATCAGGTCCGGGGCCACCACCTTCCGGCTCAACTTCTCCCACGGCGACCACAGCGACCACGCCGACCGCATCGCCACCATCCGCCAGGTCGCCCACGAGCTGGGCGTGCACATCGGCATCCTCCAGGATCTGCAGGGACCCAAGATCCGCCTTGGTCGCTTCCAGGCCGGTCCCATCACCCTGGCCAAGGGCGATCCCTTCTCGCTCACGTCCCGGCCCGTCAACTGCGACAACACCATTGCCACGGTCACCTATGAGCGGCTGGCCGACGAGGTGACCATCGGCAGCCGCATCCTGCTGGACGACGGCCGGGTGGAGATGGTGGTGGTCGAGGTCGACGGGCCGGGACAGACCCTGAAATGCCAGGTGACGGTGGGAGGGGTGCTCTCCAACAACAAGGGGGTGAACTTCCCTGATGTGCAGCTGTCGATCCGGGCCATGACCCCCAAGGATCGCCGCGACCTGGCCTTCGGCCTGCAGCAGGGGGTGGACTGGGTGGCCCTCAGCTTCGTGCGCAATCCCTCCGACATGCTGGAGATCCGTGAGCTGATCCGCAGCCAGGGACATTCGACGCCGGTGGTGGCCAAGATCGAGAAATTCGAGGCCATCGACGCCATCGACGCCATCCTGCCCCTCTGCGACGGGGTGATGGTGGCCAGGGGCGATCTCGGGGTGGAGATGCCCGCCGAGGAGGTGCCCCTGCTGCAGAAGGAACTGATCCGCAAGGCCAACAGCCTGGGCATCCCGATCATCACCGCCACCCAGATGCTCGATTCGATGGCTTCCTGTCCCAGGCCCACCCGGGCCGAGGTCAGCGACGTGGCCAACGCCATCCTCGACGGCACCGATGCGGTGATGCTCTCCAACGAGACCGCCGTGGGGGACTACCCGGTGGAGGCGGTGACCACCATGGACCAGATCGCCCGCCGCATCGAGCGCGACTACCCCCAGCGGGTGCTGGACAGCCACATGGCCACCACCATCCCCAACGCCATCTGCCAGGCGGTCAGCAGCATCGCCCGCCAGCTCAATGCCGCGGCAATCCTCCCCCTCACCAAGACGGGCTCCACCGCGCGCAACGTCAGCAAGTTCCGTCCCAGCACCCCCATCCTGGCGATCACCAGCGACGTCACCGTGGCTCGCCAGCTTCAGCTGGTGTGGGGAGTGAACCCGCTGCTGATCCATGACGAAGCCAGCAGCAGCCGCACCTTCAGCGTGGCCATGGCCTCCGCCCAGCAGCAGGGCCTGCTGAGTGCCGGCGACCTGGTGGTCCAGACCGCCGGCACCCTGGAGGGGGTGAGCGGCTCCACCGATCTGATCAAGGTGGGCATCGTTTCGGCCGTGATGGGCCGGGGAGTCGGCATCGGCAGCGGCACCGTCAGCGGCAAGGTGCGACTGGCCAGTTCACCGGAGGATGCGGCCCGCCTGGAAGCCGGCGAGATCCTGGTGGTGCGGGAAACCAGCGCCGCCTATCTGGAGGCGATCCGCAAGGCCCGCGGGGTGATCGCCGAAGAGGAGGGCCGCCAGAGCCATGCCGCCGTCATCGCCGAGCGCCTGGGCATCCCTGTGATCGTGGGGGTGGCCAATGCCACCGTCGAACTTCGCATGGGCGAGGTGATCACGCTGGAGGTCCAGGAGGGGGTGGTGCACCGCGGTCCCCAGAGCGCCCACCCCTCAGCGACGCCCTCCTTCCTCTAGAAACAGGGTTCTGCGAACGCGGCCATGGCCTCCAAGCTGCCCCTGAGCGAAACGGTGGCCATGGCGCTGCACACCCTGCGCTCCAACCGCCTGCGCAGCCTGCTGACCATGCTCGGCATTGTCATCGGCAACGCCTCGGTGATCACCCTGGTGGGGGTGGGACGGGGGGCCCAGAACCTCGCTGAGAGCCAGCTCAGCACCCTGGGTGCCAACGTGCTGTTCGTGGTCCCCGGCAACAACGACACCCGGCGCCAGGGCATCGAAACGCCCCGGACCCTGGTGCTGGAGGACGCCAACGCGATCGCCGAACAGGTGCCGAGCGTGCGGCGGGTGGCCCCCCAGATCACCCTCAACGAGGTGATGCAGGCGGGAGGCTTCAGTGCCTCGGCCTCCGTCTCCGGGGTGACGCCGGAGTTCCTGCCGGTGCGCAGCTTCGAGGTGGCCCGCGGCCGCTTCATCGATCAACGGGATCTGCAGGGGGCGCGCAACGTGGTGGTGATCGGCCCGGATCTGCGGGACAAGCTGCTGCCCACCGGGGAGGCCCTGGGCCGCCAGCTGCGCATCCGAGACAAATCCTTCGAAGTGATCGGCGTTCTGGCCGCCAAGGGAGCTGTGTTCGGCTCCAACCAGGACGAGAACGCCTACATCCCCCTCACCACCATGGTGAGCCAGCTCAGCGGCCGGGATCCCACTTACGGCGTCAGCCTCAGCTTCATCAGCGTGGAGGCCCGCGACGAGGACAGCACCGGTGCCGCGGCCTTCCAGATCACCAACCTGCTGCGCCAGCGCCACCGGCTGCTCAGAGAGGATGATTTCGCCGTGCGTTCTCAGAAGGATGCCCTGACCATCGTCGGCACGATCACCGGTGGCCTCACCCTGATGCTGGGAGCCATCGGAGCGGTGTCCCTGCTGGTGGGCGGGATCGGCATCATGAACATCATGCTGGTGTCGGTCAGCGAGCGCACCGAGGAGATCGGCCTGCGCAAGGCCCTCGGCGCCCGCAGCAGCGACGTGCTGCTTCAGTTCCTGGTGGAGTCGCTGGTGCTGGCCAGCCTCGGCGGCGTCATCGGCAGTGCCCTGGGGCTGGGCACGGTGGCGCTGGTGGCCAGCTTCACTCCCCTGCCGGCGACGATCGAAGCCAGCACCGTGCTGCTGACGGTGGGGCTGTCCGGATCGATCGGCCTGTTCTTCGGCGTTGTGCCGGCCCGGAGGGCCTCCCGGCTGGATCCGATCGCGGCCCTCCGGAGCCTCTGACCGAGGCCGGAAGAACAAGAAGGAAAAACCTGCACCATTTAGCCAGCCGTTGCCAGGCTGAGAATGGAAAAAAACATTAAGACCGTTGATCCGTCGCGTTGGTCACTAAATCCCAACAGAGGGGAATGGCTTGATGGAGGGAAGCAGCCCTAGCAACGTGTTGGATCAGTTGGCCCGGACAGAACAGATCGACTGCGGCTACCGGAATGGTTCCGACCGCATGGTGATCCTGCGCTGCATCGGGCCTGATCAGTTTTTCCTGGAGCGTGTCGTCTTTCCCTTCGAACTCCTCACCTTCCTCTGCCCCGCCAGCAGCGAGGTGGAGATCTGGACCCACGGGCTCGGCGGTCCCGAGCTGCTCGAGTCAATCGAAGCCCATGAGCTGCTGGTCGAATCCGCTCCGGCTCCCCAGCCCGCGCCGAGCGGCTTGGACACCAACCCCTGGTTGCAGGCCAGCTGAGAGGGCCCCGGGCTCACCCTGGACGCCGGCGGCGTCCCGGAGAAGGGCTGCACACCTTTAAGGTTGCTGAAAAGCGTTTCAATCATGAATCAGCGCTGGCGTGTCCTTGCCCTCTGGCTGCTTCCCATAGCCGTGGCCCTCTTCCTCGGCTGGCAGCTCCTGAGTTCGGGGGGTCGCCTCGCACCCGGAAGCTCCGGCGACGGCGGCGTTCCCCGCAATGCCGCCGTCGCCCGCATGAGCTACGGCCGGTTCCTGGATTACGTTGATGCCGGCCGTGTCACCGCCGTCGACATCTACGAAGGAGGCCGTTCGGCGGTGATCGAGGCGGTGGATCCCGATCTCGACAACCGGGTGCAACGGCTCCGGGTTGACCTTCCAGGGGTGGCCCCCGAGCTGATCAACAAGCTCAAGGATCAGGGCATCAGCTTCGACGTGCATCCGCCCAAGTCCACCCCTCCTGCCCTCGGCCTGCTCGGCAACCTGCTGTTCCCGCTGCTGCTCATCGGTTCGCTGATCTTCCTGGCCCGCCGTTCCTCCGGTATGCCCGGCGGCCCCGGCCAGGCCATGCAGTTCGGCAAGTCCAAGGCACGCTTCGCCATGGAAGCCGAGACCGGCGTCAAGTTCGATGACGTGGCCGGCGTGGAGGAGGCCAAACAGGACCTCCAGGAGGTGGTGACATTCCTCAAGACTCCTGAGCGTTTCACCTCCGTGGGAGCCAAGATCCCCCGGGGTGTGCTGCTGGTGGGTCCCCCCGGCACCGGCAAGACCCTTGCTGGCCAAGGCCATCGCCGGCGAAGCCGGAGTGCCCTTCTTCTCCCTCTCCGGCTCCGAGTTCGTTGAGATGTTCGTCGGCGTCGGCGCCAGTCGCGTCCGCGACCTCTTCAAGCGGGCCAAAGAGAACAGCCCCTGCCTGATCTTCATCGACGAGATCGATGCCGTCGGTCGTCAGCGGGGCGCGGGCATCGGTGGCGGCAATGATGAGAGGGAGCAGACCCTCAACCAGCTCCTGACGGAGATGGATGGCTTCGAAGGCAACAGCGGCATCATCATCATCGCGGCCACCAACCGTCCTGATGTGCTCGATTCGGCCCTGATGCGGCCTGGGCGTTTCGATCGTCAGGTCCAGGTGGATGCCCCCGACATCAAGGGGCGGCTCTCGATCCTGAAGGTCCACAGTCGCAACAAGAAGCTTGCCGATGACGTCTCCCTCGAGATCATCGCTCGCCGCACACCGGGCTTCACCGGCGCAGATCTGGCCAATCTCCTCAACGAGGCGGCCATCCTCACGGCCCGCCGCCGTAAGGAAGCCACCGGCCTCGCCGAGATCGACGACGCGGTGGACCGGATCATCGCCGGGATGGAGGGCAAGCCCCTCACGGACGGACGCAGCAAGCGGCTGATCGCTTATCACGAAGTCGGCCACGCCCTGGTGGGCACCCTGGTGAAGCACCACGACCCGGTCCAGAAGGTCACCCTGATTCCCCGGGGCCAGGCTCAGGGTCTCACCTGGTTCGCTCCCGACGAGGAGCAGATGCTTGTCAGCCGCGCCCAGCTCCGGGCCCGCATCATGGGTGCCCTCGGGGGCCGGGCTGCCGAAGATGTGGTGTTCGGCCACTCTGAGGTGACCACCGGAGCCGGAGGTGACATCCAACAGGTGGCTTCCATGGCCCGCCAGATGGTGACCCGCTTCGGCATGAGCGAGCTGGGCCCGATGTCCCTGGAGTCAGGCAACCAGGAGGTTTTCCTCGGGCGTGACCTGATGACCCGCAGCGATGTCTCCGATGCCATCGCCCATAAGATCGATGGTGCTGTACGCCACATTGTTCAGAATTGCTATACCGACACCGTCAAGCTGGTAGCCGATCACAGGGCCTGCATGGATCGGCTGGTGGAACTGCTGATCGAAAAGGAAAGTCTCGATGGTGATGAGTTCCGCCTGATCGTGTCGGAATTTGCCTCGATCCCTGACAAGGATCGCTTTTCACCCTTGCTGACGACTGCCGATTTCCAATCTTCTTCCCATGAGGAAATTGCCCTGGCCGATTCAGCTGAGGCCTCCTGAACCTTCCTACTTGTTTTGTTCCTCAAGGGTCTGCCATCGTGCAGGCCTTTTTTCTTACGAATCTGGTCTAACTAGAAATAATTGAAAGCAGTTTCAGCATAGGCTGAAGAAAAAATCCTGCACACAATATTTATTTTACGGAAACAGGTAATTTCACTCTGTCTGTAACCATCAACGGCAGAAAACAACAGAACTGTCCGGCGCAGGCTTCAGACCGGCCGGACTGGTCGCTTTTCAATCACCTTGTCGATCAGGCCATAGGCCATGGCTTCGGCAGGAGACATGAAAAAATCACGATCGGTGTCGATCTGAATCCTCTCAAGATCCTGACCGGTGCGCTCAGACAGTTCCCGGTTCAATTTGTCTTTGAGGAAAAGGATCTCATCGGCCTGGATCCGGATGTCGCTGGCCTGGCCGCGGGCTCCACCGAGAGGCTGGTGGATCATGATCCTGGAATGGGTGAGGCTGCTTCGCTTGCCCTTGGCACCGGCACAGAGGAGAAAAGCGCCCATGCTGGCGGCAAGGCCGACGCAGACCGTCTGAACGTCTGGCTTGATGTGCTGCATGGTGTCGAAGATCCCAAGCCCGTCGTAGACGGAACCACCAGGGGAGTTCACGTAAAGGAAGATGTCCTTGTCGGGATCTTCGGCCTCAAGAAAGAGAAGCTGGGCGACCACACGATTGGCGGATTCCGCCGTGACTTGTTCTCCGAGAAAGATGATTCTTTCCCGCAACAGGCGGGAATAGATGTCGAAGGCTCTTTCTCCACGACCCGACTCCTCGATGACGATCGGGATCATGGGTTCCTGGCAAGCGGTTGAAACGATCTTACCCAGAGGGCGATCGGGGTGAGTGCCTGCAGCGCTAAGGTCGCATCAATGAAGATTCGAACCGCGTGAGCGCCGCCCTCACCGTCGCCGACAGCAAGCGCGCCTTCCATGGCGCCTTTCCCCATGTGATCGGCCCCCTCTACCGTCGGATGGTCGATGAGTTGCTGGTGGAGCTGCACCTGCTCAGCCGGCAGAAGGGTTTCAAAAGCGATCCCCTCTTCGCCGTCGGCCTCGTGCAGGTGTTCGACGGCTTCGCCCGGGGATACCGCCCGGAATCCCAGAAAGGTCCGCTGTTCGAGGCCCTCTGCGCCTCCTCCGGTTTCGATGGCCCCCAGCTCCGCCGGCAGTGCGACGAAGCCCTGGCGGCCATGGGACGCCACAGCCAGGAGGAGGTGCGGCAGTGGATCGAGCGGCAGGGGGAAGGCGCTCCCCAACCGGTGGCGACGGTCCTGGACAGCATCCGACGCCCGGACTTCCACTACTCCCGCCTGATGGCGGTGGGCCTGCTGGCCCTGCTGGAACAGGCCCTGGCCGACGACGCCATGGAGCCCCAGGCCCTGCGAGGGCTCGCCCATGACATCGGCGAATCGATCGGCCTGCTGCGCGACCGGCTCGACAAGGACCTTTCCCTCTATGCCAGCAACCTCGAGAAAATGTCCATGGCTGTCGAACTGATGGAGGAGACCGTGGCCGCCGAACGCCGACGGCGGGAACGCCAGGAGATCACCGGTTCACCTGAAGGCGTCCCCACAGCCGGCTGATCCCTTCGGGTCCGTCGCTGAGCCCGAGGGGAGTGACTTCCATCCAGAGCTGACTGGAGCGGCGCACCAGGTCGGGCATCTGCTCGGGCAGCAGCCCCAGCAGATCAAGGCCCTGGGGCCTGACCCGCAGCAGGAGTTCCCCATCCGCGGGAATCCCCTCCCCCCTGGTGGCCATCAGCTGCCCTCGTGAAGGAGCGGGGCCGAGGAACAGGAGAAGCTGGGGCGCCGGTCCGTCCTCCCCGATCCAGCGCCAGCCCCCCAGCACCACACCGTCCTGACGTCGCCAGGCGGCCGGCCCGTTCTGGTCGGCCTCATCCTTCAGGCCCTGGGCCTGGAGCGAGCGGGCCAGCCCGGCCAGGAGCTGCCCCCAGGCCTCCCGGTCGTTGCCTACCGCCACCTGGAGTTCGAGGGAGGCCTGAAACGGACCGCTCGCCTGGGGCTGCAGTCGCAGGCGAAAGGCGGATCGCCGCAGCAGGGCGAGGCCCTTGGTGTCGATGCCGTAGCGGGCTGCCAGGGGATCCCTGATCATCTGGCGCGACAGCAGGCCACGGAACAGCTGCTCCAGCGAGGACCCCTGGAGTTCCAGCAGCACCTCGACAGGCAGCGGCTCCCGGGTGGTCGTGACAGCCTCCCGGGGGACCGATGGAACCAAGACCCCTCCAGCACTGGAACGGGGCGCCGCTTCCCCCTGCCAGCGCACCCCCTCCCCATCCAGCTCAAGGGAGAGGCAACCCTCCTGATAGGCCTCCAGCAAAGGCGCCACCGGGCCCACCAGCGCTCCCAGAGCAGCCGGGTTCCAGAACACCCCCTGTCCTTCCGCCAGCCGGGGCAGGCAGGTGCTGTAGAGCCCTCGGCCGGCGCGCAGCTCAGGCCTGAGCTGGTCCTGGAGCAGGCGACGGGAGAGAGGATCGGGGGCCACCACCAGCAGATTGCCCACGCGCAGACCATTGGCGGGGAGCGGGCCCTGGGTGCCTTCCCCGGCCTTGTCCTGCACCGCCAGGTAGGCGGCGCCATCGGCGTGCATCCCCCAGAACTGCCACCAGAGGCGTCCCTGCTGCCGCCACATCCGGGTGGCCAGGGCATCACCGAAGCGTTCCTTCCAGATGGCCGGTACGGGGCGCTCCGGGCTGGCCGGGAAGCTCTGCAGCAGGCTCGCTGTCGCCATCAGCCGCTCGAGTCCCTCGGCCCTGGGCCGCGGCCATCGCCAGAGGGCCAGGCTCGGCAGCAGCAGCAACAGCAGCACCGTGACGGCGGTCAGCGGCAGCGGAGGCAACGCCTGTGGGGGCGGGGGCAGCCGCAGCCGGGGCAGCCTGGGAAGGGAGCGGCGCAGCAGATCGGGCAGGCGGCTCATGGGATCGCCGGTTCGGCCCGACCGTAGAGAGTGGTGCGCTGCACCGCCGGGCGTCCGACCCTGGCGGCGGCGGCGCGAAGGGCGGCGGGGGTCTGGCTGGTGCCGCCGAGGGCACCCGCCATGGTGGTGATGTGCTCTTCCATCAGGGTGCCGCCCAGGTCGTCGCAGCCCCAGCGAAGGGCTTCGGCCGCCACCGGCAGGGTGAGCTTCACCCAGCTGGGCTGGTGATGGGGGATCCAGGGGCCGAGCAGCAGGCGGGCCTGGGCGGTGAGGGCGAGCATGGCCCCTGGATCGGGCTGATCCCGGCCCACCCTGCGCCGCAGGGGCGCCGGGGCCGCCGCACCCACGAAGGGCAGCAGAACGAACTCGCTGAAGCCGGGCAGACCCAGACGTCGGGCTTGTCGCTGCACCGCCACCAGGGTGAGCAGATGGGCCGCGCGATCGGCGGCGCTCTCGCCGTGGCCGGCCATGAGCGTGGCCGTGCTGGCCAGCTGGCGGCGATGCACCTGGAGGATCACCGCCACCCAGGCCCGCGCCGAAAGCTTCTCAGGACAGATCCGGCGGCGCACCGGATCGCTGAGCACCTCGGCAGCGGTTCCCGGCACGGAGCCGAGACCCGCCTCCTGAAGTTCCGCCAGCACGGCATCGAGGGGACGTCCGTCTCGATCGGCGATGAACAGCAGTTCCTGGGGAGAGAAGGCATGGAGATGGATGCCCGGCGCCGCCCGGCGAAGCCGGTGAAGCAGATCAACGGCGAAGGCCAGGTGGCTGCCCGACCGCCGGGCTTCCGGATCGAGCCCGGCCTGCAGGCAGAGCTCGCTGGCGCCGGCCCGCTGGGCCTCCGCCGCCCGCCGCTCCAGCTCCTGCATAGGCAGCCGATAGGCGCCGGGGGTGCTTTCGTCCCGTCGGAAGGCACAGAAATGACAGCGCAGCACGCAATGGTTGCTGGTGTTGAGGTTCCGATTGACGACGTAGGAGACGGCGTCGCCCACCAGGGCGCGGCGAAGGGAATCGGCTGCGCTGCGGAGCTGCTCCCGTTCGCCCTCGCACCCGTCGGCGGGCAGACCCTCATCGGACGGACCTGGCCGCTCAAGCAGGGCGAGGGCAAGGCCAGGCAGGTCAGTCTGATGGACGCCCATGCTCGGGTTCTCCGCCAGCTGGTGGTGGACCTCAGCCAGGGACGTCAGGAGTGAGGCCAAGGGCCGTCCCCGGAAAGGCTCCGCCGCCGTGAGGGGTGGGGGCAGTTGCAGGAGAAGGGAGGCTGCTCGCCAGGCATCGGGAGCGAAGCTCACGAACGGGAGCGGCCTTCCTGTGCCTTCCGGCGGCGCTTGTCTCGCCACTCCACCGTGGAGAGATAGATCACCCCGATGCTCACGAAAAGCAACAGAGCCGAAGCCAGGCCCGCCAGCAGGGTGGTGGTGGGGAAAGCCAGATCAGAAACCGATGCTGTTGTCACCGTTGCGGCCCCACACCACCATGGCGATCGAGAAGGTGAAGATGGCCGCCAGGGCGGACCAGCCAAGGGTGATCAACATCGAGCCCGCTTCAGAGTTGAGAGCATGTTACCTACGCTTGTCACCGGCAGTTGCCGCAGGTTCATGGTTGTCACTCCATCCCGTAACCCCGCTCAGGCCGGCCAGCGCCTGCAGGAGCGCTACCCGAGCGTGAACGTGATCGTCCTCGACGACGACGTCAACACCTTCCAGCACGTGGTGGATGTTCTGGTACGGCACCTGCCGGGGATGCAGCCCGACCGGGCCTGGGAGCTGGCCCACCGGATCGATGGGGAAGGCTCGGCGGTGGTCTGGAGCGGGCCCCTCGAACAGGGGGAGCTCTACCACCAGCTGCTGGCCGCCGAGGGCCTGACGATGGCGCCCCTGGGCAGGGGTTGAAGGTTGCCCATGGCCCGGCTCGTGATCACCCACAGCACCTATGTGGAGGGCTTGATTCCACTGCTGCGGAGACTGGCCACCCTGCCGGAGATCGACACGATCACACCGGCGGTGATCACCCGGGTGCGGGGCCGCAGCAACAGTCTGCGGCTGAGGGTGTCGATCCCGATCACCGGAGGCCACAAGCTGCTGGCCCGGCGCGGCACCACGGCTCAGGAAGTGTTCGTGGTCACCCGTCTGAGCCGGGAGCAGCTGCAGGAGCAGCTGGATCGGCTCGCGAACTGAGCAGGGTGGTGGGAGCGGCCCGCTCAAAGACCGCCGGTGTCACGAAACGGGCATAGGCACCGTGATCCCGGAACCAGCCCGTCCCCTCCACCACCTGCAGGTCGGAGGGGTGGAGGTCCCAGCGGCGATCCAGGTAGGCCGTCGCAGCGGCCGCATCGATGCGTGGTTGCCCCCAGGCCACGATGGCCAGGGCCAGGGCGCGAATCCGCAGGGCACCGGCCGGGCTCTCCTGGATCTCCTCCTCCAGAAGGAAGGTGCGGAAGTCGCCCTCCTGCTCCCCTTCCAGAGGGTATTTCTGCAGGTAGAGCGCCCGAGCACGGGGGAACACCGGGCCCGGTGCCCGGGCGAGGAGCTGCTCGAAGGCCTGCTGGAAGCTGGGGAAGTCGCTGACCACGGCGGCAGATGGAGATCCATCCAGCATGGCTGCCGGATTGGGAAAGGGGTGGACCACCGTGCCGTCTTGCCCCAGTGTTCGACCTGGAAGAACCAGATGGGGAGTCAGGGGCGGGGCTTCGTTTCCGACTGCGAGGTCGGTATACGTTGCCTTCGCTGAAGACTCCCCGCGTCGAAAGGGAGTCAGATCAGAAAACTGTGAAAGGCAGTCACCAACACAGCAGTCCGCACGCATCCTAAGGGCTTTCGCGGGAGCTGAGAGGCCAGATGTCCCTCACTTCCGCCAGCTTGCGCTGCATCTCTCCATGCCGCGCTTCTGCGGTGGAGCCCTCGAGCAGCAGGGTGAGGTGACCGAGCTTGCGGCCGACGCCGCCCCCCTTCTTCCCGTACCAGTGCAGATGGGCCCCCGGCAGGGTCTCCAGGGCCCGACGCCGCTCCCGATGGTCAGGGTCGCCGTCGTCGAGACCCAGAAGATTCACCATCAGCGCCCCGGGAACCACCGGCTCGGTGGATCCCATCGGCAGACCGGCAACGATGCGCACCTGCTGGGCGAACTGACTCGTGCCGCAGGCCTCGATCGTGAAATGGCCCGAATTGTGGGTGCGGGGTGCCAGCTCGTTGACCTGCAGACCGGCGGGCCCGTGGAAGAATTCGATTGAGAGCACCCCGACGTAGTCGAGGGCGGTGAGCAGGGAGGCGGCCACGTTGCGGGCGAACACCTCGACCCGGTGGTCCACCGGTGCCGGAAACAGCACCCAGTCGCAGACCCGCTGGTGCTGGTGCGTCTGCACCAGGGGAAAGCAGGCCACCTGGCCGTGCCGGTCGCGGCAGGCCACCAGGGCCAGCTCCTGCTCGAAGGTCACCAGCTCCTCGAGGATCCAGTCGTCGGGATCGACCCTGGCGAGAAGCCTCTCGAGTGCGGAGAAATCCTCCAGGGGGACCGTGCCGCGACCGTCGTAGCCCCCCCGACTCGCCTTGGCCATCAGTGGAAAGGTGAAACCCTCAGGCAGGCGCGGAGGGGGCGGGCCGGGGAGCGGGCGCGGCAGTCCCGTGGGAACCGCAGCCTCGGTTTCATCGGCAGGGAGGGGATCATCGGACCGCAGCACCTCAGCCAGGGGACTCCAGCGGGGAGCAGGCAGATGGAGGTCGTTGAGCAGGCGGCGCTGGGCCGCCTTGCTGACCAGGGGCTGGAGGGCATCCAGGCCGGGGCGGAATTCCAGGCGTGGCCCCTCCAAAGCCCGCAGGGCCTCGATGGGAATCCACTCGTTCTCAAAGCTGATGGCGCCGCAGCGGCTGGCCAGCTCCCAGGTGCCGGCCCTGTCGTCGAGGGGAGCCAGCACCACGCTGGCGGCCAGCCGGGTGGCCGGGTCATCGGCACTGGGGGTCTGAACGTGCAGGGCGATGCCCAGCTCCCGGGCGGCTTCCGCCAGCATCCAGGCCAGCTGGCCGCCTCCGACGATGCCGATGGCGCCGAGAGGAGCGGGAGGGGCCTGGGTCATGGGGTCCGCGGAGATCTGCACCCTGGAGGTTCAAGCGATCCAGGGAACCAGCCTGCCACCAGGGACTCGGAGCTCACTGGAGCGGGTTCTCGGCAGCGAAGGCGTAGCGGATCAGGCTGAGCAGGAGCACGATCAGGAACAGGGCCAGACCCACCGTGCAGGCATAGCTGATCTCCAGTTCGGAGAAGGCCTGGTCGTAGACGTAATAGACGATGGTGCGGGTGCTGTCGGCCGGGCCGCCCTGGGTCATCAGGTAGACCTCCTCGAACACCTTGGTGGCCCCGATGGCCGAGATCACCGCCACCAGGGTGATGTAGGGCCGCAGCAGGGGCAGGGTGATGTCGAGGTGGCGGCGCCAGCCCTCGCTGCCATCGAGGGCCGCCGCCTCGTAGAGGTCGGCCGGGATCCCCTGGAGGCCGGCCACGAAGATCACCATGTAGTAGCCGAGGCCCTTCCAGAGGGTGACCAGCATCACCGAGGGCAGAGCCAGGCCGGCGGAGGTGAGGAAGCCGATCGGGGTGAAGCGGTCCCCCAGCAGGACGCCCAGCCAGCCGTTGATCAGGCCGTTCTCGGCGTAGAGCCACCGGAAGGCGATCGCCGCCACCACCAGGGAGACGAGCACGGGGGTGTAGAAGGCACCACGGAACCAATGGATGCCGGGCAGCTGACGGTTCACCAGCACCGCGAGGGCCAGGGCCCCGAGCACGATCGGCGGCACCACCCCCACCAGGTAGAGGAAGGTGGTGCCCGCCACCTTCAGCAGCATCGGATCAGCCACCAGACGGCGGAAATTGGCCAGCCCCACGAAGGTGAGGGGCTCGCTCACATCCAGTCCGGTGCGGGTGAAGCTGATCACCAGGGCCATGGCCGCCGGAATCAGCACCGAAATGGCGAGCAGGGCCAGGGCCGGCGTCAGGAAGAGCCAGGGGGAGCGGCTGGCGGCAGGGGTGGATGGATCGGACGGGGACATCAGGGCATCCTGCCGGACCTGCCGCCTGTTTCCCGAGAATGGGGAAGCGAGCCCTCCTGGCTCCGGAGGGAAGCACGATGAACCACTCCAGCGAGCACCATGGCCAGCCGATGAAGCCCGCACCGCCTGCGCCATGACGCCCAAGCCCACGGACGTGCTGCGGGACGTGTTCGGCTACGACAGCTTCCGCGGTCCCCAGGCGGCGATCGTCGAGCACGTCTGCGCAGGCGGTTCCGCCCTGGTGCTGATGCCCACCGGCGGCGGCAAGTCCCTCTGTTATCAGATTCCGGCCCTCTGCCGGCCGGGGACGGCGGTGGTGGTATCTCCGCTGATCGCCCTGATGCAGGACCAGGTGGGGGCGCTGCGCCAGGCGGGGGTGCGGGCGGCCGCCCTGCATTCGGCCGAAAGCCCCGAGGCCGCCGCCGCCACCTGGCGGGAGCTCCAGGCCGGCGGGCTGGACCTGCTCTACGTGTCACCGGAGCGCCTGCTGGGCGGCGATCTGATCGACCGGCTGGCCCAGCTGCCCCTGGCCCTGTTCGCGATCGACGAGGCCCACTGCGTCTCCCAGTGGGGCCATGACTTCCGGCCGGAATACCTGCAGCTGGCCGTGCTGGCGGAGCGGTTCAGTGCCATTCCCCGCATCGCCCTCACCGCCACCGCCGACCCCCGCACCCGCTCCGAGATCGTGACGCGCCTTGGGCTGGAGCAGGCGGCGGTGTTCACCGCCAGCTTCGATCGACCCAACATCCGCTACCTGCTGAGGGACAAACTCGAACCCAGACGTCAGCTGCTCGATTTCCTGGCCGGCCAGCGGGGCCACTCCGGCATCGTCTATGCCCGGTCCCGCAGGCGCGTGGAACAGTTCGCCGCCACCCTGGTGGCGGCGGGCCACGACGCCCTGCCGTACCACGCCGGGTTGACGGGCACGGAGCGGGCCGCCGGCCTGGAGCGTTTTCGCCATGGCAGCGGCGTGATCGTGGTGGCCACCATCGCCTTCGGCATGGGCATCGACAAGCCGGACGTGCGCTTCGTGGCCCACGTCGATCTGCCCAAGAGTCTGGAGGCCTACTACCAGGAGACCGGCCGGGCCGGCCGCGACGGCCTCCCCGCCGTGGCCTGGATGGTGCATGGCACCGGCGACGTGCCCCAGCTGCGGCGCTTCATCGAAGACTCCGAAGCCGATGCCGCCCAGAAGCGGATCGAGCACGGCAGGCTCGATGCCCTGATCGATTTCGCCGAGGCCTCCAGCTGCCGAAGGCGCATCCTGCTGAGCTACCTGGGCGAACCCGGCACGGGCGTCTGCGGAAACTGCGACGTCTGTCTGGAGCCCGACCAGGGCACGGACGTCACCGAACCGGCCCGCAAGGCCCTCTCGGCCGTCTACCGCACCGGCGGTCGCTTTGGCGCCGCCCATCTGGTGGATGTGCTGCTGGGCGGTGACACGGTCCGCATCCGCAGCCTGGGCCACGACCGGCTGGGGGTCTACGGGATCGGCCGGGAACTGGACCGGGGCCAGTGGCGCACCCTTTTCCGCCAGCTCGCCGCCCGGGGCTACCTGGTCAGCACGCCCGACGGCCACGGGGGACTCACCTTCGGTCCCGACGAACTGGTGCGTCCCCTGCTGCGGGGAGAGGGGCGCCTGGAGATGCGCCTGCCACCGCCGGCCCGGGAACGGCGGAGCGCCCGGAGCGAAGGCGGGCCCGGGCCGGGGGCGACCTCCACAGGGAACGCCGACCCCGATCTTCTGGCAGCCCTGAAGGCCTGGCGGCTGGAGCAGGCCCGCCAGCAGGGACTGCCGCCGTACGTCGTCTTCCACGACCGCACCCTGGTGGCGATCGCCGAGCGCCACCCCAGCGACCCCGAAGAGCTCGCGGGAATCACCGGCATCGGCCGGGCGAAGCTGGCCCGCTACGGCGAGGCGGTGCTGGATCTGGTCCGGCGCCACCACGCACCGACCTAGCCTCGGCACCCTTCGCCGCCTCATCCGTGCCGCAGGAGTACCGCACCATCACGGTGTCCCTGGCCTCCGATCCCTATCCGGTCCTGATCGGCGAGGGGTTGCTGGGTTCCCTTGGCTCGCTTCTGCTCGAGCGGGGAGTCCAGGCCGGCTCCAGGGTGCTGGTGGTGACCAACCCTGTGGTCGCCGAGTTTCATGGGGAACGGGCCCTGGCCAGTCTCGCCGCCGCCGGGTATCTGGTGCGCACACTGGTGGTGGAAGCCGGAGAGGAACACAAGACCCCCGCCACCGTGGCGGCCATCCACGACGCCGCCTTCGCCCACCGGCTGGAGCGGGGCTCACTGGTGGTCGCCCTCGGGGGCGGCGTGGTGGGAGACATGGCGGGCTTCGCCGCCGCGACGTGGCTGCGGGGCATCGCCGTGGCCCAGGTGCCCACCACCCTGCTGGCCATGGTGGACGCCGCCATCGGTGGGAAAACGGGGGTGAACCATCCCGGGGGGAAGAACCTGATCGGCGCCTTCCATCAACCCCGGCTGGTGCTGATCGATCCCCAGGTGCTGGCCACCCTGCCCGAACGGGAGTTCCGCGCGGGTATGGCGGAGGTGATCAAGTACGCCGTGATCGGGGATGGAGTCCTGTTCCAGGAACTGGAGGCGGTCGCGGGCCGCGATCCGCAGGGGGGCCTGGCGAGCCGCGAGGCCCTGGGGCCTCTGCTGCTGCAGCGACTGCTGGAGCGCTCCGCCGCCGCCAAGGCCAGGGTGGTGGCGGCCGACGAGCGGGAAGGGGGCCTGCGGGCGATCCTCAATTACGGCCACACCCTCGGCCATGCGGTGGAGAACCTCAGCGGCTACGGCACCTGGCTGCACGGGGAAGCGGTGGGACTCGGGATGCTGGCCGCCGGCGACATCGCCGTGGCCATGGGGCTGTGGAGCCAGGCGGACCAGGACCGGCAACGGCGGCTGATCGCCGCCGCCGGCCTGCCCCAGCGCTGGCCGGACCTCGATCCCCAGGCCGTGCTGGCCTGCCTGCAGGGAGACAAGAAGGTGCGGGAGGGCAAGGTGCGCTTCGTGCTGCCGACCGGCGTGGGGTCGGTGACGATCCGTGACGACGTCGATCCGGCCACGATCAGAGCGGCCCTGGAGTTCGACCGGTCCGTTCCCACCCCATGACACAGATGCATGGGCCCGGCGTTCATCGCCCCTCGAGGCCCATCCCCCCGCCTTGGTCAATGGCCTTTCGCTGACAGGAAGGCCGCGACTCCCCCGGATCGAAGACCATCACCGGAAGGTTTCCCTCACGGCCCATGACGCGTCGTCCTCGCCGGTTCTCCAGTTTTCTGAGCCAGCCCCTGCGAGGTCTCGCTGCCCTGGCCAGAGGCCTCGGACTGGGAGGAAACGAGAACGACAGCGCTGACCCCGGAGCGGAGGTGGGTGCGGAATCCCCGAAGGCGGAGCAGGAACCTTCCGCGGCGGTGACGGCCCCTGCCCCCCTGGCCCCGCAGACGCGCACCGAACCTTCCGGTGCCCCAAGCACCTGGATCTCCTTCCTGCCTCGGGACCCCCAGTGGGCCCAGGTGCGCTGGGCCATCCCCCCGGAGGACAGGAGCAAGGCCCTGGCGGAGGGGGCGACCCAGTTGTGCCTGCGGGTCGCCGACGTGACCGGCCTGGGGGGTGGCTCCACCCATCCCCACACCCTGCAGGAGGTGGTGGTCGAGAGCCAGGCCAGCGAATGGTTCCTGCCGGTGCCCCTCTCCGGTCGCGACTATCGGGTGGAGCTCGGCTTCCGCAAGGGCGGCAGCGGCGGCTGGATCTCCCTGGCTTTCTCGGCCACCTCCCACGTTCCCGCTGTCGACACCCCGGTCACCCCGGTGCCTGATCCCTTTGTGGCCTTTTCTCTCCAGCCGACGGGCGGCGAACCAGCACAGACGCCATCAGCAGGGCATGTGCACGCTGATCTGCACGAGCGCCTCTACCAGAGCGCCACCAGCCCCTGGCGCCGCCTCGGCCGCGGCTCCGAGGCTTTCCACGAGAGTGATTCGGCAGCTCACGGCCACGGCGGTCTCTCCGCTTCCGGAGCCGGCCCCTGGGCCTCCGGTCGCAGCGGCTCGGGCATCGGTGGGGTGGCCCCCCGCCAACGGTCCTTCTGGCTGGTGGCCGATGCCGAACTGATCGTCTATGGCGCCACCGATCCGGCCGCCCGGCTCAGCATCGGCGGGGAGGAGGTGCCCCTTTCGGCCGACGGCACCTTCCGGGTCCAGGTGCCCTTCCGCGATGGCCAGCAGGTCTACCCCATCGAGGCGGTGGCCGCCGACGGGGAGCAGAAGCGCAGCATCACGATGGAGTTCCGCCGCACCACCCCGGAAGCCAATGTGAACACCCAGGACGCCGCCATTCCCGAATGGTTCTAGGCCTCAGGTCCCTGCGCCGCCCGACAGGCCCAGCCGTTCCACAAGGCGGGCGAACAGACTTTCCGCCGTGGAGTTCTGGTCCACACAGAGGGAAACCTCACGCTCGCCTGCGTCGAGGGGTTCCGATTCCCTGAGCTGATGTTCCAGCACGGCCCCGTCGGCATCGGAGGGGTCATGCCCCAGTTGCCGCCGCTGGGCGATGCGCCGATGGGCCAGGGCGGGAGAGCTGGGACAGTCCAGGATCAGGAAGGGCACACCCCGCCGGAGTGCCAGCTGCTCCATCCGTCGCCGCTGGCCGCGCAGCAGAAACGTGGCGTCGAGTATCACCGACAGGCCGGCATCGAGGATCCTGCCTGCCTGCTCTGGCAGGTGATCGGCGTAGAGCCGCTCGCTCACCTCCGGGCGGTAGGGATCGCCGCTGAGGGCGGGGGCATCGCCCTGGCCCCAGGCCCCGAACAGGCGCTTGCGTTCCACGTCGGAGCTGAGATGGATCCAGCCCGGTCGGCGGCAGAGCTGGCGGGCCCGGTGGCTCTTGCCGCTGCCGGACACCCCATGGGTGATCACCAGCGCTGCCGGGGTCTCCGCCGTGGTGTCCACGGCGCCCTGGAGATAGCCCTCCAGGTCCCGTGCCAGAGGGCCCGTCTGGCCGGCCGGGAGATCCTGCTGCCCCAGACGCAGGGCGCAGACCTTGGCCCGCACCAGGGAGCGATAGACCCGGTACCAGCGCCAGGTGAGCAGCCCGGCATAGTCGCCGCAGCGGCCGAGCCAGCGGTTGAGCACGGTGGCCCCGAGGTCGGGGCGGCCCCGATGGTCGAGATCCATCTCCAGGAAGGCCATGTCGCTGATCACATCGATCCAGCGCAGGTCAGGACTGAACTCCAGGCAGTCGAAGACCTGGATCCGCTCCCCTTCCAGAAGCATGTTGCCCAGGTGCAGGTCCCCATGGCACTCCCGGATGCGGCCCTGGCTCCGGCGTTGTTCGAAGGTCGGCCGAAGTCGCTCGAACTCCGATGCCATCCACTGCCGCACGGGGCCGATCTTCCGGGCCAGCGCCGGACCGCAGGCTTCCAGCACGTCCACATTGGCCCATGCCGGCGCCTTCACCGCGTCCGGCGTCCCGTAGGGATCCTCCAGGGAAGCCACCGCCGCGGCGGCGTGGAAAGCGGCCAGATCATCCGCCAGGAGCTCGAGCTGGGCAGGGCTGAGCCCATCGCGGTCGAGCACGGCGGGCAGCAGCGCGCTCTGGGGAAACTGGCGCATGCGGACGGCCATCTCGATGACCGGCCCGGACCCGGCCAGCGCGGCCCTCTCGGCGGGGCCATGAATGGTGCTCAGGCCGAGGTAGAGATCCGGAGCCAGGCGTCGGTTGAGCCTCAGCTCCTCCTGGCAGAACCAGTGGCGCCGCTCCGCGGTTGAGAAATCGACGAAGCCCAGGTTGACCGGCTTCTTGATCTTGTAGGCGTAGGTTCCGGTGAGCAGCACCCAGGAGATATGGGTTTCCAGGCACTGGATCCGGTCGACCGGATGGTCATAGGCGCCTGGATCGAGCAGGGCGGCGATCATCGGGTCCACGGCCGCTCCGGCTCTGCCTGGGGTTCAATCCAATCATCTGGAAGGTGATGAGAGGCCTCGACCGGGGTCCACACCAGGGCGGGCAGCAGCATCCAGGTGGCCAGGGGAGAGATGGACTGGGCCATCAGCGCCATGATCAGGCTGGCAATCCAGCTCACCAGCCAGAAGAAAAGCCCGGCCGAGAGGCTGTGCATCCGACAGATCACATAGGGATGGCTGCGGAGCAGGATCAGCACAACCACGAAGCCCACCACCCAGCGCCAGTCCTGCGTCGCACTCCACATCTGGAGGGTCGACACATAGAATGTGATGTTGATCAGGAACCAGGCGGCCGGGAACCAGATGTGCATCTGGATCCAGGTCGGCCGCTTGAGCGTGCGATACCAGATGAAATCCCGCTCCGTGGGGTTCATGGTCTGCGTCACCACCAGCAGCGCGATCAGGATGAGTGACCAGGGAGGCACGGGCATCTGCAGACCCAAGCATTATTCAGCGATGCCGGGGTCCCGTCCATGGGCGTCGCTGCGAAGAAAATGACTGATCGTTATACCGCTTTGGAAAAGGCGCGTAGGTTTGAAGGGTCCCACGAGCTGGATGGAGGCCCCATGCACACCCACGACCTCGAGAACCACGACAACCTTTACGCCGAAGAGGGAACGATGGTGATGGGCGAGACCAGGGCGGATGCCCAGAACCATGCCCTGTGGGCAACGGGAGCTATCGCCCTGATGGTAGTCGGCCTTGGCGTTGCCCTTGTCATCTCCTGATCTTCCCGTAAGGTTCCCAACCATCGCTGGCTCCATCGGGAGCCTCCAGGAACCGCTGCCGGAAAGCCTCCACAGGCATGGGCCGGCAGGTCCGGAGCCAGCTCCGCCTGGCATCCTCCCGGTGCCAGGCGGAGATCCGCAGCGGCTGGGCGGCCCCCCACCGGCACACCAGCAGGTAGCGATGGCCGAGGGTTTCGGGCCAGGCGTCAGGCCAGGTTTCGGGTCCGACCCCGACCCAGGGCCAGCAGCCCGGATGAAGGGGCTCCAGATCGAGATGGCGGCGCAGCAGCGCCGGCAGCAGGAGTCCCGCCGCCGAGGCTGAGTCGCCATCCCCGTGGCAGAGTTCGAGCCGCCAGGCCAGGCCGGGTGGGTCGGCCTGGCTGGGCACGATCAGATGCTGTCCTCCCCAGCCTGGAAAACCCAGGCAGGAGAGCAGGGCGCCTGAAGCAGGGCCCGAGGCCCTGACGGAAAGCGTTCCGAAGGCCATGGAATGAAGGAGCGGCTGACCTCCGATCCGTGCCACCGCCCGTCTCGGAGTGGGCGTCGGGACCGTCCCGCTGGCAGGATCGGCGAGATGGATGCGATCTCCCTGCCGCCATGTTCGAGAAACGCGATCGTCCCGCCTGGCTCAACTGGGTGATCCTGGGGATCTTCCTGCTGTCGTCCTGGCAGCTCGCCGGCTTCTGGTTCCAGCAGCTGCACGGCTGAAGCCGGTGACCCATCCCGGCCCCGACCTCCCCTCAGGGTGCGCTTCGCTTCCGGTAGAGGATGCCGCGCACCAGACGGACAGTGCCGCCCACCAGCAAAAGCAGGGCCAGAAGGGCAAGCAGGGCAACCACGATCAGGCTGCCCAGCTGGAGAACCCCGATGATGAGGCGGCTGATCCCGCTGATCAGATTGGCGATGGCGTTGCTCACCAGCAGCACGGTATCCAGCCGATCCGGCAGCCGCATCAGCCCTCCGAGGATCAGGCCCCCCGCCAGGATCAGCAGCAGACCGGCCCCCATCTGACGCCATCGTGTGGTGGGCCGGCGACGCTTCCGCCGCAACTGGAGACCCTTTCCAGACGTCGGTCCCTTCGGGGTCGGCAGGTGGAGTGGGTAGGGGGTGTGGGGCATGGCTGGGGATTCAGGGTTCCAGCGGATAGCCGGCACCCCGCATCCAACGCTCGAACTCGAGCAGCACCAGCTCGTTGGGACAGTCAATCAGGGACAGATCGTTGACCGTGCAGTCACCCTGTCCGCCGTGGTGGAGCGTGAGATGGAAATGGGAGCCACTCAACCCGCAGACCTCGGGGTCGCTGCGCACCACCACGTCGAGAGCGGCGCCGAGGCGGGCCACCCGGCGGCGAAGTTCCGACCAGGTCATGCCCATCGCATGGCAGAGGGAGGGGGTGGAGTTGCCGCTCCAGTGTGACCATTGCCTGGCCGAAGTCAACATGGGGGCGGCCGGAACGCGGCTCAGGGAGCGATGCCGCTCCCCTGGCTGGCCGGCTCGGCCACCGGAGCGGGCATCGGGGGGGGGGGCGGCAGCAGCAGCACCAGGGCCGCGGAAACCGCCAGCGCCGCTGCTCCTCCCAGGGGTGCGGTCAGCCGCCGGTGGAGGGGAATCCTCTCCATGAGCTCCCGGGGCCCGAGGGGCTGGGGATCAGGCACCACCAGGGGCAGCTGCAGGCGGGGATCAAGACGCAGCAGATCCAGAACCCGCACCAGATCAGCCAGTTCCCCATCATCGAGACGCATCTCCAGAGGAGGCGTATCGGGCTGGCTGCTGCGCAGCAGCAGGCGGTGGCCGCCTTCGGGGTGGGGCCCGATGTCGACCGGTTCGCCGGGCACGCTGAATTCGCGGCGCACTCCGCTGATCAGATGGCGGGCATAGGGCAGCACCACCTGCATCAACGCCTGCAGATGCTCGCGGCGGCCTTCCAGCAGCGGACGACCCACCCACTGCAGGCTCCAGCCGGTGATGATTCCCAGGGCCGTACCGCTCTGTCCGATGGAGACATCGGGCAGGCCTTCGACCTGCAGACGGCAGCTGAGCTGATCGAAGACGAGGCTCTGCTTCATCGCGGCACTCTGAACCATGACGCTCTCATCGGGACGGCCTCACGCGACCGCATCCATCAGGCTGGCCTTGATGCGCTCGAAGCCCCCGTGGCCGGCGCAGAGACTGAGCCCCTGGACCAGTTGCAGGCGCTGGGCGGCGCCATCCGTGGAATCGAGCAGTTTCTGGACACCGCTGCGGCGGGGATTCATGCGCTCCTGCACCAGCTCCCCCAGGCGACGCTGAAACAGGAGCCAGCGCTCGTGCACCATCTCCTCGGGCTCGCTGCTGGAGAGCAGGGAGCGCAGCATCGGATAGAGGCGGTCGGCCATCACGCAGAGGATGCGGATCAGGGCGTCCGTTTCACTGGCGGGAACCTCGCCCCGCCGGCAGGTGCGCCGCAGGGGGTTGTGGCAGCGGCGCTTCCACAGCTCCACCCGGTTGGGGAAGAGCGTGCCGAAGCCCAGCTGGCCGCTCAGCCAGACCATCGCCTCGCCGCCGTTGAGATCAAGCGCCTCCAGGGAGAGAAGCATCAGGTCAAGCCGTTCCAGCCCCCTGCGGGGCAGGGGACGCGAGGAGGGGTCCTCATGCGCCGCTTCGGGAGTGTCCTTGGCCATGACTGCGATGATGCCAGCGGCGGCGTCCATTCGTCACGTCGCCGGTACCGGTCCCTCCACCAGCACGATGCCCAGCAGCCCCCCCTCGATCGATCTGCGCTCCTGGGTCCGGGACATTCCCGACTTTCCCAAGCCCGGGATCCTCTTCCGTGACCTCACCCCCCTGATGCGGGATCCCCAGGGCTGGGGCGAGGCGATTCGCCAGCTGGGACTGCTCTGCGAGCGGGTGCAGCCGGATCTGATCGTGGGCATTGAATCCCGGGGCTTCATCGTCGGCACCGCCCTGGCCACCGTCGCCGGCGTGGGGTTCGTGCCGGTGCGCAAGCCGGGCAAGCTCCCGGGGGACGTGATCGGTGTGGAGTACAGCCTGGAGTACGGCACCGACCGGCTGGAGATCCACAGCGATGCCCTCGGAACCGGCCGACGGGTGCTGATCGTCGATGACCTGCTGGCCACCGGCGGCACGGCGGCGGCCTGCAGCGAACTGGTGGAGAGGGCCGGAGGAGAGCTGTGCGGCTTCGGCTTCGTGGCGGAACTGGCGGCCCTGGAGGGGCGCCGGCGGCTGCCGGAGGAGCATCCGATCGAGTCGCTGATCATCTACAGCTGATCAGCAACAGCAAAGCTCCGGCCCTTCAGCCCTGCTGGTCCTGCCAGGTGATCACGGCGTCGAACTGCTCCAGGGTGATCAGACCGAAGCGCCAGAGCACGGCCGGGAGCGGCGCCTGCTCCAGCTGGGACTGCTTGATCCCCAGTTCAAGAGCGTTTTCACTCAGACCCACCTGATGGCGCAGGAACCGCACCATGGCCGGGGAGGGCAGGGGCTGGGGCGAACTGCTGATCACCATGGCGCCATGGTGAACGCACCGGCCACAAGCGGCAAGGGCCGAGGCTCATGGCGCGCAGAGCCAGGCTCCGGGACCAGCGGAAGCGGACCAGGGCCTCGACGGCCAGCCGTCTCAGGGGCAGCAGCAAGGGATGGCGATTGGAGAACAGGCGCACCAGCAGATCGGTGGCCAGCAGGGTGAGGAGCAGATCGGGCCATCGGCGCCGGCCGTAGGCGGCACCGATGCGGCGCGGATGCAGCGTGCCCCGGGCCGCCCGCTGGGCCAGCCGGTGCAGCACCGCCACGTCGCGCCAGCAGAGATTCAGCCCCTGCCCCCCCACCGGATGGCAGCGATGGGCACTCTCCCCCACCAGCACCGTGGTGCCGCGATGCAGGCGGAGGGCCAGCTGCAGGGCCACCGGGAAGCTGCGGGGCCGCTCCAGCAGGGCGTCGGGCTGCAGCACATCCGGCAGGGCCCCCGCCAGCCGATCGAGGAACGGGGTCTCTTCCAGGGCTTCCAACTGACGGCAGCGGGCAGCAGGCGCGCTCCACACCAGCTGGAAGCGACGTTCGCCGAGGGGCAGCACCGCGAAGGGGCCCTCGGGCCGCAGAAGTTCCCAGGCCTCGTCGTCGTCACATCCGCGCAGCTCGACCTGCACGGTGAGGCAGCGCTGCCGGTAGGCCCATCGCCACTGGCGGATCCCGAGGGCCCGGCGGGTGGGGGAATCGGGTCCGTCGGCAGCCACCACCAGATCAGGGGCGGATCCGACGGCGACCGGATCGTCGGTGACGCCGGGGACGCTCTCCCCCAGCGCCAGCCGCACGGCGGGGTGGCGGCCCAGTCGACCCAGCAGCAGGGCCATCAGGGGCTGGTGGGAGCCGATCCAGCCCACCGCATCGGAGCCCCGCAGATCGGCCGGATCGAAGACCACCCCGCGGGCCGCCGCCACATCCCTCAACCTCAGCCGGCGGAAGGGCACCAGGGCCGGAAGCAGCTCGCTCCAGAGATCGAGACGCAGGAGCAGTTCCCGGCTGGAATGGGTGAAGGCGTAGGCCCGCTGCCGCCGCTGCAGTTCCGCGGGGGGGAGAGGGTCATGCAGGGTCACGTGCCAGCCGGCCTCCGCCAGGGCCAGGGCCGTCAGGGCGCCGGTGGGACCGGCGCCGTGAACCCGGGCGTGGAGCGAAGGGGTCATGGCCATCAAAAAGCCGCAACAGGAAGTCTGCTGCGGCGGTGGGGGCAGCCGTGATCGGATGCCCGCAGGTGTTGAGCCTCCCTAAGGGAGGAAAAGAAGATCAGCCGATGCCGAGCAGGCCGCGGGTGAAAGCTTCGCCGCCCAGGGCGAACTCGGTGGCGAGCAGGGCGATGAAGCCGAGCATGGCCATGCGGCCATTCAGCTTCTCGGCGCGCTCATGAAAACCCCAGCCACTCTCAGGACTCACCACTTCCATGCGGGGCTCGGTGGCGAAGGCGTTGAGACGGCCGCCATCTTCGGTGGTGACGGTGGCTCCGCGGATCGCGGCGGGGGCTTCGGTGGTGGTGGTGGTCATGGACAGCTCCTTGAGAAGTGTTGCGAGAATTGTAACGCATTGTTTCGGATCCGTCCAATTTCCCTTCCATTCGTTAGCCACCGAGGCGCCTGAGGCAGAGCTCCTCGAAGGCCGGCCGCAGCAGGTAGGGGTACTCACCCACCCACTGCTTCAGCTGGGGCAACCAGCCATCCGTGAGGGCTCCGATGCGGGAGAAGTCCCGGCGCTCGCTCAGCACCAGGCAACGGATCACCATGCCCGGCCGGATCAGCTCGTGCTTCTTCTCCAGGGGAAAACGGATCTGGCCCAGGTAGCCGTCCTCGTCCTCCAGCTCCAGGCACAGCCAGGTGCGCCTGTTCTCCACCAGCTCCAGCCGCCCCTGGCGGTTGGCCTGCTCGCGCCGCTCCTCCACCACCTCCCGCCGGAACAGATCGCCCACCACCCCCTCGAAGATGGCGGCCGCCGGGTAGCGGCGCAGGATCGCGTTACGCCGGCCCGCCTCCAGGATCGGGCCCCAGAGCACATAGAGAAGGAAGACGAATCCCACCACCAGGAACACCGGGCCCGCCTGGCTGCGGAACAGCAGCACCTGGCTGATCAACAGGGAGATCACCCCACCGATCACCGAGATCAGCACCCGCTGCAGCAGCTTGCGCGGGTTACCGCTGGAGGCACTGAACTGGGGGCCGGTGGCCACCGCCGGGATCAGGCGCAGGAGTTCGCCGGGTTTGAGGGGGATCAGCATCAGCTCAGCAGGGCGAGACGCTCACAGAAGCCGCTCCAGGCCATACACCAGGCCGCCCAGAGAACGGACCTTGCGCACGGTGAGCAGCACGCCGGGCATGTAGGCGCTGCGGTCGATCGTGTCGTGGCGGAGGGTGTAGGTCTCGCCGGGCGAACCGAAGATCACCTCCTGGTGGGCCACCAGCCCCGGCAGCCGCACCGAGTGGAGCCGCAGGCCGCTCTCCCGCAGCCCCCCCCGGCAGCCGGCCAGGCTCTCGTGCTCCTCCACCTGGGGGGGGTTGAAGTCCTTGCCCAGCTCCTCCATCAGTTCGGCGGTCTTGAGGCAGGTGCCGCTGGGGGCATCGGCCTTGCGGTTGTGGTGCAGCTCGGTGAGCTCGGCGTAGTCGTAGTAGCGGGCCGCCGCCGCCGCCGCCTGCTGCAGCAGCACCATGCCCACACTGAAGTTGGGGACCACCGCGCCGCCCATGGAGGCTTTGGCGGCGAAGGCGGCCAGATCGGCCAGCTGAGCGGGACTCAGGCCCGTGGTGCCGATCACCGGATGGACGCCGTAGGCGATGGCCCCCCTGCAGTGCTCGTAGACCACGCTGGGGTGGGTGAAGTCCACCAGCACCGCCCCGCCGCCGGGCCCGGCCTGACGCACGGCCTGGCCGGCCTGGCAGAGGGTGCCCTCGAAATCGGCGCTGAGTGCCACCTCCAGCTCCCCCATCCCCAGAGCCAGGCCCACGTCCTGGCCCTCCTGGCCCGGGGTGGTGTCGATCGCCCCCACCAGGGCGCAGTCCGGCGCCGCCACCACCGCCCTGATCACCTCGGCGCCCATGCGGCCGAGGGCCCCGGCCACCACCACCGGGATCGGTGCCGGGGCCGGGGGGGAGGGGGAAGACGCGGTCATGGAGGGCTGGCGATCAAGGCGAGCCTATGTGGCCCCACCTGCCGAAGTGGCCTGGGCCTGTAACGCTGCGCTGCAACCGATCGTCTCCCCGGCGGGGTCTTCGTAGGCTGCTTCACATTGCTCAACGCATCCGCCGCATGTTCACGCAGGTCCGTTCCGCCAGCCGCCGGGTCAGCCCTGCCCCCACCGATGGCGCCATTGACCGGGTGGTGATGAAGGCTGTCTACGTGGTGCTCGAACCCCAGTACCAGAACGCCCTCACCACCGCCGCCACCGGCCTCAACGACCAGAACGGCCCCCTGGCGGTGGAGCTGAGCGGCTACCTGATCGAGGAGCTGCGCGATCCGGCCAACTACGCCGACTTCTGCGCCGACGTGGCCGCCGCCGATGTGTTCATCGCCTCGCTGATCTTCATCGAGGACCTGGCCCAGAAGGTGGTTGACGCCGTCGCCCCACACCGCGATCGGCTCAAGGCGGTGGTGGTGTTCCCCTCCATGCCGGAGGTGATGCGCCTCAACAAGCTGGGCACCTTCTCCATGGCCCAGCTGGGCCAGAGCAAGAGCGCCATCGCCCAGTTCATGCGCAAGCGCAAGGAGGCCAATGGGGCCGGCTTCCAGGACGCCATGCTCAAGCTGCTGAACACCCTGCCGACGGTGCTCAAGTACCTGCCGGTGGAGAAGGCCCAGGACGCCCGCACCTTCATGCTCAGCTTCCAGTACTGGCTGGGGGGAACGCCGGACAACCTGCGCAACTTCCTGCTGATGCTGGCCGACCGCTACGTGTTCGGCAAAGCCGAGCCGGGCCGGCCCCAGCTGACCGTGGCCGACCCGGTGGTGTTTCCGGATCTGGGCATCTGGCATCCCCTTGCCCCGGGCATGTTCGAGGACCTCAAGGAGTACCTCAACTGGAGCGCCAGCCGCACCGACCTGAGCGACAAGGCCAGGCAGGGCCCGGTGATCGGCCTGGTGCTGCAGCGCAGCCACATCGTCACCGGTGACGACGCCCACTACGTGGCCGTGATCCAGGAGCTGGAGTACCGGGGCGCCACGGTGATCCCGGTGTTCTGCGGCGGCCTCGATTTCTCCCGGCCCGTTGCCACTTTCTTCTACGACCCCCTCAAACCGGAGCACCCCCTGGTGGACGGGGTGGTGAGCCTCACGGGCTTCGCCCTCGTGGGCGGCCCGGCACGCCAGGACCATCCCAAGGCCATCGAAACCCTCAAGCGGCTCAACCGGCCCTACATGGTGGCTCTGCCCCTGGTGTTCCAGACCACCCAGGAATGGGAAGAGAGCGACCTGGGCCTGCACCCGGTGCAGGTGGCCCTGCAGATCGCCATCCCCGAGCTGGATGGGGCCATCGAGCCGATCGTGCTGTCGGGGCGCGACGACGCCACCGGCAAGGCCCACACCCTGCAGGACCGGGTGGAGGCCATCGCCGAGCGGGCCATCCGCTGGGCCTCGCTGCGGATCAAGCCCCGGGCCACCAAGAAGCTGGCCATCACCGTGTTCAGCTTCCCCCCCGACAAGGGAAACGTGGGCACCGCCGCCTACCTCGACGTCTTCGGCTCCATCCACCGGGTGCTGGAGGAGATGAAGGCCCGGGGGTACACGGTGGAGGGTATGCCCCGCAACGCCAAGGAACTGATGGAGGCGGTGCTGAGTGACCCGGAGGCCCTCGAGGGGGCACCGGAGCTGGCCATTGCCCACCGCATGAGCGTGGCGGAGTACGAGCGGCTGACGCCCTATTCCGAGCGCCTGGAGGAGAACTGGGGCAAACCCCCCGGCAACCTCAACAGCGATGGCACCAACCTGCTGATCTACGGCCGTCACTTCGGCAACGTGTTCGTGGGGGTGCAGCCCACCTTCGGCTACGAGGGCGATCCGATGCGCTTGCTCTATTCCCGCAGCGCCAGCCCCCACCACGGTTTTGCCGCTTACTACAGCTACCTGGAGAAGGTGTGGGGCGCCGATGCGGTGCTGCACTTCGGCACCCACGGCTCCCTGGAGTTCATGCCGGGCAAGCAGATGGGCATGAGCGACACCTGCTACCCCGATTCCCTGATCGGTGCCCTGCCCAACCTCTATTACTACGCCGCCAACAACCCGTCGGAGGCCACCATCGCCAAGCGGCGGGGCTACGCCTCCACCATCAGCTACCTCACCCCGCCGGCGGAGAACGCCGGCCTCTACAAGGGGCTCAAGGAGCTGGGCGAGCTGGTGGGCTCCTACCAGCAGCTGCGGGAGAGCAGCCGGGGGGTGCAGATCGTCAACGCGATCATCGAAACCGCCCGTCAGTGCAATCTCGACAAGGATGTGGCCCTGCCCGAGACCGATGCTTCTCTGCTGGACCTTGCGGCCAGGGACTCAGTGGTCGGCGCGGTGTACCGCCAGCTGATGGAGATCGAGAGCCGGCTGCTGCCCTGCGGCCTGCACACCATCGGCAAACCCCCCACCGCCGAGGAGGCGATCGCCACCCTGGTGAGCATCGCCGCCCTGGAACGGGAGGAGGAGGGCATCCGCTCCCTGCCGGCACTGCTGGCCGAGAGCCGGGGCCGCACCATCGCCGATGTCTACCGCGGCAACGACGCCGGCGTGCTGGCGGATGTGGAGCTCAACCGGGTGATCACCGAGGCCTGCCGCGCGGCGGTGGGGGCCATGGTGCGAGAGGTCACCGGCCGTGACGGCCGCGTCACCCTGCGGCGCAACTTTGCCTGGCTGTTCAGCCTGCTGGAGCGTTTCGGCGTGCAGCTGCCCAGCCCCTGGCTGCGGGCCTGCTGCCAGGCCGGCTTCGCCACGGTGGATCGGGACGAACTCGACAGGCAGTTCGCCTACCTGCGCTTCTGCCTGGAGCAGATCTGCGCGGATATGGAAATGGAAAGCCTGCTGCGGGCCCTCGACGGCGAGTATGTGCTACCTGGGCCAGGCGGTGATCCGATCCGCAACCCCGGTGTGCTGCCCAGCGGCAAGAACATCCACGCCCTCGATCCCCAGGCGATCCCCACCCGTGCGGCCATCGCGGCCGCAAAGGTGGTGGTCGACCGGCTGATCGAACGCCAGAAGGCGGAGCAGGGCGCCTGGCCCGAAACCATCGCCTGCGTGCTCTGGGGCACCGACAACATCAAGACCTACGGTGAGTCCCTCGCCCAGATTCTCTGGTTCATCGGTGTGCGCCCCGTGGCTGATTCCCTGGGCCGGGTGAACAAGCTGGAGCTGATCTCCCTGGAGGAGCTGGGCCGGCCCCGCATCGATGTGGTGGTGAACTGCTCCGGGGTGTTTCGCGACCTGTTCATCAACCAGATGGGGCTGATCGACCAGGGGGTGAAGATGGCCGCCGAGGCCGATGAGCCCCTGGCGATGAATTTCGTACGTAAGCACAGCCAGGAACAGGCGGCCGAGCAGGGCATCTCCCTGCGGGATGCCGCCACCCGGGTGTTCTCCAATGCCAGCGGCAGCTATTCATCGAATGTGAACCTGGCGGTGGAGAACAGCACCTGGGAAGAGGAAGGCGAACTGCAGGAGATGTATCTCTCCCGCAAGACATTTGCCTTCAATGCCGACAACCCAGGCGAGATGAACCAGAACCGCGACGTGTTCGAATCGGCCATGAAGACCGCCGATGTGACCTTCCAGAACCTGGATTCGGCGGAGATCTCCCTCACCGACGTGAGTCACTACTTCGACTCCGATCCCACCAAGCTGATCGCCGGCCTGCGGGACGACGGCAAGTCGCCCACCAGCTACATCGCTGACACCACCACCGCCAATGCCCAGGTGCGCTCCCTGAGCGAAACCATCCGCCTGGATTCGCGAACCAAGCTGCTCAACCCCAAGTGGTATGAAGGCATGCTTGATTCCGGCTATGAAGGGGTGCGGGAAGTGGCCAAACGGCTCAACTTCACCCTGGGCTGGAGTGCCACCAGCGGTGCGGTGGACAACTTCGTGTACGAGGAGGCCAACGACACCTTCATCAACGACCCTGAGATGCGCAAGCGGCTGATGGACCTCAACCCCCACAGCTTTCGCCGCATCGTGGGCACATTGCTGGAAGTGAACGGTCGCGGGTACTGGGAAACCAGCGACGAGAACATCGCCCAACTGCAGGAGATCTACCAGGAGATCGAGGACCGCATCGAGGGGGTGACCGGCGCGGGGTGAGACCTCCCAGGAGGCGATGGAAGGGGAAGCCGGGGCCCGGGCCAGGAGATGAGCCTGGACCTCCATCGAATCCTGATGGGAGCCGGCCCTCTGCCCAGGTGCGACCCCGGAGACCGCGCTGCAGCTGGGGGAACCGTTCGGGAATTAAACTAGCCAGATCCCCAATGAGGCCAAGACGGCCGTCGCCATGGAGGCTTCCGATCTCACCACCAGCTCGATGATCACCCGACACCTGAGCGTGCAGAAGTTGAGTGATCTGGCCATCTATGAGGAGCATTCAGCCATCATCCAGCGGCTCTGTGAGGAACTGGGGTTCAAGGAACCGGCCACGGCGATGGCCTGGGTGTTCGATCAACTGGAGCAGTCGAAGGATCTGCAGAAGGCCATCTTCGATCTGCTCAACGACTGAACCCGGCCGCAGCCTCCTCCGGAAGGGGCGGGGTCACCGAATGCATCGCTATGGCGGAGAACAAGAGCGGTTCCGGGCCAACCCCGGACGTTTCCTTCCCGAGTAGGGCGGCCTCCAGGCCGTGGCTGTCTCCCAGGGCCAGCGGAGGGACGTCGACCCACTCACCTGCACGGCCACGAGATCTCCTGCCACAGCATCAGAGAGCGGCTGTTAGTCGCGATGGTCGGCATCCCCTGCGCTCATTGGGGGATCGTTCAGCAGGATCGCGTCAACAGGCTGTTCGACACCCAGTCGATCCTCTTCCACCGCACGGCTCAAGCAGGTCCCCGGAAAGGCCGCCATCAACCTGAAGCATTGGAAGCGGCAACGGAATGCTCGCAGGCATCGATGGGTCAGCCTCCGCTTGAGATCAGCCAGTCAACGAGTTTTTCGTCATTTTCTTTATACAGCTTCTTCTCTGCTTCGATAAAGATGTTGGCAAGTGCTGAATAGGCTTCAACCCAGGCACTGATGACGTCATCTGTGGCGGCATCGCCGAGGAAGTCCTTCATGGCCTGCAAGAGCTTCTCTCCTATGAGTGGATATTGCTCGGGGAGAATCCTGGCCTCCACATGCCGATGGGCGATCCGATCTACAGCCTCTGCAAGCTCATCCAGCCTGTCGATATGGGTTGCGTAGGCGTAAACCGAGTTGGCCAGCTTTCTTGCCTGCCCCGCACCATCGAGGTGCTTCATGAAAGAATTCTCGAAACCGAGCTTGTAATCTGGACGCTCCTCAAAAGCCAGCTGATACATTCTTTCGGTGATCTTCTCCCCGTGCTCTCGAACGACGGGGGCCGTGGCCTTGACGATATCGATGGTGGATTGCCTGACCAATTGCTACATGCAAGATCTAGCATTCTGGCATGACCTTCTACTTCTAGGTGTCAAGATATGTCAATCACGGCCTTCCTTAGGCTGGCGTGGACCGCTGCGCTGCCGTGAAAGAATTAATTCATTACAAGTAAATACTTGGATTGTTCATAGTCAGAAGTCTATGATGGCGGCTAAGGAGAGCAGGCCGGTTCGACGGATAAAGTTCAGATTCCTGCCGCTCGAATTCGGCGTCGTGTATGAAATTCGGCCTACGGACAGAAGAGTTGATCGGCCCGCTGCAGCGGGCCCGGTGCTGCGAAAGATGGGCGGCCAACTAGTGCCCCAGCAGGAGCTCGCCAGGGCTGCCCCCTGGCCTATTGCACTCGCATCAAGCCCGGCGGACTCCAGGTGCCTGTGCCGGGGGGCAAGATCGACGGCGCCTCGGTCTTCGGCCAATAAAGTCGCATCACCAGATAGATGGGGCCGTCTGGCGCAGGCAGCCAGTTCGACTCCTTGTCCTTGCCGGGCGAATCCCTCTGGATGTAGAGCGTCAGCGAGCCGTCCGCGTTCCTTGTCATCGACGGCAGCATCGGGGAGTTGATCAGGCAGCGGTTGATCGGGTTCTTGATCAGCAGCTGGGTCTTGCCGTCGTACATGGTCACTGACCAGAAGACGTTGACCGGCGGGAACTGGTCTTTTGCGAAGGTCAGCGTGTACTTGTGGTTGCTGCCGTCGAGGACCTCACCGTTGGCCAGCGTCTTGGTGAGGGGATACATGGCTTCGATCGCATCGTTGCCGTAGATGCCGCCCTTGGCAGCCGCGGCCCGTTTGAGCCAGTCAGCCCATGGCAAAGGGGGCCAGCAGGGTCAGCCCCCCCGGCACGCAGCTGAATTCCACCGGGTTGGCGTCCAGGATCTCGCCGTCCACCACAAGGCGTTGGGGTGGATCGGTGCTGATCCGGATCTGAGCGGCGCGGAAGCAGAGCAGGTTCTGCTGGTTGGTCGGGCTGTTGAGCAGCGCTGAACCCACCAGGGTGGCGAGCATGTTCAGGCCTTCGAGCCGACTGGTGGGTGAGGCGATGGTGATCTCCATCAGGCCGTCGTCGGGAACGACCTGCCCGAAGCCCTGGGCACTGACGGAGGTGGGGGGCGCCACGTTGGCCACGGTGATCGCGGTGGTGACGAGCTCCCGGGTTTCACCGTCGATCTCGACCGTGGCCCGGAAGGGCTCAAAGTTGGCCAGCTGCTGGGCCCCGGAGAGGATGTAGGCCAGCGGTCCGATGCGGTTCTTCAGCTCGCGACTGGCCCCTTGCACCATGCCGGCCTCAAAGCCCACCCCGGCCAGCAGAATCATCGGCGTGTCGTTGCAGCGGGCGGCATCCACCAGCCGCGTGTTGCCCACGAGGATGTTGGTGCAGGCGGCCCGTAGCTCGGTGGGTATGCCCAGCGCCACCGAGAAGGCGTTGGCGGTGCCCCGGGGAATGATCCCCAGCGGAACGCCACTGTCGATCAGGGCGCCCGCCACGGCGGAAACGGTGCCATCCCCGCCCGAGGCGATGATCATGCTGGATCCCGCTTCGGCGTCGGACCGCCCCTGTATCGCCGCCACCAGTTCGCGAGCCTGCTCGGCCGGATCCAGCTCGGGCTTGGTGGTCACCACGGTGAGCAGCACCTGAGGCTCCAGCGACGCTCGGATCAGGGCCAGTTCCTGCTGGGGATTGCCCTGGCCTGCCACCGGATTGAAGATCAGATACCCCACCCGGCTCCGGGCCAGGCCCCGCATCGCCAGGGATGCGGTCGCTTCGTTCAGCGCCAGGGGGATCTGCTGCAGCAGGCAGGCACGGATCAGGCCAGCGAGCTCGGAGCTGCCGCTCTGCAGCGCCCGCTGATCCGCGAGACACACCACCGCCACCACATCCCCGCTCAGCACCCTGGCTGCCAGAAGGATGTCGCCTCCGGCCTCCAGCGCGTCCACTTCGCTCAGCCGCAGGAGAGTGGAAAAGCCGGCCGAGCGCAGGGCCTCGGCGGTGTCCGCCGTGGTGAGCAGGTCGAAGGCCGAAAGGCTCGGCAGGTTCTGCCGCACCCAGCTGAGCAACGTGGACTGGCGTGCCGCCTCGGCGATCAGAACGATCGAACTGGCCATCGTGTTGCTCTCCAGATTGTGCCTATCAGAACATACCTTGCAGGTGAACCTATAACTTGCAACAGAGCAAAAAGATGCTGATGGGCAAGGCCAATTATTGCGTCCGCCTCCTTCACCATGGCCTGGATCATCTTTCCGTTGAACTTGACACCAATGGCCAGTTTCCTCATCCCATTCAGGGCGGTAGGACCCTCCTTCAAGTGCGTTTCCTACAAACACGTACGCCTTCTTGAGAGATTCTATCCACTGCCATCAAGATGGATTAGTGAATCTCTAGGCAACAGCAGATTGAGCGACTTCAGAAACCAGGAAGCCATCAAGTTGGCCAGTGGATATGTTCGCAGGGCTCGCAGCACATGCCTTGGCGGCATGCTTGCCCTTTCCCCTTGTCCTGAAAACCTGAGTGGTCTATTTTTCAGCACACCACTTCGTCATTTTATCTGGTACGAGTAACTGGCGACGGGTCAGGAAAAGATTTAACAGCGCGGCCAACTCGTTGACCTTGCAGCGGTTCTTGGACATGCCCCTCAGCCGGGTCTTGTGGAATCCAAACTGCGGCTTAATCACCCGGAAGGGATGCTCCACTTTGGCCCTGATGTGGGCCTTGGCCGCCTCAACCAGATCGAGAAGCTTCCCATCCGTCATATCGGGCAGTATACGTCGATTACCTGGGCGCATCGCGATCTGGAACTCAGCGGTCTTGCCAGCCATCTCCGGCCGCTTTGCAATCCCTTGGTAGCCAGTGTCGGCGTACACCACGCTCTCTTCTCCATGCAGAAGGTCGGCTACTGGGGTGAGGTCATGCACATTCGCAGCCCTGGCGGCCACCGAATGGATGAGGCCCGAGTCCTTGTCCACACCGATAGGCACTTTAATTCCTTGATACCACTGGTTGCCCGTCTTGCTCTGGTGCAACTCCGGATCCCGCTGACCCGTTTTGTTCTTGGTGGAGCTGGGGGCGGCGATCAAGGTGGCCTCGACGATCGTGCCCCGCCGGATCGTCATTCCCCGTGCGCTGAGGTGGGCTTTGACAGACTCAGAGATCTGTTCGCCAAGCCCGTGCTCCTTCAGCAGATGGCGAAAGGTCAGGTCGGAGCTCTCGGTGGAACTGATTCTCCAGGGTCGCTCCCTGGCCGAGATCATCAGCCACCGGGATCCGGTCTCCGGCTGCGTCTACCTGGCCCTGCTGCTGCTCTATGCGCTGCTGCCCCTGCTGCTGGCCAGGGGCTCCACCACCACGGCAGTGCCATAACAGAGCACTTCGGTGGCCGCCGCGCTGCCCCCCTGCACTTCCGAGCCGTCGTAGCGGGTGCCCACGATCGCGTTGGCGCCCAGGGAGCGGGCGTGCTGGATCATCTGCTCGTAGGCCTGCTCCCGGGCCTGTTCGCACATGTTGGTGTAGGCACCGATCTTTCCCCCCACGATCTGTTTGAGCCCACCGAAGAAACCCTGCACCAGGGTGGGGGAACGCACAACAATCCCCCGCACGAGGCCCCGGTAGGCGGTGATCGTGTAGCCCTCGATCGTGAAGGTGGTGGTCACGAACACGGGTTTCACCATGGGGGCACCGCAGCGGGCCGTCCCATCCTGGTCGCGGCGGCAGGCCCCTTCAAGCGGCCTTCACCAGCCCCGCCTCCAGCAGGGGGATCATCCGCTCCAGCGCCACGCCCCGGCTGGCCTTGAGCAGCACCCGATCCCCCGGCGCCAGCCAGCTCAGCAGCACCTCCGCCGCCCGCTCCGGCGTTTCCAGCCGCTGCAGTCGCGGCAACCCGGCGGCGGCCCCTGCCATCACCTGGGCTTCGGGGTCCGGCGCCACGATCAGCAGGCCATCCAGGCCCAGCTCCCGCGCTCGGGCCGCCACGGCCCCGTGGAGCTCCAGGCTGCGCTCCCCCAGCTCGAGCATGGTGCCCAGCACCGCGTAGCGACGGCCTCCTCCGGAGCCTCCCGCGGGGGACGCCAGCAGATCGAGGGCCGCCAGGACCGCCTCCGGCGAGGCGTTGTAGGTCTCATCGAGCAGCTCCACCTCCCCCAGCCGCAGGCGCCGGGCCCGGCCGCCGGGCAGCTCCACCCGCATCGCCGCCAGGTCCGCCATCGGAACCCCCAGCTCCAGGGCCACCGCCACGGCCAGCAACAGGTTTCGGGCATTGTGGCGGCCCTGCAGGGGCAGGGGCAGGCTCAGCTCATCGCCGCCAATTCTCCGCCCCAGCAATCCCGCGGGCAGGACCAGCTCCTCGCCTGCGAGCCGCCCCACCAGATCGGCCGGGGGCAGGCCGGCGGGAAAGCCCCCCTGCTCATCGGCCAGGGCCACCCGCACCACCCGTCCCTTCCACACCGCCGCCAGGGACCGCTCCAGCAGGGGATCGCCGGCGGGCACCACCAGCAGCCCATCGGAGCCCAGGCCGCTGGTGATCTCGCACTTGGCCTGGCCGATCGCCTCACGACTGCCCAGCCGACCGATGTGGGCGGTGCCGATGTTGGTGATCACGGCCACGTCGGGTTCGGCGCAGCGGGTGAGCCGCTCGATCTCCCCCAGCCCCCGCATGCCCATCTCCACCACCACCGCGGCGGTGGCCCCATCGGCCTTCAGCAGGGTGAGGGGCGCCCCCACGTCATTGTTCTCGTTGCCGCTGCTGGCCACCACCGGCCCCAGGGGCGCCAGGGCTGCTCTGATCAGCTCCCGGGTGGTGGTCTTCCCCGCCGAGCCGGTGACCGCCACCACCGGGGCCTTCAGGCCCCGGCGCCAGAGACGGCCCAGCTGCTGGTAGGCCGCCAGGGTGTCGTCCACCAGCCAGAGGGGCCGGCCGCTTTCGGCCGCCAGAGCCAGGGCGGCCTCCGGATCCAGCCGGTCCCGCTGGGCGAGGGCCGCCAGCGCACCGGCCGCCAGGGCCCCGGCCAGAAAACGGTGCCCGTCGAAGCGCTCCCCCACCAGGGGCACGAACAGGGCGCCTTCTAGATCTCCGCGGCTGTCGGTGCTCACCTTGGCGATGGGGCCGGGATCGGCCACCCCGGAGGTGGCGACCGGCTCCCCCCAGAGCTGGCGGAGCGACGCGGCTGTCAGGACCATCAGAGGGGCGGACCGGGATCGAGCAGGATCATGCCGGAGCCCACCAGGGCCCCCCGGGCCAGAAGCCGCTCGCTGCCATCCACCAGCTCCAGCCGGCCATAGCCCAGGGCCCGGGCCCGCTGCTGCCAGCGCTCCGCCCAGCGGCGCCGGGAGGCCGGCCCCTGCAGGCCGTACGCCGGCTTCATGGTGAGCACCAGGAGCCCCTCGGCGGGTTCGGGATGGGCCGAGGCGATCAGCTGGTCGGGGTCGTCGTCGGCCAGCAGGGCCAGCAGGGGATCGAGTTCCAGCGGCGGTGGGGGTGTCGGAGCCGGGGGCGCGGGAGCCACGACGGCCTCGGGCTCCTGAGCGGCAGGGGTGGCGCCGCTGGGGTCTGCCGGTTCGGGAGGAACGTCCGACGGGACCGGGACGGCGGGGGCGGCAGGTCCGGCGCTGGCTCCGGTGGGGGCCGGTTCGGGCACCCGATGGGGCAGCAGCCGCCCCACCAGCAGCGGCAGGGTCAGCAGGAAGGCCAGCATCAGCGGCCAGAACAGGGCCGCCAGGTCCTGGGGCCAGAAGCCGGGTACCGACAGGTCACCCTCGGCGTTGCGGCGCCACAGCTCCCGGGCCTTCAGGCGAAGAGAGGCCAGAACGGCCCGCAGCGCACCGCCCAGCTGGGCCCAGGGGCTGGCATAGGGCGCCGGCAGATCGGAGCGGGGCGGAACCGGATCAGCCATGGGCGCCGGGCACGGAAGTGTCGCTCAGCCCTGGCTGCGGCGACGCAGCAGGGCCAGGGGGTTGCGGGGCTTCTGGGGCGGAGGGGGCTCCTTGGCCGTCACCTCCGGCCGGGGCTCCTCGTGCAGCAGGCTGGGGTCAGCCCCCTGACCCTGGGAGAAGCGCTCCACCTGGGCGGCGTCGGGGGTGGGTTCCTTGACCCCGCAGACCTCCCTGTACATCGCGTCGTACTCCAGGGCGGAACGGTTCCAGCTGAAGTCGGTGGACATGGCGCGGCACTGCAGGGCCTGCCAGCTGGGCTGGTTGCGGAAGGCCTCCCAGGAGCGCACGATCGTGGTGTAAAAGTCGATCGCCTCGTAGCGGTCGAAGCCGTAGCCGGTGCCGGTGCCGGCGGTGGGGTCGTTGGGGGGCACGGTGTCCACCAGGCCCCCCACCCGGCGCACCACGGGGATCGAGCCGTAGCGCATGGCCAGCATCTGACTGATGCCGCAGGGCTCGAAGCGGCTCGGCATCAGGAAGGCGTCGCTGCCGGCGTAGATGAGCCTGGAGAGGGCGTCGTCGTAGGTGAGGAACACGGAGAAGCGGCCCGGGTGGCGGGCCGCCATCTGCCAGAGACCCGACTCATAGCCCCGTTCGCCCGTGCCCAGCACCACGAACTGGCTGTCGCTGTAGGCCAGCACCCGGTCGGCCACCTGCAGCAGCAGATCGACCCCCTTCTGATCCACCAGCCGGCTCACCATGGCCATCAGATAGCTGGCCGGGTTCACGTTCAGTCCCATCCGCTCCTGCAGCTGCCGCTTGTTCTCCGCCCGGCCGCTGAGATCCTGGGCGGAGAAATTGGCAGCCAGGGTGGTGTCGGTGGCCGGATCCCAGGCCACGGTGTCGATGCCGTTGAGGATGCCGCGCAGCTTGCCGCTGATGAAGTTGAGCAGGCCGTCGATGCGCTCGCCGTACTCGGGCGTGCGGATCTCCATCGCATAGGTGGGCGAGACCGCATTCACCCGGTCGGCGTACAGCAGGGCCGCGGCCATGGTGTGGTCTCCCTGCATGTACCAGGGGCACCACGTCATGCGGTCCAGCTTCCAGCGCCAGGGACCCTGGTAGCGGAGGTTGTGGATGGTGAAGACCGTGCTGATCTCCGGGTCCTGGTGCATCCACACCGGAATCATGCCCGTGTGCCAGTCGTGGCAATGGAGCACCTGGGGCTTCCAGCCGCCGTTCCAGGCGAATTCGGCGGTGGCGTTGGCGAAGAAGGTGAAGCGCCAGTCCTCGTCCTCCCCGCCGTAGATGCGCTCGGGATCGAACACCGGATGGCCCACCAGATAGAGGGTCAGGCCGCTGTCGGGGTGGCGGGTTTCGTAGATGGCGAAGTCGGTGCCCATGGCGTGGCCGCGCCACATCGGCTCGGGCGGAATCTCCAGCCGGCTCCACAACTTGCCGTAGCCGGGAAGGATGATCCGCACGTCGTGGCCGAGGGCGGCCAGGGCCGGCGGCAGGGAACCCACCACGTCGCCCATGCCTCCCACCTTGATCATCGGGGCGCACTCGGCAGCGGCAAACAGAACCCTCATCCGCTCTCGATTCGGTGGTGCGGGGGGAACTCTACGGGCGCCCCCCCGGCCCTAAAGGCCCCTCAGGGAAGGACCTTCACGGGCGTGCCCAGCTGGACCAGGTCGAAGAGCTCCCGCACGTCCTCGTCGAACAGGCGCACACAACCGTGGGACACCGCGCCCCCGACGCTGCCGCGATGGGGGGTGCCATGGAAGCCGGCCGTCACGCAGCCCTTCACTTCCAGATGCTCCTGACCGTTGAAGCCCCTTCTCCCCAGACAGTCACGGTGAAAACCGATCCAGCGAGACCCCAGCGGGTTGGTGGGTCCGGGGGGGATCTCCAGGCCCTTGGCCGGATGCTCCCAGACGGGATTGACGGCCATCTCGATGACGCTGAACGTCCCCACCGGCGTCTCCCAGCCGGGCATGCCCACACCCACCGGGAAACGGCGCAGCTCCCGGCCCCCTTCCATCACCCTCAGCAACCGGCGGCGTCGGTCGAGCACCAACTCCCGCTCCGGTGCCGCGGAGGAGACCGGAGCCTCGAGGGCGGGGCCCTTCGGCACGGCGGCCGGTTCGGCGGCGGCCGGGGCAGGGGCGGAGCGGGCCAGGGCTGGCACCGGCTGGCTCAGGCCCAGCAGAGCCGGAACGGCGAACAGCGCCAGGCCGGGCCACCTGGAACGTGGATGGGAAGAGGTAAATCGGTGCGGCACGGTTTCCACCGTCCAGTGACAGGCGCTTAAGGGCATCAGGGTAGCCAGGGAGCCTCGGAAAAATCGGGATCCCGCTTCTCCAGGAAGGCGTTGCGGCCCTCCTGCCCCTCGCTGGTCCGGTAGAAGAGATGGGTGGCCTGGCCCGCCAGCTCCTGCAGGCCCGCCATGCCGTCGGTTTCGGCATTGAAGGAAGCCTTGAGGCAGCGGATCGCCGTGGGGCTGTGCTGCAGCACCTCCCGTGCCCAGGCCACGCCTTCGGCTTCCAGCTGCTCCAGGGGCACCACCGCGTTCACCAGACCCATGGCCAGGGCCTGCTCCGCCCCGTAGCGGCGACAGAGGAACCAGATCTCCCGTGCCTTGCGCTGACCCACCACCCGGGCCAGGTAGCCGGCGCCGAAGCCGCCATCGAAGCTGCCCACCCGGGGCCCGGTCTGACCGAAAACGGCGTTCTCCGCCGCCAGGCTGAGGTCGCAGAGCAGATGCAGCACCTGGCCGCCGCCGATGGCGTAGCCCGCCACCAGGGCGATCACCACCTTGGGCAGGCTGCGGATGATCCGCTGCAGATCCAGCACGTTCAGCCGCGGCAGGCCCGATTCATCCAGGTAACCGCCATCGCCGCGAACGCTCTGATCACCCCCGGCACAGAAGGCCCAGACCCCATCGGCCGCCGGGCCGGCGCCGGTGAACAGCACCACGCCGATGGAGGGATCGTCCCGCACCCGGCTGAAGGCATCACAGAGCTCCTGGACCGTCAGGGGCCGGAAGGCATTGCGCTTCTCAGGCCGGTCGATGCTGATCCGGGCGATGCCGTCCCCGCTGGTCTCGAAGCGGATGTCGCTGTAGCTGCCGGCGACGGTCCAGCGCGGCTGAGGAAGAGGGGTGGTCATGGGAGGGCGATCGGCCCGGCGGCCAGTGCTGCGGCCATTGTGCGCAGCCGCTGCCGCAGGGCCGCATCCCGGCGCCGGTCGCTGCTCAGCACCAGCAGGGCCAGGGGCTGGGCCAGGGCCCAGGCCAGGTCATGCTCCAGCTCGGCCGGATCGGTCAGCCGACGTCCCGGCACCCCGTGCACCGCCGCCAGCGCCAGCGGATCCAGGGGCTGGGGCATGGCGAAGAGCCGCTCGAAATCCAGGGCCGTATCCGGATCGGTGCGGATCGGCAGTTGTTCGAAGATGCCGCCGCCGCCGTTGTCGATCAGCACCACGGTGAGCCGGCCTCCCATCCCCTGGCGCCACAGCCAGCCGTTGCTGTCGTGGAGCAGGGCCAGATCACCGCTCACCAGCACCGCCTGGCCCAGGGCTTCCGCCAGGCCGCAGGCGCTGGACAGGGTGCCGTCGATGCCGGAGGCCCCCCGGAAGCCGTGGATCGGCCGGGGCGGGGCCGCCGGGTCGGCAAAGCTCTCCCAGTCCCGCACCGGGCTGCTGTTGGCCAGCAGCACCGCCAGGCCCGCGGGCAGCAGCCGGCTGAGCCGTCGGGCCAGGGCCGGCTCCCCGGGGTGCCGGGCCAGTTCCCCCTCCAGCAGGCCCTGCACCGCCTGATCAGCCCTCCGCCAGCGGGCGGCCAGGGCGCTGGCGTCCTCCGTGGCCTGGCCCTGCCAGGTGGCCGGCGGCTGGGCCCCCACCCAGGCCTCCAGGCCTGCCGCGTCCTGGACCTTCACCCCCCCCAGGGGATCCAGGCAGCGGCCATCCCCCTCACTCACCAGCAGCTGGGGCCCCCTCTGGTGCGTCAGCCAGCGATGCAGGCGCCGGCTGGCGGGCAGGGGCCCCAGGCGCAGAACCTGGGGAGCCGCCAGCGAGGGCGCCGTCTCCCCAGAAGCCCCCTCCGCCAGGATCAGGTCATAGGCGATCACCAGGTCCAGATCCGGCAGCCCCCGCAGGCCGGAGAGGGCATCGGCCAGCACCGGCCAGCCGCTGCGGCGCTGCCAGCGCCGCAGGGCCTCCACATGCCGGGGCCAGGCGGAGGGGGAGCCACGCCAGGGGCCCGCCACCACCACCCCGGGGCGGTCGGGGTCCAGGGCCCGACAGGCCGCCATGGAGCTGGTGGTCGCGGGGAGGGGATGGGGCCGTGGTGCACCGGGGGAGGCTTCGGTGGCGGCCTCCATCGCGAGATCGGCCCCCAGCTCGTTCGCCAGCCGGGTCAGATCGGCGCCTCGCGGATGCAGGGGCTCATCGAAGGGGAGATTGAGATGCACCGGCCCCGCCGGCCGGCCCGACCCGTTCCCCACGGTCGCGACGAAAGCCCGCAGGGCCAGGGCCTGCAGCTCCTTCGTGGCCGCCGCCGCCAGCCCCTCGTCAGGGCCTCGGCCCAGCCAGCGGCAGCTGCAGCCCAGGAAGGCCTCCTGGTTGACGCTCTGGTTGGCGCCGCAACCCTTCAGCCGCGCCGGCCGGTCGGCCGTGAGCAGCAGAAGGGGGATGGTGCCGAAATCGGCCTCCACCGCGGCCGGCAGCAGGTTGGCGACCGCCGTGCCCGAGGTGGTGACCACCGCCGCCGGCAGGCCGCTGCCCCGGCCGAGGCCGAGGGCGAAGAAGGCGGCGGAGCGCTCGTCAATGGCCGTGTGCAGCTGCAGGCCACCGGGCTCCAGCAGGGCGGCGGCCACTGCCAGAGGGGCGGAGCGGCTGCCGGGACACAGCACCACATGGGCCAGTCCGGCCCGGCGCAGGGTCCTGAGCAGCGTCAGGGCCGCACGAAGGTTGGCCAGCGATGACGGGGACCCGGCCAAAGGGGGGCGCTCCACTCTTCAGGATGGGGCGATCATCCTCACGGACAGCTTGACCATGGCCAGCGGCCCCGCCGAAGCCAGACCTTCCTTTCCGCCACTCCTGCGGCAGATCACCCAGCTGCTGCTCTGGGTGCTGGTGGCCCTGATGCTGCGCTGGGCCGTGGTGGAGCCCCGCTGGATCCCCTCGGGTTCGATGCTCCCCACCCTGCAACTTCAGGACCGGGTGCTTGTGGAGAAACTCAGCCCCCGCTTCGGTGGAGGTGTCCGCCCCGGAACAATCGTGGTCTTCCATCCTCCCGAGCCCCTGCGTCAGGCCGGCTACGACCCCCGTTCCGCCCTGATCAAACGGGTGGTGGCGGTGGCCGGTGACCGGGTGGAAGTGAAAGAGGGCCGGCTCTGGCGCAACGGCCGGCCCGCCGATCCCGACTGGGCGAGGGAGCCGATGGGCTACGACCTCGAACCCTTCATGGTTCCCGCCGGAGACGTGCTGGTGCTGGGGGACAATCGCAACGCCAGCCTGGATTCCCATCTCTGGGGCCCCCTCCCGGAAGAGGAGCTGATCGGCACGGCGATCTGGCGCTACTGGCCCCTGGCCCGCTTCGGACCGATTCGGTTCTCCCCTGCCGAAGGCGGGGAGCGCCATTGAAATGCTGCGTTATGGTGCGGGTCGTGTTGCAGCACACACCGGAGGGGAAATGTTCAACCCGGAGTTTCTGACCGCAGACAACGAGGCGATCAGCGATAACTCGCTGATTCAGTACCTGCAGGAACAGTCTCCGGACGTTCTCCAACGGGTGGCACGCTCCGCCACCGGGGACATCCAGGACATCATCCGCCACAACGTGCAGGGCCTGCTGGGCATGTTGCCGGGCGAGCAGTTCGAGGTGAAGATCCAGGCCAGCCGCGACAACCTGGCGGGCCTTCTGGCTTCCGCCATGATGACGGGCTATTTCCTGCGCCAGATGGAACAGCGCATGGAGCTGGAAACGGCGCTCATCGGCAGCGGCGGTCTCGAGGGCAGCCTCGATGACGACCCCGGCGAACTGGAACTCTGAGTCGCCTTCCCTCAGGCCTCAGCGTTCTCCCCCGGCACCACTCCCAGGCCCACCAGGGTGCGATCAATGGCGGCCAGGGTTTCCCATGACCCCTGGTCGGGGGCCCATTCACGGGCTTCGATCCGATCGGCCAGGGCGGCCAACTGGGCCGGGGCGCAGGGAACCGGCGCGTCGTAATGGGCCGGCACCAGCCAGCGAAGCTGCCTGAGACCGGCCAGGGAACGGATCCAGGCCACCAGGCACTGCCGCTGACGGGGAAAGACAAGCCTCTCCAGCACCGCTGCCACCTGCAGAGTGCTGCGTCCATCGGGGACCAGGGCCTCGAAATCCCCCTGCCAGCCGGGCAGCCAGCGGAACGGGTAGAACCCGAAATGGGAGCGGGGGCTGCGGCACTGAGGCGCCAGGCAGTGGCGCAGTACCTGAGCCAGGGGGGGCACCTCCAGGGGCCGGGGGCGCAGGTAGTTGGCGAACAGCACCAGGCGTCGCCAGCCCCGTCGCCGCCGATCAAGGTCATCCACCAGAGGTTCATCCCCTCGATCGCGGGCATGGAAGAGCAGGGGGGTGGGATCGAGATCGAAGACCGCCGGCGGCTCCGGTGGAATCGCCACCAGGGCATCGGTGACCAGCAGGCTGCCGCTGGCCCGATCGAAGCAGGCGATTTCCATGAAGGTGCCCAGGCCCAGATCCAGGGGACCCAGGGGCAGCCAGTCCAACTGATCACCATGGGGCACCCCGTCGCTCAGCAGCACCCGGGTGCGGGAGGGGGGGAAGCCGAGCCAGGCGGGCGGCAGCGACAGGGGAAAACTCCACTGCTTCGGCGTCACCCAGACCTCGGCGGAGGGGAACGCCCGGGCCATCGCCGGCACCGGCAGCTTGTGCTCCAGCCCCGAAGCGGTGGGCAGCACGATGGTGCAGACCGGACCGTGACGCTCCTCCAGCTGGCGCAGCTGCTCCCGCACCTCGGCCGTGGGGGCCACCGGGGCGTAGAGCAACAGCCCCTCGCGCACCCGCAGCACGGTCATGCGGATGGGAACCGCCACGTACCAGACCCCCTGCAACTGCTCGAAGCTCCAGAGTCGCTCGGCGATCAGTTCCCGCACCAGGGTGCGGCGGCGGCCGTAGGGATAGAGGGGCAGCAGGGGCCACCAGGGCCAGCGTTGCTGGTCGGCCGTGGCCCTCACGCCGAAGGGAACCGGGTGGCCCGGGGGGAACGGCGCCGCTGAGCCAGCAGGCCGTGGCGGGGGGCGAACAGGAATGCGACCAGGAACAGCAGGGTCTGCACCAGCACGATGCAACCCGCCGTGGAGGCATCCATCCAGTAACTCCAGTAGATGCCTCCGAGGCTGGAGAGCACCGCCGAGAGGATCGCGATCCAGGCCATGCGATCGAAGCGATCGGTGAGCAGGTAGGCGGTGGCGCCGGGGGTGACCAGCATGGCCACCACCAGGATGATCCCCACGGTCTGCAGACCTGCCACCGCCGCCAGGGACAGCACCGAAAGCAGCAGGTAGTGCAGCACGCCGGTGTGGATGCCGATCGACCGGGCGTGGGTGGGATCGAAGCAGAAAAGGATCAGATCCCGGTGCAGCACCAGCAGCACAGCGAGCACCAGCAGGCTGATCAGCACCGTCTGGAGGATGTCGCCGGAGCTGATGCCCAGCACGTTGCCGAACAGGATGTGGGACAGGTCGATGGTGCTGCGCACCTTCGAGATCAGGGTGAGGCCCAGGGCGAAGAAGCCTGTGAACACCAGCCCGATCACGGTGTCCTCCTTGATCCGGGTCATCTGCTTGATGTAACCGATCACCGCCACCGACCCCACCCCGAAAACGAAGGCACCGAGGGCGAAGGGCAGGTTGAGGGCATAGGCGATCACCACGCCGGGCATGACCGCATGGGACACCGCATCCCCCATCAGGGCCCAGCCCTTGAGCGTCATGAAGCACGAGAGCAGCCCGCAGACGCAGGAGACCAGGGTGCTGACCAGCAGGGCGCGCACCATGAAGTCATGCTGGAGGGGTTCGAGCAGCCAGGGGAGCACCACCGTCATGGCGCCCTGGGGGACTCCGGGTCCATGGCCTCCGGTGGCTCCGCCTCCAGACGCAGACCACCGAAGGTGAGGGCCAGGTTCTCGCTGGTGAAGACCGAGGAGGTCTCGCCGTAGGCCAGCACCGTCTTGTTGATCAGCACCACCTGGTCGCAGAAGCTGGTCACATGGGCCAGGTCGTGGGTCGAGATCATCAGGGTCCGCCCCTCGCGGCGGAACTGCTGGAACAGTTCGATCATCAGCTTCTCGGTGCGGATGTCCACGCCGTTGAAGGGCTCATCAAGCAGCATCACCGAAGCCCCCTGGGCGAGGGCGCGGGCCAGGAAGGCCCGCTTGCGCTGACCGCCGGAGAGGGCGCCGATCTGGCGATGGCGCAGAGGCCAGAGATCGACCCGCTCGAGGGCCTCCCGCACCGCCTCCCGATCGGCCGGGCGAGGCATCCGCAGCAGATTCATGGCGCCATAGCGACCCATCATCACCACCTCGTGGACGTTGACCGGGAAGTTCCAGTCGACACTCTCGGTCTGAGGGACATAGGCCACCGCCCGGGCGCGACGTGCCTGCCGCAGGGGCAGGCCGTTGATGGCGATGCTGCCGGCTGAAGGGCGCACGAACCCCATCAGCGCCTTGAAAAGGGTCGATTTTCCCGCCCCGTTCATGCCGACGAGGGCGCAGATGGTGCCGGCGTCGAGGTGCAGGGAGGCGTCGTGAACGGCCACCACACCGTGGTAATCGACGCAGAGATTGCGGACCGAGATGCGCTCGATCGGGGAGTGGGAAGCAGGGCGTGACGGCATCGATTCAGCTCCCCGCCAGACCCTCACGCAAGGTCTTCAGGTTACGACGCTGGAGCTCCAGCAGGTTGGGGGCAGGCCCCCCCGGCAGGGAGAGGGAATCCACAAAGAACACCCCCCCGAAGCGGGCTCCCGACTCCCTGGCCACCTGCTTCTGGGGCTCCGCACTCACGGTGCTCTCGCAGAACACTGCCGGAACCCGGCGCTGCTTCACCAGGTTGATGAGGGAGGCCATGCGCTGGGGCGTCACCTGGGATTCGGCATTCACCGGCCATAGGTAGGCCTCGGTGAGGCCGTAGTCCCTGGCCAGATAGGAGAAGGCCCCCTCACAGGTGGCGAGCACCCGCTGGCGGGGGGGAATCAGGGTCAGGGAGGCCTGCATGTCCCTGTGCAGCTGATCCAACTGGGCTGCGTAGCGCTCCGCGTTGCGGCGATAGGTACCGGCGCCATCGGGATCCAGCCGGGTGAGGGCACGGCGGATGTTCTCCACGTAAACCTTGGCCAGCCGTGGTGACATCCAGGCATGGGGGTTGGGCTTGCCCCGGTAGGCATCGCTGGCGATCGGCAGGGGGTTGATCCCCTCGGTCAGGGTCACGTGGGGCACGTCGGGCATGCTGGCGTAGAACCGCTGGGCCCAGCGCTCCAGCCCGAAGCCGTTCTCCAGCACCATCCGGGCACCGGAGGCCCGCTTGAGATCGCTGGGGGTGGGCTCGTAGCCGTGGATCTCGGCGCCGAGCTTGGTGATCGATTCCACCCGCAGCCGATCGCCGGCCACCTGCCGGGCCATGTCCGCCAGGATGGTGAAGGTGGTGAGCACCAGGGGCCTGGAGTCGGCCGGCCGGGTGGCCTCCTGCCGGGGGGTGCAGCCCAGCAGCAGGGGGACCAGCAGGGTGGCGAGCAGCCCGGCGTTCCGAAGGCGGGCACAGGCGAAGCTCCGGCCCACCTGGCCGTGGCGGCGGCGTTCGGGCATTCAGCGTACAGGGGGTCAGAAAAGCTTGTCAGGAAGCCTTGTCACGCCGTGGCAGGCGATGCAAATCGAGTCCCCGGGCAACGCCCAGGAGTAATGGCCATAAAAAAAGCCCCCGGGGAAAGGGGGCCATGGAAGGGATGGGAGGCCCGTGAAAGGGCCGAGCAGGCCGCAGGACTCAGCCGATTGCAGGGGCCTGGAGGGCAACCCGAACGGTCTGGACCGTGGCCAGATCGAGCGGGAAGTTATGCGCATTGCGCTCGTGCATCACTTCCATGCCCAGGCCGGCACGGTTCAGCACGTCGGCCCAGGTGTTGATCACCCGGCCCTGACCATCGAGAATCGACTGGTTGAAGTTGAAGCCGTTCAGGTTGAACGCCATCGTGCTCACGCCCAGGGCGGTGAACCAGATGCCCACCACCGGCCAGGCGGCCAGGAAGAAGTGCAGGCTGCGGCTGTTGTTGAACGAGGCGTACTGGAAGATCAGGCGACCGAAGTAGCCGTGGGCGGCCACGATGTTGTAGGTCTCCTCTTCCTGGCCGAACTTGTAGCCGTAGTTCTGGCTCTCGCTCTCGGTGGTCTCACGCACCAGCGAGGAGGTCACCAGCGAACCGTGCATGGCGGAGAACAGGGAGCCACCGAACACACCGGCCACACCCAGCATGTGGAAGGGGTGCATCAGGATGTTGTGCTCGGCCTGGAACACCAGCATGTAGTTGAAGGTGCCGCTGATGCCGAGGGGCATGCCGTCGGAGAAGGAGCCCTGACCGAAGGGGTAGATCAGGAACACGGCGCTGGCCGCCGCCACGGGGGCGGAGTAGGCGACGCAGATCCAGGGGCGCATGCCCAGGCGGTAGGAGAGTTCCCACTCACGGCCCATGTAGGCGAAGACGCCGATCAGGAAGTGGAAGACCACCAGCTGGTAGGGGCCACCGTTGTACAGCCACTCGTCGAGGCTGGCGGCTTCCCAGATGGGGTAGAAGTGCAGGCCGATGGCGTTGCTGGAGGGAACAACGGCGCCGGAGATGATGTTGTTGCCGTACATCAGCGAGCCGGCGACGGGCTCACGGATGCCGTCGATGTCGACGGCAGGGGCCGCGATGAAGGCGACGATGAAGCAGACGGTGGCAGCCAGCAGGGTGGGGATCATCAGCACACCGAACCAACCGACGTAGAGGCGGTTGTTGGTGGATGTCACCCAGGCGCAGAAGCTATCCCAGCTTCCGGCACGGCCGCTGCGTAGAGCAGTGGTCATGGAATTAAGACGGGTAGGAAGAGGCGGCAAAGCCTCAAGGAAGGCCTCCACAAGGGAGGCTCGTTTACATTAGGCAACCCTTACCTGGGCTCTGGCGGCTCGCAAAGATCCTTCAAGTAAACCGGCATCAGTGCAATCAATCTTCATGAAGCAATCGCATGAAGCCATCGCTGCAACGGCGCCCTGCCCGAGACATGCCGACCGGGAAGCCCCTCCTGAACATTGCCTGCGGAGAACCTCACCGATGGAGCCCGCCGCTAAGGCGACAGCGGCAGGGGGCCGTCGCCGCGAGAGGGCCGTTGCTGAACGATCCAGGCCTGGGCCTGCTGCAGGAAACCGGCCCAGTCGAGTTTCTCCGCTTCGGCCGCCCGCGCCACCAGCAGGGGAGCCTCCCGCTTGATCGCCTCCAGATCCGGTGCGGCCACCCCGACGGAAAGGGCCAGCACATCCGCCATGGCATGGCTCACCACCCGGGTGAGGTAGGCCGCGCTGAGGGCCTGGAGGGCTCCGCCTACCAGCCAGGTGGCTCCGTGGAGCCGAACGGCGGCCGCCAGCGCCTGGCTGCTCCACTCCACCACCCCCAGCAGCAGGGAGGCCCTGCCCAGTTCCCCGGCGGCGGCCTTGAGCTGCTCCAGGGTCCAGGGGCAGTCCCAGAGGCGGGCCATCTCCTGGAGCATCAATCCATTGGCCGCTGCCAGCACCAGCAGGTCGAGGCTCGGCAGCGGTGCGGCGAACACGCCGGCCGCCACCACCCACTGGGTGCGCTGCTGCAGCTGGACCAGCCGCTGACGGCGCAGACCCTCCAGCTCCGCCTGCCAGCGGCGGTGCAGGTCCTCGATGCGGCGCAGGGGGGTGGCGGTGCGCAGGGAGTGACCATCCTTGGCCATCCAGCGGGCCAGGGGCTCCAGGCAGGTGGTGAGCCGTTCGGGGCGACCGTCCCAGAACAGCAATCGGGTGGGATCGGCCGCGGGCCATTGGCTGCGCAGCTCGGCCGTCAGGTTCGAGGGATCACACGGCACCTCCGGTTGCAGCAGCAGCCACAGGGGCTGAGCCGGCGGCACCGCTTCCAGCCAGCGCAGATCAGCGGCCCGCAGGGGGGTGGGCAGGTGGAAGAGGACCACATCAGCGGCCGCGAAGCCCTCGGGCCAGCGCCGCTCGCAGCTGACCGCCGGCAGGGCCTCGCCCCACTGCAGGCGCAGGGCCAGGGGGCCCCGCAGGGCGTCCTGGAGCTGGGGCGCCCAGGACGCTTCAGGCGCGACGGATCCCACCAGAGCCACTTGCAGAAATGCGCGGGCACCTTCGTCCCGCAGGCCGGCAAGGGCGCGATCGCGCCGCACGCCGCCATCGCCGACCTCTCCCTCCAGCCGTTCGAACTGTTCAAGCAATTGCCGGCAGCGCTGCAGCCAGCCCTCGAAGCTGCGTGGCAACCGCGGCTGCAGGGGGGCCCGCCGTCGGCGGCCCAGCCACCACCAGCCCCCAGCCAGCAGACCGAGACCCACAAGGCCGGCTTCCCCACCGGGGATGGCGCGCAGGATCACCTCTCCCCCCAGCACCCCGCCGGCAAGCAGCAGGGCAGACCGGCCCCAGCGGGCGTTCAGCAGGGAGGCCAGTTCGGCGGGGCGCTGGGGGTCCGGGGGCGTCACGGGGGAGGGCCGGCGGCGATGCCTCTCTAGCTCAGAAGTGCCGGCGGTCACACCCCCAACCACCTGCCGTAAGGAGCAGCACCTGCAGACTGCGGCAGGGCGCAGCATGATTCCCCTGACGTCCGGGGCCGATCCGTTTTGCCTTCCGATGCCCGATCCGGCGTGGCCGCGACGGCGGACGGCCTTTTTCTGCTGGAGAAACAGTGGCGCCAGGTGCGTCAGGCTCAGGCTGAACTGCGTCGCAGCGACCGCTGGCACGGAGGTCTGCCGGTGCTGCTGCTGGAACGTTGCTGGTTGCGGCTGAGTCGGGTGGCGGTGGCGGATCTGGCCCACCGCCTGCCCCCGGACTGCAGCCAGGAGGCTCCCGAGCTGCGGCGCTACAGGGAACTGGTGGCCGAGGGTCTTTCCGCCTGGGAAGCCGAACGGCTGTGCTGGGAGGATTTCGGCGCGGATGCCTGCCGGCAGGCCCTGAGAAACTTCTGGGCCGCCCAGGAGCGGGGCCCCCAGGGCTGGACACTCGAAACCTATCTGGATTTCCTGAATCAGTACCGGCGGCGCTTCGAGCTGGGAGAAGGCCGGCCCCGGCCCCTGCCTCTGCTGGTGCTGGCCCGGCGGCAGGGCCCCGCCCGCCCCGGCAGGCACCGGCTGGTCTGGCTGGCACCCGAAGGGACCGGGGGCCGCCGGTCAATGCGCGACACTTGCCCCTGATTGCAGGCTGCGGCGATGGCCGACGACACCAACACTCCTCTTCCCGTGGGCTCCGGACGCAGGGAATCCTCCGAGCGGGGCGGCCGTCCCGGCCCGAACCGGGAGCCGGGCGGCTTCCGCATCCGCCTGAGCGACAACGAAATGCAGGCGGCCCGTGCCCTGCAGGAGGCCTTCGGGCTTCGCTCCACGGTGGCCGTGCTCGGCTTCTCCCTGCGGACCCTCGCCGATCAGCTGGAGAAGGGCCAGCTGGAGGCCCTCGTGGCCGAACACCGCGCCCAGGCCGGCTCCCGCCCCGGCCCCCGGGGGGGGGAGCCCCGCCGCGGGGGCGGCGATGGCCAGCCCCGCCCTGAGGGCCGCGGTGGCCGCGGCGGCGCCCGGATCGATCCCTTCGCCCGGCCCAGCAAGCCCGCCCCCCCTGTCGAAGTGAGCGAACCCGGCGAGGCCAGTGAGCCCGAATCGATCGCCACCGAGCCTGAAGCCGTGGCCGTCGAAGCCGATACGACCGAGAGCGACGTCAACCCCAAGCCAGAGGCGTGACGGAAGCGGCCACAGTGCCGGTACGCCCCCGGGTGCTCTCCGGCGTGCAACCCACCGGGGCGCTGCATCTGGGCAACTGGCTGGGGGCGATCCGCAACTGGGTGGCCCTGCAGGACAGCCATGAGACCTTCTTCTGCGTGGTCGACCTGCACGCCATCACCGTGCCCCACGACCCCCGGCGCCTGGCGGAGGACACCCTCAGGACAGCGGCTCTCTATCTGGCCTGCGGCATTGACCCGCAACGCTCCACGGTGTTCGCCCAGAGCCACGTGAGCGCCCACAGCGAACTCTGCTGGCTGCTCAACTGCGTCACCCCGCTCAACTGGCTGGAGCGGATGATCCAGTTCAAGGAAAAAGCGCTGAAGCAGGGCGACAACGTATCGGCCGGTCTGCTCGATTACCCGGTGCTGATGGCGGCCGACATCCTTCTCTATGACGCCGACCGGGTGCCGGTGGGGGAGGACCAGAAGCAGCATCTGGAACTCGCCCGCGACATCGCCCAGCAGCGCATCAATGCCCGTTTCGCTCCGGACGAAGCCCATCCCATCCTCAAGGTGCCCGAGCCCCTGATCCTGCGGGAGGGGGCGCGGGTGATGAGCCTCACCGACGGCACCAGCAAGATGAGCAAGAGCGACCCCAACGAGGGCTCCCGCATCACCCTGCTGGATCCCCCCGAGGCCATCACCCGCAAGATCAAGCGGGCCAAGACCGATCCGGTGATGGGACTGGAATTCGGCAATCCAGACCGGCCGGAGGCCGACAACCTGCTGGGGCTCTACGCCCTGATGGCCGGCCTGAGCCGGGAGCAGGCGGCGACGGACTGCGCGTCCATGGGCTGGGGCCGCTTCAAGCCCCTTCTGGCGGAAGCCACGGTGGAGGCCCTGCGCCCGCTCCAGGAGCGGTATGGGGAACTGCGCAGCGATCCCACCACGCTCCTGGAGGTCCTGGCGAAGGGCAGGGAGCGGGCATCGGTCGTGGCCGAAGCCACCCTGGAGCGGGTCCGTGACGCCCTCGGCTTCCTTCCACCCCGATGAAGCGACCCTGTCCCCGTTGGGGCAGGACGCCGCGCCGAGGCCTTGACAAGCCCTGATATCGGTGTAGGTGCCGGCCAGGAGGGCTCCGGAAGGTGAACAAATCCTTAGGTATTGATCACTACACCTGATCGGTAATGGAGGCCTGGATGAGCGGGGGGCGGCTCCATTACCGACCTGACGGGCCCCCTCTGAGCGGGAATGTCCCCTTGGCCTGACTGGGATCCTTGAGATGTGTCGTTTCCCAGACAGGCTGGACATGCACGGGTTGACCGTTTCTGTCCAGTACGGGTGGAGGGGGCTGGCCCCCTGAGCCTGACCTTGAGCATGGTCGTGTCGATTTGTGATCAGATCGCTCTTGCGTCTGCAAAACAGCTTTTCGACTTTTCCCCGTCAGCCAGCCCCCTTCGCCCTCGGGGTGATGCTGATGCTGATGCCGCTGTCCGCTCGGCCGGTCCCTCCGGCACCCACGCCAGCAGTGCCTTCCGTCGCTTCCACCGCGAAGATCGCCACCACCTCGCCATACCGTGCAGGATCCGGTCCTTACCGGATCACCCCGGAGCGGCGGGCACTGCTGAACACGATCCGCTACGCCGAAGGCACCTGGAAGGGTGGCAGCGTGGCGGGCTACCAGGTCCTCTACGGAGGCGGTCGCTTCGCTGACCTCAGTCGCCATCCGGAGATCACGGTCCGGCGCCGTTACACCAGCGCCGCTGCGGGCGCTTATCAGTTCCTGCCCACCACCTGGAACCAGACCGCCCAGAGGCTGGGCCTCAGGGACTTCCGCCCCGACAGCCAGGACCAGGCGGCCCTGCACCTGATGCAGCAACGGGGAGCCCTCGTGGCCTTCGACCGCCAGGGCCTGAGTGCCGAGGTCCTGGCCCGCCTGGCCCCGGAATGGGCCTCCCTGCCGACCCTCCAGGGCGGCAGTCATTACGGCCAGCCGGTGAAGGGACGGGAGGAACTGAAGCGTTTCTACGAGCGGGAGCTGGAGCGCCAGCACCGCCTTGCCAGCGCCTGAGCCCTCGTCTCAGGGTTCGCGGTAGACCACCCGTCCCCGTTCGTCGTTGCCCACGTCCAGCAGATGGTCGAGCAGCAACCGCTCGATCTCGGCCGTCACCACCCCGCTGTTGGCTTCCGGAGGCAGCTGAAGCTCCAGCAGGGCATCGTTGAGGGTGAAACCGGAGGGCGACTTGCGCCGGGCCAGCTGAAGCAACTGGCGTTCGATCGGGGGATAGGAAGGTGCCTCGGTGCCGGAGAGGGCTTGCTCAAGCAGCAGGGACTGGTTGGCCTGGCGGACCATGTCCGGCACCAGCACCAGATCCAGCAGCTGGCCGATCCCGCAGAGGCCGAAGGTGAGGAGCCAGAGCACGCCGCTCGCAGGCTTGCGGTTGTAAAAACGCTGCAGTCCGCACACTCCCACCAAGCAGGTGCACCAGAAGAGGTAGCTCAGGGCCACGCTGCGCTTCTCGGCCGTGCGATCCAGAGCCGACAGGGCACTCCCTGGCGCTGCTCTCCGGGCTGATCTCGGCGTGGGTGGGGAGGCCATCACAGGGTTCAGCCGCCCCAACCTAGGACCGATGGGTGGGCCTGGATACCATGCCTTCAACAGGTGCTCTCCATGACGTCCGCGCCCCCCTCACCGGTGCCACCGGCCTCCAGTGCCGCAGCGGCCGATGGCGCCCCCATCGCCCTGCCCAAGACCAGCGAGAGTCCCCGGCTGCAGCGCATCCGCCATTCCATGAGTCACGTGCTGGCCATGGCGGTGCAGAAACTCTTCCCCAAGGCCCAGGTGACCATCGGCCCCTGGACCGAGACCGGCTTCTACTACGACTTCGACAACCCCGAGCCCTTCACCGAGGCCGACCTCAAGGCCATTCAGAAGGAAATGGGCCGGATCATCGGCCGGCGGCTCCCCCTGGTCCGCATCGAGGTGAGCAGGGAGGAGGCCGAACGCCGCATCCGGGCCCAGAACGAGCCCTACAAGCTCGAGATCCTGGAGGGCCTCAGCGAGCCGATCACCCTGTACACCCTGGGGGAACACTGGTGGGACCTCTGCGCCGGCCCCCACGTGGAGCACACCGGCGAGCTCAACCCCAAGGCCTTCGCCCTCGAGAGCGTGGCCGGGGCCTACTGGCGCGGCGATGAGAACCGCGCCCAGCTGCAGCGCATCTACGGCACCGCCTGGGAGACGCCGGAGCAACTGGCCGAGTACAGGCGGCGCAAGGAGGAGGCCCTGCGCCGCGACCACCGGCGGCTGGGCACCGACCTGGACCTCTTCTCGATCGAGGAGGACGCTGGCGCCGGCCTGGTGTTCTGGCATCCCCGCGGCGCCCGGATGCGGCTGCTGATCGAGGATTTCTGGCGCCAGGCCCACTTCGAGGACGGCTACGAGCTGCTCTACACCCCCCACGTGGCAGACCTCAGCCTCTGGAAGACCTCGGGCCACCTCGACTTCTACAGCGAGAGCATGTTCGGGCCGATGGCGGTGGACGAGCGGCAGTACCAGCTCAAGCCGATGAACTGCCCCTTTCACGTGCTCACCTTCGCCAGCCGGCTGCGCTCCTACAGGGAGCTGCCGATCCGCTGGGCCGAGCTGGGCACGGTCTACCGCTACGAGCGGCCCGGGGTGATGCACGGGCTGATGCGGGTGCGCGGCTTCACCCAGGACGACGCCCACGTGTTCTGTCTGCCGGAGCAGATCTCCGATGAGATCCTGCGGGTGCTCAACCTCACCGAGCACATCCTCTCCACCTTCGACTTCCGCAGCTACGAGATCCACCTCTCCACCCGTCCCGACAAGTCGATCGGTGACGACGCCGTCTGGGAGCTGGCCACCGCCGGGCTGGTGGAGGCCCTGGAGCGCAAGGGCTGGGCCTACAAGCTGGACGAGGGGGGTGGGGCTTTCTACGGCCCCAAGATCGACATCAAGATCGAGGATGCCATCGGCAGGCTGTGGCAGTGCTCCACGATCCAGCTCGACTTCAACCTGCCGGAACGTTTCAACCTCGAGTACGTGGCGGCCGACGGCAGCCGGGCGCGCCCGATCATGATCCACCGCGCCATCTTCGGTTCCCTGGAACGGTTCTTCGGCGTGATGGTGGAGAACTACGCCGGGGATTTCCCCTTCTGGCTGGCGCCGGAACAGCTGCGACTCCTGCCGGTCACCGACGAAGCCCTGCCCTGGGCCGAGGAACTGAAGGAACGGTTGAAGTCCGCCGGCATCCGCGCCACCATCGACCACAGCGGTGAACGGCTGGGCAAGCTGATCCGCAATGGCGAGCAGATGAAGATCCCCTTGCTGGGGGTGATCGGCGCCCGGGAGGCGGAGAACCGCAGCGTCAGCCTGCGCAGCAGGCGCCAGGGGGATCTGGGCAGTGTGGGGGCCGACGCCCTGGTGACGGCAGCCACGGCGGCCAACGCAGGACGTCTGGCCACACTGGAACTGCCGTGAGCCTCCTGCTGGCGGGCGACATCGGCGGCACCAAGACCCTGCTCAGCCTCTGGCGGCCGGGACAGGACCGGCCGGAGTTGCTCCAGGAGGAACGCTTCGTGTCGGCCGCCTGGGACGATCTGGCCCCGTTGGTGGCCCACTTTCTTGCCGATGCGGAGGCGGCCGGAGACGCCTCCGTGGCTGCCGCCTGTTTCGCTGTGGCCGGCCCGGTGCAGGGGGGCCGGGCCCGGCTCACCAATCTTCCCTGGCAACTGGAGGCCGAATCCCTGGCCAGCACCCTGGGGCTGCCGCGGGTGGAGCTGGTCAACGACTTCGCCGCCCTCATCTACGGCCTGCCCCACCTGGACGACTCCCAGACGGCGACCGTGCGCGAAGGGGAGCGCGATCCCCAGGCTCCGCTGCTGATCCTGGGAGCTGGCACGGGGCTGGGGATGGCCATGGGTCTGCCCACCCCCAGCGGCCTGCAGGCCATCGCCAGTGAGGCGGCCCATGGGGAATTCGCCCCCCGCTGCCAGCGGGAGTGGGAACTCAAGCAATGGCTCCGCAGCGACCTGGCTCTGGATCGGGTCTCGATCGAGCGGGTGGTGAGCGGTACGGGCCTGGGCCATGTGGCCCGCTGGCTGCTGGAGCGTCACCACCCCGGCGGCGACCATCCCCTCAGCGGCATCGCCCGGCTCTGGCGGGAGGCCGGCGACGGGCCGGCAGAGGCCGACCTGCCCGCCGAGGTGGCGGCGGCCGCCGCCGCCGGCGAATCCCTGGCGGCCGATGCCCTGGGCCTGTGGCTGGGTGCCTACGGCAGCGCCTGTGGTGATCTGGCCCTGACCTGCCTGCCCCGCGGTGGGATCTGGCTGGCGGGGGGCACCGCCGCCAAGCTGCTGTCGAGCCTGCGCTCCGAGGCCTTCCAGGAACCTTTCCTCAACAAGGGACGCCTGCGCGGGGCCCTGGAGCCGGTGCCGATCACCGCCCTGGTGGATCCGGGTGCCGGCAGCTTCAGTGCCGCCTGCCGCGCCCGCATGTTGCTGGGGTGAGCCGAACCCCGGGGGAATCCAGCTGCAACCCAGCTGCAACACTGAGCCCAACGACAGGTTGTTTATGGTCCGGCCCCAGATCGGCCACGGGGTGGTGGTGGAGGTCCCCGCCACCAGCGCCAACATCGGCCCTGGATTCGACTGCCTCGGTGCTGCCCTGGCGCTCGACAACCGCTTCGAGCTGCGGGTGATCCAGGGCGGCGGCGAGCGTTTTGAGCTGATCATCGAAGGGCCTGAGGGGGCCCACCTGCGCGGCGGCCCCGACAACCTGGTGTACCGGTCGGCCCAGCGTGTCTGGCGAGAGGCAGGGCTGGAGCCGGTGGCCCTGGAGGCCCGGGTGCAACTGGCGGTGCCCCCCGCCCGAGGCCTGGGCAGCAGCGCCACCGCCATCGTGGCGGGCCTGATCGGCGCCAATGCCCTGGTGGGGGAACCGCTCAGCCGGGAGAAGCTGCTGGAGCTGGCGATCGACATCGAGGGGCATCCCGATAACGTGGTGCCTTCGCTGCTGGGAGGCCTGTGCCTGACGGCCAGGGCCGCCTCCCACCGCTGGCGGGTGGTGCGTTGCGAGTGGAACAGGGCCGTGAAGGCGGTGGTGGCCATTCCCACCATCCGGCTGAGCACCAGCGAGGCGCGCCGGGCCATGCCCCGCAGCATTCCGATCAGCGATGCGGTGATGAACCTGGGCGCCCTCACCCTGCTGCTGCAGGGGCTGCGCACCGGCAACGGCGATCTCATCGCCGACGGGATGCATGACCGCATCCACGAGCCCTACCGCTGGGGGCTGATTCAGGGGGGACGAGCGGTGCGGGAGGCGGCCGTGAAGGCCGGGGCCTGGGGCTGCGTGATCAGCGGCGCCGGGCCCAGCCTGCTGGCCCTGGCTCCCGAAAGTTCCGGGGAAGCGGTGGGAGAGGCCATGACCCGGGCCTGGAAGGGAGAGGGGGTGGACAGCCACAGCGCCGTGCTCAACCTCCAGGAGGCGGGCAGCAGCTGGAGGCCCATGGCGACGGCCACGCCGCCGCTGCCGGCCATCCGTGAGTAGAACTACTCAGCTGGTAAGCTCCCGCCGTCCGGGACGTCTTCCCGCCGAGGCCCTGCCTCCCGCCATACTTCCTGCCTGGAGCACAGCACCCTGATGGACGCCAGCCTGCCCCTTTCGCTCGCGTCCTCCTCCTTCTCTGAGGTCTTGCCGCCATCCACGGCGTTTCCCTGGCTCAGCCTGATCGTGCTGTTGCCGGCCATGGCCGCCCTGCTGATGCCCCTGCTGCCCGGTGACGGCAGCGACCCCCGTCTGCCCCGCAGCATCGCTCTGGGGGTGCTGGGGGTGGATATGGCCCTGATCCTGTGGGTGTTCGCACGCCACTTCGACGGAAGCATCTCCGGGCTGCAGCTGGTGGAGCGGGTGCCCTGGGTCCAGGCCCTGGGGCTGGAGTGGTCCCTGGCGGCCGACGGGCTCTCGGCCCCGCTGGTGGTGCTCAGCGGCCTGGTCACCCTTCTCTCAGTGGCGGCCAGCTGGAACATCCGTCTCAAGACGCGCCTCTATTTCGCCCTGATCCTGCTCCAGGCCACGGCCCAGAGCCTGGTGTTCCTGTCCCAGGACTTCCTGCTGTTCTTCCTGGCCTGGGAACTGGAGCTGGTTCCGGTGTACCTGCTGATCGCCATCTGGGGCGGCAAACAGCGCCAGTACGCCGCCACCAAGTTCATCCTCTACACGGCCACCGCCTCCCTGCTGATCCTGATCAGCGGCCTGGCCCTGGCGCTTTCGGGCGACAGCTTCACCCTCAACCTGAGCGAACTGGCGGCCCGCTCACCCGGCGGTACCTTCGGTCTGCTCTGCTACCTGGGCTTCCTGGTGGGCTTCGGCGTGAAGCTGCCGATGTTCCCCCTGCACACCTGGCTGCCCGACGCCCACGGCGAGGCCAATGCCCCGGTGTCGATGCTGCTGGCGGGGGTGCTGCTCAAGATGGGGGGCTACGCCCTGCTGCGCTTCAACGTGCAGATGCTTCCCGAGGAGCACCTGCGCCTGGCCCCGGCACTGATCGTGCTGGGGATCATCAACATCATCTACGGGGCGCTCAATGCCTTCGCCCAGGACAACGTCAAGCGCCGCATCGCCTGCAGCTCGGTGAGCCACATGGGCTTCGTGCTGCTGGGGATCGGCGCCATCGATGCCCTGGGCATGAGCGGGGCGATGCTGCAGATGATCAGCCACGGCCTGATCGCCGCGGCGATGTTCTTCGTCACCGGCGTGTTCTACGAACGCACCGAGACGCTCTCGATCCCCAACATGGGCGGCCTGGCCAAGGTGCTGCCCATCACCTTCGCCTTCTTCCTGGCCAGCTCCCTCGCCTCCCTGGCCCTGCCCGGCATGAGCGGCTTCATCAGCGAGATCACCGTGTTCCTGGGGGTCACCTCCTACGAAGGATTCACCATCGGTTTCCGGGTGATCACCATCGTGCTGGCGGCGATCGGCCTGGTGCTCACCCCCGTCTACCTGCTGTCCCTCTGCCGGAGGGTCTTCTTCGGCCCCAGAATTCCCGCCCTGGCGGTGGTGGGCGACATGAAGTCCCGCGAGCTGGTGATCGGTCTCACCCTGCTGGTGCCGACGCTGGTGATCGGCTTCTGGCCCCGGGTGGCGATCGGCGTGTACGAGGGCAGCACCAACGCCCTTGCGGCCGGACTGGCCAGCCACGGGGCCGTGGCGATCGGACGGTTGGCCGCCCTCGGCTGATCCACGCGTCGCCGCCCCGGTGGGCTGAAATAGGTCCATTCCACCAAGCGGCCCCTGGCGATGACCACCACCCTCCAGAGTCCCCCCGCCCTGCTGGCCGGCGAGGGTCTGCCCCGCTTTGAAGCCATCACCCCCGATCAGGTGGTGGAGCACATGCCCGAGCTGCTGAAGCGGCTGCAGGCGGAACTCGATGGGGTCGAGGCCACCCTGGAGGCGGCGACCCGCGAAGGCCGCCGGCTCAGCTGGGCGGAGGTGATGGATCCCCTGCAACGGCTGGGGGAGCGGCTGCGCTGGAGCTGGGGTGTCGTGAGTCATCTGAACGGTGTCTGCAACAGCCCCGAACTGAGGGAGGCCCATGCCAGTCAGCAGGCCGCGGTGGTGGCCTTCGGCAATCGGGCCGGCCAGAGCAGGGTGCTGTTCGAAGCCCTGCGCACCCTGCAGACCCAGGGAGGTCTCGATCCCACCCAGGAGCGAATCCTCACCGCCGAACTTCGGGACATGGAGCTGCGCGGTGTGGGGCTCGAGGGCGAAGACCAGAAAGCCTTCAATGCCGCCAGCCAGGAGCTGGCCGAGCTGGCCACCGGATTCGGCAACCGGGTGCTGGATGCCACCAACGGCTGGACCCTGAAACTCACCGAAGCCGCCGAGGTGGAGGGGCTGCCCGAGAGCCTGAGGGAGCAGCTGGCCCAGGCCGCCCGCCAGGCGGGCGAAGGCGAGGCCACGGCGGAAACGGGTCCCTGGCTGCTGGGGCTGGACTTCCCCCGCTTCGGCCCTTTTCTCAAATACAGCAGGCGCCGCGACCTGCGCGAGACGGCCTACAAGGCGCACGTGAGCCGGGCCTCGGGGGAAACCGACAGCAACTGGCCGGCGATCGAGCGAATCCTCACCCTGCGGCGGGAGCAGGCCCACAGGCTCGGCTACGCCAACTGGGCCGAGGTGAGCCTGGCCTCGAAGATGGCCGGCTCCGTGGACGAGGTGGAGGCCCTGCTGGAGGACCTGCGGGCCGCCGCCTACCCGGTGGCCGTGAAGGAACTGGAGGATCTGCGCGCCTGCGCTGAGCGGAAGGGGGCGGCCGAGGCGGCCGATCTCAAGCCCTGGGACGTGAGCTTCTGGGCGGAGGTGCTGCGCAAGGAGACGTTCGAACTCGACAGCGAAGCGCTGCGCCCCTGGTTCCCCCTGCCCCGGGTGCTGGAGGGCCTGTTCGGGGTGTGCGACCGGCTGTTCGGCATCCATATCCGGCCCGCGGATGGGGAGGCGCCGGTGTGGCATCCGGATGTGCGCTTCTTCCGTGTCGATGACGGCACCAGCGGGGAGCCGATCGCCGCCTTTTATCTGGACCCCTACAGCCGCCCGGGCAGCAAGCGCGGCGGCGCCTGGATGGACGAGTGTCTGGTGCGCTCGGTGGATGCCGACGGCCGGCCCGTGCTGCCGGTGGCCTACCTGGTGTGCAACCAGAGCCCGCCGGTGGGCGACACCCCCAGCCTGATGACCTTCGAGGAAGTGGAGACTCTGTTCCACGAGTTCGGCCATGGCCTCCAGCACATGCTCACCACCGTGGAGCGTCCCCAGGCCGCGGGCATCAACAACGTGGAATGGGATGCGGTGGAGCTGCCCAGCCAGTTCATGGAGAACTGGTGCTATGACCACGCCACGCTGATGGGCATGGCCCGCCACTGGCAGTCCGGGGAACCGTTGCCGGAGGTGGAGTTCGCCAAGCTCCAGGCCGCCCGCACCTTCATGGGCGGCGCTTCCACCCTTCGTCAGGTGCACTTCGCCCTCACCGACCTGAGGCTGCACAGCCAGTGGACCCCGGACGGCGGCAAGACGCCGGAGCAACTGCGCCGGGAGATCGCCGCAAGCACCACGGTGCTGGAGCCGATCGAGGAGGACGCCTTCCTCTGCTCCTTCGGCCACATCTTCGCCGGCGGCTACTCGGCCGGCTACTACTCCTACAAATGGGCCGAGGTGCTCAGCGCCGATGCCTTCAGCGCCTTCGAGGAGGTGGGCCTGGAGAACGAGGAGGCCATCCAGGCCACCGGCCGCCGCTTTCGCGACACCGTGCTCAGCCTGGGCGGCAGCCGCCATCCGGGGGAGGTGTTTGAATCCTTCCGAGGCAGGGCCCCGAGTCCCAGGGCGCTGATCCGGCACACCGGGCTGGCGGGGGCCTGAGGGGCTTGCTGGGGGCTGAACCTCCGCCTCCGGATTGCGCTCAGGGTCGCAACAGGTCTTCGACGATCGGATCGAGGGCCCCGGGGTCGCGAATCAGGTTGCGGTGGTTCCACACCGGCAGCTGGGTGCAGGGCCCCACCGGGAGCCTGCCGCTGCCGACCGGCACCACCATGTGATCGAATCGGCCGACGTAACTGTGGCACTCCACCCCCTCAAGGCTGGAGAGGTCATCGTTGAGCCGGTGAATCAGGGGGCTGCCACGCTTCATATCGGCGATGCCGGCCAGCAGCCAGCGGGGCCAGGGCTGGGCAGCGAAGGTGCCGTTCTGGGGCGCGCCGACGCTGTAGAAGCGGCTGGTGCGACGGTTCCCGCCCATCTGTTGGAGCCAGATCCGGGCGATCACCCCACCCATGGAGAAGCCCAGCAGATCGATGGGGGCGTCTGGCCCGAACCGCTGTTCCACCTGGGCACCGAGCCGTTCGGCCAACACCGGCAGCGGCGTGGCCCCCAGGCGATGGGGCAGGTGCGGTATGAACAGCTCACGTCGGCCGGCAAGCCGCTCCTGGAGTCTTTGAAACAGCCGCTGGTCATCCCAGAGCCCATGGACAAGCACCAGCGGTCTGCGCTCCTCCACAACGCCCGTGGCCTCAACACTGATCCCGTCCATGGGAAAGATCCGCTCACGAACCTGTCCTACCGGCCTGACGGCCGCAGAAGGCGGCTGAGGGTCGTTGACCCCACCAGCGGCCAAAGGGACCGGTGTGCTGAAGGGCGCCGTGCAAAGGATCGACGTCAGGGTTGGGGGCGCACGAGATGATGCAGATGTGCACCTCCTGTTGGGGCTCAAGCCAGTTCCAGGCCGTGGCCTGATGGAGAACGGCTGGATGGGGCTACCCAGCGGAAAAGGATCGGAGACGTTCCACTTCCATCCGAAAAACTGATAGCGGGCATCAGTTCTTACAGAGGATTCCCGTAGCAGCGGCTGTGGCTCGACCCCGGAGAAGCCGCTTCTGAACAAGGTTTCTTGCCTTGACAACGAAGCAGCCAATCGTCCCGGCACGCTTGAAGTGGATGGCCCAAGGCCGGCAAAAAGCTGGTACATTCCGCCATGCAATCTCTGATAACACTCCCCCAGAGGAACCAACGTGGCATTTCTGGCCGAATTCTTTGGGCGCTTCTTTGCGCAGTTTCAGTCTCCAACGCTCGGTTTTCTGATTGGCGGCATCGTCGTTGCATCCTTCGGTAGCCGACTGGCCATCCCTGATTCGATCTATCGGTTCATTGTCTTCATGCTGCTGATGAAGGTCGGGCTCAGCGGTGGCATCGCCATTCGAGGCTCCAACCTCTCCGAAATCCTGCTGCCAGCACTGTTCGCGGTGCTGATTGGCATTCTCATCGTGTTGATCGGCCGCTTCACCCTGGCGAAGCTGCCGAATATCAAGGTCCTGGATGCCATCGCGACCGCCGGATTGTTCGGCGCCGTGAGTGGCTCAACGCTCGCTGCTGTTCTGCCGCTTCTCACCTCACAGGGCATCGGCTACGAAGCCTGGGCTGCAGCGCTCTATCCCTTCATGGACATCCCGGCCCTGGTGACGGCGATTGTTCTGGCAAGCATTTACACCGGCAAGCAGAACGGCGCTTCCAGCGAACGCGTCAAGATATGGCCGATTGTGAAGGAAAGCCTTCAGGGATCAGCCGTGAGTGCGCTTCTGCTGGGTCTGGCTCTCGGCATCCTCACCAAACCACAACCTGTCTATGAAAGCTTCTTCAATCCCCTCTTCCGTGGCTTCCTTTCGATTCTGATGCTCATCATGGGGATGGAGGCAGCCGCCAGACTCAAGGAACTACGTAAGGTTGCCCAGTGGTTCGCTGTCTATGCTCTGGTCGCGCCATTGGTTCACGGGCTGATTGCTTTCGGCCTCGGCATGATCCTCCACCACGTCACAGGTTTCAGCTTTGGCGGCGTCATTATCCTCGCCGTCATCGCAGCCTCCAGCTCTGATATCTCCGGGCCGCCCACCCTGAGAGCATCTATTCCGTCAGCAAATCCTTCTGCTTACGTCGGTGCATCGACGGCCATCGGCACACCGGTGGCGATTGCCCTGGGGATTCCTTTGTTCATCGGACTGGCTGAGGCCCTGATGTGAAAGTGATCCCAACCCTCCACGCCCTTGTACCCTCAACAACACTCAAGAGACAACCAAGATGAGCCAACAAGTCTGCAAACTGATTATCATCACCGAAGAGATTCTGCTGAAGAAGATCGTCAAGATCATCCATGATGCTGGCGCATCCGGCTATACCGTCGTCGCCGCAGGAGGGGAGGGAAGCCGCAACATACGCTCCACCGGAGATCCCAGCGTTTCTCACCCTTACTCCAACATCAAGATTGAGGTGCTGATCGCCAGCAAAGAAACTGCTATCAAGATTTCAGACGAGGTTGTTGAAAAGTTCTTTGACAACTTCTCTGGCATAACGTACATTTCCACAGTGGAGGCCCTGCGCGAGCATAAGTTCTGAGATCCAGCCGGGCTGCCTGGAGGCAGCCCGGCGAAGATTCATTTCTATTCATTTTGCAGCCGCCGACGCCTGATCGATCCACTCACGCCATGGCCCCGCAGGCCGAAGAGGCCTCACCGATCTGGCCGTCAGCGGGCATGGAGCGGCTTTCTTCGTCAAGCTCCCCATGCAGTCATTTTCAGGTGCTCGCGGATCCAATTCGCCCTGCGCCGGCACGGGGCGACCCCATGAGGGTCGACGATGAGTTGGTAGGTTTGCCTGCAGGACGGCTTTGTTGACGGAAGTGGGGCTCCCCAAGGAACGGAAGCAGAAGCCTTGACCCTTGACAGAACCCTATCTTCGCTATCTAAGAAACGCTTCTCCTGAGATGAGTTGAAGCATCGTGCAACAGGACCGGTGATGACCTCAATGGTCACTGACATGCAGATAAGTTCCAAGACATAAGAATCTTTTGGTGGACGACTGGATCTGAATTCTTTTATAGTGGAAAGTCATGGCATATCGTGTCGCGATCCAATCGGCCCAATCCTTGACCAGCCTTACCAAGACGGGGATTCAATGAGGAAAGACTTCCAGAGGATTTTTTTAACAGAATCAGGGCAGACGTCGACGGCTCTCCCCGTAATCATCTATCAAGCCTGCCTGCAGGCAGCACGGTCCTCATTCATATCGGAAAATGTGGCGGAAGCACTGTGAGGGATGGAATAAAAAATGCAACACGTAATACCGTCAGACATCAAGTGCACATCAAAAAACCTGTTTACAGGCCAGACTTGCAGTACATTATCGTTGCTCGTGGCCCCATATCGCGGCTGATATCGGCATTTCAATGGAGATACAGACTCGTGGTTACGGATGGCCATCAAAGAAACAGGTTGCAGGGAGAGTATGACGTGCTTACAAAGTATCGGCACCTAAACAATATCGCTGAAGCTTTATACCATGAAAGTGGGGAACCGATTCTCAGCACACATCAAGAGATAAGAAAAATACATCATATCAGGGAAGATATTTCCTTTTATCTTCACGATTTACTTGCCAGATGCCAGCCACGTCAGATTACGGATGTCTTGATGCAAGAGAATCTGGATGACGACATCTACAGGGTTTTCGGATATAAAAATAGACTCCTAAGGAAGCGCAACCCAATCCAAGAAAAGCACAAGAGTCTTTCCGATTCTGGTTTACACAACCTCATGCGATTCTTCCAAGAGGACTATGAATGCTTGATCAAGCTTTATTGCTGGGGAAAGATCGAACGTGATGTCGTCCTGAGAGCCTTGTAACTTCAAGACCAGCAACACTGATGCTCCCTGAGATTCCGTATCTCTGTCGGCTCTTGAAGAACTGAATTGGACAACTCATTCCATGCTTTCGGCTGGTTGTCTGCCTTGTCTGAAGTTGGCCTCTCGCGTTGGCGTCAGCGTGAGCCCTGAAGAATGGGCTGCCACCCTTCTGCAGGCCGTTGAAGACATGAATAAATCCTAACCTGCGTGTACCGCAGAGCTGCGACCTGGCAGCAAGTTGCTTGTGAAGGGCTTCGGCCAGAATGAACACGATGATTCTGCGAATGGAATCGTGGATGGCATCAGCGATGCGATGCTGGACATGGTGGTTGACAAGCTGATACCCGCCGATGTGCACGAGCGGTTCATCCTGCCGATGTTCTATCGACCTCTGGAAGAGCTATTGCCCCAATTTGGAGAGAACGACGTGAATCCGGCATTCCGTGTTGAAAAGGCGAAGACCCGCGCATGCCACGTACCCTTCAACCCGGAGTATTTCCGCACCGGGTCCGGCGCATCTCGACCGAGAGTTTCGCTGGATTCATTCGGGCCGTTTCCTGGGCTGTCGTGTCAGCGGGCTTCCCTGATCTCCTGGATCGGCCCAGGCTCGTCCAGGAGCTCTAGCAAAAGATGGTGAATCGTTTCGCGTCGGAACCGGAACGCTACGCATTTCAAACCATTTCGCCGGCTGCGTTGCTGACTCGCCTCTGCGTCCAGCCACCCCAGCGGCGACGGCGAAAAACCGTCACGCTCCCGCCGAAGCCAGGAATCGGCGCCCGGCACTTGGTGAGCTCCAACGCCAGGGGAATGGGCCCGTAACACTCCTCCAGCAGATCGAGAATGCGTTCGCTGTAGTGCTCCAGGGTGTTGCAGTAGATCACCTGGGCCTGGGCCCGCAGGGCTTCGATCCCAGTGGCGTAATCAAGGCCTTCGCTCAGATCATCGTGCTGGGCGGTGTCGGTGAGATCCCAGCCCAGGAAGAAATCAAGCTCGAACCACTGGCCGTGCAGCCGTTCCTTCTCCAGCACCCCCACATGGGCCCACAGCCGCAGGCCCCGCACGTGGATCCCATCGCTCACAGCGGCAGGGCGCGGTGGCTGAAGTGGCGGCTGCCGTCGGCGTAGTCGGCGGCGATGTGGCCCTCGCCCCTCAGGCGGTAGCGGTAGGTGACCAGCCCCTCGAGCCCCACTGGCCCCCGGGGCGGCAGGGTCTGGGTGCTGATGCCCACCTCGGCGCCGAAGCCGTAACGGTTGCCGTCGGCAAAGCGGGTGGAGCAGTTGAGGAACACCCCGGCGCTGTCCACAGCCGCCAGAAAACGGTCCGCCGCCGCCGGATCGGTGGTGGCGATGGCATCGGTGTGGCGCGAACCGTGGCGACGCACGTGCTCCAGGGCCTCCTCCAGATCGGCCACCACCTTCACGTTCAGAATCAGATCCGAATACTCCGTGTCCCAGGCACCAGGACCGGCGGCCTGGACCACCCCCAGGGTGCAGGCGCCTGGGTCGCCCCGCAGCTCCACCCCGGCCGCGGCGAAGGCACCGACCGCCTCCCCGAGAAAGACTGGGGCGATGGCCTGATCCACCAGCAGGGTCTCGATGGCGTTGCAGGCCGCCGGATACTGCGTCTTGCTGTCGATGGCAATACGAAGGGCGAGGGACTGGTCGGCCGCCCGATCCACGAACAGGTGGCAGATGCCGTCGGCATGGCCCAGCACCGGGATGCGGGTGTTGTCCTGGATGAAGCGCACCAGGGCGTTGGAGCCCCGGGGGATGATCAGATCCACCAGGCCATCCAGCCGCAGCAGTCCCAGGCTTTCCTCGCGGCTGGTGAGCAATTCCAGGCAGTCAGGTGCCACGGCGGTGCCCGCCAACCCGCTGCGCAGGGCCGCCATGATCGCTCGGCAGCTGCGAGCGGCCTCCCGGCCCCCCTTGAGCAGGGCGCCGTTGCCGGAGCGGATCGCCAGTGAAGCGATCTGCATCACCGCATCAGGCCGGGCCTCGAAGATCACACCGAGCACCCCCAGGGGCACACTCACCCGCTCCAGGACCAGCCCTTCATCCAGCTCCGTGTGCAGCTGACGCCGTCCCACCGGGTCCTCCAGGGCGGCCACCTGGCGCACTCCGGAGATGGCGCCGGCCAGCTTGGGGCCATCCAGCTTCAGCCTCGCCACCAGCGACGGCGCCAGCCCTTCGGCCGCCGCAGCGGCCAGATCGGTGCGGTTGGCCTCCAGGATCTCCGCGCTGGCGGCCGCGAGGGACGCCGCCATCGCCTCCACGGCGGCCCGCCGTTCCGCGTCGCTGCACTGGCCCGTGGCCATGGCGGCGCGGCGCACGACGGCGGCCCGCTGCAACAGCTGGGGGTCGGGCTCGGGAACGACGCCGGCAGGAGGGGTCATGGTCTGGCTCATGGTCTCCATCATCCCAAGCGGTCCAGCGCCAGCCGCACCGCCCCCAGCCGGCCGGCTCCGTTGCCCAGGCCGCAGCGGCGGATCGTCAGTCCCTCCCGGCTCACCGCCAGCACCCGTCGCTCCACTTCCTCCCGGACCGGGGGCAGGAAGTGGTGGCAGGCACCGCTCAGCCCGCCGCCGATCAGCACCAGTTCCGGGGTGAGCACATAGAGCAGCGAGCTCAGCCCCACCCCGAGGGGCCGGCCGTAGGCGGCCCACACCGCCAGGGCCTGGGCATCGCCGTCATCGGCACGGCGACAGAGGTCCTTCGGATCGAGCGGGCTGAGGCGGGCCAGGCCAGCGATGCTGCAGAACTGCTCCAGGGAACCCTGGTTGCCGCTGCGGCAGGGGGGGCCGTCGGGGTCCACGCTGATCAGGCCGGGCTCCGCCGCCGCTCCTGCGTGGCCGGTGAACAGGCGGCCCTCCAGCAGCACGGCCCCTCCCACCCCGGTGCCCAGGGTCAGCAGGAGCACATCCCCCACGCCCCGGGCCGCCCCCTTCCAGGCCTCCCCCAGCAGGGCGCAGTTGGCATCATTTCCCAGGATCACCCGACGCCCCAGCTGGGGTTCGAGCCAGTCGGCCAGGGGCACGTCTTGCCAGCCCGGCAGATTGATGGACATCCGCGCCACCCGCCCCGCCCGGTCGCAGGGGCCCGGCAGCCCGATGCCCACCCGGTCGGCCCGGCGCTCAGGGTCGAGCTGCTCGACGGCCTCCACCAGGGCCATGCACACCGCTCCGGGCACCGCCGGCTGGGGGGTGGGCCGCTCGGCCTCGGCCAGGAGGGTGCCATGGCGGTCGCAGCGCGCCAGCTTGATGGCCGTGCCCCCCACATCGATGCCGATCAGCTGGAGCTCTGCGGGAGGCCGGGCGAGGGACGACGCCATGGGCGAACCCTACCCAGACGCCCGGCCCGGGACTGGCGGCCTCAAAAACGCAGGAACACCTGCAACAGAGACTGCCAGGCCCCCTCGGTGTCGATCGAGGTCTGCAGGTTGAACGTGTCGGAGGCCTTGTAGGTGAGGGTCATCTGGGGGGGGACATCGGAGCGGTTCGGGGCCGCCAGCACCGACATGTTGAAGCGGTTGGTGATGTCCACGCCCACCTCCGCCCCCAGCACCAGCTGAGGCGGCAGTCGCCGGGAGGTCTGTTCCCGGTCGTTGTTGACCGACTGGTTCACGTAGGTGGGATAAAGCGCCAGGCTGACCCTCTGGCCGAAGGCGTCGCTGAGCGACGACAGAAGCGGCGACAGCAGGGTCTGACCCACCACTGTCGCCAGGGCCGCCCCTGCCCCGCCGCCGCTCAACCCCGCCAGGGAGTTGCCGCCGATCAGGGCCACCAGCCGTTCCTGGGGCAGGGGCGGGCTGCTGCGCAGCTTGAGGTTCTCGGCGATGCGGTCGGCGGGGCCGCTCACGGACACGGTGACCAGGATCAGCTGCAGCTGGCTGAAAGCGGAGAAGCCTGCCTGGTTGGGGGCATCCTGCACCGAGGGGGTCGTGTCCCCCACCCCGGCCGGGTTGAGGACGCTGATGCTGTCGGAGATGCGCGTGCGCAGGGCGATGTCCAGGTAGGGCACCAGCCCCAGGGAGGGAGTGAAGATCGCCACATTGGGGGCGTCGGGATCCAGGCTGAAGCTGGTGGTGAAGAGGCTCAGCCGCCCCCCCAGCAACCGCACCACCCCGGAGGCCTGCAGGGAGGGATCCAGGCGGCCGGCGATACGCAGCTGCCCGGCGGTGGTGAAGTTGGCGATGTTGGGAATCACCACCCTCAGATCGGGGCCGAGCTTCAGGGTCAGGTCCTGGAAGGCCAGGTAAGGGAAGCGGGGCACCGAGGCCCGAAGCTCCTCGGCGGTGGTGGACTCCACATTGGGACCGAGCAGCACCAGGGGCTGGTCGAAGTTCCACTTCGACTCCAGCAGCTCAGGCATGGTGCGCGGCTGCACCGGCTTGTCGGACACCGGTTCGCTGACCGCCAGCTGGCCCGGCTGGACGTTGATGGTCCCGCGGCTGATGGCCACATCACCGCCGAGCACCGGGGCCAGCAGGCTGCCGCTGAGGTGCAGCTGGCCATCCCCGACAGCCGCCAGCCGGGGCACCGAGAAGGGCACCTGCTCCAGCGCCATCGTCAGAGTGCGGTCCTGGCCCAGAGCCTGGAACAGCCCCAGCCGGCCCTCACCGGCAAGCTGGCCCTTCGGCCCCACCCGGGCGCGGAACTCCTGCACCACCAGTTGTTCGAAATCGAACAGGACCGTGGCCTGCACATCGCGCACGTCCTGGCCGATGAAGCGGCAGCGCAGATCCCGCAGCCGCAGGAAGCCGTTGGCGATCGGATCGTCGAGGCTGCCGCGCACGAGCAGCTGCAGGTCGGCGCCGCCCTCCTGCCACTCGAAGGCCTGGCCGGCCAGGCGGGTGAGGAAGCGCAGTCCGTCCCCCCGGGTGGCCAGGCGCAGCTCCAGCCCCTGCTGGGAAGCCACCAACGGAATGGTGCCGGCCAGATCGACGCTGCGGGAAGCCCCCTCGGCCAGCAGAGCCAGATCAAGGCCCAGGCCGTCGGCCTTCAGCTCCACCCGACCCCGCGTCAGCCGCAGGGACCGGTCCCCCAGGCGGCCATCCTCCAGAGCAAGATCAAGGCTGAGGTCGGGCCGTGCTCCCCCCAGCCGGTAGCGCCCCTTCGCGGCCAGGCTGCCGCGCAGGCTCTCCGGCAGGGGGGTCAGCAGAGCCAGCAGGGAGAGGGGCAGGTCGGCCAGGCTGAAGCTGCCGCCGCCGCCGGTGAGCGGTCCCTCCAGCCGCACCTCGAAGGGCCTGCTGGCCAGGGCCTCGGCCCGGTCCCCCCGGTCGAACCAGAGGTGACCGGTGGCCTTGAGATCGGCTCGGGTGCGGGCGAAGTCCGGGCCGCTGAGCTCCAGATCGGCGTCGATCAGGGCCTGCAAACGCTCCAGCCGTTCCTGCCGGCTGGCCTGGCTGGCCTCGATGCTGCGGGCGGCCAGGCGTTCCTGGGCCCGAGCCAGGGCCCGCAGCAGGTCGTTGACCGTGCCGCCCATGGTGTCGATCATCAGGGTGCCCAGATCGCTGGCCTGACCCCGGGGCGGGGCCGACGCCCCGCGCCAGATGGGCCAGGCATCGGTGAGCTGCCGGAACAGCAGGGTGGACAGCTGACTGGCCTGGAAACGGGCCCGGAAGGGGCCGTTCCAGCGGCCAGCCACCGTGGCGGCGATCGTGCCCTGGCCCAGGGGCTCGATCTTCCCCTTCACCTGATAGCGCCGGTCGTCGTACTGGACGTCGGCAACGATGCGGCGTCCCCCCACCCCCAGGAACTGGGGGGAGCGCAGCTCCACCCGGCCATCGAAACCCAGCGGCTGCAGCCCGAGCCGGCCGCTCCCGCTGAGGGCCCCCTCCAGGGGGCGCAGGCGGCGCCTGGGCCCGGTGGCGACCGCCAGGCCCCGCAGGGGGAAGGAGCGCGCTGTCCAGCGGTAGCCGGCGGGACGACCTTCCAGGGACAGCCGCCCCCCACCCCTGTCGATGGTGGCCCGCACCGGCTGCCAGCGCCGGTCCAACAGGGCCGTGATCCGACCCGCCGGGGTCGGCGCCACAGCCCTCAGATCCAGGGAGCGGTCCCGCAGGCGGCCGCGCCACGTTTCCGTCAGCAGCAGGGGTCCCGCCCCGGGCTGGGCGAGACGCAGCTGCAGGTCGGGGCGCAACTCCGCCAGGGGCCCGGCGATGGCCCCCTTCACATCGAGGCGTCCCTGAAGGGTGGTGCCCAGCAGGGGTTCGAGGCGGGCAAGGGGGAAGTCCCTGATTTCGAGGCGCGTCTGCAGAGGCCCCGCCACCAGGCCCTTGCCGGCCTGGAACGCCAGGGGCAGCCGAGCCGTGGCCTCGATGTGGTCGGAGCGGAAGCGTTCCAGCCGCAGGGCCCGATCGCTCCACACCAGCGCCGCCTGCCAGGGGCCCAGCAGGGGCTGGGCCGGCTGCCCCGTCTCCAGGCGCAGGCGCGGCGACGCCAGGCGGCCATCGGCCCGCAAGCGTCCGGACAGGGGCTCCCGCAACCACTCCGGCAACCGGGAGGCCGCCGGGAAGTCGTTCGGATCCACCCGCCAGCGGGCGTCGAGGGCCAGGGAAGGGCCCACGGACCCACGGGCCTTGAGGGTCGAGCGGCCCAGCCCGGCGTCGAGACGGGCGATGCGCAGCTGGCCATCACCCCAGCGCCCTTCCAGCTCGGCCTTCAGGGGCCGACGGCCGAGGGGATGGCGCGGTGGTGGCTGGGCGTCGAACTGCACGGACAGCCTCCGGTCCGCATCGGCACGCGCCCCCAGGCGACCACCCCAGGGGCCGAAGCGCCAGGGACTGGCGGGGAGGCTCAGCGCCCGGTCCCGACAGGTGAACGGAAGCCGCTTCGCCGTCAGCGGGGCGGAGCTCCGATCCAGCTGCCAGCGCAGGGACCGCACCTCCAGGCCGCCATTGCAGCGGGCCGGGCCCTCGGCGATGGTCAGGCCCAGGCGACCGTCGACCTCACCGGCAAGTTTCCCCCCGGGCCGATCAGCGAAGGGAAGCAGCGGATGCAGGGGGGCCAGGGAAAAGCGCCGCGCCGTGAGCTGGCCCTGCCAGTGCTGCTTCTGCCACTGGCCGTTCAGGCTCACCAGCAGCGATCCGCCGCCGTTGCCGGCGGAAGGCTGCAGCCGAAGGCCCAGATCGATCTCCCGCTGATGCAGACGCAGGGCCGCCCGTCCCGCCGCCTTCAACTGAAGGGAGCTGGACGTCGCCCCCGCGCCCGTCAGGCGCACGGCGGCAGGCTGGAGCAGGCTCAGGCGCAGGTCGAGCCGGGGGGGCTCCTGGCCGGCGGGGGGGGTACCCAGCACCCAGAACTGACCGGTGGCATTGCGCTGCAGATCGGCCTTCGCCCGCTGGAGGCCCAGATCCACCACGGCGCCACGCAGCCAAAGGCTGGCCAGGGGATCGACCCGCAGCCGCACCGCCTCCACCCCGGCGGTGGAGCTGTCCTGGGGGCCGCTCAGGAAGCGGCTGGGGCCGATCCACAGGCCATCGGGCCGCAGGCCCCGGTAGGGCCCCAGAACCAGCGGCCGGCCCATGGCCTTGCCGATCTGAAGTTCCAGAGAGGGCTTCAGACGGCCATAGATGGCCCCGACGATTCTGTCGAACCAGAAGACCCCGCCAGCCAGGCCAAGCCCCACCAGTCCAGCTGCCACAAGCCCCTGCCGCGCACGCCGGCGCGCCGAGGGGGACCATTGCTCAGGCAGCCAACGCATCCCTGCGGGTCTACCGCCATACCGAGGCGGCCGCAAGATAGGAAGCCTGTTCCGTCCTCCCCTGCCCGATGCCCGCTGATCCGATCCTGCTCGTGGCCGGAACCTGGCTGGGGGCCGCCAGCGGCGTGCTGGCGGTGCTCACGCTCGCCGGATTTCTCTCCCGCTGGGGCATCCGCTTCCGCCTGGTGGGGATCACCAGCTTCACGGCCCTGCTCTCCCTGTCCTGCCTGGCCTTCGCCATCAGCTACAGCCCCCGGGTGAGCGTGCCGGGCGCCGTCCAGGTGCCGGTGGTGTTCGACAACGGCACCGATCTGGTGATCGCCGCCGCCCCCGCCGATCTGGCGGACGAGGCCGTGGCCCCCACCCTGGAGCAGGTGGCCCTCAACCTGCGCGGCGGCGGCCGCAGCAGCAGCCTGGGCCAGGTGCGGGTGCGGCTTCGCAGGGTGGAAGCGGTGGAGCCGGGCCTGGGGCGGCCCGTGGTGCTGGCGGAAACCACCCGCGAGCTGGCGGCCGCCAACTTCGCAGGCCAACCCTGAGCCCCATGCCCCAGCGCCTCCAGCCCGGCGACGGTGTCCCCAGCCCCTTCCAGCCCCCGGCCCACATGGCAGGAGAACAGCGGCGGCTGCGCAGGGCCGGCATCGCCAGCTGGGAGGCCCTGGCCGCTATCGACGATCAGCAGCTCAGGCAACTGGCGGCCTCCGGGGAGGCCAGCGAGATGCGGCTGGTCCGGCTGCGGGGCCAGGCCAGGCTGGTCACCGCGGTGGGACTGGCTCCGGAGGAAGCAGCCCTGCTCCTCCATGGCGGCATCGCCAGCGCCGAGGGCCTGGCCGAGGCCGATCCCCAGCAGTTGCTGCTGCAGCTCGGCCGGCTCCAGCGTCGTCTCACCGGCTCCGCAGTGCCACCGCTGCAGCTGCCCCGCGTCCTGGACTGGATCCGTCGGGCCCGGCAATGCTCCGGTCGCTCCTGGAACTGACCCCTGGGACCGGCGTCCACTCACCTGGCTTGACTGGAATGGAAGCAATCGCCGCAGGCAGCGATGCCCCGGTCAGCCCCATCCCTTCGCACCAAAGCCACGAACCACCCCTTTCGCCGCACCCTGGCCGCCCTCTGCTGCGCCACCTGCCTCGCCACCGTGGCGGTGCCCCAGGCCCGGGCCCAGTCAGCCCTGCTGGAATCAGTGAAACAGAACCCGGCCCTGGCCAAGAGCCTTTGCCAGCAGTTCCGCCAGCTGAACGCCCAGGGCATCTCGGCGACCTCCCCCGGGGCGATCGCCAACCTCGCCAGCACTCGTGGCCTCAGCCCCGTGGATGCGGAGGTGCTGGCCACCTACGTGATCGGTCTGCACTGCTCCACGGTCTTCTGAACGATGTCCTGAGTGGTCCGGTTTCGGGACGCTTCGCTCACCTGTGCCGATGGCGTGCGGCTGGTGAGCCGCCAGTGGCAGCCTGAAGGGGTGGGCCCCTGGCCGGTGCTGGTGATGCGCCAGCCCTACGGCCGGGCCATCGCCTCCACCGTCACCTACGCCCATCCCAGCTGGTACGCCGCCCGCGGCTTCCTGGTGGTCGTTCAGGACGTGCGCGGCCGCGGAGATTCCCAGGGCTCCTTCGCCGGCTTCGCCCAGGAGGCCGCCGATGGCGCCGCCACCATCCGCTGGGCGCGGCGGCTCCCGGGCAGCAACGGCCGGGTGGGCACCTACGGCTTTTCCTACCAGGGCCTGACCCAGCTGCTCAACGATGGCGGCGGGCCTGGCGACGGGGCCGCCCTTCCCGACTGTCTCGCCCCGGCCATGTGCGGCCTCGACGAACGGCTCCACTGGGCCAGCGAGGGGGGCGCCCACTGGTGGGCCCTGGGGCTGGGCTGGGCCCTGCAGCTGGCCGCCCAGGGCTGCCGGCGCAGGAGTGACGAATCGGGCTGGCGGGAAATCCGCCGCAGCCTCCAGCAGGGAACCTTCACCGACGAGGGCCTGGCCCTGCTGAAGCGCCACGACCCCCAGGGGATGGGTCTCCGCTGGCTGTCGCAGGATCCCGCCGGCCCGCAGGGCTGGACGACCCACCCGGTCGCGCCGGAGCTGCTGCGGCGTCCCATGCTCCTGATCGGCGGTTGGCACGACCCGCACCTGGGCGGCGTGCTGGATCTCTGGCGGCGGGCCCGTGCCGCCGGGGGTCAGCCCGGCCTGGTGATCGGCGCCTGGAGCCATCTCGACTGGGATGGAGGCATTGAGGAAGAACTGCTCGCCTTCTTTCGCCGCCATCTGCAGACGCCGGGTCCGGCCCCCGTTGAGCCCTCGGGGCCGCTGCGGCTGCAGTGGGGCAGCAGAGGCCCCTGGCACGATCTGGAAGGGCCCCAGGATCTTCTTGTGGCGGTCCCGCGAGCCGCCGCCTGGACGCTCCACTCCACCGGCCTGGCGGCGATCCGCTGCGATGAGGGACAACTGCTCGCAGCCGACCCTTCCCCTGGCCCGGTGGCCCAGGATCCTGTGGTGCTGGTCCACGATCCCTGGCGGCCGGTCCCCGGCCGCGGCGGCCACCTGGGCATCGATGCCGGCCCTGCGCAACGCGCCGATCTGGACCGGCGGGGAGATGTGGCCTGTTTCACCTCCCCGCCCCTGGGGGAGCCGCTCCGGATGAGAGGCGTTTTCCTGCTGCGGATGCGCATCAGCGCCGACCAGCCGAGCTTCGATCTCTGCGGAGCCCTCTCCGCCGTGGATGCGGATGGCGGCCAGGTGCTCCAGCTCTGCACCGGGGTGGCCCGCTTCGGGCCGGAAGCGGTGGGCAGCGACGCGCTTCGCACGCTGCGATTCCAGCCCCTGGCCTTCCAACTGACTGCAGGGCAGAGGCTGCGGCTTTCGCTCGCGGCAGCGGCCTGGCCCCAGATCGCCGTCAACCCCGGCGACGGCCGGCGGCCGATGGGGGGGAGCGGCCCGACGCACCGAACGATCAGCCTGATCCTGAACCTGGAGGGCAGCCTCCTGAGCCTGCAGCCCCTGTCCCCGATGGGGACGGATCCGGCAAACTGAGCCGACCCAAGACCCCTCCCATGCCGCGCTTCCATCCTCGCCCCGCCCTGATCGGCCTGACGCTGCTGCTGAGCAGCCTGTCGGTGCTGGCACCACGTGGGGCGTGGGCCCAGGCCCAGGCTGGGCCTGGAGCGATCAGCGCCAGCGAGCCCAGTTCCGCCCTCAGCGAAGCCCAGGCACGGGCAGCGGCCGAGCGGATCCTGCGCACCCTCCAGAGGGGGGATGCCCAGGCGCGCTTCGAGCAGTTCGCCCCGACCCTGCAAAGCGTCAGCAGCCCCAGCATGGTGGCCGCGACCATGAAGACCCAGCCCCGGCTGCTGCGCTGGACGATCCGCAGCATCCAGCCCGGCTACGACTCCAGCACCGTGGAAGCCACCCTGGTGACCAGCGCCGGCAACCGCGATCTGCTGATGGTGATCGACGCCGACGGCAAGATCGAGGGTTACCACTTCAATGTCACCGACAAGCCCGCAGCGGAGGTGGTGGGGGACTTCATCGGCGCCCTCTCCAGCGGCCACTTCATCTCGGCCAGCAGCTTCCTGTCGCCGCAGCTGCAGGAGGAGATCTCCCAGGTCGAGCTGCAGCAGAAATGGCTCCGTCTGCAGCGGATCACGGGCAACTTCGTGCGGGTGAAGCGCATCAGCCGCGCCGAAAGCACCCCGGACATGCGGCTGGTGATCGTGAACACGGAATTCAACCGCCTCACCGACAACCTTTTCGTCACCCTGGATGCCGACAACCAGATCATCGGCGTGGATTTCCCCACCGATCCCTCGCCGCCCTCACCGGCGCGCTGAGCCCGGCCATCCACCGACCTAAGCTCCCGGCGCATGTCCGCCTCCTCTTCCATGGCCCTGCCCAGCCTCGAATGGATGGCCGATGATGCCCAGCGGCTGGCGGAATGCCGCCACGACCATCCCTTCGCCGTGCTCGGGCCCCAGCCCACCGGAGACGGCGGCTGGGTGGTGCGGGCCTGGATGCCGGACGCCGAAAGCGTCGCACTTCTGCTGGGGGACCAGTCCCTGGCCATGGCCACCCCTCACCACCCCTGGATCTTCGAGGCGCCCGTGGCCTCCGACCCCGGCTGCACTTACCGCCTGCACGTGCGGCGGGGGGGCATCGAACACGAGCAGCACGATCCCTGGGCCTTCCGCCACGAGTGGATGGGCGAACTGGATCGCCACCTGTTCTCCGAAGGCAACCACCACCACATCTGGCAGCGCATGGGCGCCCATGTGGTGGAGCGTGATGGGATTTCCGGAGTCCAGTTCTGCCTGTGGGCACCCAATGCCCGCAGCGTGGCCCTGCTGGGCGATTTCAACGGCTGGGACGGCCGCCATCACCCCATGCAGCAGCGCCTGGGAGGCAGCTGGGAACTGTTCATCCCCGGGCTGGGAGCAGGTCAGATCTACAAGTACGAGGTACGGGCCCAGAACGGGCACTGCTACCAGAAGGCCGATCCCTACGGGTTCCGCCATGAGATTCGGCCCAACACGGGTTCGGTGGTGGCTGAGCTGGGGCGGTTCCACTGGAACGACGGCCGCTGGATGGATGAGCGGGACAGCCGCGACCCCCTGCCCCGGCCGATCGCGGTGTACGAGATGCACCTGGGCAGCTGGATGCATGCCGCCGCCGACCAACCCTTCATCGAGGCCGACGGCAGCGCCCGCCCACCGGTGCCGGCCGCCGACATGAAGCCGGGGGCTCGACTGATGACCTACCCGGAACTGGCCGACAAGGTGATCCCCTATGTGAAATCCCGCGGCTTCACCCACATCGAGTTGATGCCGGTCTCCGAGCATCCCTTCGATGGCTCCTGGGGATACCAGGTCACGGGCTGGTACGCCCCCACCAGCCGTTTCGGCCGCCCGGATGAATTCCGAGCCTTCGTCGACCGTTGCCACGCCGAAGACATCGGCGTGATCCTCGACTGGGTGCCGGGTCACTTCCCCAAGGATGGCCACGGCCTGGCCTTCTTCGATGGCGCCCATCTCTACGAACACGCCGATCCCCGTATCGGTGAACACAAAGAGTGGGGGACGCTGATCTTCAACTACAGCCGCAACGAGGTACGGAACTTCCTCGTCGCCAACCTGATCTACTGGTTCGAGGAGTTCCACATCGACGGCATCCGGGTGGATGCGGTGGCGTCGATGCTCTACCGCGACTATCTGCGCCCCGATGGGGAATGGTTGCCCAACGAGCACGGCGGCCGCGAGAACCTCGAGGCGGTGCGCTTCCTGCAGCAGGCCAACCATGTGCTGTTCCAGCACTTCCCCGGGGCCCTGTCGATCGCGGAGGAATCCACCACCTGGCCGATGGTCACCAAGCCCACCGACATGGGAGGCCTGGGCTTCAACCTCAAGTGGAACATGGGCTGGATGCACGACATGCTCGATTATTTCGAGCTCGATCCCTGGTTCCGCCAGTTCCACCAGAACCACGTCACCTTCTCGATCTGGTATGCCTTCACCGAGAACTTCATGCTGGCCCTGAGCCACGATGAAGTGGTGCATGGCAAGAGCAATCTGCTTCACAAGATGCCAGGCGACGACTGGCAGAAATTCGCCAATGTGCGCACTCTGCTCGCCTACATGTGGACCCACCCGGGCAAGAAAACGATCTTCATGGGCATGGAATTCGGCCAGCGGGCCGAATGGAACGTCTGGGGTGATCTGCAGTGGGAGCTGCTCCAGTACGACGCCCATCAGGGCCTTGTGAATCTGGTTGACGATCTCAACGACTTCTACAAATCGGAGCCGGCTCTCTGGGGCGAGGACTTCGACCAGTACGGCTTCCAGTGGATCGACTGCAACGACAACCGTCATTCCGTGATCAGCTTCATGCGCCGCGACCGCGACAGCGGTCGCTGGCTGGTGGTGGTGGCCAACTTCACCCCCCAGAGCCACGCCCACTATCGGGTGGGGGTCCCTCTGGAGGGCTTCTACGAGGAGGTCTTCAACACCGACAGCAGCCGCTACGGCGGCAGCAATCTCGGCAATCTGGGCGGCAAGTTCACCGACCCCGCGGCGATCCACGACTACGAGAACTCCCTCGACCTCTGCCTCCCCCCCCTCGGGGTGCTGGTGCTGCGGCTCGACGCCTCCCGCCTGCGGCAGGAAAGCGAAGTTCCCCACACCTGAAGCCCGGACACGGCGGCCGGCCATGGTCACGATCACGACCTCGCCCCGCCCCCCCCGCCCCGCCACCGTCGGCCAGCCCCCCCACGCCTCACCCTCGCCGCCCTGCCATCGCGCCGACCGCGCGCCCCCCCCGGGCAGACGACCGGGCCTTCCTGTCGGTCTCCGGCCCTCTCACGCCATGGCCGCTCTGGGGCTGACCACGATCGTGAACCGGTCGCGCACGGCCTGGGCTGCTGGTGGCACACTGGGCCGCCCAGATGGAGGCCTGCGCCGGCCCGACCGAAACCTGCGGCGCGGGTGCGCACCTGGGGCAAGGCGGTTCTCCCTTGCCGGCCTCTCATCGCTCTCCCCTCAACTCCTGGCCCTGAAGGAAACTCTCCCTATCCCCACCCGTCGCGTCGACCGGCGGGCTATCTGGCCTACCTGGCCATCCCCATCCAACTCTGCCTAACACTCCTCATCCCTGTCCTCCCCTCCGGGGGATGCAAAGTCGCCGTACGCCCGGGCCCCGGCCCCCTCCTTCTCACTACCCCACCCTGTCACCCCCTCCTCCTCACCCCCAACTGCCCTCGCCCGATCTCCCTCGCTCTCCATCTACATCTCCCCGACTATCAACACCTCATCTCCCGCCATGCGGCATCCTCACCCATACAGCCCTACACCCCACGGTACGCTCACGTCCCACGGAACACCTCCCGTCGGGGACCGGTTGGTGGGACACAACAGCCATCTGGACGTGTCGTGCTGATGAGCTCTCCAGGGTTGCTCTGGCGGCGGCCGACTACTTCCTCCGCCACCGCCTGCTCTCCTGGTTCGCCCGCCGGGTGCTGGCGATCCTCCCGATCGAACGCCACGGCGATCCTGCCCTCCGTCGGCCCTGGAAAAGGGGCAGATCGTGATCCTGTTCCCGGAGGGTGCCCGCGGCGAGCCGGAGACCCTGGGCCGTCTGCACAGCGGCGTGGCCCTCCTGGTGCCCTTCTGCTGTGATGTGGTGGTGGGCGAAGCCCTGGCGCTGGAACAGAGGATCGCAGGCGATTCATGGGAGCATCTTCCTCGAGGAGCGCTTGGCCGGCCTGCTGGCCGAGCTGCCTGCCTCCCCCTGGGAATGACTCACCAGCCCATGCGCTGGAAAGAGATCGCATAGAAACCTGCCCGTACCAGCAGCACCCCCCAGAACCAGCGGTGCGTACCACCCGGGCGAACAGGGTGAGGAAGACGTCGGGAACGATGAAGAAAAACGTCCCCTCCGCCAGACCCCGGAGAAAGCCGATCCCCACCACCAGCGGCAGAGTCCAGATCAGCAGAGGGATCGGCGGCGCCGTCATCGCCCGGACCGTCGGCTAGGTTGCCGATCCCCCGGTGGGCACGGCTTTCCGCGCCATTCTCACCCCTTCTTCTCCTGCGTCCGTTCCCCATGGCCGACACCGCCCCCCTGCTGCTCCGTGCCGCCCGAGGGGAGCCGGTGGAGCGGCCTCCGGTGTGGATGATGCGCCAGGCCGGGCGGTACATGAAGGTCTACCGCGACCTGCGCGATCGCCATCCCGGGTTCCGTGAACGCTCGGAGAACCCCGATCTCTCCTACGAGATCTCCATGCAACCTTTCCGCGCCTTCCGGCCCGACGGCGTGATCCTCTTCTCCGACATCCTCACGCCCCTGCCGGGGATGGGCATCGACTTCGACATCATCGAGAGCAAGGGGCCGATCATCGAACCCGCCATCCGCAGCCAGGCCCAGGTGGAGGCCCTGCGGCCCCTGGATCCGGCGGCGGCCCTGCCCTTCGTGGGCGAGGTGCTGGGCCGGCTGCGGGCCGATGTGGGCAACGACGCGGCCGTGCTCGGCTTCGTCGGCGCCCCCTGGACCCTGGCCGCCTATGCCGTGGAGGGCAGGAGCTCCAAGACCTACTCGGTGATCAAGGCGATGGCCTTCCAGGAGCCCGCCCTGCTGCACCGGCTGCTCGCTCACCTGGCCGATTCGATCGCCACCTACGTGCGCTACCAGATCGACAGCGGCGCCCAGGTGGTGCAGCTGTTCGATTCCTGGGCCGGCCAGCTCAGCCCGATCGACTACGACGTCTTCGCCGCCCCATACCAGAAGCGGGTGATCGACCAGGTGAAGGCCACCCACCCCGACACCCCCCTGATCCTCTACATCTCCGGCAGCGCCGGCGTGCTCGAGCGCATGGCCCGCACGGGGGTGGACTTCATCTCCCTCGACTGGACCGTGGACATGGCCGATGGCTGCGCCCGCCTGCCCCAGCACCTGGGGGTGCAGGGCAATGTGGATCCCGGCCTGCTGTTCGGCACACCCGAGGCGATCCGCGAGCGGATCCTCGACACCGTGCGCAAGGCCCGCGGCCGCCGCCACATCCTCAACCTGGGCCACGGCATCCTGCCCGGCACCCCCGAAGACAACGCCCGCGTCTTCTTCGAAACCGGCAAGGCCGTCAACGAGCTGCTGGGGGCTGCTGTTTGAGCCCCCCGCGCCCCGGGCCCCAGCGGATCCTGATCACCGGCGCCAGCGGCTGCGTGGGCCAGTACATCGCCGAGAACCTGCTGACCAACAGCGACGCCCATCTGCTGCTGCTGCTGCGGGATCCCGCCAAGCTCAGCGCCGTCCCGGCTGACCATCCCCGCATCACCCTGCTGGTGGGCGACCTGCGCGAGCTGGCCCCCCACGCGGAGGCCATCGCCGGCGCCGACCGGATCATTCACACCGCCACCGCCTGGGGGGATCCGGAGCGGGCGCGCCAGGTGAACGTGGTGGCCGTGAAGGAGCTGCTGCGGCTCACCGACCCGGAGCGTCTGCAGCAGGTGATCTATTTCTCCACCGCCAGCATCCTCGACCGGCAGCTGCAACTGCTGCCGGAGGCGATGGCCTACGGCACCGAATACATCCAGACCAAAGCCACCTGCCTGCAGGACCTGGAGCGCCACCCGCTGGCGGAGCGGATCGTGGCGGTGTTTCCGACTCTGGTGTTCGGCGGATCGGTGGGCAAGACCGATCCCCATCCCACCAGCTACCTCACCGCGGGGCTGAAGGAGGCCTTCGGCTGGCTGTGGCTGGCCCGCTGGCTGCGCACCGATGCCAGCTTTCACTTCATCCATGCCGCCGACATCGCCACGGTCTGCGCCCATCTGGCCACCACGCCCCACCGCCCCAACCCGGAGCCGGGCCAGGGACCCGTGCGGCGCCTGGTGCTGGGCCAGGCACCGGTCACCATCAACGGCGCCGTGGCCTCCCTGTGCCGCTGGCGACGGGTGTGGGTGCCGCCGGTGGGGATCGATCTGCGGGGCTGGCTGATCGAGGGACTGATCAAGCTGCTGCGGATCGAGGTCAACGCCTGGGACCGCTTCTCGATCCGTCAGCGGCACTTCGTGCACCAGCCGGTGAGTCCGCCGGAGCGCTTCGGCCTGGTCAGCCTGGCCCCCACCCTGGAGGCCGTGCTGGAAACGGCCGGGGTTCCCCACCGGGGCCGGCTGGCGAGGTAATTGTTGCGATTGTGTCGGCGGCCCGCCCCGGCACCCTGCCATTGCCTAATTTGTGGCGGTTGCACGTGCCTCTGAGCACCTTCCTTCGCACCTTCCCATGCGTCGTCTTCTTTCCCTTTTCGCTCTCTGCCTGGCGCTGGTCCTCGGTGCCGCCCCGAGTTTCGCCGCCGATGCCGCCCACGGTGGCCAGATCTTCTCCGCCAACTGCGCCGCCTGCCACATGGGCGGCGGCAACGTGGTCAACGCCGAGCGCACCCTCAAGGCCGATGCCCTGAGTGCCTATCTGGCCAACTACGAGGCCGATCACCAAGCCGCCATCGCCTACCAGGTGACCAACGGCAAGAACGCCATGCCCGCCTTCCTCGGCAAGCTCACCGATGCCGACATCGCCGATGTGGCGGCCTACGTCGACGAGATGGCCTCCAAAGGCTGGGCCTGATCCGGTCAGGCACTTAGTTCAGCTCAGCAGGCCATTGCTGCAGTTTTCCCCTCCTGGCCCCGGCTTCGCCGGGGCTTTTTCATGCCGTCAGGCCAGGGAGCGGCGGGCGGCCAGCACCGCCAGATAAAGCTCCTCTGGCACCTCACGGATGTCGTACTCCGAAGGGAGCATCCCGTGCACGTGGCGATGCACGGCCCGCCAGCAGTCCCGCTCCGGTTCGGTGCCGCTGCCATCGAGAGCGAGGGACTGGCGGGCCAGTTCGGCCACCAGGGCCTGATCGTCGGCGGAGGAAGCCATCGGTGGGGGCGAGAAACAGGAGCCAGACGCTAGGCACTGGCTGAAAGCCCCGGACGGAAGCGAGAATGGACGTAAGCCGAATTCCCCCCATGGCGATCCCCGCCGCCTCCCTGGCTTCGGCCGCGCTGGCGCTGGTGGCGGGGCTGTGGCCCCTGGCGCCGTTGCCAGGGCCGGCCCAGGAGTTCTCCCCCAACCAGCCATCGGCCATCCAGGCGACCCCCGGCCTGCCTCCCCCCTCCTGCCGGCTGGTGGTCCCGCGCCGGGAGCAGGTGCTCCAGCCCCTGCGCATCGCCCCGGCCCAGGTGGCCCGCAAGAACGCCATGGGCTGCCTGTCGGCGGCCGATGCCTTTTACGGGCCCGACGGCTGCCCCAGCCAGCTGTGCGGCAAGAAGCACGGCACTCGGGTGCCCCTGCCCTGAGCTCCCACGGCAGGGTGGGGAACCCGGGCAGGGCGGCTCCCCCACCCAGTCGGTTCGGCCTCCACACCTCCCGGGAGGAGGGCCGAACGCAGCGGTTCGGTCCTCCCACTCGGCTGATCAGGGCAGGATTCATACGTTGGTTTCAGCGACTGTCCCCAGGGAGGAACCGATCCATGCATCCCACCGCCGAACTGTTCACCGAAAAGGCCTGGGGCGCCGTGGTGGCCTCCCAGCAACTGGCCCAGCAGAAGCGCCAGCAGCAGATGGAGAGCGAGCACCTGTTCGCTGCCCTGCTGGCCCAGCAGGATCTGGCCAGCCGGATCCTGGAGAAGGCCGGCGTGGATCTGGGCCTCCTGGGCCAGAAGCTGGAGGCCTTCATCGCCAGCCAGCCCAGCCTGGCCGCCAGCCCCGACAACGTGTACCTGGGCAAGGGTCTGAACGCGGTGCTGGATCGGGCCGATGCCCTGAAGAAGGAATTCGAGGACAGCTACATCGCCGTGGAGCACCTGCTCCTGGCCCTGGCCGGGGATGACCGCTGCGGCCGCCAGCTGCTCTCTCAGGCCGGCGCGGATGGGGCGAAGCTCAAGGAAGCCGTTCTGGCGGTGCGGGGCAGCCAGCGGGTGACCGACCAGAACCCCGAGGGCACCTACGAATCGCTCGAGAAATACGGCCGCGACCTCACCGCCGCCGCCCGCGACGGCAAGCTGGATCCGGTGATCGGCCGCGACGAGGAGATTCGCCGCACGATTCAGATCCTCAGCCGCCGCACCAAGAACAATCCTGTGCTGATCGGTGAGCCGGGGGTCGGCAAGACGGCGATCGTGGAGGGTCTCGCCCAGCGGATCGTCAACGGCGACGTACCCCAGGCCCTGCAGAACCGCCAGCTGATCGCCCTCGACATGGGTGCCCTGATCGCCGGCGCCAAGTACCGCGGCGAATTCGAGGAACGGCTCAAGGCCGTGCTCAAGGAGGTCACCTCCAGCGAAGGCCAGATCGTGCTGTTCATCGACGAGATCCACACGGTGGTGGGGGCCGGCGCCACCGGAGGCGCCATGGATGCCAGCAACCTGCTCAAACCGATGCTGGCCCGGGGCGAACTGCGCTGCATCGGTGCCACCACCCTGGATGAGCACCGCCAGCACATCGAGAAGGATCCGGCCCTGGAGCGGCGCTTCCAGCAGGTGTTCGTGGATCAGCCGACGGTGGAGGACACCATCTCGATCCTGCGCGGCCTGAAGGAGCGCTACGAGGTGCACCACGGTGTGCGCATCGCCGACAACGCCCTGGTGGCGGCCGCGGTGCTGAGCAGCCGTTACATCGCCGATCGCTTCCTGCCCGACAAGGCCATCGACCTGATGGACGAGTCGGCGGCCCGGCTGAAGATGGAGATCACCTCCAAGCCGGAGGAGATCGACGAACTCGACCGCCGCATCCTGCAGCTGGAGATGGAAAAACTCTCTCTCGGACGCGAATCGGATCCCGCCAGCCGCGAGCGGCTGGAACGGTTGGAGAAGGAGCTGGCCGAGCTGGCCGAGCAGCAGAGCAGCCTCAACGCCCAGTGGCAGAAGGAGAAGGGCTCGATCGACGAACTCTCCGCCCTCAAGGAGGAGATCGAGCAGGTGCAGCTCCAGGTGGAGCAGGCCAAGCGCAGCTACGACCTCAACAAGGCCGCCGAGCTGGAATACGGCACCCTGGCCGGGCTGAACAAGAAGCTGGCCGCCCGCGAAGCGGAGCTCAGCGCCCATGCCGGCGAGAAGAACCTGCTGCGGGAGGAGGTCACCGAGGACGACATCGCCGAGGTGATCGCCAAGTGGACCGGCATCCCGGTCAGCAAGCTGGTGCAGTCGGAGATGGAGAAACTGCTGCATCTCGAGGAGGAACTGCACACCCGGGTGATCGGCCAGGAACAGGCCGTCACGGCGGTGGCCGATGCCATCCAGCGCTCCCGGGCCGGCCTGTCCGACCCCAACCGCCCCATCGCCAGCTTCCTGTTCCTCGGCCCCACCGGGGTCGGCAAGACCGAGCTCTCCAAGGCCCTGGCGGCCCAGCTGTTCGACAGCGAGGAGGCCATGGTGCGCATCGACATGAGCGAATACATGGAGAAGCACGCCGTCAGCCGGCTCATCGGCGCCCCTCCGGGCTACGTGGGCTACGAGGAGGGCGGCCAGCTCACCGAAGCGGTGCGGCGACGGCCCTACGCCGTGATCCTCTTCGACGAGGTGGAGAAGGCCCACCCCGACGTGTTCAACGTGATGCTGCAGATCCTCGATGACGGCCGCGTCACCGATGGCCAGGGCCGCACGGTGGATTTCACCAATACGGTGCTGATCCTCACCAGCAACATCGGCAGCGCCTCGATCCTCGATCTGGCCGGCGATCCTGCCCGCTACGGAGAGATGGAGAAGCGGGTCAACGAGGCCCTGCGCTCCCACTTCCGCCCGGAATTCCTCAACCGGCTGGATGAATCGATCATCTTCCGCAGCCTGCGGGAGGAGGAGCTGCGCCAGATCGTGGTGCTGCAGGTGCAACGGCTGGCGAAGCGGCTGGAGGACAGGAAGCTGACCCTCCAACTCGACGAGGCCGCCCTCGACTGGCTCGCCGCCGTCGGCTACGACCCGGTCTACGGAGCCCGGCCCCTCAAGCGGGCCATCCAGCGGGAACTGGAGACCCCCATCGCCAAGGCGATCCTGGCGGGCACCTTCCTGGCCGGCAGCACCATCGCGGTGGATGTGGAAGCCGAACGCCTGTGCTTTCGCTCAGCAGCCGCGGCGAACACGGATCACCCCCTGCCCGCTCTGGTCTGATCCAGGCGCGGCAGGGTCCAGCCGAAGCCCCTTCCCGGTGATCCAGCCCCGTTGCACCCATCGGGGCAGCAGGGAACTCACATCCACAGGGGGCGTGCCGCCGGCCAGCCGCTCACAGAGGCTTCCGAAGGGTTCCCCCCCTGCCAGGGCCTCCAGCACCCGCCACTCCCCATCCCCCGGCAGGTCGATGCGGGTCTGCACCCCGTCGCGCCAGAGGAAGAGCCGGGCTTCACCCTCCTCAAGATCGATCGTGTCTTCCTCGAGGGCGTTGGTGTTGCTGTTGAGGTTGGTGTAGGCGGCGGAATCGGGCTGATTCGCCTGCCAGATCCGGTGCACGGGAAACTCCGAACGCAGCAGCACACTGTTTCGTGGCAGCGCGAACACCAGATTGCCCCAGTGCTCCGGGTCGACCACGGCCAGAGCCCGGTGATCGAACGGTGGCGAATCCTCGCCGTTGAACACCCGGTGCCAGTCCCACTCCAGCCGTGCCACATCCGGCAGGTAGATCAGGGCGCGTGCGGGATCAAAGTCCGCCAGGAAAGCCGGCAGATGAGATCCGAAATCCCCCAGATCCGGCGAGCGGGAGGGATGGGCCTGGATGTAGTGGCGGGCCAGCGCCGAGAAGAATTCCTGACCCACCAGCCGGCTGCACACCGGATAGATCTGCTCGAGGCTGCGCAGCCACTTTCCGGCCACGCTGGTGCGATAGGCCTCGATCCCCTGGAGCACCGAGAGCGTTCCTGAGCGCTCCAGCCGCGTCGCCAGCCGCTCGCGGGCGCCGCCATCCTCTCCGCTGACCGCAGCCAGGAACAGGCCCTGAAGTTCGCTCAGCTCGCGGGGAGCGGCCGGGGGTGGTGCTGGCATAGGTAACGGTCGGCGTGCCTGGCTTCGTCGAGAAGAATTTCGAGGGTGGGGATGGCGGTGTCCCACTCGATCAGGGTGGGGACAGGGCCGAAGCGCTCAAGGGACTGTCCATAGAGCTGCCACACGGGGTCCTGCACGGCGCGGCCGTGGGTGTCGAACAGAAAGTTGTCCTGCTCCTCATAGCCAGCCAGGTGGATCTCTTTCACCCGCTCGATCGGCAGGGCATCGAGATAGTCGAGGGGATCGAAGCCGTGGTTGGCGGCATTCACGTGCACGTTGTTCACATCCAGCAGCAGGTGGCAGTCCGCCCGGATCACCAGCTCCCGCAGGAACTGCCATTCGCTCAGGTCGTTGCCGGAGAACTGGAGGTAGGGGGAGAGGTTCTCGATCAGGATCCGGCGGCCAAGATGGTCCTGAACCCTGACGATGCGTTCCGCCACGTAGGCGAGCACCGCTTCGGTGTAAGGCAGGGGGGCCAGATCGTTGAGGTAGGTGCCCCCCACCGACACCCAGGCCAGGTGGTCCGACACATGGACGGGCTCGATCCGATCGGCCAGGGCCTTGAGTCGCGCCAGGTAGTCGCTGTTGAGTGGATCGGCCGAGCCCAGGGACAACCCCACCCCATGCAGGGTGAGGGGGTAGTGCTCCCGGATGCGCTCCAGGTGGTGGAGGGGCAGGCCACCGCCCAGATAGTTGTCGGAGAGGGCCTCCAGCCAGGGGATCTCCGGCAGCTGCTCAAGGATGGGGGCGTAGTGGACCGGCCGCAGACCGATTCCCGCTCCGGCAATCGCCGTGACGGCAGCCGTTTCCGCCATGACCCCTTCATCCATGATCCTGCCCCCCAAGAATCAGGCCTTCTTCAGTTTCCCTCCCACGATCTTCTTGCAGGTGCCTGTGGGGACATAGACCCATTCATCGGGGGCGCCGGACACTTTGGCGTTCCCTGCGCAATCGTGCTTGCTGGTGCCGCAGTCGTTCATCCCGGCCTTGGCGATGCCGGCGCATTTCTCCATGCCCGCTTTGGCGGCCTGGGCTTCACCGCCGGTGGCGGCGACCAGGCCCAGGGCGAGCAGGCCGGAGATGGCCGTACTGACGGCACCGGAGGAGGTGACAGGTTTCATGGGTTCAGAGTCCGTTGCGTCGGAGGAGGAAGGGTGAGCCGCCACGACCAGCTGTTGGGATCCGGCCCTGGCTGGATGATTACCCGCCACCACCGTGATCGGATTGATCCGCGATGGATGGATCCGAGATTGGATGGATCCGCCCCCTATCCGGGCTCCCGGCTGGTGTCGTTCAGGCCCCAGTCCCAGTCGAGATAGCCCACCTTGTATCCCCCCTTCTCCAGGTAGCGGCGATCGTCTGCGGACAGGTAGGGGATCAGAAACGCCACCACCCCCGATTCGCGCTTCGTGAGGCCGGCGATGGTCCCGCCTTCTGCAGCAAGGGGCTCGAAATCCTCCCCGAACCACTTGAACACGGACGACACGTTCACCCGGCCCCTGGCCCGGTCGATGCGGAACTGGGACGGGTCGACCACCATCGCCTTGCCCTGCTCGTCGAGCTGCTGCGACAACCGCTCGCCGCTGTAGGGCTCCGGTCGCAGCACCGGGCAACCGATCGAGGCGCAGTTGACGGCCAGGTGGATCCGGGGTTCCTGGAACTGCTTGCGCAGGATCTGGTGTTCGATGGCATCGAGGGTGAGCGACTGTCCGGCCAGGGGAAAGCGGCGCCCGCGCCAGACGCCGCGGATGTCGCGGATGCTGTTCACCGGATAGCGATCGATGATCGACACCAGGGTGAAGGCGTTGTAGGCATTGATCAGGAAGGCGATCTTCTCCGCCTCCGGCCAGCCCTCGTAGGTGGCCTTCGGTATCGCGCCCAGCGACAGGGCGTAGCGATCGAGAGGGCCGCGATCGGCTTTCAGGGCGGCGTAATCGACCCGGCCGCGCTCATCCACGTGGCGGCGCAGCACATCGGCGTAGTCGGCCGTGGCCGGCTTGCTGGTGCTCGCCGTTCCTGCGCCTGCGGCCCATGAGGAGGTCTGCTGATCGCCCCGGGAGAGATCGGGCACCGCGCAGCTGGCCAACGAAAGGCTCAACGGCAGCAGCAGGGCCACCGGGAGCTTGATGAGGCGGGACAGGGCGTTCATCCAGTGCACGGGTCTCTGGGGCGTCCTACCGGCGAACCGGGCCTGCGGATCTTCCCAGAGGGGTCCTCCTGCCGTGAACCGATCCATCTCCTGGTTTTCTCTCCCTGCGTCCACGGGCTTGCCAGGCCCACCCGGCGGGCAGGCTCTCAAGCTGCATCTCTCGCCAGGGTCCGCCGCGATCCCCGAAACGTTCCGCAAGAGTCCAAACCTAGTGGTGGCGCTTCAGATGGCCCCGTCACGGCAGGGTGGAGGGGATCGATCGTGGCCATCCCTGTTCTTGAGCGAGCCGGCTCAGGTCGATCTGCCAACGTCCTGAAGAGATCGCCGGCTTCCGCGCTGAGCCCCCATAGGCTGAGCCGCCTGGATGCGCTCCCTTCACCAGCTGGATTCGTGAGCCTCAGCCCCCCACCCTCCGCCGCCCGCAGCGTTTCCCTCGCCCGGCTCCTGTCGGCCCTCTCGATCGTGCTGCTGGTGGTGTTCCTCGCCGCTGTACTACCCGTCGCCCTGCCCCCCAGGCTCCTGGATCCCCAGTGGCAGCTTCAGCTCGCAGCCACGCTGATCAACAACGCCAGCCTGGCCCTGGTGGGTGCCCTGCTGCTGCCCCTGGCACTCTGGTTCGATGCGGGCAGCCAGCGCCTCCGGGCACGCCGGAACGCCCTGCGCCGCTGGGCCCTGGCCGCCTCCATCACTTTTCTGCTGCTGATTCCTCTGCAGGCCTGGGCCGGCTGGAGCTATTACACCACCGTCACGGGCCAACAGGAGCAACAGGCCAGCCAGGCCAGCCAGAAGCTCGCCGAACTGCGCCAGGCGATCAGCTCCGCCACCACCCACCAGGAGCTGCAGGCCAGCATGCAGAAGCTGTTCGGAAGGAATGCGGGCCTCTCACCAGCCGAACAGCGCACTCCCCTGCCGGAGCTGCGCAACATGCTGCTGGCGCGGGCCGAGCAGGCCTCCAGGCAACTGATGCAGCGCGTCGAGGCCCAGGCCGCCATGAAGCCCGATCGGCTGGTGAAGGAAACCATCCGCATCGCCATCTCCGCGGTGGCCTACGCGATCGGCTTCGCCTTCCTCGCCGGCATGCTGCCCAGGGGCCAGGCTGGAGGCCTGCGCAAGCCGGGGGTGGATGACGACTATTTCAAGCAGCTGTCGCGATAAGCGTGAGGGGTGGCCCTGGCGCTGCAGCTCCGCCCGGACGCTGCTTAGCCGCTCAGCCGACCAGCGCATCGATACGGCGAGCGAGGGCCAGATCCAGGTCCGACAGTCCACCGGTGTCGTGGGTGGTGAGGTTGATCGTCACCCGGTTCCACACATTGCACCACTCCGGATGGTGGCCCATGGCCTCGGCCGCCAGGGCCACCCGGGCCATGAAGCCGAAAGCGGCGGAGAAATCGGCAAAGCGCAGTTCGCGGTGCAGCTTGCCCTCACGCAGGGTCCACTCGGGGAGCTCCCTGGGCAGGTCAGCGATCTGGGAAGGGGTCAGGGGTTGGGCGGCCATGGTGGGAAGGAGGCAGAGGTTCATTCACCGACCAGATGCAGGCTGAGCCGGCGGTGGTGGGGGCGGGCGCGGTGCTCCCAGAGGTAGACGGCCTGCCAGGTACCGAGCAGAAGCCGGCCGGACTGGAAGGGCAGGGAGAGGCTCGTGCAGGTCAGGGCGGTGCGGATGTGGGCCGGCATGTCGTCCGGTCCTTCCTCATCGTGCACCCACGCCCGCCGATCCCCCAGACCGCTGAGGGGGCGCACCCCCTCCTGGGGCACCAGGGCCCGCAGGTAGGCGGCCAGATCCTCCAGCACCCGCGGATCCGCGTTCTCATTCACCGTCAGGGAGCACGAGGTGTGCTGCGAGGCGATCGTGGCCGTGCCGAGCCTGAGGCCACTGGCGGCGATCTGGCCGTTCAGAGCCACCGTGACGTCGGTGAAGCCCTCCCCGGGGGTGGAAAGCTGCAGCTGCAGCAGGCTCTGTCGCAACATCAGCGGTGGGGGGAAGGCCCCCCTGCCTAGCAACGCCGGCCATGATCAGGCTGCCGCGGCGGAAGGGGCAGAGGCGGCGCCATCGATGGTGGTCAGCCGGCTGGCCTGGGGATCCCACAGGATGTAGGTGAAGCAGGCGGGGATGTCGGCCAGGGAAAGCCGTCGCACGCCACCGAGCAGGTGGCTGTTGCGGGCCTGGGCGGCCCTCAGCCGGTAGTTGGGGATCCGGGCCGAGAGGTGATGAATCGCGTGGCAGCCGATGTCGGCCGAGAACCAGTTCAGCACTGCCGGAAGGTCCAGATCGCTGGTGCCCTCGAGCACCCCGGCCATCTCGTTCCAGCCCTCGGTGGTATGGGCGTAGGAGCCCGGGAAGTTGTGCTGCACGAAGAAGATGCAGATGAAGATGGCCGCCGCGCAGGCCATCACCGGGGTGTAGATCGACCAGAAGACACCCGCGCCGAGCCAGCGGGCCATCAACCACCAGGAAACGATCACGGCGATGTTGTTGCCGAGCAGATCCCAGAATTCCATCGGGGTGTACCAGTGCCTGGAGCGGTAGCTGGAGAGGATCTGCCGGAGACCCATCCTCTCGGGGCTTCGCAGGCAGGCGGCCAGATGGGGGAAGAACCCGGCCATCCCCAGCAGCAGGGCCAGGCGGGGCTTGATCACCAGATAGAAGAAACCTCCTGGGAAGAGCATCGCCGGATGGCGCAGCCAGCGGTAGAGCCGCTGGGCGCCGGGGCTGAGTTCGGCGAAAGCGGTGCTGGTCACCAGCGCCGAGGGACCCTGATACTTCTCCCAGTCCCCGTTGTGGCGGTGGTGATAGGCGTGGCCCCGGGACCAGGGGTACTGGGGGATGGCACTGAGCACCCCCAGCAGGAAGCCGGCCACCCGGTTCGCTCGCCGCTGGCGGAACAGGGAGTAATGGCCGCAGTCGTGCATCAGAGAGAAACAGCGGGCCAGCAGCAGCACCATCAGGGCCAGGCTGGGGACCAGCAGCAGCGGGGCGTGCACCCGGCTCCAGGCAGCCACCAGCCAGAGCGCCCCGTAGGGAATCACGGTGTTGACGATCTGCCAGGCGGCCCGCAGATTGCTGCTGTCCATGAAGGGCGTCAACTCAAATCTCAGCCGGGTGATCGGCAGCTGACCTGCCTGGGGAAGGGGTGGCACGGCTGGCGAGGAATCGCGCAGGGCAGCAGTAGAAAGGCCCTGAGACAACGTAATTCTTATCGTGAATTTGAGACCCTAGCCAGGTAGGACGGCTTCAGCGGGGAGGGAATCCGTAGGAAATATGCATAGGATCTAATGCACCGTATGGAGCAGCCCCGTCCAGATCTGCCTCACTCCATCCGCCGGGGATCCACCCCTTTTCAGCCGCCGGACGGCAGCATGACGGCGGATCTGATCGTGGTGGGCAGCGGCCTCGGCGGCCTCTGTGCCGGCGCCATCGCCGCCCGCCATGGCCTGGAAGTGCTGGTGCTGGAGGCCCACACCACCCCAGGCGGGGCGGCCCACGGTTTTCGTCGCGGCGCCTTTCATTTCGAATCCGGTCCGTCCCTCTGGAGCGGCCTGGGCCGCTGGCCCAGCACCAATCCCCTGACCCAGGTGCTGCGGGCGGTGGGGGAGACCGTGCCGGTGGCCACCTACACCGACTGGGGCCTGCTGCTGCCGGAGGGCTCCCTGCGGGTGGGGGTGGGCGCCGAGCCGTTTCTGGCCATGGTGAACGATCTGCGCGGGCCGGCCGCGGCTGAGGAATGGGCCCGCTTCCTGGAGGTCCTGCGGCCCAGCTGCGAGGCGGCCCGGTCCCTGCCCCTGCTGGCCCTGCGTCCCGGGGCAGGCCTGGCCACCACCCTGGGAGGCGGCGAGGCCCTGCGCCTGCTCGGCCAGGCGGGCCGGCTGGCCGGCCTGGGGGGCGCCTTCGGCCCGATCGCCCGCCGCCATCTGCGGGATCCGTTCCTGCTCCACTGGGTCGACCTTCTCTGCTTCCTGATCTCAGGTCTGGCCATGGACCAGACCAGCGCCGCCGCCATGGCCACCCTGTTCGGGGAATGGTTCGAACCCGACGCCTGCCTCGACTACCCCATCGGCGGCAGCGGGGCCGTGGCAGCGGCTCTTGTACGCGGACTGGAGCGCCATGGCGGCCGTCTGCGCACGGGCGCGCCGGTGGCGGAGTTCCTGATCGAGCAGGGGCGGGCGGCCGGGGTGCGGCTGGCGAACGGAGAGCGCCTCACGGCAAGGCGGGGGGTGATCGCCAACACCAGTCCCTGGGATCTGCTGCCCCTGCTGCCGGAGGGGTCCGTGCCGTCCCGCTGGCGGCGGCGCCAGGCGGCCACACCGGCCTGCGCCAGCTTCCTGCACTGGCACCTGGCCCTGCGGGGGCCGGATCCTGGGGCCCTGCCGATCCACCACGTCTGGGTGGGCGACTGGCAGCGGGGCGTCAGGGCCGATCGCAACATGGTGGTGCTCTCGATGCCCTCCCTGCTCGACCCTTCCCTCGCCCCCTCGGGCCATCAGGTGCTGCACGGCTACACCCCGGCCAATGAACCCTGGGAGCTGTGGCAGGGTCTGGAGCGCGGCACCCCCGCCTATGAAGCCCTCAAGGCCGAGCGCTGCAGCGTCTTCGGCGAGGCCCTCGCCCGGGTGCTGCCCGACTGGCGTGAGCGGGTGGTGATCGAACTGCAGGGCACCCCCCTCACCCACCGCCACTACCTCAACACTCACCAGGGCAGCTACGGCCCGGCCTGGCCCGCCGACGGCGGCCCCTTTCCGGGGGGAACCACTCCGCTCGAAGGGCTGGTGCTCTGCGGCGCCGGGGTGTTCCCAGGCATCGGCGTGCCGCCGGTGGCGGTGAGCGGCGCCATGGCCGCCCATCGCTTCGTGAGCGCCCGCCAGCAGCGGCAACTGCTCGAGGAGATCGGCCTGGTGACGAGCTGATACGGGGCTGCCCGCAGGGCTTCGCAGGGGCGCCAGGGAGTCCGGTGGGATCTCAGAAGCGCCGCAGGGCACGGCTGCCCAGCTGCACCTCCCGCAACAGCAGCGTCACCGCCGCCATCAGCGACCCCATCGCCAGCACGAACAGCAGGGTCACCAGGAGAGTGAGATCGATCGAGGCCAGGGTGCTGAGGAAGAGCACCATCACCACCATCGCCACCAGCAGGAAGCTGGTGGTGGCACAGGCGAAGGCCCCCGAGGCCAGGCCCATGCGACGACGGTGCATCGCCAGTTCCCCCTCCAGTTCCCGCTCCTGGGCCAGGCTGCCCGGCCCTTCCCGGGCCTTGATCAGCCGGGCCCGGTCGATGATGCGGGAGAGGCGGGTGGTGATCACCCCCAGCAGACCGCTGATACCCGCCAGCAGGAACACCGGCGTCACCGCCAGCCGGATCGTCTCCGCCAGGGACTGCACGGGGGGGCTGGCCATGGGCAGGATCGGCGTCAAGGCCCCAGGGCACGAGGCGGTCAACCTAGGGCGAGAGCCCCTGCCAGCCTGATGGCGCGTCCGTCGCCCCGCTCTCCATGCCCACGACGATCACCTGCCGCTACGAGGGCTCCCTGCGCTGTGCGGCCACCCACGCCGCTTCCGGATCGGCGCTGATCACCGATGCCCCCGTCGACAACCAGGGCAAGGGGGAGGCCTTCTCCCCCACCGATCTGGTGGGCACGGCCCTGGCCACCTGTGTGCTGACGGTGATGGGCATCGTGGCGGAACGCCACGGCATCGCCCTGGAGGGTGCCCAGGTGCGGGTGGAGAAGAGCATGAGCAGCGGCGGTGTGCGCCGCATCGCCCTGCTGGAGGCCTGGATCGACCTGCCGGCCGGCCTGGAACCCAGCCAGCGGAATCTGCTGGTTCGAGCCGGCGAGACCTGCCCGGTGAAAGTGAGCCTGGAGGGAAACGTGCCGATGCGACTCCACTGGAACCCGCCCGCCTGACCCCCTTCAGCCTCCGGCCCCGGCCCTGAGGGTCACCCCCACCTCCAGCTGCTCGAGGGGAGCCTCGGGATCCTCTGGGACCAGCAGCACCATGGTGCTGGCGGTGGGCAGGGTGTCGGGCTGCTCCTGCAGGATTTCCAGGGCGACCATGGTCTTGCGCCACTGAAGGATCTTCCCCTCCAGCAGGGCCACGAAGTCATCGCAGGTCCAGCGGGCCGCCTCGCCACGGCAGGGGTAGCGCTCCAGCACGTCGAGGATCTCCATCTCCCGCAGGGGCGAAACGTCGGCCGGATCCCACACCAGCAGGTAATTGCCGTCGAGGGCATTGGCCTCCAGCAGGCTGGCCTCACTGGCCAGCAGGCTGTCGAGGGCCATCTCGTCGTCGTCCCGCTCGATCGCTGTGAGCAGAGCCTCCAGCACCAGCTGGGTGTCGTCGTCGAGCTGGTCGCAGTGGACCGCGAGCAGCCCGGTCACCGCCACCTCGATCTCCTCCAGCGGCAGAACAAGGGTCAGGGCGCGCAGGATGGCGCCGAGCACGTCACCGGCTTCGGCTTCGCCGGCCTGGTCTTCCAGGGCCAGGTCGGGGTCGGCCATGAACCGTTCGATGGCCGCGAGCACCAGGGCCTGCTCCGGGGAAGGGGGATGCATCGATCCGGTGACGGGAGAAGGAATCTCCACCATGGCGCCGGCGGCGGCGGGGTGGTGTCCGGCGGCATGCTGGCGCCATTGCCTCGTCCTCCGTCATGGCCTCCATGGCTCCGGCCCTCGATGCGCTCCAGCGGCACCTGCACACCACCCGGTTGCTGGGCTCGATCAGCAGTGCGCTGTACTACGACCAGAACACGGTGATGCCCGCCGCCGGCGCCCCCTGGCGCGGCGAGCAGCTGGCCCTGCTGGCGAGTCAGCTGCACGAACGGCAGAGCTCTGAGGCCTATGCCGATCTGGTGACGGCCGCCGAGGCTGAGCTGGAGGCGACGGCATCGCCGGAGCGGCAGCGCAACCTGGAGCTGCTGCGGCTGGAGCTGAACCGCCAGCGCTGCCTCGATCCGGCCCTGGTGTCCGCCCTGGCCATGGCCCAGTCCCGCGGCAATGCGATCTGGCAGGAGGCCAGGGCGGCCAATGACTTCTCCTCCTTCGCGCCGGCGCTGCGCGAGCTGATCGGCCTGCGCCGGGAGCAGGCCGATCAGCTGGCAGCGGCCGAGCCGGTGGCCCGCAGCCCCTGGGAGATCCTGGCCCAGCCCTTCGAGCCCGACATCGGCAAGGCGCGGCTGGCGGAGCTTTTCGCGCCTCTCGAAGCCGGGATCCCGGCTCTGCTGGAGCAGGCCGCCTCAGGGGCCTTCACCACCGGCCCGGCCGACGGCGATCTGCCGGAGGCCCTGCAGGAGCAGCTCTGCAGCGAGCTGCTCGACAGCTGGGGCTACGACGGACGTCGCTGCCAGCGTTCCCGCTCCGCCCACCCCTTCTCCTGCACCGTGGGCCCCGAGGACTTCCGCATCACCACCCGCGTGGTGCGCCGCCAGCCGTTCTCGGCCTTCCTGGCCACCGCCCATGAATGGGGCCACTCCCTCTACGAGCAGGGCCTGCCCCGCACAGGCGAGCATTTCTTCCCCTGGCCCCTGGGGGAGGCCACCTCGATGGGGGTGCACGAGTCCCAGTCGCTCTTCTGGGAGTGCCGGGTGGCCCGCAGCCGGGCTTTCGCCGAGCGCTGGCATCCCCGGTTCCGCCAGGGCCTGGGGGCCGACCCATGGGAGGACGCCTCTGGCTTCTGGCGCGCCCTCAATCCGCTCCGGCCAGGCCTGATCCGGGTGGAAGCCGACGAGCTCAGCTACACCCTCCACATCGTGCTGCGTTACGAGCTGGAACTGGCCCTCCTGGAGCAGGAGATGCCGGTGGAGGATCTGCCCGGCCAATGGAACCGGCGGCTGCAGGAGCTGCTGGGCCTCCAGCCGAAGACCGACGCCGAGGGCTGTCTTCAGGACATCCACTGGGCCGAGGGCCTCTTCGGCTATTTCCCCTCCTACGCCCTGGGCCATCTGATCAGCGCCCAGATCTCCCAGGCCCTGGAGCAGGAGATCGGCTCGATCGACAGTCTGCTGAGGGCGGGAGAGGAATCCGCTCTGCAGGCCTGGCTCGCCAGGTCGATCTGGCCCCTGGGCCGGTCGGTGAACGGAGAGGAGCTCGTCGAGAGGGTGACGGGACGGCCTCTGAGCGCCGAACCCTTCCTGGCCTACCTCCGATCGAAGGTCAACACCCTGACCGACGCTTCGTGAGCCGACCCTGCCTGGCTGCGTAAGATGCCGCCGCAGAAAATGGCCCCCCCATGGCGAACATCGACCACGCCCCCAGCCGCACGATGCTGAACCTGCTGCATGTGCTGCCGGCCTTCGCCGATGAGGCCGAGCTGCGGCTGAACGCCATCGTGGAGCTCAACTCCAGCACCATCAACAAATACGAGCTGATCACCGAGACCGGTCACCTGAAGCTGGATCGGGTGGGCTATTCCTCCCTTGCCTATCCCTTCGCCTACGGCTGCATCCCCCGCACCTGGGACGAGGATGGCGATCCCCTCGACATCGAGATCGTCGGCGTCACCGAGCCCCTGGTGCCGGGCAGCCTGGTGGAGGCCCGCATCATCGGCATCATGTGCTTCGACGACGGCGGTGAGGTGGACGACAAGGTGATCGCCGTGCTCGCCGACGACAAGCGCATGGATCACATCATCAGCTACACCCAGCTCGGCGACCACTGGCTCAAGGAGACCCAGTACTACTGGGAGCACTACAAGGACCTGAAGAAACCCGGCACCTGCAAGGTCAACGGATTCCATGACAGTGGCGAAGCCGTCCGCATCATCAAGCAGTGCGAAGCTCGCTATGGTTCGGAAATCGCTCCCCGACTGGTCGGCTGACGTCCTCTGCGACGCCCGCCGCCCCGCGGGGCTCCTTCCCCCGTCTTCGCTCCAGCCATGCCGCGCCCCCTGGCCCTGCTTCTCCTCCTGACCACCGGCTGGGGGGCGACCACGGCATCAGGAGCCCTGGCCGTCGAACTCCCCGCTGCTGTACCTGCCGCCGCCGCAGCCGTCACGGCACCGGCCACAGCGGTGAGCGCCCCAGCGGCAGGTGTCAGCCCTGCGGAGGGGGCAGCTGGATCCATCGCTCCTTCCGCGGGAATTCCTTCCCTGGCAGCCCCTTCGGCCACCCCGGCCACCGCTGCGGTGACCAGCACCCGTGAAATCGTGCTGGAACTGGGCAAACGCACCATCAGCCTTCGGGACAACGGCAAGGTGCTGGGCAGCTGGCCCGTGGCGATCGGAGATGCCGCCAACCCCACCCCCAAGGGGCGTTTCCAGGTGAAGACGAAGGTTGTCAATCCCCAGTACCAGAGCACCAAGAGCGGCAAGATCAATCCCACCAAAGGCCCCAATGGTCCCCTTGGTGACCGTTGGATCGGCTTCAAGAAGAGCGGTCTCAACCAGTACGGCATCCACGGCACGCCCAGCGCCTGGGCCTGGACCGTCACCTCCCGCTCCGCCGTGACCAACGGCTGTGTCCGGATGCTCACCCCCCACGTCCGGGCCCTGTTCGATCAGGTGGACGTGGGCACCCCGGTGGTCGTCAAACCCTGAGCCACCGGAAGCGATCCCTGGCAAGGAGTCCACAGACCGAAGAGATTCTGGAGATCCCTCTGAAAGCTTTTGATGTAAGGGTTAGAACACCTAATCTGAGTCATCAGTTTTCAGCGGCTTCCCTCGAAGCCGCGTTCCCCACCCCATGTTCGACCCCGGCAGCCAACCCATGATGGATCAGCTGAACAGCACCTCGCTGAAATGGGGCAACGATGGCGAGCTGTCCGAACTGGATCTCCAGCGCATCCTCGGGCTCCTTTCTCAGGCGGATCCCGTGGCCGAGGCCCTCATGGCCGACCGGTCCGAAGCGGCCTGAAGCCTCCTGGCCAGGGCTCTGGCCATCCCGTCCCGGCTGGCGACTCCCCGCAGCAACCCGACGGACAAGCCCCCTGGGGGTAGGCCGTGGGGCAGATGGCCGCCGGTCCCCTCCCCAACGGCATACACAGGCAACTGCCGCAGACCGTTCGGTCCCAGTTGATCTTCGAGGCGGTCGAGTTTCACCCCGGCAGGCAGCCAGATCAGCTCCGTACGCAGACACTCCCTGAGCACGAGCGGATCCTGACGGACCAGCTCCGAGGCCAGGGCGCGTTGCAGATCGGCCAGGGTGATCAGGCCCATGGTGAGGCCGGCCTCCTCCACCAGCAGGCAGTGGCCGTGGCTGTCGATCAGCTGCGACAGCGCTGCTACCGCCCCCATGGAGGCCGGTAACACCAGCGGGGCCTCCGGCTCGAAAGCCTCCTCGATGCCGATCTCCGCAAGCTGACCGCGACGGCGTTCCTCGAGAGGATCGGGACCCAGCAGCCCGGGATCGTGGATCCCCTGCCAGCGTTCCACCAGAGCGGCGCTCAGTCCGGCGGCCGCCATCAGCGGCAGCACGATGCGGATGTCGCGGGTGAGCTCGAACAGCAGCAGCAGGGCGGTGAGTGGAGCCCGGGCGCTGCCCGCCAGCACCGCGGCCATACCGACCATGGCGTAGGCGGGGGGTTCCGCCACGGGCAGCTCGAGTCCACCGCTGCCCAGCACCTGGCCGTAACAGTTGCCGAGCACGGCGCCCAGAAACAGGGACGGGGCGAAGCCACCACCCACGAAGCCGGTGGCGTTGCTGACCGTGGTGGCCACCAGCTTCACTCCGATCAGGGCCACCAGGGTGAGCAGGGGGATGCCGCCGTCCCGGCCCAGCAGGGCTTCGATCGTGTCGTAGCCCACCCCCAGCACCTGGGGAAACACCAGGGCCATGCCCCCCAGGGCCGCCCCCCCCAGCGCCGTGGGCAGCCCCGGCGGCAGCCGCCGCATCAGGTCCTGCACCCGCTCGTCGCGCCCCGCCGCCAGCAGACGGATCAGCAGCCACGACATCAGGCTGGCCAGCACTCCAAGCCCCAGGTAAAGGGGGAGCTCCAGCGGGGAGCGCACCTCGTAGGCGGGCAGCCGCAGGATCGGCGTGTCTCCGAGGCAGAGCTGGGTGACCAGGGCGGAGGCCACCGCCGCCACCAGCACCGCCCTCAGGCTGGGACGACCGGGAATGGCGCTGTAGCTGCCCTCGAAGGCGAAGAAGACCCCGGCGATCGGGGCCTTGAATCCCGCCGCCAGGCCCGCCGCCACGCCCGCCGCCACCAGGGCCTTCTGGGCCTGAGGGGAGAGCCTGCCCCTGAGGGCTACCCAGAGGCCGATGTTGCCGCCCCCTTCCACACTCGGGCCTTCCGGCCCCAGGGAGGCGCCGCTGCCCAGGCTGAGGGAAGCGGCCGCCAGGCGCAGCACGGGGAGTCGCGGCTCCCCCCCCTGACGGCCGTCGGCGATGGCCATCAGGCTGGAGAGCCCCGGCCCGATGCTGCCGGCCAGGTGGCGCAGCAGGCCCACCGCCAGACCACCGAGGGTGGGCACCACCACCACAGGCCAGAGGGCGAGCCAGTCCGGTGGCGTCGGCCCGCTCATGGGGGGTGGGGCGGGCGGCGCCGGGGCCGCTGCCATCAGGCCGATGCCGTCGAGACCGAGCTGCAGCAGTGCCTTCAGAGGAGTGCCGCCATCAGCCGCCAGGGGCGGTAGATCGATCGTCGGCGGCGGGGCGGAGGCGGCGGGGGTGGAACGCCCGATCACCAGGAGGCCCTCCACGAAGGGACCGAACAGGAAGTTGTTGATGAAACCCAGGAGCTCGTGGAACGTCACCACCGCCAGCCCCGTCAGGGTGCCGACCAGGGCCGCCCAGGCCAGCAGGTTCCACTGAAAGGGCAGACCCCTCAGGTCGGCATCGGCGCCCCAGGAGGGGGGCCGTGCAGCCGGGGAGCCGGAAGGCTCAGCGCTCGGGACGGACGCTGGCAAAGATCTCCTCCAGGATCTCGCCGGCCCCCTGGGAGCGCAGGGTTTCCGCCAGCGCCTCGCCGATCGCCTCCGGATCGCTGGCCGGTCCACGGCAGCTGTCGCGCAGCAGACGCTGGCCGTCGATGCTGGCCACCATGCCTGTCAGCACCAGCTCCTCGCCCTCGAAGGCGGTGTTGACTCCGATGGGCACCTGGCAGCCCCCCTCCAGGCTGCGCAGGAAGGCCCGTTCGGCCAGACAGCGGCGGGCCGTGGGCAGGTGCTCCAGCACGGCAATGGTCTCCAGCACGGTCCTGTCGCCCTCGCGGCATTCGATCCCCAGGGCCCCCTGACCCACCGCATGGAGGGAGATCCGAGGGTCGATCAGTTCATGGATGCGATCCCCCAGCCCCAGCCGGCTCAGTCCGGCTGCCGCCAGGATCAGGCAGTCGTAGACACCGGCGTCGAGCTTCTCCAGACGGGTGATCACATTCCCCCGCACATCCTTGAACACCAGATGGGGATAGTGGTGGCGCAGCTGGGCCAGCCGCCGCAGGGAGCTGGTGCCCACCACGCTGCCCTCGGGAAGGGTGGAGAGGTTCTGGTCCCGATGCCGCTCGTGGACCACCAGGGCATCGGCGGGATCCTCCCTTTCGGTGATGCAGCCCAGGATCAGCCCCTCGGGCAGGTTGGTCGGCAGGTCCTTGAGGCTGTGCACCGCGATGTCGGCCCGGTCGACCAGCATCTGGGCCTCCAGTTCCTTGGTGAACAGACCCTTGTCGCCGATCTTGGCCAGGGCGACATCGAGGATCTTGTCTCCCTGGGTGGCCATGGCCTCGATCGAGATCGCCAGTGCGGGATGGGCCCGGGCCAGTTCGTCTCGCACCCAGTGGGTCTGGACCATGGCCAGCTGACTGCGGCGAGAGGCGATGCGCAGGGTGGAGCTGGTCATCGGGCGCTTGGGGCGGCAGCGACGGCTGCCAGGCAACAGCCGCTCAGCCTAGGGACCGACCGTCCTGGCTCCCCGGCCGGGGGGCGGAACGTGATCCGCGGATGGGATCAGGCGAAAAGATCGAGGGGCAGGGGGCCCCAGGTGTCCTCCACCGCCGGATCGGCGGCCTCGTGGCCCGTGATCAGGATCCCTTCGCCGAGACCATCCTCCCGGCGCAGTCGGAAGAGGCCGTTGCGCTGGTTGCCCTTGAGAAACACGGGCCCATCCCCGTCGTCCGTGCCTCGGCCATCCCCGTTCCGATCGGACTCCTCCGCCGGCTGGAGCGCCGGCCAGCCCAGGGCCGTCTCGAGGTGCCGCAGGGCCGCCAGCGCCGCCGCGGAGGAGGGCGCCATGATGCCGACCGTGAACCAGCCACAGGCCGCCAGCAGGGGGCTGAGCTCCTGAAGCAGCTGCTGGCCCTGGTCGTCCTCCAGCACGGGGGCCGTGCGGAGACCCCGCAGACTGGCCAGGCCGGTGAAGGGATGGGCAGGGTTCAAGGGGTGGGGGGCGGAGGGTTGGGGCCACTCTGGAGGGCCGCCGGCGGGGCCTGGCGCCAGAAGCCGAGGCAGACGGTGAGCCAGGCAAGACCGACCGCTCCCCCGGCCAGCAGGTCCGTGGGCCAGTGGGCCCGCACGAAGAGGGTGCTCAACCAGACCAGTCCCACCCAAAGGCAGGCTCCGATCGCCAGGGGCCGCCGCAGGCGGGGATGGTGGGAGGCCAGGATCACCACCATGGCGAAGTAGAAGGCCACCGCACCGGCGGCGTGACCGCTGGGAAAGCTGTGCCCATCCACCGGCAGCAGCTTCTCGGGGGGCCGGCTGCGGCTGAACAGGGGTTTGAAGACCAGATCGACAAGGATCAGGATGCCGCCGCTGGCCATCACCAGCAGGCGCAGATCCCGCCACCAGCGATGGAGAACGATGTGGATCAGGGCCATCACCACCAGAACGGCAGTGAAGCCGACACCACTCAACCTGTACACCTGAGCCAGGCCATCCCCCACGGGACCGCGGAGGTGATCACCGAGCCAGCCCAGGATCTCGGCGTCCAGTCTCGCCAGGGGACGGCCAGGGGCCACGGCCCTGTGGAGCCCCACCAGGAGAGCCATGCACAGGGGGAGAAGAATCTTGTCTCTCGGCAGGAGAACGAAGCGCATCACGGTTGAAGCAGGTGACGCGGCACCCGCCAGAGGGCCAGTTCCCCCTTCTGGGCCAGCCGCTCGATGCCTTCGCCGGCCAGGGCCAGCCTCTCGAGAGCCCGGCGATCCCCCAGCAGTCGCACGGTGGGGCTGGATGGTGAGGCCGAGGAGCCCACCTGATCCTGAAGCCCGAGCTCGTTGATGTGGCGTCGCCCGGAGACGAAGACCGCTTCGGGCTCTCCGTAGAACAGGATGCTGTAACGCTTGGTGCCGACAATCAACAGGGGCTCGGCCGGGCGGCCCTGGACCTGGGCCAGCCGAGCCATCTGCCGCAGGGGAAGCTGCCGCTCCCGGTCAAGCAACGGAGCGAGAGGGGCGATCACCAGCGCCAGGACCGCCAGGAAGCCGGCCAGACTGGGAGCCCAGAGCCACCTCGACGGCGCCGACCGCAGCAGCATCAGCAGCAGAGCGAGAGCGGTCAGCCCCAGACAGAGGCAGAGCACCAGGGGCAGGCCGGAGGCCTGCAGGGCCGCGCCGAAGGCCGGATAGGCGGGATCTCCGGCCACCCAGCCCGGGGCGAGGGCAGCCGCCACCGCCATGGCGGCCAGCAACAGCACCTCGAAGGTGGCGGCGATCCTGGCGCCGGCGTGGCCCCTGGATGGAGACGGGCCATCACAGGACTCCGGCAGGGGTCGCCAGAACAGGGCCACCAGCAGACTGCCCGCGGGCAGGGCCGGAAGGACATACCCGGGCAACTTGGTGGCGGCGGCGGAGAAGAAGGCCACGATCAGCACCAGCCAGAGCAGCAGGAAAAGGCCCAGCCCGCTGGGGTCGCCCCCCGCAGATCGCCAGCGTCGACGCAGCCAGAAACGCTGATCCACGATGGCGCTGGGCAGGAAAAGGGACCAGGGCAGCAGCAGCACCACCACCCAGGGCAGATAGAACCAGGGCGGTCCGGGGTGGTCGTACAGCACCGTCGTGAAGCGCTGGAGGTTGCTGAAACCGAGGAAGCCACCGAGGAAGTCGTTGCCGTTGACAGCAGCTGCCGCCGCGTACCAGGGGATGCTCACGCCGAGGAACAGGGCCACCATCGCCAGCAGCGGACGCCAGCGCAGCCAGGCACGCCAACCGCCTGTGAGCAGCAGGAAGACCACCACCACCAGCCCGGGCAGGAGCAGGCCCACAGGACCCTTGGCCAGAACCGCGATCCCGGCGAACAAAGCCATCGACGCCCTCCCCAGGGGAGCCCGCCAGGGGTGGGCCGGATGGCGATGGACCAGCAGAAAGGCGAACAGCGCCAGGGTGATGGCGCTGGAAAGAAACATGTCGGTGGTGGAGGTGCGACCCCAGCCGACCCAACCCGGCGTCGTCGCCAGCACCCCGGCCGCGAGGGCAGCCCGCAGGATCCTGGGCCGTCCCGGCTCCCCCGCTGGAGACCAGGCCAGCATGAGGCCGAAGCCGGCCACCACCACCGCACTGGCGGCGAGGGCCACCGGCAGCCGGGCCGCCCATTCGGAAACCCCGAACAACCGGAAACTCAGCCCCACCATCCAGTAACCCCAGACGGGGTAATCGAAGAAGCGCTCGCCGTTCCACCAGGGGGTGACCCAGTCACCGCGCTCCAGCATCTGGTGCCCCACCTCCACAAACAGCGCTTCGGTCTTGTCCATCAGGCCGAGGCTGCCCAGATTCTGGAAGAAGGCCAGCCAGCAGATCAGCAGGAGCCACAGCCCGCTGAGGAGCCACATCAGACGCCGATGGGCCTGGGCGCGGCGGCTCACCGCCGCTGCTCCGGAAGGAGCGACAACCATTCGGCCGAGGGGTGTCGAGGTCAAGGAGAAGTTAAGGCCAGAGGCCACCCCATCCAGGGGAGGCCCAGCAACGCTCTTGGCGGCATGCAGGACCATGGGGGCGTTCAACGACGGTCCAGCCCTCAAGGGGTGTTCCAGACAAAGCGTGAGGACGCCGCATACTTCCAGACGAAATCGACCGCGATTCCAGCGAGCAGGGCCAGCAGCGGCTGGGGGGTGACCTGGCGATAAAAGGCGGAGGAAACGCCCACGTTGGCCGCCATCCCCAGCGAGGTGACAAGCAGAAAGCGGATCAGCCCGAACACCAGTGCGATCCCGCTGAGTCGCTGAGAGCGGAAGGTAAGCACGTTGTTGATGAGGTAGTTGGAACACCCCGCACAGACCACCGCCACCACCTGAGCCTTTTCGAAATTGACGCCCAGAAGCTCCTTCGTCAGGGCGAACACCAGCAAGTGGATCCCGATCCCCGTACCACCGACCAAAGCAAAGCTGACGGCCCGCCGTGGAACCACGCGCAGCAACAGCGTGTGCAGGATCGAGACGCCGAGATCCCAGATCACCGCCAGATTGAGCTTGGATTCACCGGCGCTGCGGGGTTGAAAACTGAGGGGGACCTCGGTGACGGCCAGGTGACCGTGGCTGAGGGCCAGCAACTCGTACAGAAACTTGAAGCCGTTCACATCCACCTGCCGCACATAGGGCAGACAGCGCTCCGGACGCAGGGCGAAGAAGCCGCTCATGTAGTCGCTCAGATGGCGATAGCGGGGCAGGCTGAAACGGGCCACCGCATTGGCCCAGCTGGAATTCCGCTCCCTCTGTTCACTGAGCCCCTGAATGCTGGCCCTGGGGTGAAAGCGACTGCCGATCACCAGGTCCGCGCCACTCTCCAGGAGCGTGGCCACGGTCTGCGCCACTGCGACCGGCTCATGCTGGCCATCGCTGTCCATCACCACCACCACATCACCGGTGGCATCCAGAATGCCTTCCTTGATGGCACTGGACAAGCCGAAACGGCCAACACGACGGATCAGCCGGACACAATCATGTTGGTGGGCAAGAATCCGGACTTTTTCAGAAGTTCCATCACTGGAATCATCATCGACGAACAGAAGTTCGAGATCAAAATTATCTCGCAACGGCAGTAGTTCCGTGACGATGGGCTCCACGTTGGCACATTCATTGAACGTGGGCAACACCACCGTCAAACGCAGCACTTGACACCCTCCAGTCGTGGGACCGCAGCAGGGCGACGAGGACGAATTACAGTCACTCGCCGGGATGGGGGCAGGCTACCCAGAGATAGAGTGGGCCTAAGCGTGAAAATGGATTATTTGATGTACTCCTTGAGCACACCATTGCGATTGGGGTGACGAAGCTTGCGCAGGGCTTTCGCTTCGATCTGACGGATACGCTCACGGGTGACATCAAAGATCTGACCAATTTCCTCAAGGGTTTTCATCCGGCCGTCATCGAGGCCATAACGAAGCCGAAGCACATCGCGCTCCCGGGGGCTGAGTGTGGCCAGAACACCTTCGAGATCTTCACGCAGCAGGTTCTTGGCCACATCCTGCTCAGGATTCTCGATATCGGCTTCAATGAAATCACCGAGTCTGGAATCCTCCTCCTTCCCGATGGGAGTTTCCAGGGAGATCGGCAACTGGGCTGACTTGGCGATGAAACGCAGTTTCTCGATGGTCATCTCCATGCTCTCAGCGATCTCCTCCTCCGTGGGCTTGCGGCCGAACTCCTGGGAGAGGGTCTTGGTGGTTTTCTTGATTCGGGAGATGGTTTCGTACAGGTGAACCGGCAGTCGGATGGTGCGGCTCTGGTCGGCGATGGCACGGGTGATGGCCTGCCGGATCCACCAGGTGGCATAGGTGGAGAATTTGTAGCCCTTTTCGTGGTCGAACTTTTCGGCGGCGCGAATCAGACCGAGACTGCCCTCCTGGATCAGGTCCTGGAAGGAAAGACCCCGATTCATGTATTTCTTGGCGATGGACACCACCAGGCGCAGGTTGGACTGCACCATCTTTTCCTTGGCCCGTCGGCCCAGCATGAGGCGCCGACGGAACTTGATCAGCGGCATGTCGAAGATGGCCGCCCATTCCTTGGTGTCGGGGAAATGACCCTTGTCGGCCTCGAACTCGGCAGCTTTCTCCTCCAGCTCGAGCAGATCGGCGATCTTGCGGGCCAGCTCGATCTCCTCATCGGGCCGCAGCAGGCGGATGCGGCCGATCTCCTGCAGATAGACCCGGATGGAATCCTCGGTGTAGACCCCCTTGGGGCCCACCTTGATGCTGGCAAGGGCCTTGACGGTCTTGGAATCCTTGCGCGCATCCCCCCCGACGTCGTCGCTCAGGTCGCCAGCGGCAGCGGCGTCGACCTTCGGGGCGGGTGCCGGGGCCGCCGTCGCCTTGGCAGCGGTCTTGGCGCCGGCCTTGGCCTTGGCAGGGGCCTTGGTGGACTTGCCCCGGGCGGCGCTCTTCCTGGTCGTCGCGGGCGCGGAGGCGGCCGTCGGCTCGACGGGAGTCACGTCCCCGCTGGCCGAGACGGTGGCCAGGATTTCGGAAGCGGCGGCTTTGGCCTTGGCGGCGACTGGGCTCATGGAAACGACGCGAAAGGGTTACGGAACAGGGGAGACAGGAAAGGGGACGTCAGGGCGGGTGGCGACCCGCTCGGCCCGGAACTGAAATGGAGCGCGATCTGATCCTCCACGGTCCCAGCAAGGAAGCAGGGGACAGTGCATGGGTGAGATACAGAACGTCAGGAGATGGGACGGGTCATCTCAGGGAACGACTGGATCTGGATCAGAGATGGAGCGCTCAGGGGGGTGAAGAAGAAATGGGACGGCGGCCAGAGCCGATGCAGGGCTGTCAAGGGTGGTCTCAGACCGGAGGGCCGTGAAGGGAGTGGCTCCCTGGGCATCCTCACCGGGTCTTCCCTGTGGACGGAACTCTGCATGGCTCCGCCGGCAGCCTTTCGAACTGCCCAACACCGTCATCCTAGGAATGGGGTGAGAACTTTGCAAGATTGACGACCCCCATGCTTCCCTCACCCCCTCAGCCCGCCGCACCAGGCTGGCTTGAGGTCTGGCTGGAAGCTGGCCGGGAGGGGCGCACCTTCACCTACGCCAACCCCGACTGCCTCAGCATCGGCGTCGGGGATCTGGTGCGGGTACGCCTCCAGGGCAGGCCCCACACCGGCCTGGTGGTGGCGTCCTGCGCTGATCGCCCCGCCGTCCTGGAAGGGAAAGCGATCCTGCCGATCGATGCGGTGCTCCAGAGTGCGGCGGTCGATCCGCTCTGGCAGGCCCTGCTGCAGGGTGTCGCCGACCAGTGCCATGCCGGCCTGTTCCGCACGCTCAAGAGCGCCCTCCCCCCGGGCTGGCTGGGCCAGAGCCGTCGCATGGCGGGGCTGGGACGGCTCCAGTGGCAGATCCGACCCAACCCTGCCTTCACCGAAGGAGCCGGCAGTTCCCGTCAGCAGGCCCTGCTGGACCATCTGGCGCGCCAGGGCGGACGGCGCCTGCTGCGGGATCTGGTGCAGGAGGACGGCTTCGGACGCTCCCTGGTCGGGACGATGGAACGCCGGGGGATGCTGCTGCGGGAATCGATCCGGACTCCCATGGCTGGAGGCACTTCCGGCCACCTCGGTGAGCCCGCCCCCATCCAGCGGGAAAGCCCCCGCCGGCCCAGCCAGGCCCAGGCCGAAGCGATCACGGCGATCGCCACGGCCCCTGCCGGCCAGTCCCTGCTGGTGTGGGGGGTGACCGGATCCGGCAAGACGGAGGTCTACCTGCAAGCTGCGGCACGGGAGCTGGAGGGAGGCCGCAGCGTGCTGATCCTGGCGCCGGAGATCGGCCTCATTCCCCAGCTGATGGATCGCTGCCGCAGGCGCTTCGGTCCGGAGGTGATCGAATTCCACAGCGGTATGGGAGATGCCGAGCGGGTCCTGGCCTGGCGGCGCTGCCTCGACGCCAGCCTGCACGGCCAGCCCCGTCTCGCCGTCGGCACCCGCTCCGCTGTGTTCCTGCCGCTGGACCGGCTGGGGCTGATCGTGATCGACGAGGAGCACGACAGCTCCTACAAGCAGGAGAGCCCGATGCCCTGCTACCACGCCCGCGAGGTGGCCCGGCTGCGGGCCCGCCTGACGGGGGCCCGGCTGGTGCTCGGCAGCGCCACGCCCTCGCTCGAGAGCTGGTGCCGCTGCCAGCCCGGTCCGCAGGGCGAACCCGCCGACACCCGTCTGCTGCCGCTCCCCGAACGGATCGGCCGGCGCCCACTGCCGCCGGTGCTGCTGGTGGACATGCGGCAGGAACTGGTCGACGGCCATCGGCGCCTGATCAGCCGTCCCCTGATGGCACGGTTGGAGGGACTGAGGGACAAGGGCGAGCAGGCGATCGTGCTGGTGCCCCGGCGTGGCTACCGGGCTTTCCTGAGCTGCCGCAGCTGCGGCGAGGTGGTGCTCTGTCCCCACTGCGACGTGGCCCTGACGGTGCATCGGGCCCCCCGGGCCGGCGGCGACGGCCGGGAGTGGCTGCGCTGCCACTGGTGCGACCACCGCCAGGAGATGGGAGACCGTTGCGGCCACTGCGGTTCCACCGCGTTCAAGCCCTTCGGGGCGGGCACCCAGCGGGTGATGGAGCAACTGGGGGTGGAACTGGAGGGCCTGCGGCTGATCCGCTTCGATCGGGACACCACCCGGGGTCGGGATGGCCATCGGCGGCTGCTCGAGCGCTTTGCCGCCGGCGAGGCGGACGTGCTGGTGGGAACCCAGATGCTCGCCAAGGGCATGGATCTGCCCAGGGTGACCCTGGCGGCGGTGCTCGCGGCTGACGGTCTGCTGCACCGGCCGGATCTGCGTGCCTCGGAGCAATGCCTGCAGCTGCTGCTTCAGCTCGCCGGTCGCGCCGGCCGGGGCGAACGCCCCGGCGAGGTGCTGGTCCAGACCTACAGCCCCGACCATCCGGTGATCCGGCATCTGGTGGACGGGCGCTACGAGGCGTTCCTGGCCCAGGAAATGGAGCTGCGCCGCCAGGCGGGGATGGTGCCCTTCGGTCGTGCCTGCCTGCTGCGTCTGGCCGGCCCGACCGCCAGTGGAACCGCCACCGCCGCCGCCGCCCTGGCCGAAAGGATCCGGCCCGCCCTGGAGACGGCCGGTTGGGTGCTGATCGGACCCGCCCCGGCCCCGGTGGCCCGGGTGGCGGGCCGGAGCCGCTGGCAGCTGCTCCTCCACGGCAGCCCTGCCGGCATGGCCGGATCCCATGGTGGGGAGCGGACCCTGCCCCTGCCGCCGGAGAGCGAACTGCGGCGGGTTCTGCCCCAGGGGGTGAGCCTGACGATCGATCCGGACCCGCTCGAACTCTGACCCCCGGGACCGGGACCCTCGCTGGGATGTCAGGCCGGCAGTTCCGGCAGGCCGAAGCCCAGCCGGCGCCGGATCCCCTGCAGGGCGAGCACCAGTGGCAGGGCCACGCCCACCGCCACCGCGCCCAGTCCCAGACCGCTCCAGCGCCAGCAGCGCAGCTCCAGCGCATTGATGTGACCGGGCTGAAGGGGCCAGAGCAGGCGAGGCCGATCCCCCCGCTCCGAAGGTGGAACCGGTTCCACCCCGGTGGGAGCCGCCCGCAGGACCGCCGCCGGCCGGACCGGGACGAGTCCGACCGCCAGATCCAGGCCCGGGATGGCGTCGAGGTCCCGCAGATCGAGCTCCAGCACGAAATGCTGGCGCACACCCACAAGCCAGTTGCGTTCCTCCCAGCGCACCTCCGGAGCGGTCAGGGTGACGCCGCCGAGCCTGCCGGCCACCTCCAGGCTGGACACCAGGGCCTGGAGGGCCTGGGCAGCCGGCAACACGGGGGTGGAGAGGACCTGCTCGCCGCTCCCCCCTCCCGATCGGAAGGGCCCGGGAGAAGGAACCTGGGGCTCGTGACCTTCGAGTGCTGCGGTGAACCGCCGTTGCCAGGGACTCTCCGTTCCGGTGTCGCTGCGCAGGTGGTGGCTCACCTGCAGCCGCCCCGGCCCCTCGAAGCGGAGCTCGGTGCGCACCTCCATGCAGCCCCCCAGCAGAGCGGCCAGCAGGAGCAGCACCACCACCAGGATGGCGAACCCCACCGGCGCCCGGGTGGGCCCCACCGGGGGGGGAGGGGGCGGGTCGGAGCGGCGGCGGGAGCGCCGGGAGGTGCCCGCGCCGAGCCCCTCGATCGGCGTGGTGCCGCTGAGGTCCGGCAGGGTCAGCGACCAGTCGCGGGGACGGCGCAGCTCCGGCGCCTCGAGCACCATCAGCAGGGCCTTGGCCTGGGCCCGCAGGGTGGCATCGCGGCAGCGCACCAGGCTGCGGCAGCAGGCGGCCGCCCGGTCGGTCTGACCCTGGCCCATCAGGGCGGTGGCCATCAGAAGCCGCAGCTCGGCGCCGGCAGGGGTCAGGGGGGAGCGCTCCTCCTGGAGCGGTTCCAGCAGGCGAAGCACCTGGCCGTACTCGCCACGATCGAGGGCCTGCCGGGCATCCGCCAGCGGATCCTCAGCCATGCAGCAGGCCGGGACTGCCGACCACCATGGTGCCGATGCCGGCGTTGGTGAACACCTCCAGCAGCAGGGAATGGGGCACCCGGCCGTCGATGATGTGGGCCGCCTTCACCCCCTGCGCCAGGGCCCGGATGCAGCATTCGGTCTTGGGGGTCATCCCCCCCTCCACCACGCCGCTGGCGATCAGGTCGCGGGCCTCGGAAAGGCTGAGCTGGCGGATCAGGCTGGTGGGAGCGTTGCGGTCCCGAAGGATGCCGGGCGTGTCGGTGAGCAGGATCAGCTTCTCTGCCTGCAGGGCCGCGGCCAGCTCCCCTGCCACTGTGTCGGCATTGATGTTGTGGGCCAGACCATCGGCGTTGGGGGCCACGCTGGAGATCACAGGGATGTAACCGCTGGCGAGCAACGGGGACAGCACCGCCGGATTCACCTTCGCCACGTCGCCGACCACGCCGAGGGTGCCGTCGCCCATGGTGCGGGCCAGCACCAGCCCACCATCGCTGCCGGAGAGACCCACCGCACGGCCTCCCACCCGGTTGAGCCCGTTGACGATCTGCTTGTTGACCCGACCCACCAGCACCATCTCCACCACGTCCATGGTGTCGGGGCAGGTGACCCGCAGACCGTCCCGGAAGCGGGGCTCGATGGCCAGTCTGCCCAGCCACTGATTGATCTCCGGTCCGCCGCCATGGACCACCACGGGCTGGACTCCCACGCAGGCCAGCAGGGCGAGATCCCGGAACACCGCATCACGCAGGTCTTCCCGCACCATGGCTGCGCCGCCGTACTTGATGACGATGCGACGGCCGACGAAGCGCTGGATGTAGGGCAGGGCCTCACTGAGCACGGACACCCGCAGAGTGTCTTCCGAGCTGATGTGCCGATCGGGACTCAAGGGACGGGGGCGGCGAGGGACGGGTCGGAGCCGGGGGGAGCCGGGAGCAGGCTGAGCTGGAGACGACCTGGGGCGGCCTGGTGCAGTTCAGCCGTCAGGCCAGGACCGAAGAAACGTCCCAGCCGCTCCCGGCGATCCTGCCAGCGCTCGAAGGGCACCCCATGACAATCGATGCTCAGACGCAGGCCGTAGGCACCTCCCTGGTCGAGTTCTTCGATCGCCACCAGCTGGGGAGGGGCATCCTCGTCCCAGAGCTTGAGGGCCTCCAGGGAGCTCTCCAGGTGGGCCTTCTGCCCGTAACGCCAGCGCGTCACGTCGCCCAGCAGCTTGCGCAGGGGCTCGCTCTCCGGCCGCTGGCGCAGGTCCCGCAGCTGGGCGGCGGGGGTGAGGCGCTCGGCCGGAGGCAGTTCGGAGGACTTCAGCGCCAGCCCGCCGAGCAGGATCGGCACGCCGTAGAAGACGCCCGCCAGGCTGATGTTGGGGCTGTCGGTCGCGTAGGCGATCGAGCCGATCACCGTGAGCACGGCTCCGGCCACCGTGACCAGACTGCCGGGGGAGAGAAACGCTTGCATCCCCCCATCCTCCAGCAGCGGGGGCCAGGATGGGGAGACCGGCCTCACCTCGCCAGCCCATGGTCAGCTCCTACGACGCCTCCGGCACCAGCAGCGGGGATGACGCCGGGCAGGAAGTCACCCCCTGGAGTGCCACCCCGGCACCCTCGACAGCTGAACTTCTCAGCCAGCTGGGGCAGGACAGGCTCTGGTTGCTGCGCCAGCTCGACAGCGGCCGCTGGAGCGGATGGCGGCTCGATCTGGCGGCCCTGGAACGGGAACTCGGCCAACTGATCGAGCAGGCCGGCGAGCGCCTCTGAGCGGTCGCCGGGACAGGACGCTCCGGCAAGGCCCTGCCGGGGATCAGAAGGGGATCTCGTCATCGTCTCCCAGGGGCACCAGAGGGGAGGTGTCCCAGACGGGGGCAGCGGCCTCGGCCTCATCGGGAGGGGTGCTGACGGGACGGGCAGGGGCCGGCGCCGGGGCCCGACGCGGCGGCGGGGCGGAGCCGCCGGACCGCGGAGCGGCGGACGGTGGCGCGGAATGGGGCTGCATCTGCGGGGCCGGCAGGGCCGCACCAGGCGCGAGGGGATGGAGCCGCGCGAGCGTGAATTCCGCCCGCTTCTCCTTGATGCCGTCCTGGCGGGAAAAGGTGCTCATGCGCAGCCGGCCCTCGATCACCAGCCGCTGGCCGACCTGCACCCGGTTCTGCAGATCCTGGGCAAGGTTGCCCCAGCCCACCACCTTGAGCTGTCCCGGCGGGTCGTCGGGCCGCAGACCATCGATCTGGACGGCCATTTCGGCCACCGGCGTCTGATTGTCCTGGGTGTATCGCACCTGGGGTGCCTCCAGGACCTCCACCTCAAGCAAGCAGTGATTCACTCCCGGACCAACGGATGGCAGGATCCATCCTGATGCATGGTCCCCTTGGGCACCAGAGCGGTCCGGCCGATGGCACCGGCTCAGGAGGCAGGATCTGGCTGATCGCCGGCACGGGCGAGGGGCCGCCGCTGGCGAGGGAGCTCCTCGCCCGGGGCTGGCGGCTGCGCATCAGCGTGGTGAGTCAGGCCGCCGCCCTCGCCTATGGCCAGCGCCCCGGCCAGGAGCTGGCCGTGGGGGCGATCGGTGGACGGGACGGACCGGAGACGGGGATCGCCGCCGAACTGGAGCGGACCCGGGAACAGTGCGATCCCTACCGCTGGGTGATCGATGCGACCCATCCCTTCGCCACCCGCATCAGCGCCGCCCTGGCCCGGACCTGCCCGTCACAGCACCAGCCCCTGCTGCGGCTGCTGCGGCCGGATGGGGGAGCCGCCGCCGCCGTGGTCCTGGCCGATCTGATCGACCTGGGAGGCCACTGCCGGCCCGGAGAACGGCTGCTGCTGGCCATCGGCGCCCGCCGCCTGGCCGACGCCGTGGCGGCATCACCGCAGGCCGTGCATCACGCCCGGCTCCTGCCCCATGGGGAGGCCCTGGGGATGGCCCTGGCGGCGGGGCTCGCCCCGCACAGACTCGCCCCCCTGCGGCCCAGCGCCGACGGCCGCATCGAGCGGGCCCTCTGCCTCCACTGGGGGATCACCTCGGTGCTCTGTCGCCGCTCCGGCGGACCCAACGAGGCCCGCTGGCACCGGATCTGCACCGAGCTGGGTCTGCGCCTGCTGATGCTGGAACGTCCCCAGGAGCCCCAGGAGGTGGAGGCCCTGCCGCTGCAGGAGCTGCTGGAACGGCTGGGCCAGAGTGGCCCCAACGGCTGATCCCGGCCCCCAGCGAAACCCGCCCGATGTGCGAGACACCTGCCGCCCCAGCGGACGCCATCACCCCTCTGAGCCTGGTGCTCACCACCGAAGCCGACCGGGAGCGGGCCGAGGCCCTGGCCCGGGCCCTGCTGGAAAGGGGCCTGGTGGCCTGCGTCAGCCTGGTTCCGGTGGTGTCCCACTACCACTGGCAGGGGCAGCTGGAGCGGGCCGAGGAAGTGCAGCTGCTGCTCAAGACCTGCCCCGAGCACCTGCCGGCCCTCCGCAGCACCCTGGGGGAGCTGCACAGCTACGACATCCCGGAATGGATCCACTGGAACGCCAGCAGCGGAGGCCCCTATGGCGGCTGGCTGATGGAACAGCTGGCGCCATCGGTCAGGCCAGGTGGCGGGCCACCAGCTCCGGCAGGGAGACCTGGGGACGCGGCCCCAGCTGGGTGACCACCTGACCGGCGCAGAGGGAGCCGAGCCGGCCGCAGCGCTCCAGGCTCTCGCCCCGGGTGTGGCCGTAGAGGAAGCCGGCGGCGTACAGGTCGCCGGCGCCGGTGGTGTCCACCAGCGGACCGAGCTGGAACGGATCGATCACCACGGTGGCATCGCCGCTCAGCAGCACCGAGCCCCGCTCGCTGCGCGTCAGGGCCGCCACGCGGCAGCGGCCCCGTACCAGGTCGGCCGCCGCCTCGAAGCTGTCAGTCTCGTAGAGGGAGGTGATCTCCATCTCGTTGGCGAACAGCACGTCCACATGGCCGTCCACCAGCTCCTGGAAGCTCTGGCGGTGGCGCTCCACGCAGAAGGCATCGGAGAGCGAAAGGGCCACCTCCCCGCCGCTGGCCCGCATCACCTCGGCGGCGGCGATGAAGGCCCGCTTGGCCTCCTCGCTGTCCCAGAGGTAGCCCTCCAGATAGAGAACCCTGGCCTGCCGCACCATCTCGAGATCCAGATCGGCGGGGTCCAGGCCCACCGAAGCGCCGAGGTAGGTGCACATGGTGCGCTGGGCATCGGGGGTGACCAGGATCAGACAGCGGGCGGTGGAGGGACCGGAGCGGGCCGGGGGGGTTTCGAAGCGGGCCCCCACGGCACGGATGTCGTGGGCGAAGATCGCTCCGAGCTGGTCGTCCCGCACCCGGCCGATGAAGCCCGCCTGGCCGCCCAGCTGGGCGATGCCCGCCAGGGTGTTGGCGGCCGAACCACCGGAGGTCTCGAGCCCCGCGCCCACGCTGGCGTAGAGGCGATCGGCCCGGGGCTCGTCCACCAGGGCCATGGTGCCCTTGGTGAGGCCGTGGGCCTGAAGGAAGGCGTCATCGGCCTGGACGAGCACATCGACGATGGCATTGCCGATACCGACCACGTCGAAGGTCTTGGCGGAGCTGGTCAAACAGGGAAGGGGGTGAGGAAAAAGGGGGGGAAGGAGGGAACCCGGGGTGGGCCCGCCGGGCTCACACGCTGAGCAGGGCCCGCTTGGGGCCGTGGATGGGATCTTCGACGACGATCGTCTGGTCCCGCTGGGCTCCGAGGGAGACGATGGCGATGGGAACCTCCATCAGTTCCGCCAGGAAGCGCAGATAGGCCATGGCGGTCGGGGGCAGATCCTCGAGGCTGCGGCAGTCCGCCGTGGAGCATTGCCAGCCGGGCAGGGTCACGAAGACAGGCCGGCAGCGGCCGAATTCGTCCGAACTGCTGGGGAAATACTCGATGCGACGGCCGTCGAGTTCATAGGCCACGCACACCTGGATCTCGTCGAGCTCATCGAGTACGTCGAGCTTGGTGATCGCCAGGCAATCGAGGCCATTGACCTGGACCGCATAGCGGCCGATGACGCCATCAAACCAGCCGCAGCGGCGGCGCCGGCCCGTGGTGGTGCCGAATTCGCCGCCGCGGTCGCAGAGATGGTCGTTGAGGCTGCCCTCCAGCTCGGTGGGGAAGGGGCCCTCGCCCACCCGGGTGGTGTAGGCCTTGGCCACACCGATCACCCGGTCGATCAGGGTGGGGCCCACGCCGGCACCGATGCAGGCGCCTCCCGAGACCGGGTTGGAGGAGGTGACGTAGGGGTAGGTGCCGTGGTCGAGATCCAGCAGGGTGCCCTGGGCTCCCTCGAAGAGGATGTTCTTGCGGGCCCTGGCCGCCTCATGGATGGTGCGGGTGCAATCCACCACATGGGGGGCCAGACGCCGACCGTAGCCCGCGTATTCCTCGATCACCCGGTCCGGGTGCAGAGGGGCGATCCCGTAGACCTTCTCGAGCAGATCGTTCTTCTCCGCCAGGGGGCCGAGCAGGCGATCCCGCAGACAGGCAGGATCGAGAAGATCGATCACCCGAATGCCATTGCGCTCCGACTTGTCGGCGTAGGTGGGACCGATGCCCCGGCCGGTGGTGCCGATGCGGCGGTCGCCCCGCCGCTGCTCCATCGCCTGATCCAGCAGGCGGTGGTAAGGCATCGTGACGTGGGCCGTGGAAGCCAGCTTGAGACCGGAAACATCGATCTCGAGCTCCAGGAGAGTGTCGATCTCGCCGATCATCACGCCAGGATCCACCACCGTTCCCGATCCGATCAGGCAGGTGGTGTCCGGATAGAGGATTCCGGAGGGAATCAGATGGAGTTTGAGGACCCGGTCCTCGACGACGATGGTGTGACCGGCATTGACTCCGCCCTGATAACGGACCACGACATCGGCGGAGCGACTCAGCAGATCGGTGATCTTGCCTTTCCCTTCGTCACCCCACTGCGCACCGATGACGACAACGTTGGCCAAGGAAACAGCGGCCCGAAGCCGCTTCTGAGCACAAGGGACGAGCCTCTCAGATCGGGTGCCCCTTCGTCAAAGGATCAGGCGCCGCGCGCCACACTCGCCTCGGCCTGCTTGAACTCCTTTTCCAGCCGGCTGCGCAGGGGGTCGGGCAGAGGGCGGTTCGCGTAGCCGGCGTAGTGCGCCGCCAGGGCATTCACCGCCGTCTGCATCGTGGTGAAGGAGGCCAGGCTGTGGATGTCCGCACGAGGGCGATAGAGGGCCGTGTAGCTGTTGATCAGCTGGCGGGCCTCCAACTCGGCCTCCTGACGGGAGGGGTCGTCCTGGGGGAGAGCGATGGTGGTGAGCAGGGTCTCAGCCACACTCATCGTGTCATCGACGTAGTTGCCGCTGAGTCCGGCCGCGGCCTGGGTGCAGCCGCTCAGACCGAGACAGAGGCACAGCCCCAGGGCCAGAAGCGGACGGAGCAGGCTGCGGCGCAGGAAGGCGACCAAGGGGATAACGGCATCTGGGGGAATCCTACGGGGAGTGTCCCGGGAGCCCGAGCAGCTGGTGGATGGCCGCTTCGGCACTCAGCTCCTGCTTGCCGGTGTCGCCGCTGCGGTCCACCAGTTCGACCCGACCCTCCCCGGCGGCGCGGCCCACCACCAGGCGCCACGGGATGCCGATCAGATCGGCATCCTTGAACTTGACGCCGGCCCGCTCGGGACGGTCATCGAGCAGGACGTCGATGCCGGAGCGACCCAACTGTTCGTAGAGCCGTTCGGCCAGAGCCACCTGCACCGGGTCCTGGCTGCTGGCGATCACGATGATCACCGTGTAAGGGGCGATCGCCACAGGCCAGCGGATGCCGTCGGCGTCGTGATGCTGTTCGACAGCGGCCTGGGCAAGCCGGGACACACCGATGCCGTAGCAGCCCATCCAGAGGGGCTCTTCGCTGCCGGCCTCGTTGGTGAAGCGGGCCTCCAGGGCTTCGGAATACCTGCGGCCCAGCTGGAAGATGTGGCCGACTTCGATGCCGCGGGCCGCCTCCAGCCGCTGGGAGGGATCGTGCCTGCAGCGATCACCCGGCTGGGCCGCCCGCAGGTCCACAACCTCAGGGAGCGGGCAGAGCCGGCCCCAGCGTGCCCCCACCAGATGCTCCCCGGGGCGGTTGGCGCCGCAGACGAACGCCCCCAGCTCGGCGGCGGAGTCATCGGCCAGCCGCAGCAGCGGCAGCGGGGACCCGCTCCGCAGCAGCGGGGCCTCCAGATGGGGACCGAGGTAACCGAAAGGCACGGCCCCGGGGCCTTCGCCACCCGGATGATCGGCGGCCAGGTGCTCGGCGCCCAGAGGCCCGATCTCCAGCAGAGCCCCGGCCTCGGGGTTGCGGGCCGTCACCGCGTTGGCCAGCTTGACGTCGTTGAGCTGCTGGTCGCCCCGCAGGCACACCAGCACCGCAAGAGGGGGGGGCGGCGGCGAACCGGGCCAACAGCAGCAGCACCTTCAGGGTCTGGGAGGGGTGGAAGCCGTGGACGGCGCAGAGCTCCTCAATGCTCGTCTGGCCGGGGGTGGCCAGGGGGAGGGCTTCGGCGGCCTGCAGCGGGACCGCCGCCGCCGGCAGGGAGACCGCCCGTTCCTGGTTGGCGGCATAGCGCCCATCGGGGCTGGCCAGGATGAGATCCTCGCCGGCCTCGGCGGTGACCATGAACTCCTGACTGGCGGAACCGCCGATCGCCCCGCTGTCGGCCTCGACGGCCACGGCCCTCAGACCGCAGCGCTCGAAGATGCGTCGGTAGGCCCTGTCCATCGCCTCGTAGGTGCGGCGCAGGCAGGCCTCGTCCGCGTGGAAGGAGTAGGCGTCCTTCATGATGAACTCCCGGCCCCGCATCAGGCCGAAGCGGGGCCGGATCTCATCACGGAACTTGGTCTGGATCTGATACAGGCAGACCGGCAGCTGGCGGTAGGAGCGCAGCAGGTCGGCCGCCAGCTCGGTCACCACCTCTTCGTGGGTGGGGCCGAGCCCCAGGGCACGCTCCTGGCGGTCAATGAGGTGAAACATGATTCCCTCCCCGGCGGTGTAGCCGTCCCAGCGGCCGCTGCGGCGCCAGAGATCGGCGGGCTGGAGCTGGGGAAGCAGGGTCTCGAGGGCGTCGACGGCGACCATCTCCTCCCGGACGATCGTGGAGATCTTCTGAAGCACCCGCCAGAGCAGGGGCAGGTAGGCGAAGATTCCGGGCGCCAGACGCCGCATGTAGCCGGCCCGGAGCAGGAGCTTGTGGGAGGTGATCTCCGCTTCGGCCGGATCGTCGCGAAGCGTCACCAGCATCAGGCGGGAGACGCGCATGGAGAAAGGCCGTTCGGGCGCTGGACGCTATCACCGCAGCGTCAAACAGAAGGCCGGGAATCGACCAGGAGCGAGTCGCCGCAACGGGCTTGCCGGTCGTTTCCGCCAGACTGGACACAAAAAACTCTGCTATCGTCAGCCGCTGATCCAGTGCGTCCCAAGGCCGTCTCATGCTTGCTCACCCTGCTCAGGTCGGTTCTTCAGCGACCGTCCCGGTGGCACCGCAGGCATCACCACAGCCAAGGCTGGAATCTTCACCCCTGGAGCCGTCGAGCGATCTCAGCGGTGAGCCTGGCCCCCAGGCCGAGGCCCTGATCGGCATCGATGAGGTTCAACGGTCCCTCAACCGATCCCGGGCTTCGGTGTACCGCTACACCAACACCGATCCACGCCATCTCAACCCTCCCTTCAATCCGCGCAAGCTCAATCCCGAATACCGCACCGATCAGAAGGAGCCTCTGCTGTTCCACCCCCATGAGGTGGCCCGTTTCGCCCGTGACGTGCTCCGCATCAAGGAGGTGACGGTGGAGGTGCTCAACTCCCCCTCCACCGCTACCCAGCAGTTGCTGGGCTCGATCCTGGAGGAACTGCGTGCGATCCGGGCCCGGTTGGAGAGCACCGACGTCCCGCCCACCGAACTGGATCGGCTCCGACAGCAGCATTCCCACTCCAGACCGGCAGCCTGAAGGCCCGTGGCGGAATCGGATTCCCCCCAGGGTGCCTCGCGGCCTGTTGGTGTCAGAATCGCCCCAAGTTTCTTTTTTCCGTCCAGTGCTTCCGGCCCGTCCGGGGCACGAACGCATGGATCATCCCCGAGCTGTCCGTCCCGGTCGCCGCTGCGCTCCCCAGTCCGGAGTCCACTTCTCTCCTGCGGCCTGCACCAGCCTCTCTTCTGCCACCCCGGAGTCCGCAGGAGCGAACAGAGGCCAGGCAGCCGCCGCCGCCGAAGCTGAATCCTCTGGAGATCCCGACAGTCCGGGATCCAGCCCCCCTTTCCCACCCCCATCCTCCAGAGGCGGCCAACGCCCTGAAGGTCGGGACGACACTGAGGCAGGCCTTGTCTTTGACCGGCCCCTGGACATCATCGGCGGCTTCCTGATCGGGCTGCTCACCCTGGTGGTGCCCCTCACCGGTGTGGTGATGGATCGGCGCCTCCTGCCCAGCCGGGTGGAAGCCGGCCAACTGCCCTTCAGGCCCGTCGCTGCAGCAGAAACCCCTGAAAATCCAGGGCCTGGAAGAACGGCGCCGGATCACTGAGTCCGGCCGCCTCCACCAGGGCCGTCAGCCGGGCAATGCCGATGGGATGGAAACCCTGGATCTGATCGGTGGGCTCCATCCCATCAGCGACCACGCCGCTGGCGCTCTGGAAACCCCGCCACGCTTCGCCCACCTGGGCCGCCAGGGGCGAGCGCTCGGGGCGCATCAGATCCACGAGCACGAGCTGCCCCCCCGGACGCAGGCTGCGGGCCAGGGCCGTCAGGAAGCTGAGCTTGGTGCCGTCATCGGGAAGGGACTGGAGCACCAGCACGGACAGAGCCCCGTCGAAGCGGTCGACGGCTCCCAGCTCTTCGACCGTGCTGCGATGCCAGTCGACGGGCGCCCGGTTCTGGAGCCGCTGCCGCGCCACCGCCAGCATCTCGGCGGACGGATCGATGGCGGTGACACGCCAGTCCGGCCGCTGGGCATCGGCCTCGAGCAGTTCGGCCCCGGTGCCGCAGCCGGCCACCAGCACGGTGGCAGCCTCCCGCGAGGCCAGCGGAGAGGAGGAAAGCAGCGAGACGGAAAGCCTGGCGAGGCTGGCGTACCCGGGGATCAGCTGCTGCACCACCAGGTCGTAGGTGCCTTGCCGGGCCGGGGAGGAGTCGGAGGAAAGCAAGGGAAACCAGGCGACGGCGCCATCGTAGGCAGCCCCACCGGGCCTCCCGATCCTTTCTCAAGGCAACGAAAGTGGGAAGAACGGGACCGGGGGTGGCCTAAGTTGGGCGGCGCCCGTCACCCCGGATCGACCGTGCCCACCATCCGTTTCGAAAAGGAAGGCCAGCAGGTTGGTTGCATCGAAGGGGCGAACCTCCGCAAGGCGGCTCTCGACGCCGGGGTGAACCCCTACACAGGCCTCAACAACCTCAACAACTGCGGCGGGCTGGGCCAGTGCGGCACCTGCGTGGTGGAAGTGGTGGAAGGGGCTCGCAATCTCTCCCCCCGCAGCGACGTCGAGGAGGTCTACCTGGCGGATCGGCCGGCCAGCTACCGCCTCAGCTGCCGCACCACCGTCAACGGTGACGTCACCATCCGCACCCGCCCGGACGCGGGGGTCGGCAAGGGCTCCAACAGCCTGGTCGGGGCCCTCAAGGCGCTGGTCGGTCGCAAATAGGCCCCGATCCGATGGCAGAACAGGCCAGGCACCGCGTCTATCTGTACGCGGGTTGTGGAACCTGTCGCAAGGCCGTGGCCTGGCTCCGGGAGCGGTCCATTCCCTTTGAATCCATCGACATCACCACCAGCCCTCCGTCCCTGGAGCTCCTGGGCCAGGCCCTCGACCAGCTGGGCAACCGAGGGAGGTTGTTCAACACCAGTGGCCAGAGCTACAGGGCCCTGGGTTCGGCGACGGTGAAGGCCATGGACGATGGGACCGCCCTGGCCGCTCTGGCCGCTGATGGACGGCTGATCAAACGCCCCTTTCTGCTCACGGCGACGGGTCGTGTCCTCACGGGCTTCCAGCCCCGGGAGTGGGAGGCGCTGCTCGCCTAGCTCCCCCCTTCGTTCCGCTCCGGTCCCTGGGCACTTTTCACCATCAGCTGGTCGAGCTCCTCGATCAGACCTTCGATGCCGGCCCGGCTGATCTGGCTCAGGTAGGTGGCCTTGAACTCCTCGAGGAAGGTGCACAGCAGCTGCTGGGAGCGTTCCAGGGCGGGGCCGCTCTCCAGGGCCTCGGCCAGCTCTTCCCAGAAGCGGTCGATGAACCGCTCCAGCAGCTCCAGCTGCTGGTCGTCCCTCCGGCTGAGGCGCTCTCCGGTGGTGCGGGTGAGATCGAGCAGGCTGTCCACCATGCCCACGGCCAGCTGGCGGCTCAGCCCTTTCTCCACCTGCAGCAGGGGCTGGAGCTGGCGCAGGCCCGGCGGCACGATGGCGTTCTGCAGGCTCTGCTGCAGGGCATGGCCGAGGACCCCCTGGAGTTCAGGGGCCAGGCGCGGGGCCACCTGCACCAGCAGCAGGGGACCCCAGATCCGCACCAGTTCCACCAGCTCCCGTTCCTCGTTGTGAACCACGGTCTGATGGCTGCGCAGGGCCCGGATCCGCATCGGCCAGCGCCGGGAGCGGATCAGCTGCTGCAGGCCATCGATCAGCTGCAGGGCCAGCACCTCGAACAGTTCGACCGCCAGCAGGGCCACCACCCCCCGGCTGATCACGGCCCGGATCGGTTCGATGGTGATCAACCCACTGGTGTGAAGGCGCTCCAGCACCGGCACCACCCGCAGCCAGCGCCAGAAGGGCAGCAGCAGGGGCAGATCGATCCAACGCCGCAGCAGGGCACGGCCCCAGCTGAGACCCGGCAGACGGCGACGCAGACGGACCGTCCGCAGGAGAATGTCGAGGGCGAAGACGCTCTGGAACAGGATCAGGTCGTAGCGCCAGAAGTGGTCGGTGGGGCGCCCGTTCTCATCGATCGAGCGCCAGTAGGTGGTGGCCACCAGGGGCACAACCTGCTCACGCCAGAACAGCCTTTCCTGCTCCCAGGGGTGGCTGGCCAGCCTGGAGGGGTTCAGCAGGACTGCGGCGGCCTGCTTGGCCGAATCCCGGTCGGCGCGCTGACGCAGGCGGTTCTTGATCTTCTCCAGGGTGCCGGAGGTACCCGAAGCGAGCATCGGGTTGGAGTCGATCATCTCTTCGGTGAGCCGCACCTGCTCCTGCAGCAGCTGGCGCTGGGAGGCCGTCAAGGACCCGCCGGGATCCTGGCGCAGGGCCGCGTCCATGCGGTCGAACTGGCGCAGATAGGCCTGGGTTTCCCGGTGGGGTTCGATCCCCTTGATCGGGTCCACCCAGGGGGTGATGTCGGGGATGAAGGTGAGGGGCACCGCGAGGGGCACCGAGGGCAGCGGATAGAGATTGCGCTGCAGCCAGAAGGTGCGCAGCGGGATGTAAGTGATGTCGAAGGCGACCCAGACCAGATTGACGGCCGCCCAGAGGGCCACGAAGCGGTCCCAGCGTCGGCCCAGGCCACTCGTGGGAGAGACAAGGTTCTGGTGCCAGCGTGGGCGTGCCATGGGGGACGCGGCGGGCGGATGCGTGCCTAATCTGCCTGCCGACCATGGAACCTGCCGCACGAGTCCCTTGAGCCCTCCGGATCCCCAGGCCGACGACGGCGACCGCCACAAGCCCTCACGCCCCAAGGGTCAGCCTTCTCACCAGGAAGAAGGGGAGGAGAATCCCTGGGCCTTCTGGCGCAGTGTGCTGATCACCCTGGCGGTGGCCCTCGGGATCCGTCAGTTCCTGCTGGAGGCCCGTTACATCCCCTCCGGCTCCATGCTTCCGGGCCTGCAGCTGCAGGACCGGCTGCTGGTGGAGAAGCTGAGCTTTCGCAATCGGGAGCCCCGACGCGGGGAGGTGGTGGTGTTCCACTCCCCGTACCACTTCGATCCGATCCTGACCGGCCCCACCAAGCCCAGTGCCCTGCGCTGCCTTCTGGTCAACATTCCCCTGATCGGCTCCCTGCCCGGCATTCAGCAACCGGCCTGTGACGCGTACATCAAGCGGGTGATCGGGCTGCCGGGGGAGCGGGTGGTGGCGGACCCCCGCGGCCGGGTCACCATCAACGGTCGCCCCCTCGAAGAGCCGTACGTCAAGAATTACTGCCCCGTCGATCGCCAGGGGGTCGGCCCCTGCCGTGCGATCGACGTGGTGGTGCCCCCCGGCCATCTGGTGGTGATGGGCGACAACCGGGCCAACAGCTGGGATTCCCGTTTCTGGCCCGCCGGTCCGCTGCTGCCGGAGAGCGAGCTGATCGGCCGTGCCTTCTGGCGCTTCTTCCCCTTCACCTCGGCGGGTCCCCTGGCCGTACCCAGCCAGCCGGATCAATGAGACCGGAGGCGATCACCCGGCCCTGCAGCAGGCGCTCAAGGCAGGGCCGGTTCGCGGCCAGGGAACCACGGACCTCCCCGGCCCAGTGCCAGGCCTGCTGAGGATCGAACAGCACCCAGTGGCGGCTGCCGGGGGCCAGCCCGGGTTGCGGCAGGTCCAGGAACCGAGAGGGGCCCCAGCAGAGCACCTGCCAGAGCTGCTCGGGCCTCCAGCCCTGTCGCCCCACCAGTTCCTCCCACAGCAGGGGCAGCACCAGGCCGTGGCCCGCCACACCGGGGCGGCGCTGGTCCAGGGGCAGCAGCTGCTCTTCCGGGTCCAGGGCCACGTGGTGGACCGCCACGGCGGAGATCACGCCCTCGGACAGGGCCTCGATCAGGTCCCGGCGATCCTGGGGGGCCCCCAGCGAGGGAACCAGCCGCCAGCCTTCCTCGGCCGGATCGAGGCTGCCGCTGTCCGCGACCAGATGCCACCAGCCCACCGAAGCCATCGGTGCGCGGGGGTGGCGCCGCAGCCGGACCACGGCCTCTGCGGTGGAGATGTTCATCAGCCGCAGCGCCAGGGCCGGCAGGTCATCGGCCAGGGAGAGCAGGGTCTCGAGGGGAACGGTTTCGCTGGCGGAGGGATCGAGAGGCCAGCCGGCCCGCAGGGCCTCCACCCGCTCCCGCACGAAGCCCCGTGCGGCCAGAGCGCCGTCCCGAGGTGCCAGCAACACCGGCCTGTCCCCCATCTCGCCGAGGCGGAGGCCCCGCTCCAGCAGGTCGATCGGCGGCAGGGCCGCACCGGCCGCCAGGCCGCAGGCCCCGGCCTCCAGCTGATCGGCATGGGGGGCCAGCTCCCGGTCGTGGCCATCGAGGCTGAAGCTGCCCCAGCGCAGGAGCCTCAGGGGCGCGGGCCAGGTCAGGCCAAGGCGCTCAGGCCGGTCCCGCCAGGTGGAGGCCCAGGGCAGCAGGGCCACCGTTCCATAGCCACCGGCGGCGGCGGCCTCGGCCAGGCTGGCAAGGGTTTCAGCCCGCCCCTGGAGCGGCTCCTCCAGCACGCTGTGGGGATCCACCAGGGCAGGTCCCAGCCAGCACCCCCGGGCGTCGAGCTGTTCGAGGGCCGGGTCGGTCACCCCTTCCGGGGGCGGATCGATCGCCAGGAGCCCGCCGTCCTCCAGCAGCACATCGGCCCGTCGCGCCGGCCGGTCGGGGGCTTCGAGCAGATGGACCCCGCGGATCAGCAGGCGACGGACCATGGCGGAGGGCCTCAGGGGGACAGGGGCCTCGGGGGCAGGCAGAGCCGGCCTAGAGAGCGCCGGCGGCTGTGCGATCGAGCACACCCCCAAGATGGGCGGTGAGGTTGAGGCTGGCCACCACCGGAGGGGCCGACGCCCCCCTGGGGTAGTCGATCACCGTCACGCCGCCGTTGCCCTGCTTCACCGTCCAGATGTCGGCGGGTCCGAGACCGAGCAGGGCACAGAGAATGGTCTTGTTGACGGCGTCATGGGCGACCACCAGGGCCGTCTCCTGGGATCCCAGGCCGGCCACGATCCGCTTCCAGGCCGCCAGGGACCGATCCCAGACCTCGCCGATGGTCTCCCCCTCGGGCATCTGCACGGTCTGGGGCGCCCGCTTCCAGTCGGCCAGCAGATCGGGCCAGCCGGCGGCGATCTCGCTCTCCAACCGGCCCTCCCAGAGGCCGTGACCGATTTCGCGCAGGCCGCGGGTGGTGGTCAGCGGCACGCCGGGATGGGAGGCGAGAATCAGTTCCGCCGTGCGCAGGGGGCGGGCCATGTCGCTGCTGTAGGCCCGCTGCATCGGGATCGGGGCCAGGAATGCCCGAGCCGCCTCGGCCTGGGCCAGCCCATGGGTGTTGAGTGGGATGTCGATCTGGCCCTGGAAACGCCCTTCCCGGTTCCAGTCGGTTTCGCCATGGCGCACGAGCAGCAGCCGGCAGCCGGGTCCTGCCGGGGGAAGGGCGGTACCCAGGTGGGCGGTGCCGTTCAGCAGCTCCAGCTGCACCTGCCGGGATCCGCCCTCCCCGCGGGCCAGGTTGAGCACGGAGATGGAGGCGTTGTCGAGGCGCAGGCGCAGGAAGCCGCTGGCCGGCAGACCGAGCAGGTGCAGCACCAGACAGCGCAGGATCGCGTTGTGGGCCACCAGGAGCACCGTGTCACCGTCATCGTGGCGCGCCAGCAACCCGGAGGCGAAACGGGCCGCCTGCTCCAGGAGCTCCGGTACCGGTCGGTAGGTGCTGCCGTCGGCACGCCGCAGCTCCATGGTCTCCGGGGCTTCACGCCAACGGCGCTCCTGCTCCCCGTCCAGTGCCCTCACCTCGCTGCGCAGCAAACCGCTCCAGGGGCCCAGATCAATCTCCAGCAGGTCGTCGTCGAACATGGGGGACTGGCGCGTCCCATGGCTGGCCAACAGAATCTCGGCCGTCGCCCGGGCCCGCTGCAATGGAGAGCTGTAGACCGCCGAGAAGTCCAGCTCCCGAAGAGCCTCCCCGGTCCGACGGGCCTGGGCCTTCCCTTCCTCGGTGAGGCTGGAGAGGTCATCCCGTCCCTGGATGCGGTGCTCCAGGTTGAAGCTGCTCAGGCCGTGACGGACCAGCACGATGCGAAGGGGCAAGGTGCTTGTGGCGCAGGCACGGCCATCGTATGGGACCGGGCGATGCCGGGCGCTATCGGTGGGGCGCAGGGGAGAATCGATGGCCCTTCTCCCTCAAGGTGGTCCGGTTGAGCGGTAACCCTTCCCGATCCGGACCGCCCCCCGCCCCCGCGGGCTGGAAGGTGTTGCTGGCCCTGCTGAGCCTGGCCCTGAGCGGCCTGCTCTGGGTCGGAGGGCTGATCGACAGCCTGGACCGGCCCTCGGTGGTGGATTCCCTGAGCCTGAGGCAGCTGGAACTGGCGGCCCTGACGGCCGAGGCCCTGCCGGAAGGCCTGCGGCCGGCACTGGCCGGGGAGGGGCCACGCCGCGACCTCACCGAGGAACTCAGCCGCCAGATGGAGGCCTCCGAGGAGCCGCCGAGGGCCCTGCGCCGCCTGGAACTCGCTCTGCTGCAACGTTCCGGTGACACCGCCCCCACCACGGCGGGCGACACCGACCTGAGGCAGATCCTGACCCAGGTGGAGGCGGCAAGGCGCCCCCTGATCGAGGCCCTGATCAGCGGACGGCCCGTCGACGCCGAGCAGCGGCAGCGGCTGCTGGCGCCGTGGTCGGCGCCGGTGATGGTGCAGCAGCTGGTCTGTGAACAGCTTCCGGGAGACCCGGGCGCCTGCCCGGCTGAAATGCGCTCCCTGCAGCTGGTGCTGATGCTGCTGGCGGTGACCGTCCTGCCCCTGCTCTTCCTGCTGGTGGGGGGCGTGCTGCTGCTCAGGCAGCTCTGGCTGGCCTGGCGGCAGAGGCTGCCGGCCGCGCCCCCCCTGCTGGGTCCTCCCCTGAGCCCGGTGGACGTGATTCTGCTGATCGCCGGAGGCTTCGTGGTGATCGGCGAGGTGCTGATCCCCCTGCTGGTGCAACCGCCGCTCCGGATCGCCCTCCAGGGACTGGGGACGCGCAGCGCCCTGAGCCAGGGCATCGAGGTGCTGGTGCTCTACCTGGCGCTGATGGCCGTTCCCCTGGGACTGCTCGTGCTGCTGCTGCCTCGCCGGGCGGCCATGCCGCCGGGAGGCTGGCTGCAATGGCACTGGCGCCCGGCCCGCTCAGCCCTCGGCGGCGCCATTGGCACCCTGCTGATGGTGTTGCCGGTGGTGACGGCCTCGAGTTGGGCCATCGACCGGATCTGGGCCGATCCGGGCGGCAGCAATCCCCTGCTGGAACTGGTGCTCACCAGTGCCGATCCCCTGGCACTCGCCTGCTTCGCCTTCACTGCCCTCGTGGTGGCGCCGCTTTTCGAGGAGACCCTCTTCCGCGGGGTGCTGCTGCCGGTGGCGGGTCAGAGACTGGGTGGCCTGGCGGCGGTGGTGCTGAGTGCGGCGGTGTTCGCGGTGGCCCACCTCAGCCTGGGAGAACTGGCGCCCCTGTTCGTGCTGGGGCTCGGGCTGGGCTGGCTTCGCTGGCGCAGCGGCCGACTGGCCAGCGCCGTGCTGATGCACGGTCTCTGGAATGGCCTGACCTTCATGAATCTCCTCTTTCTGGCCGACTGACAGCGCTTGCTGCGGTCCCCGATGGGTGGTTCACTTGCACAGTGCCTCAACAGGTCCCTTGGCCGCTTCACCCGCCCCACGCAGCCACAAGCGTCTGCCGGAACTCCGTTCCCTGCGGGTGATCGAGGGTTCCCTGTCCGCCCGCAGGATCGAACGTCAGGCCCCCTGGCTGGCAGGTCTGCATCGACTCAGCACCGGAGTGCTGGTGGGGCTGGGTCTCTCGATGGTCGGTCTCAGCGCCCTCACCCTCCACTGGCAGAACCAGTGGGCCCACAGCTTCGCCCAGCTGGAAGCGTCCAAGACGCTGGAGCACCGCATGCAGGAGGCTTCCGCTGTCCTCGAGCAGCACCACCTGAGCGTGGTGGGGAAGGCCGGGCGGCTGGAGCCCACCAGCAGCGAAAAGCTGATCCACCTGCCCGAGCCCCAGGCCCCCCGTTCCCACAGCCCCCTGCCCCTGCTGGCCGGCTTCCAGTTGCGAGCCATCCCGGCCGGCTACTGATGCCTTCCGCCCTCCGTCCGAGTGCCGGCGGTTCCGGCCCCCTACCGGCGAAGGGCGGCACGGATTCCCGCCGCTCCAGCGGGACGAAGGGACGACGGGTGGTGGAGATCCAGCCCATTCCACCGGGCCGCATCCTGACGGTCTATCTGCTGCTGTGCGCCGCCCTGCTGGGCCTGGCCGGTCGGCTGGCCTGGCTGCAGGTGGTGCAGGCCCCCCGGCTGCAGGCACGGGCCCTGGCCATCCAGACCCAGGCGATCACCCCCATCGGCAAACGCCGCACCATCGTCGATCGGATGGGCCGGCTGGTGGCCCTCGACGAAGAGCGCTACACCCTCTGGGCCCATCCCCGTTATTTCAATCTGCCCGGCGACGATCCCCAGCAGATCCGTCCCCCATCCGACGTGGTCGAGAAACTGGCGCTGGTGCTGGCCCGTCCCGCTTCAGAGCTGCTGAACGCCATCGGCAAGCGCCGCAGCGGCGTCAAGCTCGCCACCGGCCTGGATCCTGAAACGGCCCATCAGGTCAGGGAACTGGGCATCAGCGGGCTCGACCTGGAGGCCTACCCCCAGCGGGTGTATCCCCAGGGCCAGCTGTTCGCCAACGTGGTCGGTTTCCTCAACCTGGAGCGGGTCCCCCAGGCGGGTCTGGAGCAGAGCAGGGACCGGGATCTGCGCCGCCAGGAAGTGACCCTGAGCATGCGCCGTGGAGCCGATGGCACTCCCCTGCCGGAAGGTCTCCAGGCCGGCTCGCTCTACGGCGACGACCTGCGGCTGCAGCTCACCCTGGATGCCCGGCTGCAGCAGGTGGCCCAGCAGGCCCTCAGCAAGCAGGTCACGAAGTGGAACGCCAAGCGGGGCGCCGCGTTGGTGATGAATGCGCGCAACGGCGAGATCCTGGCCCTGGCCTCCACCCCGAGTTACGACCCCAACCGCTTCTGGAGCTACAACCCCGCCCTGTTCCGGGAATGGTCCGTGCAGGACCTCTACGAACCCGGGTCCACCTTCAAACCCATCAACCTGGCCCTGGCCCTGCAGGAGAAGGCCATCCGGCCGGGCGACACGGTGAACGACGTGGGCCAGCTGGAGATCGGCGGCTGGCCGATCTTCAACCACGACCGCCGCGCCAACGGCGTGATCGATTTCCCCACGGTGCTGCAGGTGTCCAGCAACGTCGCCATGGTGCGGGCCATGGCCCATGTGAAGCGGGATCGCTTCTGGCACTGGCTGCATGCGTTCGGCATCGACGAGATGCCAGATACCGACCTCCCCGGGGCCGTGGCCGGGCAGCTGAAGAGCCGCGCCGAATTCACCTCCGCCCCGATCGAGCCGGCGGTGGCGGCCTTCGGACAGGGCTTCTCGCTCACCCCCCTCAAACTGCTGCAGCTGCACGGGATGCTCGCCAACGGTGGCCGACTGGTGAGCCCCCACATCACCCGGGGTCTGCGCTCCGGCGAAGCCCTGGCCACCTCCAGCTCCCCCACGGGGGTGCAGCTGCTGGATCCCAAGGTCACCCGCACCGTCGTCGACTGGATGGAGACGGTGGTGGAGAACGGCTCGGGAAAGGGGATGAAGATCCCCGGGTACCGGATCGCCGGCAAGACCGGCACGGCCCAGAAGGCTCTCAACGGTGTCTACATCCCCGGCGCCAGAATCTGCAGTTTTGTCGCCATCCTGCCGGCTGGTGACCCCGGCCATGTGGTGCTGGTGGTGGTCGATGAACCGCAGGGCGGCAACGCCTACGGCTCCACGGTGGCCCTGCCGGTGGCCCGCCAGATCGGCGAAGCCCTGCTGGTGATCGAGAAGATCCCCCCCACCCAGCCGATCCCCAAGCCCGGCAGCAAACCTGGCGCTCCATGAGCCAAGGGCCTCGCGGGGCCTGTCCTCATTCCCACAAGCCTCGAGCGACCGGCGGGGGGGCCATGGCTAGCGTCTGAACCTGAGGACCCTTCGCCCGACGCCGTTCCACGATGGCCAATCTTCTCGATCAACTGGCCGCCATGACCGTGGTGGTGGCCGACACCGGCGACATCGACGCCATCCGCCAGTTCACCCCCCGGGATGCCACCACCAACCCGTCCCTGATCCTGGCAGCCGCCCAGATCCCCTCCTACCAGGAACTGATCGACCGCTCCCTGAGGGAATCGAGGGACGTGATCGGCCCTGAGGCCCCGGCGGAGGACGTGGTGCGGGAGGCCATCGACGAGATCAGCGTCACCTTCGGCAAGGAGATCCTCAAGATCGTGCCGGGCAGGGTCTCCACCGAGGTGGATGCGCGGCTGAGTTACGACACCGCAGCCACCATCACCAAGGCCCGCAAGCTGATCGGCCTCTACGACCAGGCCGGGATCGGCAAGGACCGGGTGCTGATCAAGATCGCCTCCACCTGGGAGGGCATCAGGGCGGCAGAGGTGCTCGAGCGCGAAGGGATCCACTGCAACCTCACCCTTCTGTTCGGCTTCGCCCAGGCTGTCGCCTGCGCCGAGGCGGGAGCCACCCTGATTTCGCCCTTCGTGGGGCGCATCCTCGACTGGTACAAGAAATCGACGGGCCGTGAGAGCTACCCCGGCGCTGAGGACCCTGGTGTGCTCTCAGTCACCAAGATTTTCAACTACTTCAAGACCCACGGTTACGCCACCGAGGTGATGGGTGCCAGTTTCCGCAACATCGACGAGATCGTCGAACTGGCGGGCTGCGACCTGCTCACCATCTCCCCGGCCCTGATGGATCAGTTGCGCCAGAGCGAGGGAACGCTGGACCGTCGTCTCGATCCAGCCCATCCCGCCGCCGGTCAGGACAGGTTCCACCTGGACGAGGCCAGCTTCCGCTCGATGATGGCCGAGGACCCCATGGCCACGGAGAAGCTTGATGAAGGCATCCGGGGCTTCTCCAAGGCCATCGAGACCCTGGAGGCCCAGCTGGCTCACCGGCTGGCCGTGGTCGAGGGCGGGGCCGCCTTCACCCATGCCGTCCACGAGATCTTCCTGCTCAACGATCTGGACGGCGACGGCTGCATCACGCGCGAGGAGTGGCTGGGCAGCGACGCGGTGTTCGATGCCCTCGACACGGACAACGACGGGCGCCTGGCCCCTGAGGATGTGCGTGGCGGCCTGGGGGCTCCGCTGGCGATCAGCCGCTGATCCGACGCCCTTCGCCTTAAGCGAACCTTCCCCTTGCTGGGCCAGGATGAAATCCCTTCCGGATGACGAATGCCGCGCACCGTCCATGCTCTCGACACCATGCGTGCCCTCGCCGACAAGGGCGAGGTGACGGACTTCGATGCGGGAGCCACCATCTTCCGCTCGGGCGAGGCCGGTGAATGCATGTTCGGCCTCCTGGAGGGTACGGTTCGGCTCAGCTGGAACGCCGATGCGGATCACGAGGACATCCGGGCGGGTGATGTCTTCGGGGCCGGTGCCCTGGTCACCCAGGACCATCGTCGCTTCGGCGATGCCAGGGCCCTCACGGCCTGCAAGCTGCTGGTGATGAACCGGGAGAAATTCCTGTTCGCCGTCCAGGAAGCCCCCATGTTCGCGATCGAGCTGCTCGGCTCGATCGACCAGCGGCTTCGCGACCTGAAGGCCGCCACCCGCTCCTGACGCCGTTCAGCCCCGCTGGAACAGGAGCCGCCGGATCACCCGCTGGGCGATCTCTCCGTAACCCATTTCCCCTGAGAGGATCTGGGCGATGCGCTGGGGGGCGGTGGGCCGCTTGATGCCGAGCTGGTAGCCCACCCGGGGCACCCGGTAGAAGACCTGGGCGATGCGCTTGCCCCAGGCCATCGAATCCCCCCATTCCTGACGCATGCGCTGGCTGTAGTGCGCCAGGGCCCCGGCATCCCCGTCGAGCCAACGGTCCAGGCCGGCCGCCGCCTCGCAGCCGCTCAGCAGGGAAGGCCGCAGCCCCTCGGCCAGGAAGGGATCACAGAGGGAGGCGGCATCCCCGACCACCGCCAGGCCGGGGCCGTGGAGGGGGTGGTGGCCGTTCCAGATGCGCAGCTGGCCGTGGCGCCGTTCGCCGGCGGCCTCCGGCAAGCCGAGGCTGGGGAGCAGGGAGCGGAGCACCGCCTCGCTGTCCGCCTCCTGCTGGCCGATGAAGGTGCCCACTCCGATGCTGTAGCCGCCCCGGCGCGGAAACACCCAGCAGAAGCCGTGGTGCACAAGCCCGAATTCGAACCGGGCCATGTCGGCGGGGTCGGGATCGGCGGCCACCTCCACCGAGACGGTGGCCGCGAAGCGGGGGCGGGGCGGACCCAGGCCGAGGGGAGCCGCGAAGCGGGATGAGGAGCCGTCGGCGATCACCACTGCGGCGGCCCGCAGCCTGTCGCCCTCGGGGCCCAACACCTGCCAGAACCCGTCGGCATCGCGCTCGATCCGTTCAACCCGGCAGCCATGGCGCAGTTCGCAGCCCGCCTGGACGGCCTGCTCCGCCAGGTAGGCATCGAGCACGCTGCGGCGCACGATCCAGAAGGGGGCATCGCCGGGAAGCTCGGCGGTGACCGGGTCCTCCAGGCACCAGGTGAAGCGCACCCGCCGGATCACCTGGTCGACGGTGGGCGCCAGATCGAAGGGAAACCAGCGCTGCACCGAGGCAGCCATGCCGCCGCCGCAGGGCTTCGAGCGGCCCCGGGCCTGAGCCTCCAGGAGGATCACCCGGCGGCCGCGGGCCGCCAGATGGAACGCCGCCGCCGCCCCGGCCGGCCCGGCCCCGACGACAATCACATCCGCATCGCCGGTGCGGCTCACACCTTGAGGATGTCGGCTTCCTTCTCCGCCAGATGCTTCTCCAGCTCGGCGATGTAGCGATCGGTCAGCTTCTGGACCTTGTCCTGCTCGTCGTGGCTCTGGTCTTCGGAGAGCTCACCGTCCTTTTCCTGCTTCTTGATCCGCTCGATCCCCTCGCGGCGGATGTTGCGCAGCCCCACCTTGCCTTCCTCGGCGTACCGGGCCGCCAGCTTGCAGAGTTCCTTGCGGCGGTCCTCGGTGAGGGGCGGGATGTTGATGCGGATCAGGCGGCCATCGTTGTTGGGGGTCAGGCCCAGGTCGCTCATGGCGATCGCCTTCTCGATCAGGGCCATGGAGCCCTTGTCGAACGGCTGGATCTGGATGGTCTGGGCGTCGGGGGTGGAGATCGTCGCCAGCGACTTCAGCGGCGTATCGGCTCCGTAGTACTCGACGGTCAGCTTGTCCAGCAGGGAGGGATTGGCCCGGCCGGTGCGGATGGTGTTGAACGTGCGCTGGGTGGCTTCCACCGACTTGCGCATGCTGGCTTCGAGATCCATGGCAGGGGGGAGGAGGGCGGAGGGGAAGGGAGGTCAGCGGGGGGTCGCCGGAACGATGCTGGTGCCGATGGGGTCCCCGGCCACCGCTCTGCCGATGTTGCCCGAACCGAAGAGGTCGAAGACCACGATCGGGATGGCATTGTCCTTGCAGAGGGCGATCGCCGTGCTGTCCATCACCTCCAGCTCACCGCTGAGCACGTCGAGAAAGGTGAGGCTCTCATAGCGGACCGCATCGGCATGCTTGGCGGGATCCTTGTCGTAGACCCCATCCACCTTGGTGGCCTTGAAGATCACGTCGGCATTGATCTCCGCCGCCCTCAGGGCGGCGGTGGTGTCGGTGGTGAAGTAGGGATTGCCGCAGCCGGCCCCGAAGATCACCACCCGCCCCTTCTCGAGGTGCCGGATGGCCCGGCGACGGATGTAGGGCTCCGCCACCTCCTGCATGGAGATGGCGCTCTGAACACGGGTGGGCACCCCGGCCCGCTCAAGACCATCCTGAAGCGTGATGGCGTTCATCACGGTGGCCAGCATGCCGACATAGTCGGCGGTGGCCCGATCCATGCCGGCGGCCGATCCCTTCAGGCCCCGGAAGATGTTGCCCCCGCCCACCACAATGGCCAGCTGGGTTCCCCCGGCCACCACCTCGACCACATCCTTGGCGATCGACTGCACGATGGCGGGGTCGATGCCGTAGCCCTGATCACCCATCAGAGCCTCACCGCTGAGCTTGAGGAGAACGCGCCTGTAGGCCATCGGCTCATGCGATCGGCCGAACAGTAGCAACCCCTCCTGCGGCTCCACCAGGTTGCGGTCCGATCTGGGCTGACGCCCGGCGCCTCAGTACTCGATCCCCGCCTGGGCCTTCACCCCCTGCTCCCGGAAGGGATGGCGGACCGCCTTCATTTCCGTGACCAGATCGGCCCGCTCCACCAGGGCCGGTGGAGCGCCCCGGCCGGTGAGGGCCACGTGGGTGAGGGGCGGCCGCAGGGCAAGCCCCTCCAGCACCTGGGCCGGATCGAGATAGCCCAGCCTGAGGGCCACGTTGATCTCATCGAGCACCACCAGCTTGCGCTCAGCATCGGCCAGGTAGCGACAGGACCTCTCCCAGGCACCCTGAACGAGCTGGCGGTCGCGCTCCCGGTCCTGGGTTTCCCAGGTGAACCCCTCCCCCAGGGCATGCCAGTGGAGGGCGTCGCCGAAGATCTCGAGGGCGCGGGCCTCCCCGGGCTGCCAGCCGCCCTTGATGAACTGCACCACCGCCACCTGCTCGCCGTGGCCGAGAGTGCGCAGCACCAGCCCCAGGGCCGCAGTGGTCTTGCCCTTGCCCTCCCCGGTGAAGACGAGCACCAGTCCCTTCTCCAGGTTCCGCTCCCCCACCCGCTGCTGCTGCACCTCTCGCCGACGCTGCATCCGGCGGCGGTAGGCCTCCTGATCCACTTCCGGGGCAAGGTCGCCCCCCGGGCCCAGCTCCTCGGCCTGGCGATCCAGGCGATCGCTGCCCGCGGCTGGGGAGGACGGAGAGGGGATCGACGTCATGGCCAGCGGAGTCGGTTCTCCGCACTCTGGCGGAGCCACTCCCCACCGGGGCACGCCCGGGCTCAGGAGGCCCGCAGGCGGGCCAGGGCGGTGTCGACCGCCTGCTGCTGATCCCGGCGGGTGATCCAGTGGTGGTAGGTGCGGGTGTGGATCCCCACGGAGTGGCCCATCATCCGGGCCGCCACCGTGTCCGGCAGACCGATGTGGATGGTGCGAACGGCCCAGGCGTGGCGGAGGTCGTAGGGGGTGATCGGCAGGTCGTAGCGACGGAACTGCTCGGCCACCCGCCGTCCCACCTGCTGCAGGGTGGTACGGCGCAGATCGGTGCTCACCTGCGGCAGGCCCTCGCCGCTGTGGCCCAGCTGCTCCAGGCCGAAACGGTCCACCCAATCGGGTTGGAACGGCCACACCTGATGCTCCCCGGTCTTGCTGGTCGGCAACACCCGCAGGACCCGGTCGCCCCCTGGGGCGAGGGCCGAGAGGTCGCAGAAGAACACCTCGTGATTGCGCAGGCCATAGGTGGCCATCAACCCATAGGCCAGACGCCAGCGGGGGTTGGGGATGGCTTCCACCAGCTCCAGGATGCGGGCGTCGCTGGGCAGCCCACGGAAACGGGCCACGTGCAGGCCGTAACCGCCGCTGCGTTCGCTCCAGTCGGCCGGGAGTTCCAGCTTCAGATGGCGGGCCAGAGCTCCCAGGGCGATGCCGCACTGCTGACGGCTGCGGCTGGCGAGGGGATAGCTCTCCAGCACCCGCTCCAGCAGGGCCCCATCGATGGCCGCGGCGCCGGCGGCCAGCGCGGCCAGACGCCGCAGATAGGGGCGGTAGGCACCGCTCCAGGTGCTGCGGCTGCCTGCGGGCCGGCGGCGGCGGCGCGGATCGGCGAAGAAAGCGGCCTCGAATCCCGCCAGCACAGGAGCGACCCCCGGCCCGGCATCGGGCGGCGGGGCGGTGGGGCCGCCGGCCCGACGGCGCCAGTGGTCCCACCGGAAGGTGCCCCGATCGAGCGCCCCGCGCACTGCGGCGAGCTGCTTCAGGGCCTCGGCCACACCCGCCGCCGTGGCGGGCTGGCCCAGGCTGATCCGCTGCACCGGCCGTGCCGATGAGCCCCTCGGACAGGGCAGGGGGCCGCGCAGTCCCAGCCGGTGCTGACGGATCTCGAGCCGCAGTCCGGAGCCCGAGGCGGCGAGACGGCCATTTTCCCGCCGCACCAGGGCGACGGTGTCCGCGTCGGGCGGTTGGAAGGAGGCCGGTGGAATGGTCAGGGAGCTCGATCCTGGCGCGGACCCTACCCAGCCCGCCCCCGGGCCGCCAGGGCGGCGTTACGCTCAGCCTTTCTGATCGAAGGCATGGCCAGGGTCGGCGTGCTTCTGCTGAACCTCGGCGGTCCGGAGCGGATCGAGGATGTGGGGCCGTTCCTCTACAACCTGTTCTCCGATCCGGAGATCATTCGCCTGCCCACGCCGGCGTTGCAGAAACCCCTGGCCTGGCTGATCAGCACCCTGCGCAGCGGCAAATCGAAGGAGGCCTACCGCGCCATCGGAGGAGGATCCCCCCTGCGGCGCATCACCGAACAGCAGGCCCGGGAACTGCAGAGCCGTCTGCGCCAGCAGGGCGTGGAGGCCACCAGCTACGTGGCGATGCGCTACTGGCATCCCTTCACCGAATCGGCCGTGGGGGACATCAAGGCCGATGGCATCGAGGAGGTGGTGGTCCTGCCGCTCTACCCCCACTTCTCGATCAGCACCAGCGGCTCCAGCTTCCGGGAGCTGCAGCGCCTCCGCCAGGCCGACCCGGCGTTCCGCCGGCTGCCGATCCGCTGCATCCGCAGCTGGTACGACCACCCTGGCTACATCGATGCGATGGCCGGACTCATCGCCCGGGAGATCCGCGCCTGCGACGACCCGGAAGCCGCCCACATCTTCTTCAGCGCCCACGGGGTGCCCAAGAGCTATGTCGAGGAGGCCGGCGACCCCTATCAGCGGGAGATCGAGGCCTGCGCCACCCTGGTGATGAAGCGTCTCGAGGAGATGCTCGGCCACTCCAGCCCCTTCACCCTCGCCTATCAGAGCCGGGTGGGGCCGGTGGAATGGCTCAAGCCCTACACCGAAGACGCCCTGCGGGAACTGGGTGAGCAGGGGGTCAAGGAACTGGTGGTGGTGCCGATCAGCTTCGTCAGCGAGCACATCGAAACCCTCGAGGAGATCGACATCGAATACCGGGAGATCGCCACCGAGGCCGGCATCAGCCACTTCCGTCGGGTGCCGGCCCTCGACACCGACCCCACCTTCATCCAGGGTCTCGCCGATCTGGTGCACCAGGCCCTGGCGGGCCCCGAGGTGAACCTCGACCAGGCGGCCCAGCTGCCCAAGAAGGTGAAGCTCTACCCCCAGGACAAGTGGGCCTGGGGCTGGAACAACAGCTCCGAGGTGTGGAATGGCCGACTGGCGATGGTGGGATTTTCCGCTTTTCTGCTGGAATTGCTCACCGGACGCGGCCCCCTGCATGCCCTCGGACTGCTCTGACCATCGGAAGCGTTCCTGGCTCCGGCCGTGGAGCCTGACGATCGTCGGTGCCCTCGGCCTGGCCGGCCATGGTCTGCCCGCCATGGCCAACAGCTCCGCTCTCTGGGCCAGGGGCGTGTTCCCTGTGACCAGTTTCGGGGGCTACACCAGCGGCTTCGGCCTGCGTTCCCATCCCCTCAGCGGCGATGTGCGCCCCCACTACGGCATCGACATCGCCGCTCCTCTGGGCTCGCCGATCCGCAGCTGGTGGGCCGGCACGGTGAGCGAGGTGATCGTCGACGGAGGCTGCGGCAACGGTCTGGTGATCCGCTCCGGCAGCTACGAGCACATCTACTGCCATCTGGGCGGCCAGGCCGGCAGGGGCGTCTACCGCAGCGGCGGCATCCTGCTCCAGGTGGGCCAGCGGGTCGCCACCGGCCAGGTGATCGCCCACGTCGGCCTGACGGGCAGCACCACCGGTCCCCATCTGCACTGGGGCATGCGCTACCGGGGCAGCTGGATGGACCCTGCCAGAGTGTTGCGGGCCATGGCTGAAAGCCGGCGCCGGCGCAACCCAATCCCCATCCAGAGACCTAACCTGGGCTTGTTCCGCTGATGGTCACGGCACCATCGGTCGATGCTCCCTTCGCCTGTCCTCCGCAGCAGCCGTGACGCTCACGCCCCTTCCCACTTCGGCCGCAGGCGCCGGCATCACCCACCCAGCGGTGGAGGAAAGCAGCACGGCCACGGTCCCCCAGCGCGTCAGCGGGGCCTACGCCCTGATGGATGCCCTGCACCGGCATGGGGTCAGGCACATCTTCGGCTACCCCGGCGGCGCGATCCTGCCCATCTACGACGAGGTCCACAAGGCGGAGGCCCGGGGCTGGGTCAAGCACATCCTGGTGCGCCACGAGCAGGGGGGAACGCACGCCGCCGACGCCTATGCCCGAGCCACCGGCCAGGTGGGGGTCTGTTTCGGCACCTCCGGCCCCGGCGCCACCAATCTGGTCACCGGCATCGCCACGGCCCAGATGGATTCGGTGCCGATGGTGGTGATCACCGGCCAGGTGCCGCGGGCCGCCATCGGCACCGACGCCTTCCAGGAAACCGACATCTTCGGCATCACCCTGCCGATCGTGAAACATTCCTGGGTGGTGCGCGATCCCGCCGACATCGGTCGCATCGTGGCGGAAGCCTTTCTGATCGCCGCCAGCGGCAGGCCTGGGCCGGTGCTGATCGACGTGCCCAAGGATGTGGGCGCCGAGGAGTTCGACTACGTGCCCGTGGCCCCCGGCACGGCCGTGCCCTCCGGCTTCAAGCCGTCGCCATCGCCGAAGCCGGAAGCCATCCAGGCGGCCCTCCGCCTGATCCGCCAGGCCTGTCGCCCCCTGCTCTACGTGGGCGGTGGGGCGATCGCCTCCGATGCCCATGGGGTGGTGCAGCAGCTGGCCGAACGGTTCCGGCTGCCGGTCACCACCACCTTGATGGGCAAGGGCGCCTTCGACGAGAACCATCCCCTGGCGGTGGGGATGCTGGGCATGCACGGCACGGCCTATGCCAACTTTGCTGTCACCGAATGCGATCTGCTGATCGCCGTGGGGGCCCGGTTCGACGACAGGGTCACCGGCCGGCTCGACAGTTTCGCCCCCCGGGCCCAGGTGATCCACATCGACATCGACGCGGCCGAGGTGGGCAAGAACCGGGTCCCCGAGGTGCCGGTGGTCGCCGATGTCCGGCAGGCGCTTCAGGCTCTGGTGCAGGCCTCGGAGGGGGAAGGATCCAGGGGACGCACGGACGCCTGGCTGGAGCGCATCGACACCTGGAAGCACCACTACCCTCTGGTGATCCCTGAACCCACCGGTGAGATCGCCCCCCAGGAAGTGGTGATCGCCCTGCGGGATCTGGCCCCGGAAGCCTTCTACACCACCGATGTGGGCCAGCATCAGATGTGGGCGGCCCAGTTCCTGCGCAACGGACCCCGCCGCTGGATCAGCAGTGCCGGCCTGGGCACCATGGGCTTCGGCATGCCCGCCGCCATGGGCGTCCAGACCGCCTTCCCCACCGACACGGTGATCTGCGTCGCCGGTGACGCCAGCATCCTCATGAACATCCAGGAGCTGGGCACCCTCAGCCAGTACGGCCTGCCGGTGAAGGTGGTGGTGCTCAACAACGGCTGGCAGGGCATGGTGCGCCAGTGGCAGGAGAGTTTCTACGAGGAGCGCTACTCCAGCTCCGAGATGACCGGCGGCATGCCGGACTTTCCCGCCCTGGCCGAGGCCTTCGGCGTCAAGGGGATCGGCATCAGTGACCGGGCCCTGCTGCGCAGCGGGCTGGCCGAAGCCCTGGCCCATCCCGGTCCGGTCTTCGTCGACGTGCGCGTGCGCCGCAACGAGAACTGCTACCCGATGGTGCCGCCTGGTGCCAGCAACGCCCAGATGGTGGGGCTGCCCAGCCATCCCGAACTGGCCATCGACACCATCCGCCAATGCAAAGCCTGCGGCAGCACGACCGCCAGTGCCCACCTGTTCTGTCCCAGTTGCGGCGCCAAGCTCTGACCCTGCTCGGGGTCCTGCTGACCCTGGTGATCATCTGGCCCGGTGCGGCGGCAGCGGCGGAGGTGTACCAGGTGCGCAGCGGTCGGTTGCTGCAGGTGGGTGACGGCAACCGCAGCTACCCCGTCCAGCTGGCCTGCATCGCGGTGGATCCCGCACGGGAAGAGGAGGCGACCCGCTGGCTGCGCCAGGCGCTGCCCCGCCGGACCCGGGTGAATCTCCGCCCCATGGGGGAGAACGGCGGCACCCTCCTGGCCCGGGTGAGCCGGCTCTCCGACGGTGACGACATGGCCAGCGGCCTGATCGACGCCGGCCTGGCCCTGGCCGAGGCCTGTCCATGAGCCTCAACCGCACCGCCAAGGGAATCGTGCTGGTGCCCACCCTGTTGCTGGGAGGGGCCTTCCTGGCCGCCGGCACCTGGCTGGACGGACCCGCCGCCGCGAACCGGGGCCTGGCCCTGACCCTCGGGGGCATCCTGATGGGGGCCGGCCTGCTGGCCCAGCTGCTTCCCACACCCCCGCCACCGACATCGTCACCGTCACCGTCACCGTCACCGTCACCCGAGGAAACCCCAGAGGGGGCGCCGGAGAAGGGCTGAAGGCCCTGGCGAAGGGGACGCTGCCGATCCAGAGTTGACGCAGCGAGAGCGGATCGATGCTGAACCCGGACGTGCTGGTGGTCCCCTTCGAGCAGGTGGGAATCGATGCCATCGCCGATGTGGGCGGCAAGAATGCCTCCCTGGGGGAGATGATCCGCCAGCTGGGGCCCCGGGGCGTGAAGGTGCCGGGGGGCTTCGCCACCACCGCCTCGGCCTACCGGGGCTTCATCAGCGCCAATCAGCTGCGGCCACAGCTGCAGAGCCTGCTGACGGAGCTGGATGCCAATGATCTCGACGCCCTGCAGGTGGCGGGTCAGGCCGCCCGGCAGCTGCTGCTGGAAGCCCCCCTGCCGGAGCCCCTGGCCGAGGCGATCCTGGCGGCCTACCGGGCCATGGCCGGCCCGGCCGGGCCGGCCTCGGTGGCGGTGCGCTCCAGTGCCACCGCCGAGGACCTTCCTGATGCCAGTTTCGCCGGCCAGCAGGAAACCTTCCTGAACATCGAGGGGGAGCAGGCCCTGCTGGAGGCCTGCCGGCGCTGCTACGCGTCGCTGTTCACCGACCGGGCCATCTCCTACCGGCAGAACAACGGCTTCGACCACCTGCAGGTGGCCCTCTCGATCGGGGTCCAGCGCATGGTGCGCTCCGATCTGGCCTGCGCCGGGGTGATGTTCAGCATCGACACGGAAACCGGGTTCCGCGACGCGGTGCTGCTCACCGCCGCCTGGGGGCTGGGGGAGAACGTGGTGCAGGGGGCGGTGAACCCGGATGAGTGGCTGATCTTCAAGCCCACCCTGGAGCGGGGCTTCGCGCCGATTCTCAGCAAGCGGCTGGGCAGCAAGGCGGTCCGCATGGTGTACGCCGATCCGGCAGAAGCCGAGGGCGACGGGCGGCCGGTGCGCAATGAGGCGGTGCCCTCAGAAGAGCGTCGGCGCTTCGCCCTCAGCGACCAGGAGGTGCTCACCCTGGCCCGCTGGGCCTGCGTGATCGAGGAGCACTACAGCGAGCGGCGGGGCAGCCCCACACCGATGGACATCGAATGGGCCAAGGACGGCCTCAGCGGTGAGCTGTTCATCCTCCAGGCCAGGCCCGAAACGGTGGAATCCAGGCGCCAGGGCACGGTGCTGCGCAGCTGGCACCTGGATCCCGATGGGGCCGAGGAGATCATCAGCGGCAGGGCCATCGGCGCCTCGGTGAGCAGCGGCCGGGCCCGGGTGATCGGCAGCGCGGCGGAGATCGATCGCTTCGAGGAGGGCGATCTGCTGGTGACCGCCCGCACCGATCCCGACTGGGAGCCGATCCTCAAGAAGGCGAAGGGGGTGGTGACCGACCAGGGGGGCCGCACCTGCCACGCGGCGATCATCGCCCGGGAGATGGGCATCACCGCGATCGTGGGCACCGGGGAAGGCACCAGCCGTATCCCCGATGGCGAGCCCATCACCCTGAGCTGTTGCGAAGGGGATGTGGGCCACGTCTACCGCGGCACGGTGCCCTTCCACGTGGAGGAACAGGCCATCGATCACCTGCCGCCCACGCGCACCAAGATCCTGATGAACGTGGGCAACCCGGAGGAGGCCTTCAACCTGGCGGCGATTCCCTGCGATGGGGTGGGTCTGGCGCGGCTGGAGTTCATCATCGCCAACCACATCAGGGTGCACCCCATGGCGCTGCTGCGGCCCGAACAGGTGGCCGATCCCGCCGAGCGCGAGGCGATCGCGACCCTCACCGCCGCCTACGACCATCCGGCCGACTACTACGTGGACCTGCTGGCCCAGGGGATGGCAAGAATCGCGGCGGCGTTTTACCCGCGGCCGGTGATTCTGAGGTTTTCGGATTTCAAGAGCAACGAATACGCCAGGCTGCTGGGGGGAGCGGCGTTCGAGCCCAGCGAGGAAAACCCGATGATCGGCTGGCGGGGGGCCTCGCGCTATTACGCGCCCGCCTTCCGGGATGCCTTCGCCCTGGAGTGCCAGGCGCTCAAGAAGGTGCGGGAGGGGATGGGGCTGAGCAATGTGATCCCGATGGTGCCCTTCTGCCGCACGCCCCAGGAAGGCGACCGGGTGCTGGCGGAGATGGCCGGTGAGGGTCTGGTGCGGGGCGAGAACGGCCTGGAGGTGTACGTGATGTGCGAACTGCCCAGCAACGTGATCGATGGGGAGGCCTTCGCCGAGCGCTTCGATGGCTTCTCGATCGGCTCCAACGATCTCACCCAGCTCACCCTGGGGCTGGATCGGGATTCAGCCCTGGTGGCCGAGCTGTTCGACGAACGCCAGGCCGCCGTGATGGAGATGATCCGCCTGGCGATCCGCACCGCCAGACGCTGCGGCCGCAAGATCGGCATCTGCGGCCAGGCCCCCAGCGACTATCCCGACTTCGCCCGTTTCCTGGTGGAGGAGGGGATCGATTCGATCAGCCTGAATCCGGATGCGGTGGTGAAGACGCGCCTGGCCATTGCACAGATGGAGAGGGAGCTGGGGGCCACGCTTCACGGTGCTTCTCTCGGCCCGGTTTGAGGGTTCATGTCAGGTGGTCAGTGCATACAGATAGAAAAATCCTGACAAACACCACAGCAAAGTGCCGATGCTGAATGCGAATGCCGCGCCCCTCGCCATTGCAAGGGATAGGCGACGATCATGTACCCAAGCAACAACCCTCGAACAGCGATAGCGAATACTTCACCCAGCTCATCCAGGCTGACGAGATCAATGAAACCTGCAAGGCCCAGCAGGGGCAGCAGTGAGAAAAGAAAACCCACGAAAAGCCCTCTATGACTCAAACCTTTCAGGATGAGGAAGCCATGAAGAAGAGAGAAAATCCCTGCGACAATCAGCTGTCATGCGAAGTATCTTGTTTTCAACGTGACATCTGGCGTTGCTGAAGGTTCAGGACAACGCCTTCACCGCATGCACGAGGGCCTGGTGGCGGGTGAGGTCGGTGTGATCCTCCGGCAGCTGTTCGTAAAGCTTCAGCTTCTCCAGACGCTTCATGGTGGTGCCACGAGCTCCTACAAGATAAACGTTGCGGCCAGCCTCGATGGCCTCCTCCACTGCGTTCTCGATCGCCAGGGCGGCGGTGAGGCCGAGGTGCACCACCTCGCTGAGATCGAAGATCACGGCATCGCAGTCGCCGATGGCGTTGTGCTCACGGTTGATCGCCTTGGCCACCCCGAAGATCATGGCGCCATTGAGCTGGAACAGCAGCACACGGCCGCCGGCCTGGTTGAGCAGCTCAAGTTCGTGGTCGGTGAGATCAGGATCGTCATCGCCGGTGCTCACCGACTTGACACCCCGCGTCTGCATCAGGCTCATCTTGTCGATCGTGATGATGTTGGCGATGAAGATGCCCACCCCCACGGCCACCATCAGATCCACGAGTACGGTCAGGGCGATCACCACATAGGTGATCAGGGCGCCCTTGCGGGAAAGCTGGGGCACCCGGCCGAGGAAGCCCCAGTCGACGATGTCGATGCCCACCTTGAACACGATCGCCGCCAGCACGGCCAGCGGAATCTGCGAGGCCAGGCCTGAACCGGCCAGGATCAGGAGCGCCAGAATCACTGCCCGCAGAATCCCGGACAGCCCGGTGCGGCCGCCGGCCTGAATGTTCACAACGGTGGCGGTGGTGGCCCCGGATCCGGGCAGGGCGCCACAGAGCCCGGCGGCGATGTTGGCGCAGCCCTGACCCACCAGCTCCTTGTTCGACCTGTGTTCGGTGCGCGTGAGGCTGTCGGACACCAGGCAGGTGAGCAGGCAATCGATCGAGCCCAACATGCCCAGCAGGGCGGCATTGATCAGCACCAGCTGCAGCACGTCGGGGGAGAGGGCCGGCAGGGTGAGCTGGGGCAGACCGCTCGGGATCTGGCCGATGCGGCGCAGCTCCACCCCCGGAAAGGCCACCAGGGAGATGATCGTGCCGAAGATCATGGCGAACAGCGGGGCGGGGATCAGGCGCTTGATCCGCTCGGGCGTGAACCAGAGCACCGCCAGGGTGATCAGGGCCAGCAGGGATTCCAGCGGTTGGATGCCCTGCAGCAGCTGCGGCAGCGACTGCAGGGTGCCGAGCACACCCCCCGGTGGCGGAGCCTGCCCGAGCAGCGGCCCGATCTGCAGCACGATCAGGATCGTGCCGATGCCGCTCATGAAGCCCGAGATCACCGTGTAGGGCATCTGGGTGATGTACCGGCCCAGGCGGAGCACGCCATAGAGAATCTGGAAGACTCCCGAGAGCATCACCACGGTGAAGGCGATCGCCAGCGCCTGGGCTGGACTGTCGGCCTTGGTGGTGAGGGTGGCCAGCACGGCCGTGAACACCACCGTCATCGGGCCGGTGGGCTCGGAGATCAGGGCGGGCGTGCCGCCGAACAGGGCGGTGACCATGCCGATGATCGCCGCCGACCAGAGGCCGGCGGCCGCCCCGGCGCCGGAGGCCACCCCGAAGGCCAGGGCCATCGGCAGAGCGATCACGGCGGCGGTGAGCCCCCCGAAGAAATCACCGCGGATGTTGTTGCGGCCGATGTGGTTCAGGATCTGGCCGGCCTTCGCTGGCGAGGAGGACGCAGCTGCTGTCATGCAGAGGAGAGGAAGCGGCGGTGGGGTTCACGATGACGGCATTCCAGCATGCGGGTCAGGCGCATCGGTTTGGGGTGAGGGGAACACATGGATGTCGTTGATCCCCGCGGGCGACGCCGCAGCCCTCCTGTTCCATCTTGCAGCCAGGCATAAAGCCAGGATTCACCGCAAGGATGGCTGGGCAAGCTTGCTCTGGGCCTAGACGTTGAAGGCATCACGAATGGAAACCCGCCGAGCCGTCCACCACATTCAACGCACTTCACTGGTGGCCTTCAAACGTATCGCCGGTCTGATGGAGGAGATTGGCCGGGCTGATGACTTCCCACACTGCCCACAGCGATTGCGGCCTTCCTGGCGAGGGCGCCGGCGGCTGGAACCTATGCCGAAATAGCAACAAATCTTCAGAGGAATTTCGAACCACTTTGAGAATTCATTCTCTAGCGATGTCGAAAAGCCAGAGGAACAAGTTCCGACCCATCTAAATAGCGCAATTGGTATCAGCAATTACAACAATTAAATGGTCAACGAAGCGCATGATCAAGATTCTTGACCAGCATTGTCTAAAAAGGCTACTCCTTGGGAGTCAACGCTTGGGCTTAATTCTAAGGCATTTTAATAACTAAATAAATGAAGATAAATCCTGAACTTTACATTAATAGCCGCCAATGGAGGCGGCCTGCCAGGAGCGTGTGGCACGTTGAGCGGAGCTCAGTAGTGATGTCACTCGCTGGCCGTCCAGCGGATGACGTGACCTCGAAGCGAGCGTTACGGAGGGATTGCCCTCATGACGTCGCCAGCGATGCCCTCTCGTTTCCTCGCGATGGCGCTTAAGGATCAGACTGCTCTTTCCGCCAGGCTGCAGGATGGCCAGGTCAGCAGCATCGCCACCACCGATGGTTTCCGGCAGCGCCCGGGCGGGATGCGCCTCGATGCATCCACCGGCCCCGAGCCACCTTGGATTCGATGGTCGGGCCGGAGCTGCTGGGAATTGAGCTCAAGGGCGTCAGTTTCGACGACGGCATCCGCCGCGCTGACCAGGGTCTTCGGGGATAGCCTCTGAGTCACTGCCGCCAGGGGCGATGACGATGCCCTCCGATGGAACCGACAACCTGGCGGTGCTGGTGGACGCCGACAACGCCCAGGCCTCGGTGATCGCCGAACTCCTCTCGGAGGTGGCGAGCTACGGCACCGCCACCGTGAAACGGGCCTACGGCGACTGGACTACCCCCAACCTGGCCGGCTGGAAGGACGTGCTGCATGTGCATGCCATCCAGCCGATCCAGCAGTTCAGCTACACCAGAGGCAAGAACGCCACCGATTCCGCCCTGATCATCGATGCCATGGATCTGCTCCACGGGGGCCGGGTGGATGGTTTCTGCCTGGTGTCCTCCGACAGTGATTTCACCCGCCTGGCCACCCGCATCCGCGAAGCGGGCCTCTCGGTGTACGGCTTCGGCGAACGCAAGACGCCCAAGCCGTTCGTGGCGGCCTGCGACAAGTTCATCTACACCGAAATCCTGCGGGAACAGGCCGCCGATGAAGGCGACAGGGAGGAACGCCGCCCCGCGCAGGAATCGCTGCAGCCGATCCTGCGGGCCGCGATTCTGGCCACCACCCAGGACGATGGCTGGGCCTGGCTGGCCCATGTGGGGAACCATCTGGTCAGGAAGGATCCCGCCTTCGACCCGCGCAATTTCGGCTTCAAGAAGCTCAGTGAGCTGGTCAGCGCCCAGCCCAGCCTCGAGGTCAAGGCCGTGCCGATGGCGGCGGGCTCTCCCCAGGTCAATCTGTTCGTGCGGCTGAAGGAGTCCTGACGGCGACGGCATAGCGCTGCCCCGGCACCGGATCGATCAGGCGGTGGCCCTCGCCCGCCGCCGCCACCAGCTCGGCGGCCTCCGTGATGGACCCGTCAAGCCGGAACAGGCCACTGAGCAGCCCGGTGAAGCGCACATCCCCCCCCGTGGCGCTGGCCAGCACGGTGAGGGGATCAAAGCGCTCCAGCAGCCCGGGCAGCGCCTGCCGGCCCTTCACCACCGCCCCGGCCAGGGGGAGGCCCACATCCACCACCGGGGTAATCACCGCGTCGAGGGGGCGGGCCGGCAGGTCGGCCTCCAGGAAACCATGGGGTTCGAGGTACAGCGTCCCCTGCGGGTGCTCCAGCAGGTAACCGTTCTCCAGCGTGGGCACGGGCGCTCCTGCGGTGGCCGTGAGGATCAGCTCCCCGATGCTGTACCGCTCCCCTGGCCGCAGGGCTCTGACCTGGGTGAACCCCATCGACCGCATCCGCGCGGCGGCACTGGACGAACCCACCACGGGAAGATCGCTGGGCAGCAGCTCCAGGCTGGGGGGATGGCAGTGATCGGCCAGGCCCTGGGTGAGCAGCAGCAGATCGAGGTGCTCGGGCACCGGCAGGGCCTGACTGAGCTGGCCCCTCAGCAGCCAGGGGCCCGGTGGAAACACCAGGTCTCCGCGGAGCCAGGGGTCCACCAGCACCCTCAGGCCGCCGAACTCCAGCAACCAGCCGTTGGCGCCCAGGTAGGTGGCATGCACAGAAGCTTCAGACCAGCCGCCAGACCATCATGGCGTGGGCGCTGACCCGCACGACGCAAAGCATCGCCAGACCCATGCAGAGAGGACAGTGGGCCAGACCCATGGAAACCTCTCCGCCGCCGTCGTGTGAACTCCTAGCCTCGCACCTTCCGCCCCTTCACCGATCGACCGCCGCTCGGCGGCCATGACCACGCCGTGCTGCGCCTCAGTGAGCTGAAGCTCCCCCTGAACCACGAACCCCAGGACCTGGAGGCCGCCATCCTGCGCCGGCTGCGCCTGGCCCCAGGGGAACTGCGGGGCCACCGGCTGGTGAAACGCAGCGTCGACGCCCGCCGGCGGGGGGCCATCGCCCTGGTGTACTGCCTCGATCTGGACCTGGAGAACAGCGCCCGGCGCCGCCTGCTGAGGCGGTTCGCCGGTGACCCCCATCTGCGACCGGCACCTGACAGCCGTTACCGGCCCGTGGCCCGGGCAGACCCGAGCGCGAAGGTGGAGCGGCCCGTGGTGGTGGGAGCCGGCCCCTGCGGCTACTTCGCCGCCCTGCTCCTGGCCCAGATGGGATGGCGGCCCCTGCTGCTGGAGCGGGGCAAGGCAGTCAGGGAACGAACCGCCGACACCTTCGGTTTCTGGCAGGGCCGCCGTCCTTTTGATCCCGGCTCCAACGCCCAGTTCGGTGAGGGGGGCGCGGGCACGTTCTCCGACGGCAAGCTCTACAGCCAGGTGAGCGAAAGCCCCAGCTACATCCGCAAGGTGCTGGAGGAGCTGGTGGCGGCTGGAGCCGATCCGGAGATCCTCACCCTGCACCACCCCCACATCGGCACCTTCAAGCTGGCCACGGTGGTGCGGGGGCTGCGGGCCCGGATCGAGGCCCTCGGGGGCGAGGTGCGCTTCGGCTGTCATGTGGTCGCTCTGTTGCTGGAGGAGGCTCCGGAGCGCAGGGTGAGCGGGGTGCGGCTGGCCGACGGCAGCACCCTCTCCACCGGCCATCTGGTGCTGGCGCCGGGCCACAGCGCCCGGGACACGTTCGTCATGCTCAGAGCACTGGGGGTGGCGATGGAGCCCAAGCCCTTTGCCGTGGGCGTGCGGATCGAGCACCCCCAGGCCCTGATCGACCGGGCCCGCTGGGGCGAAGCCGCCGGCCACCCCAGGCTGGGCCCGGCGGAGTACAAGCTCGTGCACCACTGCAGCGGAGCCACCACCGCGGGCCGCAGCGTCTACAGCTTCTGCATGTGTCCGGGAGGGCTGGTGGTGGGGGCCACCTCCGAGGAAGGCTGCGTCGTCACCAATGGCATGAGCCAGCACTCCCGGCGCGAACGCAATGCCAACAGCGGACTGGTGGTCCCCGTGACCGAGGAGGATCTGGCGCCCTACGGCCGGGAAGCGGGCGATCCCCTGGCCGGAATGGCCTTCCAGCGGCACTGGGAACGGCAGGCCTTCCTCGCCGGCGGTGGCGACTACCGGGCACCGGCTCAGTGGCTGGAGGATTTCATGGCCGGCAGAGCCAGCCAGGCGCCACCGGCCGGCGCCGTGCTGGGGTCGTACCAACCCGGGTTGTGCTTCGGCAGCCTGGAAGGGTGCCTGCCGAACTTCGTCCTGGAGGCGATCCGGGAGGCGCTGCCGACCTTCTCCCGCCGGATCCCCGGCTACACCATGGCGGGTGCCCTGCTCACCGGCGTGGAGACCCGCACCTCATCGCCGCTGCGACTGCGGCGGCACCCGGCGACATTGGAAAGCCTCAACACGGCTGGTCTCTTCCCTGCAGGGGAGGGAGCCGGCCATGCGGGCGGGATCCTCTCAGCGGCGATCGACGGGATCAAGGTGGCGGAGGCGGTGGCGCTCAGCCTTCCTCGTCTTCCCCACCGAGAGGCGTCAGGCGGATCTGCTTGCGCCCCAGCTTGATCTCGAACTCATCACCGGGTTTGAGGTCGAGCATGGCGGTATAAGCGCGCCCCACCATCAGATTGCCGTTGAATTGCACCTTGGTGCTGAAACTGAGCTTGCGTCCGGCCTTGCCACTCCGGGGAGCCGAAGAGAAATCCATGCCCTTGGCATGGAGGAGTGCCTCGTAGAAGGCGGTGAAATTGAGCCTTTCCGCTCCATCCTTGCGGGTCGTCACGTAGCCGCAGGACCTGACGAGATCGGATTTACTGGCCTCACCCATCTCTTTGACCTTGGCCAGAAGTTCCGCACCGGTGAGCATGTCTGAAATTGCGTTCAAGCTATTTTCTCCCGAGCGCCTGTTCCCTGCAACCTTCCGATTGCCCCCTCGCCCCGATAAGAACCTTGTCACAGAAAAGGTTCAGCAGATATTCACCAAACCTCATCTAATCTTGAGTCCCGCACTAGTCAAGCCTGGGAAACCACCCCGCTCCACTGCACGGCCCTGACGCCATCGCGGCGCCAGGAATGGAACAGCAGCGGTTCGGCAACCGTGCAGAGCGGGCAGCGTGCCATCCTCTCCGGCGCAATGCCCTCCCGCTCCAGCTGCAGCTCCGTGGCCCGGCGAATGTCCAGCCGGTCCCGCCCGGGCTCCGGATCCGGCAGCAGGCCCCCGCAGGCCTCCAGTTCCGCCAGGGCTTCCTCCGAGGCAGGCTCGGAGGACCCGGGCTTCAACGCGGCCGCCACCTGCAGGGTCACCGACCGTTCCACCTGGTAGCGGACGCCCTCCACCGCCGGTCCCAGGGCCACCACCAATCGGTCACGGCTGCCGCCTTCCGCCACCAGGGCATCGATCGCCGCCGGCACGATCCGGGCGGCGACGCCACGCCAGCCGGCATGGCAGGCGGCCACCCGGCCAGTGGCGGGATCGGCGACCAGCACCGGCGTGCAATCGGCACCACACACCCACAGACTCTGGCCGCCCCCGTCGCTGCACAGGCCGTCGGCCTCCGGCCAGGGGGGACCGGCGGCGGCCCCGGCGGCGAGCACCGTGGCGCCATGCACCTGGCGGGTGCGATGGACACTGACCCCGGCGGTCAGCGCCGCCGCCAGCGCGCCCGGTTCCCGTCCCTGCCACTGGCGGGTGAAGAAGCCGTGCTCGAAGCCGGCCAACAGATCGCACTGCAGGTAATGGCCGCCATAGGTGCCTATCCAGGTCCAGCCGGAGAGGTGGTTGAAACCTGCATCGGGCCGGTCGAAGGGCGGCTCGAGCGCCTCAGCCATCCGGCAGGTCCCGCAGCAGCCAGAACCCCTCCAGGGCCGGGGCCTCCTCACTTGCCTGGATGGCGATGAACTGCAGGCCGCCCGCCTGCTCCCGGGCCTGCGCCAGGGCCGTCGTCGCCGCCTTCGCTTCCTGCTCCGGCAGGCGCGCCAGGATCCAGCGATCCTCCAGGCCCGCCTCGAGCACCAGCTGGCCGCCGCAGACCTCCAGTCGGACGGGCTCCAGCCCGGACAGCCAGGCGGCGATGGCCAGGGCCCGCCGCCGGCTGAACAGCCGGATTCCAGGGACCGGCGTGGTGGGATCCACCTGGGCAGGCAGGGCCACCAGACCGGGGAAGGCGATCTCCCAGCCAGCGGCATCCGCCAGCGCCGCCCCGCTCAGGGTGGCCCAGCTCCAGCTGTCACCCCTGGCCGCTTCGGGCAGGGGTACCGCCACCGGTGGGATCGGCTGGGGAGGCGGAGCCAGGGGACCGGCCATGTAGCCATCCTCCTGGGGGTAGACGCTCCTCTGCCGCTCCTGCAGCCACTCCACCAGGGAGTAACAGCGGCGGCTCGGCACCAGCTCGAGCCCCAGCCCGTCGGCAGCCCGCTGCACCATCGTGCGCATGGAGCCGCGCCAGCAGCGCAGCCGCCGGGGCGGTCCATAGCCCTGGTCGGCGCTGGCCTCCAGCGCCGCCTGGAGGGCACTGCGCAGCCACTGGGAATTGACGCTGGTGGCCGGACAGTTCATGGACCACCGAAACGGCTCCGCCGGGGCCTGGGGCGTGGCGGTGGAGCAGATCAGGAGTTCCCAGCGCTTCTTGCCATCGGCCTCCAGGATCGGCCTGGAGTAGTAATCCAGCTCCCAGTCGGGGCCAGACACCTGTAACTCTGCGCTCATCCCGCGTCCTGTTCCTGCTGACGCAACAGCGACCGGGCACGGTGGGCCCGGTCCGCGGCTTCGGCCATCACGGTGTCCTTGGCGATCAGCAGCTCGCCGGGCGGCCCCTCGAGCAGGGCTGTGTTGAGGGCGATGCGCCCCCGGGAAGGATCGATGGCGGTGATCAGGGCCTTGAGGTGCTCCCCCTGCTGGAAGACCTCCCGCAGATCCCTGAGGGCGCCGCCGGTGACGCAGGAGTGGTGCAGCAGGCCGCTCACACCGCCCAGGTCGACGAAGTAACCGTAGGGCTTGATCGACACCACCTGACCCTCCACCAGCTGGCCCACCTCCAGCGTGGCGAAGCGGGCGGCGCTGGCGGCCCGCTTCTCGGAGAGGACCAGCTTGCGCGTCTCGGGGTTCACCTCCAGGAAGGCGACCCCCAGGGTCTTCCCGACCAGCGCCTCGTGGTTGTCCCCCTCATTGAGCTGGGAACGGGGGATGAAGCCACGCAGTCCCTCCAGATCGCAGGTGACGCCGCCCCGGTTGAAGCCATTCACCTTGACCTGCACCACCTTGCCTTCCTTCTCCAGCTGCCGCACCTTCTCCCAGCTCTGCCGCAGGGCCAGGGCCCGGGCGCTGATGGTCACCATGCCGTCGGCGTTCTGCTCCCTGGTGACGAGCACTTCCAGTGGCAGTCCCTTGGGAAAGCGCTCCTTGAGGTTGGTGATCACCCCAAGGCCACACTCGCTCTTGGGCATGAAACCGGGAGCCTTGCCCCCGATGTCCACATAGACACCATCACTCTCGAGGCCGATCACCACCCCCTGCACCACTTCGCCGGTGGTTCCGACCGGGGCGTTCTCGTCGAGGGCGGCGAGGAAGGCTTCCTCATCGAAGTCGAAGTCGTCGACCGTGCGGGCCTGGCGGGCCGCCGCCGCTGCGCCTGGATCGGCGGCACCGCTGCGCGGGGCTTTGTCGCCCGATGGACGGCTGCCCCCAGGAGCGGGACCAAGCAGATCGGCCATGGTGAGGCCCTCCATGCCGCCGAGATCGAAGCGGTCGTCATCCGACGGGAGCGACGGGGGAGTCGCCGCCGGAGCAGAGCTCGATGCGGCTGGAGACTGGGGCTGCTCCGCCCCCGCCTCCTCCTTCTTGATCATCAGCACCTGGGGGGGCTTGCGCAGCGGCGCAGGGGCCGGCCCGGAACCCGTCGCCGGCGGCACGGGGCGCTGGGCGGGGTTCCGGGGCTGACGCGGCGCGGGGTTGCCGGTTCCTGCCATGGAGGTCCTCAGCGAAGCACGGGGCTCCACACTGTACGAATCCCCCCCGGAGGCACCGCCTCCCCCAGCCGATGCCCCTCAGCCACGAGCGCCGCCTCGCCAGCCTCAGCTGGCCCGAGGTGCGCGATCAGGCCTCCCGTACGGGCAGCACGGTGCTCTGGCCTTTCGGCGCCATCGAACAGCACGGCCCCCTGCTGCCCCTGGAGACCGATGCCCTGTTCGCCGACCGGGTGGCGGACGCCGTGCTGGAGCGGCTCGACCCCGACCTGCCGATCTGGCGTCTGCCGCTGCAGAGCATCGGCTTCTCCCCAGAGCATCTGGGCTTCCCGGGCACCCTGAGCCTGCCCGCCGGCCTGGTGATCGAACTGGTGCGCTCCGTCGGGCAGGGGATCGCGGCGGCGGGCTTCCAGCGGCTGGTGCTCTTCAACGCCCACGGCGGCCAGATCGGTCTGCTGGAGGTGGCGGCCAGGGAACTGCGGCTGCTCGAACCCCGTCTGGCGGTCCTGCCCTGCTTCCTCTGGCGGGGTGCAGAGGGTCTCGGCGAACTGCTCCCCGAACCGGAGCGCAGCGAGGGACTCCATGCCGGCCTGGCCGAGACGAGTCTGATGCTTTTTCTGGAGAAGGCCGGCGTCGCGGCCCTGCCCGCCGCCGATGGCCCCGGTCCGGAGCAGACCCCGCCCCAGGGATGGAGCCTGGAAGGGGCCTGCCCCTGCAGCTGGCTCACCGCCGAGCTGAGCGAAAGCGGCGTCATCGGCGATCCCGGCGGCGCCAGCGAGGAGCTCGGCCGCGAGCTCTTCCAACGCCTGGTGAGGGGCTGGGAACAGCGGCTGGACGCCCTTCTGCGCAGCGACTGGCCATCGACTTCCGGCAGGGCATGCCTAGAGTCCACCGAATAACCGACGCGTTTCCCATGCCCACCCTCGAAACCACCAAGCCCGCCGATTCCTCACTGGATCCCATGGGCGGCCCGATCGAGGGGAGCGAACTGCCCGACTTCACCACCGAGGCCTACAAGGACGCTTACAGCCGCATCAACGCGATCGTGATCGAAGGGGAGCAGGAAGCTCACGACAACTACATGTCCCTCGGGACGCTCCTGCCCGACCAGGCTGAGGAACTGGCACGCCTGGCCAGGATGGAGCTGAAGCACATGAAGGGTTTCACCGCCTGCGGCAACAATCTCGGTGTCGTCGCCGACATGGCTTTCGCCCAGGAGTTCTTTTCCCCCCTGCGCAACAACTTCCAGGCGGCGCTGAAGGAAGGCAAGGTGGTCACCTGCCTGCTGATCCAGGCCCTGCTGATCGAAGCCTTCGCCATTTCGGCCTACCACATCTACATTCCCGTGGCCGACCCCTTCGCCCGCAAGATCACCGAGGGGGTGGTCAAGGACGAATACACCCACCTCAACTACGGCCAGGAATGGCTCAAGGCCCACCTCGAGGAATCCCGCGCGGAGCTGGAGCAGGCCAACCGGGAGAACCTCCCCCACGTGCGCCGCATGCTGGACCGGGTGGCCGCCGATGCCGCCGTGCTCCACATGGAGAAGGAAGACCTGATCGAGGACTTCCTGATCGCCTACCAGGATGCTCTGACGGACATCGGCTTCACGCCACGGGAAATCGCCCGCATGGCGGCAGCGGCCCTGGTCGGCTGATCCAGCTGCCGAAACCCACCCGGGGAGGATGTAGCGTCGGCGACATCCGGCCCTGTCGCCGCCGCATTCTCTTCCCTGCATGTTCGGCCTGATCGGTCATTCCACCAGCTTCGAGTCGGCCCGCAACCTGGCGAGAAGCCTCGGTTTCGAGGAATACGCCCAGGGCGATCTGGCCATGTGGTGCAGCGCCCCGCCTCAGTTGGTGGAAAGGATCAGCGTCACCAGCCCGACGGGCAAGCGGATCGAAGGGGCCTACATCGATTCGATGTTTGTGCCCGAGATGCTGAGCCGTTTCAAGACGGCCAAGCGAAAGGTTCTCAACGCCATGGAACTGGCCCAGAAAAACGGGATCGACATCACCGCTCTCGGGGGATTCACCTCGATCATCTTCGAGGATTTCAAGTTGCTCAGAGAGCAGCAGGTGCGGGCCACCACCCTGGAGTGGGAACGCTTCACCACCGGCAACACCCACACCGCCTGGGTGATCTGCCGCCAGGTGGAGGAGAACGCCCCCCAGCTCGGCATCGATCTGCGACGGGCCCGGGTGGCGGTGGTGGGCGCCACCGGTGACATCGGCAGCGCCGTCTGCCGCTGGCTTTCCCAGCGCACCGGCGTGGCCGAGCTGCTGCTGGTGGCCCGCCGCCCCCAGCCCCTGGCCGATCTGCAGGCCGACCTGGGCGGGGGCCGCATCCTCCCGCTGGAGGAGGCCCTGAGCGAGGCGGATGTGGTGGTCTGGGTGGCCAGCCTGGCCCAGGCCAGCTCCATCGATCCCGACCGCCTGCGCCGTCCCTGCCTGATGATTGACGGTGGTTACCCCAAGAACCTGGACACCAGGGCCGCCGGAGCGGGCATCCACGTGCTCAAGGGAGGCATCGTGGAGTTCGGCTCGGACATCGGCTGGCAGATCATGGAAGAAGCCACGGAGATGGCCAACCCCCAGCGTCAGATGTTCGCCTGCTTCGCCGAGGCCATGCTTCTGGAGTTCGAAGGCCTGCACACCAACTTCAGCTGGGGTCGCAACAACATCACCCTGGAGAAAATGGATCTGATCGGATCCGCCTCCCTGCGCCACGGATTCCGTGCCCTGGGCCTGGAGAGCCCTGCCCCGATCCCCAGCCTCACCACCGCCTGAGCTGTCCCCCGCCTGAAAGATCATGGCCCGCCGCGCCCTGCTGGAGTTCGAGAAGCCCCTGGTGGAACTGGAGGAGCAGATCGAGCAGATCCGCCAGCTGGCCCGCGATTCCGAAGTGGACGTCAGCCAGCAGTTGCTGCAGCTGGAAACCCTCGCCACCCGGCGCCGCGAGGAGATCTTCAGCTCCCTCAGCCCCGCCCAGAAGATCCAGGTGGCCCGCCATCCCCAGCGGCCCAGCACCCTGGATTACATCCAGGTGATCACGGACGAGTGGATCGAACTCCACGGCGACCGACGCGGCAACGACGATCTTGCCCTGGTGGGCGGCGTGGGGCGCATCGGCGACCAGCCCGTGATGCTGATCGGCCACCAGAAGGGCCGGGACATGAAGGAAAACGTGGCCCGCAACTTCGGCATGGCTTCCCCCGGCGGCTACCGCAAGGCCCTGCGCCTGATGGAGCACGCCGACCGTTTCCGCCTTCCGATCCTCAGCTTCATCGACACTCCCGGCGCCTATGCCGGGGTCACCGCGGAGGAGGAGGGGCAGGGGGAGGCGATCGCGGTCAATCTGCGCGAGATGTTCCGGCTGCGGGTGCCCATCATCGCCGTGGTCATCGGGGAAGGAGGTTCCGGCGGAGCCCTGGGCATCGGCGTCGCCGACCGGCTGCTCATGTTCGAGCACAGCGTCTACACCGTGGCCAGCCCGGAAGCCTGTGCCTCGATTCTCTGGCGCGATGCGGCCAAAGCCCCCGCCGCCGCCGAGGCCCTGCGCATCACCGGGGCCGATCTGCTCCAGCTGGGCCTGGTGGATGCCCTGCTGAAGGAGCCCTGCGGCGGCAACCACTGGGCGCCCATCCAGGCCGCCGAAACCCTTCGCCAGGCCCTGCTCAGCCACCTCGGCGAGCTGCAGACCCTGAGCGTCACCGCGTTGCTGGAGGCTCGCTACGCCAAGTTCCGGCGCATGGGCCAGGTCCTCGAGGGGGCGACGGCGGATCGGGCCTCTGCGACGTAGGGTTTGCCCTCCTGCCTGATCGCCCTTTGTCAGCCGCTCTGATCACCGGAGCCTCCAGAGGCATCGGCGCTGCCGCCGCCCGCCGTTTCGCCGCCGAGGGTTTTGATCTGCTGCTTCTGGCCCGTCCCAGCAAGGAACTCGACGATCTTGCCGCTGAACTTCAGGCCACCGGTCGGCGCATCGAGACCCTGGGCCTGGACCTGACCCAGGCCGACGCCATCGCCCCTGGACTGGAGGAACTGCTGGACCGCGGAACGGTCCCTTCCGTGGTGATCAACAACGCCGGCGCCGCCTGGACCGGTCCCCTGGCGGACATGCCCCTCGAGCGCTGGCAGTGGCTACTCCAGCTCAACCTCACCAGCGTCTTCCAGGTCTGCAGAGCGGTCCTGCCCCGGCTGCGACAGGCGGGAGGCGGGAGAATCATCAATGTCAGCAGCCACGCCGCCCGCCATGCCTTTCCCGACTGGGGGGCCTACTGCGTCAGCAAGGCGGCCCTGGCCTCCTTCAGCCGCTGCCTGGAGGCGGAGGAGCGGGCCGCCGGCATCCGGGTGAGCACCCTCACCCTTGGTGCGGTCAATACACCACTATGGGACAGCGAAACCGTCCACAGTGACTTCGATCGCCGTGCCATGCTTTCAACGGAGCAAGTGGCTGAAGCCCTGCTCTACCTTGCGCGGCAACCCACCACCCAGACGGTCGAGGACCTGACACTGATGCCCGCCGCCGGAGCTTTCTGAACCCCCTTATGACATCAACCCTCCCCAGCGGCCTCAGCGCCCGTCAATCGGCGCCCGCCACCACCCCCCTTCCCGTCAGCCTGCGCATCCGCGAGCGGCTGCAGACGCAGGGGGTGCCATTCCTGGCCAATGACAACATCTCCGACCATCTGCGCGAAGGGGAGCTCGACCAGCTGGAGATCGAGGTGGCCGGCAAGGTGCGTGACCTGCTGAAAAGCCTTGTGATCGATATCGAAAACGATCACAACACCGAGGAGACGGCCGAACGGGTCGCCAAGATGTACCTCCATGAGGTGTTCAAGGGCCGCTACCACGAACAGCCCAAGATCGCCAGCTTCCCCAACGTGAAGCAACTGGATGAGATCTATACCGTCGGCCCCATCTCGATGCGCTCCGCCTGTTCCCACCATCTGGTGCCCATTCTGGGCAACTGCTGGATCGGGATCAAACCCGGGGAACGGGTGATCGGGCTCTCGAAGTTCTCCCGTGTGGCCGACTGGGTGTTCTCCCGTCCCCACATCCAGGAGGAAGCAGTGATCATCCTGGCCGACGAGATCGAACGGCTCTGCCAGCCCCTCGGCCTGGCGATCCTGGTCAAGGCCCAGCACTACTGCATGAAGTGGCGGGGGGTGAAGGAACCCCAGACCAGCATGGTCAACTCCGTGGTGCGGGGCGATTTCCGCCACGACCCCAGCCTCAAGCAGGAGTTCTTCGAACTGGTGCGTCAGCAGGAGTCCCTGCTGAGCACCTGAGCCCGGCCCGGAGACTCCTCAGGACCCCGGCTTCGCCATGATCGGCCCGACCACCTGGGAGTTGCTGCGCTGGCTGCCTGTGGCTGTCGGTACGGCAACCACCACCATCACCTGATAGGCCACGTCTGCGGGCGTGAGGGTGTAAGTCGGCCCGGTGGCTCCCTCGATCAGCTGCCAGTGGCGCCGGCCGGGCGCAAGCCGATACCAGTGAAAGGCGGAGGGAGGCAGGGCCGCAAGAGCGTTGGCAGTGGCGGTCGCCCGCAGCAGGGAGCCTTGCCGGGCCTCCCCCTGCAGCACCAGTGCCTCGAGGCCCGCCACCTGCCGTTCAACCGTGCCCTCGAGCTGCTGATCAGCATCGATTTCGCGGCTCAGGATTCGGATCTGCTGCTGGGGATCGGCCGTCACCCCAGGCACGCACTGGAGCGTGGCATCCACCAGCTGACAACCCACCAGATCCTGGGCCCGCAGGGTGGTGACTCCCGGGCCTGCCAGGAGAAGCAGCAGGGTCAGGGATACAGGGGTGCATGGGGCGCGTCGAGGGAAGGCCAAGAGGGGATCAGCACGTGGACGTCAACGATCCTGGCCCCGGCCGGTCCAAACGCCCATCAACCGGCAGCGCCGGCGGATCCACGCACCGCCGCCATCAGTTCCGCCACCCGCGCCAGGTTCTTGACCCCCGGACGGTCCTCCACGGCACTGGAAGCGTCCAGGCCATCGGGGCGAAGCCTGGCCAGCAGGTCAGCCGCCGTGTCGGGACCCACCCCTCCGGCCAGCCACCAGGGCGACGACGGCCGGAAGCCCTCCAGCCAGCCCATGGGGATCCGGTGCCCCGTGCCCCCCAGCTGACCGGGCACCCAGGCATCGAGCAGCAGGGCCTCCACCACACCTTCGTAGGCGGCCGCCCGCTCCAGATCCGCCGGGGAACGCACCCGCAGGGCCTTCCAGAGGCGGGCGTCCAGCCGCCGGCCCAGCTCACGGCAGCGCTCGACGCTCTCCTCGCCGTGGAGCTGCACCACCGCATGGCCCTGAGCGGCGGCCAGCTCCTCCAGCTGGTCGTCGTCGGGGTCGGCCACCACCAGCACCCCGAAGCAACCGGGTCGTTCCCCCGCCACCGCGGCGAACAGCTCGGGCCTCAGGGCCGGCGCCAGGAAGCGCGGCGAGGAGGGCACCGCGATGACGCCGATGGCGTCGGCCCCCATTCGGGCGATGGCGGCGGCCTGGGCCGGCTCCCTCAAGCCGCAGATCTTCAGCAGAGGTGGGGAAACCAGAAACGGGGAGGCAGGGTCACCTTTCTAGGATGATGGGGAACGTTCCGGCCCTGGCCGGAAACCTGCTGGGACGGTGGCCGTGGGTGAAGGCTGGCAACTGCTCACGATCCGCGGCATCCCGCTGCGCATTCATCCCAGCTGGTTCGTGATCCTGGTGGTGGCCACCCTGGCCTTCCAGCAGCAGTACGCCCTCAGCCTCGGCAACCAGCTCGCCCCGGCGGGGCTCTGGGCCGTTGCCCTGGTCACCGCCCTGGCCCTGTTCGTTTCCGTCCTGCTCCATGAGCTGGGCCATTCCCTGGTGGCCCTCAGCCAGGGGGTCAAAGTGAAGAGCATCACCCTGTTCCTGCTCGGCGGCGTGGCCAGCGTGGAGAGGGAATGTGACACCGCCCGCGGTGCCCTGATGGTGGCGGCGGCAGGTCCGGCGGTGAGTCTGGTGCTGGGAATCAGCCTGCTGAGCGCCAGCCATGCCGCCAGCCACGCCGCCCCGGTGCTGGGCCAGATGGTGGAGCAGCTGGGAGCCCTGAACATGGTGCTCGGGCTGTTCAACCTGCTGCCCGGGCTGCCCCTGGATGGGGGCCTGATCGTCAAAGCCCTGGTGTGGCAGTTCTCCGGCAGCCAGCGCCGGGGCGTGGAGGTGGCGAATGCTTCCGGCCGGCTGCTCTCCCTGCTTGCCGTGGGCCTGGGAACGTTGCTGCTGCTGCGGGGTGGCGGCATCGGCGGCATCTGGCTCATCCTGCTGGGCTGGTTCGGCCTGGGGGCCGCCCGCAACCAGAAACAGATGCTGATCGTCCAGCAGGCCCTCAAGGATCTCAAGGTCAGGGATGTGGCCCAGCGGCGCTTCCGGGTGCTGGAGGCTGACACCACCCTGCGCCAGCTCAGCCGCATGCGCCTCGGCACCGCCCCTCCGATCGGGGAAGGGGGCGACGGTGGCGCCCCCCCTGACGGAGACGGCAACGCCCTGCCCGACTGGCTGCTGGTCTGCGACCGGGGCCGCTGGCAAGGGGTCATCGATGATGCCCCCCTCCAGTCCCTGCCTGTCCAGTGCTGGGACCGGGAGCGGGTCGGCGACCATCTCCAGCCCCTGGCCAGCCTGCCGGCCATCCCGGAGAGTGCCCCGCTCTGGCAGGCGGCCCTCCAGCTCGACGACGGCGACCATCAGCGGCTGCTGGTGCTGAGTCCCGCAGGCCTCCCCTGCGGCACGGTCGAACGCCCCGAACTGGGCGACGCCGTCCTGAAGAAACTGGGCCTGCGGCTCCCCACCAATCTGCTCACGGCCGCCCGCCGCCAGAACGGCTATCCCCTCGGCATGGCCCTCGGTCAGGTGGCCCGCAGCATGGTCAGCTCCGGCGATGTGAGCCCGCTCACCGACCGGGTCAGCCGGTAACGCCCCAGGGCCGGAGCGATCTGGGCCAGTTCGGTGGCGTTCAGGGGCTCCTCCGGCGGCCATGGCCGCGCCCCCTCAGGGCCACGGCAGGCCTGCTCAGCGCCCATGCCGGAGATCAGCGGCAGCCAGCGAAGGGCTGATCCCCGCAGATGCGCCTCCAGGTCCGCTCCGGCCAGGGGCAGGGGTTCGAGGCGGGGGGGATCGGCACGGAACACCTCCCACCAGAGCTCTGGGCTGGGGTCGAGCTGGATCGATCCGTGCTGGAGCAGGTGCCCGTTGCGCCACAGCTGGGCGCTGCCCACCCGCTTGGCACCATCGTCGTGGACGAGATCGGCGACCGTGGCGGTGGCGAAGCAACTGCTGCGCTGGGCACTGGCCGCCCGCTGGCCACTGCGCAGGGGCTGGCCCATGGCCGCGAAGGCATGAACGAGCCAGCCGAGCGCCCGCCCATAGACCTCGGTGCGGCTTCCCCTCGGCCGGGGCCAGACGAGGGCGTAGGTGAGGTCTCTGCCGTGCAGCACGGCCCGGCCGCCGCTGGGACGGCGCACCATCTCGATGCGCCCCTGGCGGACCAGATCCCACCAGTGGGGCTCCAGCCGCTGCTGGTGGCGGCCCAGGGAGAGGCAGGGCCGCGCCCAGCGGTAGAGCCGGAAAGCGGGAGCAGGGATGACCTGGGAGGCAGGATCCCCGGCGGCCACCAGCCGCTCCAGCAGCCAGGCATCGATGGCCATCTGCCAGGCCCCCCCGAGCCGGCAGGGCGGGATCCAGCGCATCGGCGCCGGTGGCTGGACGGAGCGAACGGCTGGCGCTGTCATGGGTCTTGCTGGGCCACGGGCCTGTGGCTGGACGCTCAGGGGATCACGCTCCAGAAGCCGGGATCGAGCTCGTAGCCGAGCACGGCCGCCATCTGGCCCAGGTTGGCGCGGCATTCGATACCGGCGGCGGCGGCCCAGTGGTCGAGGAGGAACAGGCGCTGGGTGATCCAGAGCTCCAGGCTCTCGGGGGCGAAGCGGATCCCTTCCGTGCGGCTGAAGCCATGGGGCAGCAGCATCGCCACGTGCCGGGTCAGCTGGCCGCCGCTGCGCTCCAGCACCAGGGGCAGCCAGGGGTGGAGGGCATCGGCCCGCAGGCTCCAGAGACGCAGTTCGGGAATCTCCGAGAGTTCGCGGGGATCCTCCGCCTGCCGGGGCCAGTCGAAGGCGATCGCCAGCCCGCTGGCGACGCTGAGCAGCTCGGCCGGTGCCAGCCCCGCCAGGGGCGCCAGAGGAGAGAGATCGAGTCCGCGCACCTGGGTGGCGGACACCGTGATGGGCTCTGTGCAGGGGGGAGGCGCCATCAAGAGCTGTGACAGGGCAGGGCCGCAGGCTGGACCGTAGCTGGCGATGGCCGAAGAATGGGTCGGTCACAACCCATTCATCGTCAAGGACATGGTCACTCCGATCAACCAGGCCGAAGTGCTGATCGCCCTCGTCGTGGCCGCCCATGCCGGCGTGCTGGCCGTGCGCCTCTGCTTCAGCCTCTACAAAGCCTGAAGCCCCTTCCCCCGCTCCCTTGGCAAGGGCCGGGCCAGCTGCTACAACCCGGGGACTTTCAGCCTTCCCTCAGGTGAGCCAGTCCCAGCCCCAGCTTCCCCGGCGCCGGCCCACCAGAGCAGCGCGTTCCACTGACCGTCCTGGACGAACTGACCGTCCTGGACGGTCACCAGCGTCCCCATCCCCCCGTCCCGCCTGGACGTCCCAGGGGGGATCCCCCCCACGGCGACCGCAGCCCGGCCCTGGTGCAAACGAACAGGTCCGGCCCATGTCCCCTGGGTCGGCTGTCATCTCAGGGGCCGGCGCCTCCGCGACGGGAGGATCCAGCTTCGGGCTGGAAAGCCACCTGCTCTCCCTCTCCGCCGAGCGTCAGGAGCTGATCTGCAGCCTCATCGGCCTGACCGTCAAGCTGGGGCTGGTCGCCCTGACGGGGGTCAGCCTGATGCGCCTGGCGGGCGCCTATCAGCAGCGGATGGAGAGTCAGGGAGAGATCTCCGCCGTTCTGGAGCTGGAAAACGCCAAGCTCAACAAGGCCAGGGAACGGTTCGACGCCCTGTTCATGGTGGATGGCGAGCAGCGCCTGATCCGCGAACAGAGCCAGTGGATCGCCCCCAACCGGCTGCGGGTCGTCTGGCAGTCGTCCGGTCCGTTTCCAACTGTTGAAACCCCCGCTGCCGGGTCCGGAAAACAGGAGGCCCGTCCGTAGGTTGGGGCCCCCTTCGCCCCCGGCCCCACGACGCCATGGTGACCCCCTCCGGTGACACCGCCCGATCCCTCTCCAGCCCCAAGGGCGCGGTTGCCGACGCGGGAGTGCCGGGAACGGTCCTGATCACCGGAGCGTCCTCCGGTGTCGGGCTGTTCGCCGCCAAGGCCCTGGTCGACCGCGGCTGGCACGTGGTGATGGCCTGCCGGGACACCGACAAGGCCCGGCGGGCCCAGGCGGCCCTGGGCATCGCCGATGCCTCGGTGACGCACCTGCAGGTGGATCTGGCGGATCTGGAGGGCGTCCGGGGGCTGGTGGACGCCTTCCATGCCACCGGCCGACCGCTCGATGCCCTGGTGATCAATGCCGCGGTCTACAAGCCGCGGCTGAAGGAGCCTGAGCGCTCCCCGCAGGGCTACGAACGCTCGATGGCCACCAACCACTTCGGCCATTTTCTGCTGATCCACCTGCTGCTCGACGACCTGAAACGCTCGTCACACCCCTCACGGCGCCTGGTGATCCTCGGCACCGTCACAGCCAACTCAAAGGAACTGGGAGGCAAGATACCCATCCCCGCACCGGCCGATCTGGGGGATCTGAGCGGTTTCGAGGCCGGCTTCAAGGCCCCGATCGCGATGGCCGACGGCAAACGGTTCAAGCCCGGCAAGGCCTACAAGGACAGCAAGCTCTGCAACATGATCACCACCCAGGAGCTGCATCGCCGGTTGCACCAGAGCACCGGCATCGTGTTCAGTTCCCTGTATCCAGGCTGCGTGGCCGACACCCCCCTGTTCCGGAACACGCCGAAGGCCTTCCAGACCATCTTCCCCTGGTTCCAGAAGAACATCACCGGCGGCTACGTGAGCCAGGCCCTGGCCGGGGAGCGGGTGGCCCAGGTGGTGGCCGATCCCGACTTCGCCAGCTCCGGTGTGCACTGGAGCTGGGGCAACCGCCAGAAGAAAGGCGGTCAACAGTTCAGCCAGGAGCTGTCGGAGAAGGCCAGCAACCCGGTCACGGCCCAGCGGATGTGGGATCTCTCGATGAAGCTGGTGGGACTGGCCTGAGCCCCCTGCCCCGCTGATGCCACCGGGAATGCTTCGGAGTCTGGAGATTCCGGAGGGTTCCGTGACGGCGCTGCTAGGAATCTGCCAGCCGCAACCCCGAGTCGATGTCCCGGATCCTGCGCTGGGGAATCGGCCTGCTGCTGATCGGCAGCCTGGCCATCGGCGCTCTGCTCTTGCTTCCCTTCGGTTCCTGGCTGCCGGGGGGAACCGTGGCCGATGTGCCCAGCAGCCAGGTGGTGAACGGCACCGCCTTCAACCGTCTGTTTCCCAGGCCGGAGCCCGGGGAGCAGCTGGTGTTCACCCAGGAGAAACGCGGCTTCAGTGAGGCCAGGCTCAAACAGGGGGACCAGGTGAAGGCCCTGCTCGCCATCTCCGATGTCACCACCGCACCGGGAGCGCGCACCAAGTTCGAGGCCAGCGAGAGCCTGCTGCAGGGCTGGCCGCTGGTGGAACAGGGGGCTCAGGCCAGTGCCCTGCTGGTGGCCGACCGCTTCCAGGTGAAGGTGATCGGCCAGGGGACGGGACTCGACGCCGGGCAGCGCCATGAGCTGATCGGAGCCTTCCAGCTCAGGGAGCTCGCAGCCCTCCGTCCGGCGGGGGCGCCCAGGGCCGCCCTTCCGGCCGGCCAGCAGAAGCCCGTGGAACGGCCGCTGCCCCAGGGCCGGCGCGACACCAGCCCGGCCACCGTCCCTTCCGCCCTGGAGCCCGCCGCATGAGCACCGTTCTCGAGCGCCTCGACAGGCTGCCCCGGCGCAACCTCACCGTGCTCGCCATCAAGGGCATCAGCACCCTGGTGCCCGGCGGCTGGCACAACGTCACCGATGCCGACGCGCTGATCGCCGATGTGATGGGCAGCAGCGATCCGGAGCTGATCCGCCAGGTGAGGGCCCGCGCCGACGAACTGAGCCGGGCCCGCCATGAGGGCTACGGCCGCGCCCTCAGCCTTTACGACGCCGTCAACCGCTCCCAGAAGGCCGCCGGAGGGCTGCGGCTGCTGGCCAACATCGGCGGCGCACTCCCCCTCGTCAAGCGGGCCGCCAGCCTCACCCCCGCCAGCGACACCCTCCAGGCGGTGGATCTGAGCCTCAAGGTGGCGGCCGAGATGCTCGCCTTCACCCAGGTGAACGGCCTGCCGGGCGACAGCTTCGGCGATTTCGGCGCCGCTCTGGGCGAGTACGCGGGGGAAGCCCGGGTGCGCATGGCCGCCCTGATCTGCTTCGATGCCCTCCTGCCCCTGGGAGATCAGGCGTTGCAGCGGCTGGATGGTCTGCTGGGAGGGGTGGGCAGGAAGGACCTGCAGCAGCTGCCCGCCTATGCCGGCATGGCCTCCATGCTTCCAGGCCGGGGCGATGAAGCCCACCTGAGCTTCCTGCGCCGGGGCGTGGACCAGTGGCTGGGCTGGGCCGGAGGGTTCGTCGGCCAGCTCGGTCTGAGCGGCCAGAAAGCGGTTCAGGCCCTGGAGACGACCCTGGGTCCCTGGCAGGGTGGGTTCAAGCAGATGGCCACGTTCCTCGACGCCTTCACCGACACCTACCAGCACACCGGCGTGCAGGCGGTGGCCAGAAGGCTGGTGGAGCGGGCGGCCGCAGAGATCTGACGGATCAGTCGAAGCCGAGCAGGTCGAAGATCTCCCGGTCCTTGAGGGATTCAGCCTCCAGGGGCTCCACATCGGAGAGCATCTTCTGGGCCAGGCTCAGGTATTCCTGCTGGACGGCGTCGACTTCCGGAGTGCTCTCCATCTCGAAGATGGTGCACTTCTTGAGCCGGGACTTGCGGATCGCGTCCACGGTCTTGAAGTGGGCCATGGTGCGCAGCCCCGTGCGCTCGTTGAACTTGTCGATCTCGTCGGTCTGCTCGGAGCGATTGGCGATCACACCGCCGAGGCGCACCTTGTAGTTCTTGGCCTTGGCATTGATGGCCTGCATGATCCGATTCATGGCGAAGATCGAATCGAAATCATTGGCCGTCACGATCAGGCAGTAGTGGGCATGCTGCAGGGGAGCGGCGAACCCTCCGCAGACCACATCACCGAGCACATCGAAGATCACCACGTCGGTGTCTTCCAGCAGATGGTGCTCCTTGAGCAGCTTCACCGTCTGCCCGGTGACGTAGCCACCGCAGCCGGTGCCGGCGGGGGGGCCACCGGATTCCACGCACATCACGCCGTTGAAGCCTTCGAAGACGAAATCCTCCGGACGCAGTTCCTCGGTGTGGAAATCCACGGTCTCGAGGATGTCGATCACCGTGGGCACCATCTTCTTGGTGAGGGTGAAGGTGGAATCGTGCTTGGGATCGCAGCCGATCTGCAGCACCCGCTTGCCCAGCTTGGAGAAGGCGGCCGAGAGGTTCGACGAGGTGGTCGACTTGCCGATGCCCCCCTTGCCGTACACCGCGATCACCAGGGCACCGGTCTCGATGTTCATCGAGGCGTCCTGGTGGACCTGGAGGCTGCCTTCTCCGTCTTCTCGGCGAGAGCCGCTGCTGACCGACGGCGGTGTGAGGGTGCTGGTCATGGGGGTATGCGGGCCGAGGCATCGGCAATCACCACATCAAAGGGCAGCCTCGCGGGCCCTGTGGGGGGACCATGCAAACCGAAACAACTTCGGGGCCCAGATCCCTGCGGGCCCCGGTTGAGACCATGCCAGCATCGGCGGCGCCTCACTGGATCCGCTTCCATGAGCAAGGAAACGCCGGCCCTGTTCGGGAGGACCAGGCTGCTGGAGAACCAGATCGACGAGTTTCTCGACAAGGTGTCGGAGGGGGCGATCTACTTCGAGAAAGGCCTGCTGCTGCTGATCGAGGAAGGGAAATCAGAACAGTGCCAGCAGAAGCTCGCCCAGATCCTCAGCCTCAAGGAACGCTGCAACGACATCCGGCGTTCCGTGGTGTCGACCCTGTATTCGGAAATGCTGATCCCGGATTTCCGCGGCGATGTGCTCAGTCTGCTCACTGATGTCTTCGGTCTTGTCGACAGGATGGGCAAGTCTTACCAGGAATTTCTGATCGAGCAATCCAGCTATGCCGAGTCTTCAGGGGCGCTGGATGGGCGCGACGATTTCAAGGAGCTGCTGGCCTGCGCCACCAAGTGCATCCAGAGCACGGTGGTGGCAGCACGCGCCTTCTTTCGCAATCCGACAGCCGTGAGGGATCACATCAACGAAATTCGTATCTATGAATCGGAATCCGACAGGGTGGCCCTGCGCCTGAAACAGCATATTTTCGATTCTGATCTCCCCGTGGAAAGAAAGATCCTGGCCCGAGACGCCGTGAACATCATTGATGCGATCTCCGATCTGGCGGAAGACATCAGCGATGAGCTCTCGATTGCCGCCATCAAGAGGGTTCTTTAAGGTCGATCGCCATGAATCTGCTGACAAGCCTGATCTTTCTCTCCAGTGGGCTGTTCCTGGGCTGGTCTCTCGGTGCCAACGACGCCTCCAATGTGTTCGGCTCGGCGGTGGGCAGCCGCATGGTGCGTTTTTCGACGGCGGCTTTTCTCTGCAGTGTGTTCATCATCATCGGTGCGGTCACGGCCGGTGCCGGAGCGTCGTCGGGTCTGGGGGAACTGGGGGCGGTGAATGCCCTGGCCGGCTCGTTCACCACCGCCCTCGCCGCCGCCGGCACGGTGTACTGGATGACGAAGCTGGGCCTGCCGGTGTCCACCACCCAGGCGGTGGTGGGAGCGATCGTGGGCTGGAACTGGTTCAGCGGAACGATCACCGATCTGAATCAACTCGGCAAGATCTTCGCCACCTGGGTGGTCTGCCCGATTCTTGCCGGCATCTTTTCCGCCATCATCTACTCGTTCACGGTGGGGGTGATTCGTGCCACCCAGCCCCATCTGCTGCGGCTGGATTCCAATCTGAGACTGGGCCTCATCCTGGCGGGAATCTTCGGTTCCTACAGTCTCGGCGCCAACAACATCGGCAATGTGATGGGGGTTTTCGTGGACTCCTCCCCCTTCACCACGATCCCATTGGGCGGAAGCCTGGAGTTTTCAGGGGTGCAGCAGTTGTTTCTGCTGGGCGCCATCGCCATTGGCGTGGGCGTGTACACCTATTCCAAACGGGTGATGATGACCGTGGGCGGAAGCCTGATGACCCTTTCGCCGGTGGGTGCGCTGGTGGTGGTGGTGTCCAACTCGCTGGTGTTGTTCATCTTTTCCTCCACCCAGCTCTCCAATCTGTTCGTGCGGATGGGGTTGCCTCCCATTCCGCTGATCCCTGTCTCCAGCTCCCAGGCGGTGATCGGGGCGGTGATCGGCATCGGCATGCTGCAGGGGATGCGGGGAATGCGCCAGATCAAGTGGGGGGTGCTGGGGCGCATTGCCTCCGGGTGGGTCACCACGCCGGTGATCGCTTCAGTGGTGGGCTTCGTTCTGTTGTTCGTGGTCCAGAACGTGTTCAGCCAGCAGGTGTACCAGGAAGTCTATTTCCAGCTCACACCCACGGTGCGGCAGCACCTCAGCCAGCAGGGAATCCCGATGGCAACGCTTCCTGCTCAGGCGGAGCCGATGGCCAAGGCGGTTCGGTTTCGCACCGCCCTGCGGAGCGAGGTGAGCCTGGAACGAGAGCAGGAGACCAAGGTGATCGCCGCGGCTGAACTGCACCCGATGTTGATCGATGCCGCCGCCCTCCAGCGGATCGACCCCAAGGGGTTGTCTGTGGCGCAGATGGAGGCCATCGTTGCGCTGCAGGGAGGCACATTCCAGCACAGCTGGCAGCTGGCCGAAGCGCTGGCGAAGCAGAGCGACAGCTGGCGCCCGCTTGAAGACATTCCGAAGAACAAGGCCAGCAACAAGAAACTCAGGGGCCGGCTGGACTACCTGGAGAAAGTGTTTCAGGTGAGCGGCTGAAGCGGGCGGGCATGGTGATGGCTGTGATGAAGGCCATGGGATGGCGATCAAGACCGGCGAATCGAGCTGGAGGAGGAGACTATCGATCCAGGACCTTTCCGCGGGGCAGGTATTGGCACGGCAAGGCGGCAGAGACTGAGGGATGCACATCCAGCAATGTGCTTCATCCCTTCATTCTCCTCATTGAGGAGCTTCTGCCATGAAACCAGAAGACAAAGCGCGATTCAATCGCCTCTATGAGCAAACTCTACAGGCCCTCAGGCTGCAGGGCCTGCGCCACAGGACCATCGACAGCTACAGCCGATCGCTGTGGCGCGTCGCCCTGTTCTTTGATCGATGTCCTGATGATCTCAGCACCGATGAACTGAAACGGTATTTCAGTGCTCTGCTGGATAAGCCTTACTCCTGGAGCAGCATCAAGGTGGAACTGTGTGGCCTGAAGTTCTTCCATCACCATGTGCTCAACCGCAAGATGGAGTGGGTAACAATCATCAAGCCACCACGTGCGCGAACCCTGCCTGACATTCCAACGCAAGAGGAAGTGCAGCGCCTGATCAATACCGTGCGGAAACTCCGTTACCGGGTGTTTTTGCTGACGGTCTACAGCATGGGGCTGCGGATCAGTGAAGGTGTTGCGCTGGAGGTGGGCGACATCGATGGTGTGCACCGTCGTATCCATATCCGCGACGCCAAAGGTAGAAAGGATCGCTATGTGCCCCTACCGGAGCTGACCTATATCAGTCTGCGGCGATTCTGGAGCACCCACCATCACCCGCGATTGCTGTTTCCCAGCCCGTCGGGGAGCAGGTTGATGTCTCAGCCCGCCAGCAAGCCAATGGATTGCAGCGGCATCCAAGCGGCGCTCAGGGCGGCCGTGAAGGAGTGCGGCATCACCAGACGGCTGACGGTGCATTCCCTGCGGCATGCCTACGCCACCCATCTGCTGGAGCTGGGGATGGACCTGAGATCGATCCAGGAACTACTGGGCCACAGCGACCTCAAAACGACAGCCCGCTACACCCACATCAGCGACAAGGTACGGCAGCAATCCAACAACCGGATCGATGCCCTGCTGGAACGGTTCAAGCTGCGTTGGGGGGAAGAGTGATGATCTTGCTCTCCGATCTGGTGGATCGCTACCGCAACGAGCTGGAGCAGACTCCACGGCCACGAACTGCTGCCAGGCCATCACAAGGCGCTGAACTGTATGCGGAGCTGCCGCAATCAGTACAGTCCGGTGATGCTGCTGGAATGCAACGATTGTCACCACAGGATCAACCTGCCCCATTCCTGCGGGCATCGGAGCTGTCCCCATTGCCAGCATCATGAAAGCCAGCAATGGCTGGAACGCCAGCGCACCAAACTGTTACCAGTTGACTATTACCTGGTGACCTTCACCGTGCCCTATGAGCTGCGTGAGTTGTTCTGGCAGCATCAGCGCATCGCCTACGATCTGCTGTTGAAAACAGCCTGGCAAACCATCGCCTCCTTTGCCAGCAGGGATCCACGGCTGAAAGGGAGAACCGGTGCCCATGCGGTGCTCCACACCCATAACCGCCGGCTTGACTACCACCCCCATGTCCATCTGATCGTGCCGGCAGGTGCGGTGGATGAGGCACGAAGGCAGTGGAGAAAGAAAGCCGGGAAGTATCTGTTCAGAGCCGAGAATCTGGCCAAGGTTTTCCGTGGCAAATGGTTGGAGGCGATGGCCAGCGTTGGGCTCACAGCTCATCAGACACTACCCGCAAAGTGGGTGGTGGATTGCCAACATGTGGGCCGTGGCGACAAGGCTCTCGTCTATCTGGGTCGCTACCTTTACAGAGGGGTGCTGCCAGAGAAAAACATTCTGGCGGATGATGATGGTGCCGTTACGTTCCAGTACAGGGAGAACAGCGGGGCCGTGAAGACGCGTACCCTCACAGGGGGTGAGTTTCTATGGCTCCTGCTGTTGCATGTGCTGCCAAGACGGTTCCGGCGTGTACGGGATTTTGGCTTCCTGCATGGCAACTGCAAACGGTTGCTTCAGCTGATTCAACTGGTGCTGATGGTCAGGCTTCCTGATCCGATGCCATCAAGTGAGCGTGCCCCAGTGCCCTGTCCAATCTGCCAAGGTGTGATGCGGGTCATCGCAACCCGGCTCCGATTACAGGCAGCCGATGTTGTGCTGAGCGAAGAAAGAGGATGAGCGGGATAGTTCTAGCCCGTAATCGAGAAGAAGCAGACAGCTTTGGCTGACGCGCTCAGCATGGGGAAGTGCGTCGCCAGCTTTGCCCTGCGCGTATATTGGAACTCGATCAGCAGAGCACACCGTGCAGAACGCAGCCAAGCATTTCTACTTAGATGCAATGCTGAAGTGCTGGTGAAATCTGCCAGGATTTTTCTTCTGTAATATTGATGCCGAGTGCACAGGAGGGCTTGTCCAACAACCAGATAAGATCGTGGCTTCGCACGATCTATCCTCCGGGGCTCCTGAGTCTCCTCCCCCTCTCTATACCCCCCTCCCCCTTAGGGTCTTCGTAATCTGGGCGGACGAGGTTCAGCCAGGCTAGTCTCCTTCACGTCGCTCTTCATGATGTCGGGGCCAGGCCGGCAGTGTTCCGTCGATTTGCTGTCTATTTCACTTGTGGGCGGGTTGCCTGGCGGCCGTCGGCTTAAGGTGCATAATGTCGTTTCCCGAAAAATGGTTCCATGGGCGAGTGGTCCGAATACTTTGAGGATTTCCCTGAGGAGAATCCCGGTAACTATGTCAACGGTAACTTTGATCCGAAGGGTGCTGAAGCCTTGAGAGCTGCCCAGGCAAAACTCGCTCAAGAGCAGGCCAATCTTGATGCCGAGATTGAGTCAATAGTCCAGAAATGTCGGCCTTCTGATGGAGGCAAGAAGCAATAGCCAGTTTGAGTGGTGAAGGTGAGGTAGCTTGAGCGCTGCTGGAGTGGCGGGTGTCCGCAAACGCTGGCTGTTGAGAAGCGACACCTTCGAACAAGCCCCTGGAGTGAACAGACCACCGTCGAGTTTGTTATCGATAGCGATAGCACCCTGCCTGCCACTCAAGGGCAGCGTGAGACAGGCCGAAGACCGGTTGCGTCGCAGTATCCCTGGAGATACAATGGTGGCATGCTGGAGATTCGGGAGACCCCTGCCTATGCCGCATGGTTCAGAGGGCTGCGTGATCGAGCGGCAAAAGCCCGCATCGACATTCGGATCAGGCGTTTATCCCTGGGAAATCCAGGTGATGTCCGTCCAGTCGGAGAAGGTGTCTCTGAGCTTCGGATTCGGTATGGCCCTGGCTATCGGATCTATTTCGTAAGCCAAGGCAATATGCTTATTGTTCTTCTCGCTGGTGGCGACAAGGGCTCTCAAGTGAAAGACATCCAGCATGCCAAGGATCTTGCCCGTAATCTTTAGGGAATGCCAATGATCAAAACCGAAACAACTGTCTGGGATCCAGCCAATCATTTCTCAAACAGTGAAGACATGGCAGCCTATCTTGAAGCCGCTCTGGAGGATGGAGATCCAAGGTTGGTGGCTGCTGCCTTGGGTGATATTGCTCGTGCCAAGGGCATGTCGCAGATTGCACGTGAAGCTGGACTAGGTCGGGAAAGTCTCTATAAGGCTCTCTCATCAAGCGGTAATCCTGAACTGGCAACAGTTCTGAAGGTTATCTCTGCACTCGGTCTTCAACTGCATGCCAGTCCTGCTGTTGAGGCAGAGACGGCTGTCTAACAATGCCATACACCTGGGCCGCCACCAAATGACTCTTTTCGTCGCATGGAATCCTTGCGGCCAGGTGATGGCAAGCGTTAGGCCCATACCCCTCCTTTATGCACATCGCATGCGCTGACATTGGCTCAGTTTCGCAAGGCAACTTTGCTTGGGCCGCGTCCGACGGCGCCGAAGGAAAGCTTCCGTCCGAGCTTGTCGCACACGTTGCACGCCTGCTGAGCTCCGGGGAGTCAGTGGCTCTCGGCTTCGAATGTCCACTCTTTGTTCCTGTTCCCGAATACGAAGGTGACCTCGGAGAGGGAAGGATCGGCGAAGGATCGCGTCCATGGAGCGCCGGAGCGGGAGCCGGTGCATTGGCTACAGGGTTGGCTCAAGTCGCTTGGGTATTGGCGCGGACAAAGACACTCATCACAGTACCTGCCAGTGGGCATCTGAAGTGGGACGAGTTCAGCGCCGCTCCTGGCAGTCTTCTCGTCTGGGAGGCATTTGTGACCGGGACGGCAAAGGGGGCCAACCACATTGAAGACGCACGGCTTGCTGTTCAAGCATTCAGGGAGTCGCTGCCCTTTCCAGCAAGCGCTTCTGAAGTTCGAGTGCAAGGTTTGGTGCAGTCGTTGGTGGGCGCTGCGCTTCTAAGCTCGGGCTGGTCATCGAATTTGGCCCTCCTGAAGCAAGAGTGCATCGCCATTCGAGTGGGCAAAAGTGTGTCCTAATCCCGCGATTGTCAGAATCACCATTTTCGAATGCTAATCTGACTATAACAAGGATCCGGAGAAACGCTGAACGCAGTGACAATCGAAGATCGTCCGGACTGGGTCCGGCTAGTACCTTGGATTAATCGACTCGAAGATGCAATGTCGCTTGAAATTGTTTCAACGTCTCGATTTGATGCCATCCATGAGTTCATGAAAGAGCTTTACGATGCCCATGTTGTGTATTCCTTTGATTGGCCGAAGTGGCATAAAGACGCGCAGCACCTGTACGAAGATCCTGCAGCTCTGAAGGCGGCATCTCTTTCGGATCTTCGCAAGCTACTTACAGTGCATGCCCGAAAGGATCGGTTTTGCGGCGGACACTTTGAGGCCGCGTTCGACTCGGGGCATTTGGTTGCTGTTTTGCGTGAAGTAGCGAAGCGATTGGGAGTTCAGTGAGGTGAGGCCAGGCATCAGTCAGTTAAGGATTGCGGCTAGCTGTATGGATTACTGCTCCATTTGTACGAAAATACACCCGAAGCCAGTTTGCCTGGCAGGCGTCGATAAGCCGACTTAATCGCAGCCAGGATACAGTCTTCTGCTTGATTCAGAGCTGCGTGGCAAGCTCGTATGCATGCTGGGCTGAACAAGAGTGTCAAAGCCCACTCAACTGACGATGTGATGAGGGCCTAACATCAAGATGCAGAAGACGGGTGCAGAGGAAGCCATCATCGCTGAGGACTTGGCCCGCATCTGATCTTGAGCGTTAGGATGACAGAAAAGCAAATGGACAAGAAATTTGCTGTCTTTATCGATGGAGACAATATCTCGCCTCAGTACCTTGATTCTATCTTTGCCGAGATATCCAAAGATGGCGAGCTTCTGGTTAAGCGCATTTATGGTGACTGGACTACAACCAACATGGGATCATGGAAAGTGAAAGTATTCGAGACTCCTGTTCGAATCTTCCAGCAATTCCGCTTTGGTCCAAATGCTACAGACAACAGTATCATCATGGATGCTATTGAACTGTGTAATCAGAGTAACGACATCAATGCGATCTGCATCGTCTCAACCGATGCTGACTACTACAGCCTTGCACTCAGGCTGCGGGAAATCGGTAAGTTTGTTTTGGGAATAGGCAAGGAAAACTCCAAGCCAATTTGGCAGAATGCATGTAACCAGTTCGTTTTTCTAGAAAACTTAACCAGGGTGAGTCTCCCGCAGCAAAATTCGTATTCTTTAGCAACGCAGGAATCCTCACTTCCAGAACTTGGCAAGCTCCTCGACTTCGCAATGGATAACTCTAGGAGCGACAATGACGGCTGGGTGAGTTTCTCGGATCTTGGAAAGTCGATTCGCTCTCGTTACCCTGGATTTGACCCTAGATCCTATAATCATAAAACCCTACTTCAATTGGTAGGGGCATTTTCAGAAGATATAGAAATTCGAACTGACGAAAGCCAGCCGCCAAACTATTGGGCTCGAAGCGTCAAAAGAATCAAGTCTGAAGAGACAGACTCCACTGGCATTGTGAAACGATTCATGGGAGTCTTTGGCTTCATCGAAAACGAGAAGGGTAGTTACTTCTTTACGCTGTCAAAGGCCTACTTCCGCAATGCCTCCTGACAAGAAGCTGAAGAAAGTCACGAAAGTGAGATTCTCAGTCTTCAAGGAGCCAAATCCACTTGGCGAGGACAATGCCGACAAGAACGGGAAGGCATCAAATGTAGAAATTATTGATTAATAGCATTCTAACATCTAACATCAAGATTCAGCGGGGTGGAGCAGACATAATCTTTGAAGTCAGCCAGTTTCCTCCCGCCGCTAATCTTCAGCGTTAGAGAGATGGAGCCAGGGCGGCTGTGGCCAATAGCTGGTATACTCAGCGTATAGCCGCTTGATTCTCATGCAGACGCGGGTGCAAAAGTGGGGTAACAGCCTTGGCTTGAGGATCCCGCGTGGTCTGGCCGAGGAAATTGGGCTTGGTGCTGGTAGTGAGGTGAGCTTGAGCGCCAAGGATGGTGAGCTGGTTGTGAAGCCAGCTATTCCTGCGCGCCTCAACCTGGATGATCTCCTGGCGGGCGTGACAGCCAACAATCTTCATTCGTCTGTCGATACAGGGGATGCTGTTGGGCTGGAGATCATTTGATGACCGCTACATACACACCTGATCGTGGTGACCTTGTGTGGCTTGAATTCACACCTCAGACTGGCAGTGAGCAAGCTGGAAGGCGTCCTGCGTTAGTTGTTTCGCCAAGGGTCTACAACGGGAAGGTGGGATTGGCTTTGTTTTGTCCGATCACTTCTACAGTTAAAGGATATCCATTTGAGGTCCTCTTGCCTGAAGGTGGCGGTGTCGTTGGCGTCGTTCTTGCAGATCAGCTCAAGAGCCTTGACTGGCGTGCCAGGAAGGCGAAACTGATTGAGCGAGCCTCGCCTGATGTATTGACCATGGTTACGGCACGGATCCTGCCTCTTCTTGACCCGGAAATATCTTCCACTCACTAACACAGCCACTCGCCTGAGCCACCTCCTGAAATCTACTTCCCCAATAAACCGTCTCTGGCGCAGCTCATTGCAGCCAGGTGATGGAAAGCGTGTGGCCGTACTCTCCGAATTTCACGAATTTTCACAGCATTTCGGATTGAACGACACTGATAACCGCTCATTGTGCATGAGTATGAACCAACGACCTCTCCGATCGCAGCGGCCTGTCTCTGGCGTGACCGGTTCCACACTACGAGGCGACTGAAATTCACCGTGTCCATGATCTCCTACGTCGGGCACTCAGCCATCGTCTTCGGCGCGACAAGCGGCATGGGCGCGGCGACTGCACTCCTTCTGGCCCAGCGTGGAGCCAATGTCACCCTCGCCGGTCGGCGAGTCGATCTCGGGCGTGATGTCGCTCTCCGGTGCGCAGACACCGGCACTGCCTGTCACTTCGTGCAGACGGACATCAGCGACGATGACCAGGTCGCCGCCGCGATTGAGTCAGCGGTGACGACGTACGGCCGCATCAGCATGGCCGCCAATGTCGCCGCGACGGACGTCGCCAAGCCACTGATCGAGTTAACCGACCAGGACTTTGACACCATGTTCGATACCAACACGCGCGGCACATGGCACTGCCTCAGGCACGAGATCAAAGCGATGCTGAAGACAGGGGGCGGAAGCATCGTCAATGTGAGCTCTATCGGCAGCCGCCTTGCCATCGGCGGCAACTCCCTTTACGGGGCCAGCAAACGGGCTGTCGCGGCGCTCACCGAGTATGCGGCATTCGAATACGGATCGGCCGGCATCCGCGTCAACCAAACCTCCCCCGGAGCCACGCAGACCGAGATGCTGCAGGGATGGATCGACCAGGCGAGAGTCACCGGAATCACAATGGCTGACTTCGAGACCACGGCCGTGATGCGTCGTATCAGCGACCCGCGAGAACAGGCCACTGTCATCGCATTCCTCCTCTCTGACGAGGCCTCTTACATTACCGGTGTTGACATTCCGGTGGACGGCGGCACGATCCTGCTTAACCGAGGTGTGCCGACAGCGACTGGAGCGGCACCACCAACGCCGGGAGACGTCTATCGGAAGTGAAGGCATCGACACGGAGGGAGCATTGCGGTTGCAATCGCTGTGTCTCGTGCCCCGGGTCGCTGGTAGATCTCACCGAGGAATATCATAGAAAATATCCTCGAATGCATCTAACCAATCACTAGGAGTTTGTCGCCCGTAAAGCTCGTGCCCAGCCATCGCTGCGGCAGTCGTGCGCGCTGACTGTGGCGGCTCTCCGTCCTGTCCGGCCGATCGATGTTGGGCTCATTGCGCCCAGGCTGGCATCGCCAGGGCCTCTACTCCTCATCCCCTCGCTGCCGCCCAGGCCTGCTGCTGGGATCGCCTGTATCTGAACAGTTTGAGGAGGTTGTGGGTGGCAGCGATCAGATGCCACTCACCGTTCACTTTCTCCAGGCCTCGCAACAGGAAGCGCCGCAGGCCACGATCTTCCTTGATCTGCCCGTTCACCGGCTCCACGATCGCCTTGCGCTGGGCGTAGATCGCTGATCCCTTCTTGCTTCTGAGCTTGCGGGCCATGCGGGTCTTGGCATCGGCATCTTTGGGCAGCGGTCCCCGTTTCGGCGGTGGGGGCTGGCCGTGCGGCAGGCGGCCGGTGGCGATGTACGCATCAATGCCCTGATCGCTGCAGGCGTTGGCGTTGTCCTCGCTCCAGTAGCCCGCATCCATCGTCATCACCGTGGGCCGTGCACCGGCGCTGGCAGCGATCCGCTCCAGCATGGGCTCCAGGTGCTCAACGTCCGGCGGCTGGTTGCTGACGCCCACCGCCACGATCACCTGGTGGTCGCTGTCCACCGCCAGCTGGCAGTTGTAGCCCTGCAGATAGTGGCCATCCGGACTTCATGAGATGGCTGTCGGGGTCAGTGAAGTTGCGTTGGGTTTTGGCCGTCGGTGTGCCGTCAGCCTTTCTCGCCAGGCCACGGGATGGCATCGCATCAGAGGCGAGTGGCTCCAGATTCGGTGGCTCCACACCAGCATTTTCAGCCGCCTCGATCGCCTTCTCCTTGGCGGCCCTGGCCTTGGCTACTGCCGCCTCGGCTTTCCTGTTCAGTTCGGCCTGCTCAGTGGCCGGTGCATCCCCCTGCTGTGCAGCCTCCGCTTTGGCCCTGGCCTTCTCGGCTTCCTCCTGCCGCTGCCGCGCAGCAGCGGCAGCGGTTTCCGCCTCCATCTCCTTGCGGGCCTGGCGGATTTTCTCGAGGCGGCTCTGCTTGTGTCTCAGTTCATCCGGCAGGTCGCTGCCCAGGTTGCCCTTGCCGTACTTGCGATCTTCCTGGGCGTCGAGGATCTCGGCCTTGCGGATCAAGGCGTTGATCTCCTTCTCCAGCTCCTTCTCCGCCCTGAGCATCCGCTCGTGGCTCATGGCTTTGTGCTTGGAGGCATTGGCCTGCACCTTGGTGCCGTCCAGTGCCACATGGCCCAAGCTCACCATCCCGGCCTTCTGGCACAGCCGCAGGATCTGAATGAACAGATCCTTGAGGGCATCAAGGTTGCGGCGGCGGAACTCACTGATCCGGCTGTGATCGGGCTGCTGGTTGCCCGTCAACACCCGGAAGGCCAGATCCTCGTAGCAGGCACGCTCGATCTTGCGGGAGGAGACGATGCCCACGCAGTAGGCGTAGAGCAGCAGCATCGTCATCATCCTGGGGTCAAACCCCTTCTCGCCGCGGGGATCCTTGGCCTGAGCTGGAATCAGGATGGCCGAGAGATCCAGCTCATCCACCAGATCCAGCAGGAAATACACCTGGTGGTCCTCGGAGAGCCACTCGCGGGGTGACGGCGGCAGCAGGGTGGTCTGCTCCGGCTGCCAGGGGCGAAAGGTTTTGGGCTTCTGCATGCCCCAGTTTATCGCCCAAATCGATTGCAGTCACTGAGATCTGGGCAGATTCAGGTTCGTCTGTGGAGAGTGCCTGCTGCGATCTATGCGCGACAGGCTCCTAGAACGAATCCTCGGGAGTAGCGGATCTTCCACCTTCGAAATCGACGGTCCATTTCTCGGATCGCTCAGTTCGGGTCGTTGCCCTCTCTGTCCAGGACAAGCACCTCTGCTTAGGCCTCATATGCCGATGACCTACTCAGACTATTGGCCTGAAGATACAAAGAGATCGGCCTCGAGGCCCTTCTCAGTACATTTAGTGAGAAGCTCCAGCCTATCCTTAGAGACGATGAGAGAGCACTCAATATGATTGGAGAGGATTTTATTCTGGCAAACTGCATCCCCGCAATCAATGCTCATAAATTAGTTCGACGACTAGCATTCTAAAACGATCAGGACCTTTTTCCCATGGCCTACCATCAAGTTGGTGGCAACCACCTATGTTATTCCGGAGCCGCAGCATCGAATAAGTGGGAAGTATTTTTTGTATGGTAGTTCCAGGGCCCAGGTCGTCAATACAATGCCAAGAGCTGAGGCTCTGTATAAATGAATGGGGTTTGTGAGCCGCAAGCGAACCAGAATCTGGCCTGTCAATCGATTCCTGGGATGGTTGTTTCACTCAGCAGCCTTGATGGTCGAGGGCACTGGCTGCACTCCAGTGGGCCTTGGCGTCGTAGAGGGTTTCGGCGTCGATCTCCCAGGCCAGGCCGCGTTCGCGGGCGAAGGCTTCGGTGTTCTTGCGCACCTTGCCGCGCACGAAGAAGGGAATCTTGGCCAGCTCCGCCTCCCCGTCCGCCGTCCAGAGGGTCTCGAGGGCCTCCCGCACGGCGGCAGCGGCCGTGGTGGTGCCGCCGCCGGCCGGGGCCGGGGCGGTGGAAGTGGCGGTGGCCTCAGCCGGGGCGGGGGCCGCCGAGGCCGGGGCGCCGTCGCCCAGGTGACTGCGGTGGCCGTCGACGAATTCGAAGTCGTGGCGGAACATGCCGATCAGGTGCTCCTCCAGCCCCATCATCAGCGGGTGCACCCAGGAATCGAAGATCACATTCGCCCCCTCCCAGCCCATCTGGGGGGCATAGCGGGCCGGCACGTCCTGCACATGCAGGGGCGCGCTGATCACCGCGCAGGGCAGCCCCAGCCGCTTGGCGCTGTGGCGCTCCATCTGGGTGCCGAGCACCAGCTCGGCGGCGGCCTCGGCCATGGCCTTCTCCACCGTCAGGTAGTCGTCGGTGATCAGGGCCTCCAGGCCCAGCTCGGCGGCGGCGGCCCGCACCTCCCTGGCCTGCTCGCGGCTGTAGCTGCCCAGCCCCACCACCTGGAAACCCAGCTCCCGCGAAGCGATCCGGGCGGCGGCGATGGCATGGGTGGCATCGGCGAAGATGAACACCCGCTTGCCGGTGAGGTAGGTGGAATCGACCGAGCGGGAATACCAGGGCAGGCGGGAGCGACGCTCGGCCTCACTCGGCTGACCGTCGGCCGTCTGCAGCTCAGCCGGAAGCTCGAGATCGAGCACCGCATGCAGCTCCCGCAGGAAATCGGCGGTGGCCCCGATGCCGATCGGCACCGTGCGCACCACCGGGGTGCCGAAGCTGCGCTCCAGCCAGCTGCACACCGGCCCGGCCACCTCCGGATAGAGACAGACGTTGGCATCGGCCGCGGGGATGCGGATCAGGTCGGCGGGCCGTGCCCCCAGGGGCGCCACCACCGCCACGTCGATGCCGTGCTCCCCCAGCAGGCGGGTGATCTCCAGCACGTCGTCGCGGCAGCGGAACCCCAGCAGGCTGGGACCGAGCAGGTTGACCCGGGGCCGGCGGCCCTCCTCGCGCCAGCGGGAGGGGGAAGGCTTGGTGGTGCCGGGCGGTGGCAGCTGGCTCTTCAGCAGGCCGCGCACCAGCTGGTAGAAGGTTTCGGCGGCGCCCCAGTTCTCCTTCTTGGAGTAGGCGGGCAGCTCCAGGTTCACCATCGGCACCCCCAGGTCCATGCCTCCGGCCAGGGCGCCGGGCTGGTCCTGGATCAGCTCGGCGGTGCAGCTCTCCCCCACCAGCAGGGCCTCGGGCTGGAAGCGGTCCACCGCCTGCCGGATCGTGCGGATCACCAGATCGGCGGTGTCACCCCCCAGATCCCGGGCCTGGAAGGTGGTGTAGGTGACAGGGGGACGCCGCCCACGCCGCTCGATCATCGTGAACAGCAGATCGGCATAGGTGTCGCCCTGGGGGGCATGGAGCACGTAGTGCACCCCCTCCATGGAGGTGGCGATGCGCATGGCGCCCACGTGGGGCGGGCCTTCGTAGGTCCAGAGGGTCAGTTCCATGGGGGGTTCTCAGGAGAGCTGCAGCAGGGCCCGGCGCCGCAGGGGGCGGGCGAAGAGTTCGGCCAGTTCACCGGCCTGGTCGCAGCCGTGGATGGGGCTGAACACCAGCTCGATCGACCACTTGGTGGCGATCCCCTCGGCCTCGAGGGGGTTGGCCAGACCAAGCCCGCACAGGACCAGGTCGGGGCGGGCGGCCCGCACCCGCTCCAGCTGCCGGTCCACATCCTGCCCCTCGCTCAGCTGGGTGGTGGGGGGCAGCAGGGCCAGATCAGCGGCCATCAGCTGGCGATCCAGATAGGGGACCCCCACCTCCACCAGCTCCATGCCGCATTCGCGGGCCAGAAAGCGGGCCAGGGGGATCTCCATCTGGGAGTCGGGCAGCAGGAACAGGCGCTTGCCGGCCAGCACCTCCCGGTGGGGAGCCAGGGCCAGACGACCCCGCTCCACCAGGGGATCCAGCACCTCGGCGAAGCGGGTGTCGGGCACACCGAAGGCGGTGGCGGCGGCGGCCATCCAGGCGCGGCTGCCCTCCACGCCGAAGGGATAGGGGGCGCTCAGCAGGGTGGCGCCGCGGTGCTGCAGGGCCCGGGCCGTGGCGCTCAGAAAGGGCTGGGCGAGCAGCACCCTGGTGCCCCGGCCGATGGGAGGCAGCTCGGTGGAGCGGCGCGGCGGCAGGCTGCGCACGTTGGTGATGCCGAGGCGCTCGAAGATCAGGCGGAAGCGATCCTCCACCGCATCGGCCAGGGTGCCCACGATCAGCAGCTGCTCCTCGTCGGACGGGGGCAGCAGGGGCAGCAGCGCCAGCAGGGCGTTGTCCTCCCCCTGGGTGAAGGTGGTCTCGATGCCGCTGCCGGAGTAGTTCAGCACCCGCACCCGGCCCAGCAGCTGGCTGCTGAGACGCTCGGCCGCCTTGGCCAGGTCGAGCTTGATCACCTCGCTGGGGCAGGAGCCCACCAGGAAGAGGGTGCGGATCTCGGGTCGGCGCTCCAGCAGATCCTTCACCAGCCGGTCGAGTTCCTCGTTGGCATCCGCCAGACCCGCCAGATCCTTCTCCCCCAGGATCGCGGTGCCGAAGCGCGGTTCGGCGAAGATCATCACCCCGGCGGCCGACTGGATCAGGTGGGCGCAGGTGCGGGAGCCCACCACCAGGAAGAAGGCGTCGGGCATGCGGCGGTGCAGCCAGACAATCGACGTGAGGCCGCAGAACACCTCCCGCTGGCCGCTCTCCTTGAGCATGTCGGGGAGCATCTCGGGCCCGGAAGGCTGAACCGGTGGAGCGGACACACCCATGGAGGGGATTGCTTGGTACAAGACCACCATGGGTTAGCGGAGCAGGTGGCGGGCACGCCCGTCTGCGTTACATCTTTTCGGGATCAGGAGGCCGGGCGGATCAGAGCCGGCGACGGAAGCCCTCGCTGAAACCGAGGCCGCGATCGGAACGCTCCTCCTCGTCGGAGCTGCGGCTGAGCTTCCAGACGTTGCGAGCCAGGCGTCGGGCGGTGAGCCCACCCCGTTCCACCACCGGTGCTCCTGGCCGGGCGCCCATCAACTGGGCCACTTCGGCGGTGCTGAGAGGGGCGCCGGTGCGGATGGCCAGGTCGGTGATTTCGAGTCGCTGGCGCAGGCCGGCCAGATCAAGCGGGCTCTCCCCGCCGCTGTCCTGCCAGTCACTGAAGTCCTCGACGCCGACGCTGCCCATGCGCCGCATCAGGCCCAGACCGATGAAGGCGAGGGCCTGCTCCGGCCGCACCCCCTGATCGATGGCCCGGGTGATCCATTCCGAGAAGGTGTCCTGGTCGAGGGCGTTGCGGAGGGGCTGGGTCTCACCTGCACCCGCCGAGGTCGGCGAAGATCCATGGGAGGAGGGTGCGGTTGCGGTGCGCCGGGAGGCCATGAACGCGCCTGCGTAGGTTGCCCTGGAAGGTATCGGTTGCGTTCCTTGCCGCAAGGGTCCGAGCCACAGCAAGATCAATTCTCGGAGATGGAAATCTCCGCCCAGCCCCATGTCGCGGTGTCCACCCGGCACTTCCCTGTCAGCCTGGGGGTGAGCCCGAAGACCCCAGGCCAGAACAGCGATTTCTCCACGATGATGTAATTGGCGGACCATGCCCTCCACGCCGCCAGGACGTACGGCCGCGATCGGGTCTGCGACATCGACACCTTTCCGCCCCCCCTGGGAGTACCCTCCGTTTCTGTCTCGACCCAGATGTCGTTGGCTGGGGATGGCCGGTGATTCAACGAACCCGGTGACCCAAAGATTCATCCGTTCCCGGAGGTGGCGCGCGGCGCCGTGATGGACCCCCAGCCCTCCCGTTCCTTCCTTCGTGACGACCGGTCGGACAGCCGCCGGCGGGCCGCTGGACTGCGCATCACCGGCACTGATGTGAGCGGCGAGAGCTCCGGAGCCAGCTGCGTCATCACCACCGACAGCGAGGGTCGCCGGCTGGCCAGGCAGTCCAGCCACGTCCAGTCGATCGAGCTGCGCACCTACGTCTTCCTGGATTCGCTGCAGCCCCAGCTGGCGTCCTACATGGGAACGGTCTCCCATGGTTTCCTGCCCATTCCCGGTGATGCCTGCCTCTGGCTGGAGGTGTCACCGGGAATGGCCGTGCATCGGGTCACCGACATCGCCCTCAAGGCCAGCACGGTGCGACTCGGCCAGATGGTGGTGGAGCGGGCCTTCGGCTCCCTGGCGCTCTACCACCGCGACCAGAGCAACGTGCTCCACTCCGGCGACGTGGTGCTGGAGGCCATCGGCAGCCGGGTGGAACTGCGCAGCCGCTGCGAAGTCACCTGGACAGAGATCATCCGGGCGATCACTCCCGACCACGCGGTGCTGATCAACCGCCAGAACCGCCGCGGCTCGATGATCCAGGCCGGCATGAGCATGTTCATCCTCGAAACCGAACCGGCGGGTTATGTGCTGATCGCCGCCAACGAGGCGGAGAAGAGCTCGAACATCACCGTGGTGGACGTCAAGGCCGTGGGCGCCTTCGGCCGGCTCACCCTGGCCGGCAAGGAGGGCGACGTGGAGGAGGCCGCCTCCGCCGCCATGCGCGCCGTGGCCCAGATCAACACCGGCGCCGCAGGCTGATCGCCGCCGGCTCCACCGCCCTGGGCTTCATCGACACGGTTGCGGGATCAGGGCAGACCCAGCAACCGCTTCAGGCCCGGCGCCATCGCCCGGGCGGCCTTGCCGCGGCTGCCCAACCGGCTGCGCAGGTGCTCACCCATCTGCGCGTAGGTGCCGCCCGCTTCGCGGACGTGGAAGATGGGGATCATATCCGCCGCCATGGCCGGAAGGTTCGCGCAGGATCAGCCCCCGGCAGAGGCCTTCGGACTCCAGCCTCACCTCGCCGGAGGGATCGGCCAGGGCCATGGCGCTCACGAAGGTGCCACCCCGGTAGAGGCTGTCGCCCAGCTCGTGCAGAAGCCGGTGAATGCGCTCGTGGTCGGTGGGGGCGTAGCGGGCCGAATAGATGCCGGGGCGGCCGTCCAGGGCATCCACCTCCAGGCCGGAGTCGTCGGCCAGGGACCAGCAGCCGGTGAGGCTGGCCACGGTGGAGGCCTTGAGGCGGGCATTTTCGGCGTAGGTGGTGCCGGTCTCCTCGATCTCCAGATCCTTCGGCTGCTGGCGCACCTCCAGCCCGGCGGCCTCCAGCATCGCGGTGATTTCGGCCACCTTGTGGGGGTTGCCGCTGGCGATCACCAACAGCGGAGCCGCCTGCCGGGGAGGGGGAAGGGACAAGCCGGACCCGTGCGGGGGGCCCCATTGTGGGGCAACGGCTGGTGCGGGGGGATCGGAGTGGGGTGGGGCAGGACGGGTTGAACATTCCACCCCCGGAAAACTCCAGGGTTCCTGCCCCGGGCGGAGGATAGGGAATCCGAAGAGATTCGGACGGAACGGCCGGTCAACGTTGCGCGACCGGTGACGGTCGCGTGCCGATATCACCCTTAGGTTGCCCTCACCCTTGGGGCGCCGGAGGGCGATGGAGTCGAGCCTGGTCCTTCAGAATCTGCTCTCCGCGCCGGTTCTGTTCTTCTTTCTCGGAATCCTCGGCGTGCTGGTGGGCTCCGACCTGGAGATCCCCTCCCCGCTGCCCAAGCTGTTCTCCCTCTACCTGCTGCTGGCGATCGGCTTCAAGGGGGGCATGGAACTGGCCCACAGCGGCCTCGGTCCCCAGGTGCTGCTCACCATCGGAGCGGCGGTGACCATGTCGCTGCTGGTGCCGCTCACCAGTTTCCTGCTGCTGCGCCTGCGCCTCGACGGCTACAACGCCGCCGCCATCGCGGCGTCCTACGGCTCCATCAGCGCCGTCACCTTCATCACCGCCGAAAGTTTCCTCAACGTGCTGGAGGTCAGCTTCGACGGCTTCATGGTGGCGGCCCTGGCCCTGATGGAATCGCCGGCGATCGTGGTGGGGGTGCTGCTGGCGAGGATCTCGGCCCCGGCGGAAGATGCCGAAAGCCCGGGCGACCTGGAGAACGGCGGCGGCCTGCGCTGGCGGGAGATCCTGCAGGAAGCCTTCCTCAACGGGTCCGTCTACCTGCTGATCGGCAGCCTGGTGATCGGCTACGTGGTGGCGGCCTTCAGTCCGGCGGGCCTGGAGAAGATGGATCCCTTCACCGAGAAGCTCTTCTACGGCGCCCTCTGTTTCTTCCTGCTCGACATGGGCATCGTCGCGGCCCAGCGCCTTCGGGACCTGCAGAAGGCGGGGGCCTTCCTGATCGGCTTCTCCCTGCTGGCGCCCCCCCTGCACGCCCTGGCGGGGCTGCTGGTGAGCGTCCTGCTCGGTCTTTCCCAGGGCAACACCCTGCTGTTCATGGTGCTCTGCGCCAGCGCCTCCTACATCGCCGTGCCGGCGGCGATGCGCATGACCGTTCCCCAGGCCAACCCCAGCCTCTACATCTCCACGGCCCTCGGACTGACCTTCCCCTTCAATGTGGTGATCGGGATCCCTCTGTACATGGTGCTCACCCGGCAGTTCGTACCGGTCGGCTGAACGGACGCCCCCCACCCATCGCAACGGCCCCATGAAGCGGATCGACCTCATCCTCAGCGAGCGGGAACTGAACCGCGTCTGCAAGGCCATCACCAAGGCCGGAGCCAAGGGCTACTCGGTGATGCGCCACGTCACGGGCATGGGCCCCTCGGGGGAGATCTCCGAAGCCATGGATTTCAGCGGCCTGGGGGCGAATGCCCACGTGATCGTCTTCGTCGAGGACGAGCTGCTGGGGGCGGTGGGCGCCGCGGTGCGGCCGCTGTTGAAGCGCTACGGGGGCGTGGGGTTCGTCTCCAGTGCCGAGCCTCTCTGAGTGGCCGGGCAGCCCTGAGGAGCAGGGAAAGCCCGGGGAGGGGAGCGGCAATCAACCAAACCTTGCTTTTTGTGTTGCACTGATCAGCGGCTCTTATCAGCCAATCCGAAAACCTTGATGGGCGCAGAGCTCCAAATCGCTTGACGGGGGGTTTGACGGAGGAGCATGGTTGCAGGCGAACATTCCACCCCCCTCCTCCAGGAGCAGGTAATGGCAAACGAAACCATGGGCATCGCCCTCGGCATGATCGAGACACGCGGGCTGGTCCCCGCCATCGAAGCGGCTGACGCCATGACCAAGGCCGCCGAAGTGCGTCTGATCGGTCGCGAATTCGTCGGCGGCGGCTACGTCACCGTGCTGGTTCGGGGCGAGACCGGCGCCGTCAACGCCGCCGTCCGTGCCGGTGCCGACGCCTGCGAGCGGGTGGGTGACGGCCTGGTGGCGGCTCACATCATCGCCCGTCCTCACCGGGAAGTGGAGCCGGCTCTGAACAGCAGCTTCGGCCTGGGATCGAAGGACTGAGCGGTCACAACGACCCTCTGATTTCCCATCCGCACCCATCCGAACAATCCCATGAGCAAGAAGTACGACGCCGGGGTCAAGGAGTACCGCGACACTTACTGGACTCCCGATTACATCCCCCTCGACACCGACCTGCTGGCCTGCTTCAAGTGCACCGGCCAGGAAGGAGTTCCCAAGGAAGAGGTGGCGGCTGCCGTGGCGGCCGAATCCTCCACCGGCACCTGGTCCACCGTGTGGTCCGAGCTCCTCACCGATCTCGATTTCTACAAGGGCCGCTGCTACCGCATCGAAGACGTCCCTGGTGACAAGGAAGCCTTCTATGCGTTCATCGCCTATCCCCTCGACCTGTTTGAGGAAGGTTCGGTGACCAACGTGCTCACCTCCCTGGTGGGCAACGTTTTCGGCTTCAAGGCCCTGCGCCATCTGCGCCTGGAAGACATCCGCTTCCCGATGGCCTTCATCAAGACCTGCCCCGGCCCGCCGAACGGCATCTGCGTCGAGCGCGACCGGATGAACAAGTACGGCCGTCCCCTGCTGGGCTGCACCATCAAGCCGAAGCTGGGCCTCTCCGGCAAGAACTACGGCCGGGTGGTCTACGAATGCCTCCGCGGTGGTCTCGACTTCACCAAGGACGACGAGAACATCAACTCCCAGCCTTTCCAGCGCTGGCAGAACCGCTTCGAGTTCGTGGCCGAAGCCGTTCAGCTCGCCCAGGAGGAAACCGGTGAGAAGAAGGGGCATTACCTCAACTGCACCGCCGCCACTCCCGAGGAGATGTACGAGCGGGCCGAGTTCGCCAAGGAGCTCGGGCAGCCGATCATCATGCACGACTACATCACCGGTGGCTTCACGGCCAACACCGGTCTGTCGAAGTGGTGCCGCAAGAACGGCATGCTGCTCCACATTCACCGGGCCATGCACGCGGTGATCGACCGCCATCCCAAGCACGGCATCCACTTCCGCGTTCTCGCCAAGTGCCTGCGCCTCTCCGGTGGCGACCAGCTGCACACCGGCACCGTGGTGGGCAAGCTCGAGGGTGACCGTCAGACCACCCTGGGCTTCATCGACCAGCTGCGCGAGTCCTTCATCCCCGAAGACCGCACCCGCGGCAACTTCTTCGATCAGGACTGGGGCTCGATGCCCGGCGTCTTCGCCGTGGCCTCCGGCGGCATCCACGTGTGGCACATGCCCGCCCTGGTCGCCATCTTCGGTGACGACTCCGTGCTCCAGTTCGGTGGTGGCACCCACGGTCACCCCTGGGGCTCGGCCGCCGGCGCCGCCGCCAACCGGGTGGCGCTGGAAGCCTGCGTCAAAGCACGCAACGCCGGTCGCGAGATCGAGAAGGAAGGACGCGACATCCTCACTTGAAGCCGCCAAGCACAGCCCCGAGCTGGCCATCGCCCTCGAGACCTGGAAGGAAATCAAGTTCGAGTTCGACACCGTCGACAAGCTCGACGTCGGCTGAGCCGACCACCGGTCCCATTCCCGATCCAGCGCTGACCGAAGGAGAGCCCTCCTCAGGTCGGCGCCACCGGGCTCTTCATCCCATTCCCCTCAAGGATCCCCATGCCCTTCAAGAGCACCGTGGGTGACTATCAAACAGTCGCCACCCTGGAGACCTTCGGCTTCCTCCCGCCGATGACCCAGGACGAGATCTACGACCAGATCGCCTACATCATCGCCCAGGGCTGGAGCCCTGTGGTCGAGCACGTCCACCCCAGCCGCTCCATGGCCACCTACTGGTCCTACTGGAAGCTGCCCTTCTTCGGTGAGAAGGATCTCGGCGTGATCGTGAACGAACTGGAGGCCTGCCACCGGGCCTACCCCGACCATCACGTGCGCCTCGTCGGTTACGACGCCTACACCCAGAGCCAGGGTGCCTGCTTCGTCGTGTTCGAAGGTCGCTGATCCGGCGACCCCAGCGGATCCCGGCCGACCGCCGGGATCCATCACCTTGATCATCCATTCACAGGGCGGACATGGCCAGAACCACCAGTCGGGAAGCAGCGCTGGAGCGCCGCAAGGCTCTCACCAACGGCGGCAAGAAAGCTTCCACGCAGTTCATGTCCTCGCCGGGCCGGGTGCGCACCGCGGCCGATGCCACTCGCAGCCGCACCGCTGCGGCAAGCCCGGCCGAAGCCTCCCCCCCGGCGGCCCGGTCTCCCCGAACCGCTGCAGCACCGGATCGTGCCGCCTCCGCCCATCACGCTTCCCCCTCCCTGAGCGCCCCCGCCGGCTCCGCCAGGCGCAGCCCTGCCAAACCCCTGGCCAACCCCAGCCGCAGACTGGTTCTGGAGCGCCGCGAAGCCCTCTCCCGGCGCGGCAAGCGGGCCGACACCTCCAGCGACCGGACCCGGCAGGAGCTGATGCGCTCCACCACCCAGGCCCCTTCCATGGCCGGCAATGACGCCAAAACGCCGATGGCGCCGCCGACCGCGATGGACAGCGCCGCCGCCGGCGGCCTGGGATCCTCCCTGGCCAGCCGCGGCGGCCGCAGCGGTGAACGGCGCAACACCAGCAGGCGGAGCAGCCTGCACAACCCCAGCCGGGCCATCGTCATGGCCCGCCGCGAGGCCCTCTCCAAGCGCGGCAAGTCCGCCAGCATGCCCACCAGCGCCACCGCCGCCTCGGTGGCTCGCCAGGCCAATCCCGACATGAGCAGCCGGGAACTGGCCCAGAAGGTGCGCGAGCTCAAGTGCAAGGTGGGTTCCGCAGGCTGTGCCCGCAGCGGCGGCACCCGCCCCACCGGCCCCCGCCGCGGCCAGGCAAAAATCGATGCGGCCGCCGATGCCCACTGGAAGGTGGGGGTGAGTGAGACGGTCCGGGGCCAGGTGGTCACCGGCACCCAGGCCAACCGCTCGCCGAAGACCACCGGCAACGAAGCCAGCACCTGCCGGCCCATCACCGGCACCGAATATCTGGGGGCGGAAATCTTCCGCAGCTTCTGCCAGAACGAGCCTGACCCTCTCCAGCCCGCCAAGGTGCGGGTGAGCGACACCAGCCACGGCAACCGGGTCACGGGGAACGAGGTGGGCCGTTCCGAGAAGGTCACCGGCGACGAACCGGGAACCTGCAAGAACGTCACCGGCACCGAATACATCTCGGCCAACCAGAGCGCCGCCTGGTGTGGCCAGGCCACCCCTTCTCCGCGCAAGGTGGGGCTCACCCAGACCAGCGCCGGCCGCCCCGTGTCCGGCGTGATCGTGGAGCGCTCCGAGCGGGTCACCGGCAACGAACCCGGCGCCGATCGCCAGCTCACCGGTACGCAGTACGTGGGCGACCAGTCCGAGGTCCCCGGCCGCGCCCCCACCAAGGTCAGCAGCCTGCACACCCTGCGGGGCACCGGCATCACCGGCACCCACGTGGGCCGCAGCGAGCACGTCACCGGCGACGAGCCGGGCTCCTGCCGCATGGTCACCGGCGATGAGTACGTCGGCTCCCAGCAGTTCGATCGTTTCTGCGGCACCAAGCCCGCACCGGAAGCCCCCAAGGTGGGCTTCAGCGTCACCAACAAGACCATGGTGGTGAGCGGCACCCGCACCGGCCGCTCCGACAAGGTCACCGGCGATGAACCGGGCACCTGCAAGGCGGTCACCGGCACCCCCTATGCCGGCCTCGAGGAGGCCGGCACCTGGTGCCCCACCGACCGGGTGGCCGAGATCCGCCAGCGAACCCCCGCCCGCATGGGCACCCCTGGGCCGCGGCTGAGCGGGCTCCAGCCCGGCATCGGCGGTGTCATGACCGGTGCCGAGCGGGGCGCCTGCGAGGACGTCACCGGCACCCCCTACATCGGCAGCGACCAGATGGCGGAGGCCTGCGGGGCCGCCACCAGCCTGGACGCCGACTTCCCCCAGCCCCTGTCCGGCCAGCCCTGGCAACAGTTCAGCGTCCAGTCCCCGGCCCGGGCCGCCCAGAGCGCCCGCCAGCGTCCCGGTGGTGTCACCGGCAACAGCTACGAGCAGGGCAACCGCATCACCGGCCCCTTCGACATGGCCGCCGACAAGGTGACCGGCACCGAACAGTTCCGCTTCGATCGCCGCAGCCCCGAGCGGGTCCCCCTGCGCCAGACCCAGGCCGCCGTCACAGAGGATGAGGACGCCAGGCCCACCTCCAGGGTGACCGGCGAGGGGATCTCCACGGGGCTCAACATCACCGGCGACGACTGGGACCGGGGCCAGCACGTGACCGGCACCGAGGGCGCCTCGGCCCGCCGCCGTAACCCGAGTCGCGTGGGGCCGATGTCCGCGATGCCGGGCTTTCAGCCCAAGCGCAACGAGACCCTGCCCGAGCCCACCAGCAAGATCACCGGCTCCAGTGGCAGCACCGACTCCGGTTCGCTGATCACGGTCTCCGGCGGCGCCCGCGGCTAGATCCCCGATGCCCCGCCGCCCGGCCACCACCACCCGTCCCCTCGGCCCCAGCGCCCCCCGGCGCCGGCCTTCCGTTCACGGTGGCGCCGATCTCTCCCGGCGCCTGGCGGCCGTGAAGCTCGGCCACGGGGCCTTGAGCCTCCATCCGCTCACCGATGCCGGCGCCAATGCCGCCCTCGAGGGCTACGACCGGGGGGTGAAGAACGCCTTCGACCGGATCGTGCCGGTGCTGAAGCGGCTGTCGGCCCTGCAGCACGAAGACGACTTCGTGGAGCAGGCCCAGGCCCTGGCCCAGGAGCAACTCGGTTTCAGCCTGCCCCTGCCGATCCTCGAGAAGGCCTGGGTCAGTCAGCTGGACATGCGCACCCTGTTCGCGTGGTCCGTCTTCGAGACCTACGAGCAGACCAGCGACGGGTTCTTCCGCGACGATCCCCTCGCCGGCCAGCCGGGCAGCCCGGCCGCGGAGGAATTCAACGCCTTCCTGCTCTCCTGCGGCTTTCACCTGCTGGATGTCACCCCCTGTGCCGACGGCCGGCTCGCCCATGCCATCGCCTTCGCCCTGCGGCTGCCGTTCAGCTCGGTGCGGCGCCGGCCCCATGCCGGAGCCCTGTTCGATGTGGAGAACACGGTCAACCGCTGGGTCAAGACCGAGCATCGCCGCTACCGGGAGGGGGTCCCCAACCCAGCCCACCAGGACACCCGCTACCTGAAGGTGGTGCTCTACCACTTCAGTTCCCTCGATCCCAGCCACGAGGGCTGCGCAGCCCACGGCAGCGACGACGCCCTGGCCGCCAGCTGCGGCCGACAGCGACTGATGGATTTCCAGCAGGCCGTCGAGAACAGCTTCTGCTGCGGAGCCTCCGTCGACCTCCTGCTGCTGGGGATCGACACGGACACCGACGCCATCCGGGTGCACGTACCCGGCATGGACGGCAGCACCCGACTGGATCACTGGCTCGATGCCGCCAGGGTCTACGAGGAGACGCACCACCTTCACCCCGAGGAGGCCCGGCGCCGGATCCTGGAACTGGTGGAGGCGGCAGCGGCCAGCGCCCCCGATCCGGGCATGGTGCGCCTGATCGCCCGGCTGGTGGAGCACAACATCTCCCAGATCGACTACGTGCGCCAGTACCACGACGGCCACTACGCCGATGCCGGCCATGCCGAGCGGTTCATCGGCGTCGGCATCGGCTTCAAGGAGATCCACCTGCGCAACCTCACCTACTTCGCCTACATGGACACCGTCGAGGAGGGGGCCCCGGACATGGACGTGGGCGTGAAGATCTTCAAGGGACTGAACGTCTCCCGCGGCCTGCCGGTGCCCGTGGTGGTGCGCTTCGACTACAACGGCAAGGTGCCCGGCGCCCGGGAGCGGGCGGTGCGCCACGCCCGCAGGGTGCAGGAGGCGATCGAGAACCGCTATCCCGACCTCTTCTCCCAGGGCCTGCTGCACGCTCTGCTGACGGTGCGCGACCAGGAGCGGCACACCCCCGCTGAAGCGGTGGGGTCCACCATCAGCCTCGCCACCGCAGGAGGGCACTGACCATGTTGATCTGCAAGGTGATCAAGCCCCTGGTGTCGACCAACCGCATCCCGGGGTTCGAGCACAAGCACCTGCAGGTGGTGCTGGACGGCAGCACCCAGAAGGTGGCCGTCGACGCGGTGGGCTGCATCCCCGGCGACTGGGTGATCTGCGTGGGCAGCTCGGCGGCCCGGGAGGCCGCCGGCAGCAAGTCCTACCCCAGCGATCTGACGATCGTGGGGATCATCGACCACTGGGACCCGGACGCCGGCAAGCCGGCCCCAACCGCCCCCGCCATCGGCACCCCGACGGCCTCGGGCCTGAAGCCGCCGGCAGGAGGCGCCTGATGGAGATCATGCAGGTCACCGGTTCCCTGGTGTGCTCCCAGCGGGTGCCCGGACTGGAGCACTGGAACCTGCGGGTGCTCCGCAACATCAAGGGCAAACTCAGCGTTGCCGTCGATCCGGTGGGGGCCTCCCCCGGCAACTGGGTGTTCACCGCCAGCGGCTCGGCGGCCCGCTTCGCCTGCGGGAACCCGGAAACCCATACCGATCTCACCATCGGCGGCATCATCGATTTCTGGGAGCCGGACGGGTAGGCCCCCACCGGCTCAGCCCCCGCCGCTGTGCCCCCATCCCCTGCCGCCGCTCCAGCCCCTCCCTTCCCCTTCCCGTCCCATGGCCAGCCGCACCCCCCGCACCGGTCCCGACGCCGCCAAGCCCACCGCTCCGGCAGCGGCCGCCACTCCGGACAAGCCTGCGGTGGCCGCCCCCGAAGCCAAAGCCGGGGCGGCCAGTCCGCCGGCCGCCCCGGCCAGCCCGCCGGCCCTGCCACCGGCAGCGGCGGCGGCGGCCAAGCCGGCCGAGCCGCGACCGGCGATCAGAGGCCGGACCACCCGGGCCCCCCGTGCCGCCCGCTCCAGCCCGGCGGCACGGCAGCCGAGCCGAAGCGCCGGTGTCACCGCCCGCTCCAGCGGCTCCGGCCGCCGCGGCAGCGGAGCCGCCGGCACCCCACCCTCTACCCCCACCACTCCCCGTACCCCCTCCATGGCCCCCACCATCAACGGCATCGCCCTCGGCCTGATCGAAACCCGTGGCCTGGTGCCGGCCATCGAGGCAGCCGATGCCATGACCAAAGCCGCCGAAGTCACCCTGATCGCCCGTGAATTCGTCGGCGGCGGCTACGTCACCGTGATGGTGCGCGGCGAAACGGGCGCCGTGAACGCCGCCGTCAGGGCCGGCGCCGATGCCTGCGAACGGGTGGGCGACGGACTGGTGGCCGCCCACATCATCGCCCGCCCCCACAGCGAGGTGGAACCGGCCCTCGCCGCCTCCGGCGTCAGCCGCCGGAGCTGAGCCCCATGGACGCCGTTCACCCGCGCGTCCTCGGCTACCTGGGCCGCGCCCTGAGCCTGGAGCTGTCGGCCGTGCAGCAGTACATGACCCAGGCCTCCCTGGTGGAGCTCTGGGGCGACGGCGATGCCGCCGTTCGTTTCCGCCGGGAAACGGTGGAGGAGATGCAACACGCCGAACGGCTGATTCAGCGGATGCTCCAGCTGGGGGTGGCCCCGGCCGCCTCCCAGCTGCGGCCCGTGGGCCACGCCCCGGATCTGGAGGGACTGCTTCGCCTCGATGCGGTCCTCGAGCAGGATCTGATCCAGCTCTACGCCGAGGCGGTGCGCTTCTGCCTGCTGATCGGCGACGGCAACAATGAAGGCGTCTTCCGTGCGCTCCTGCAGGAAGAACAGCAGCATGGTGAGGAGCTCGCTGCCTGGCTCGCCAGCCTTGGCGGCGCCCAGGCCAGGTTCCTGCAAAGGGCCACGTTCTGACCCCTCTCCCCCTTTTGGCCGACACCCTCCCGCTGTCGATCCAGCTCAGCTGGCTGATCCCCCTCTATGGGTTCATCGGCATGGTGCTGTCGGTGCCGTGGGCGGCGGGGTGGGTCAGGCGCAACGGCCCCCGCCCGGCCGCCTATCTCAACCTGCTGGTCACCCTGCTGGCGGTGCTTCACGGCAGCCTGGTGCTGCAGGCCGTGCTGGAGCTGGGCCCCCGCCATCTGGACATCGGCTGGTTCGCGGCGGCGGATCTGGATCTGCGCATCGGCTTCGATCTTTCCCTCACCAACCTGGCGGCCCTGGAGCTGGTCACCGTCATGAGCCTGGTGGGGCAGGTGTTCGCCCTGGGCTACCTCGACAAGGAGTGGTCCCTGGCGCGCTTCTATGCCCTGGTGGGCTTCTTCGAGGGGGCCATGGCAGGGGTGGTGCTGAGCAGCAACCTGTTCATGAGCTATTTCCTGCTGGAGATGCTCACCCTCTCCACCTATCTGCTGGTGGGCTTCTGGTATGCCCAGCCCCTGGTGGTGACCGCCGCCCGCGATGCCTTCCTCACCAAACGGGTGGGGGACGTGCTGCTGCTGATGAGCGTGGTCGCCCTCTCGACCTGGGCCGGATCCCTGGAATTCAACGATCTCTATGAGTGGTCAGCCAGCGAGACCCTGGCGCCCCTGGGGGCCACCCTGATCGGCCTGGGGCTGATCGCCGGGCCGATGGGCAAATGTGCCCAGTTCCCGATGCACCTCTGGCTCGATGAAGCCATGGAGGGGCCCAACCCGGCCTCGATCCTGCGCAATTCCGTGGTGGTCACCTGCGGTGCCGTGGTGCTGCTCAAGCTGATGCCCCTGCTGCGCATCTCGCCGGTGGCGATCGACGTGCTGCTGGTGGTGGGCACCATCAGTGCCCTCGGCGGCGCCCTGGTGGCCATCGCCCAGGTGGACCTCAAGCGTGCCTGCTCCTACTCGACCACCTCCTATCTGGGCCTGGTGTTCGTGGCCATCGCCCTGCAGCAGCCCTTCATCGCCCTGCTGCTGCTCTTCTCCCACGCGGTGGCCAAGGCCGTGCTGTTCATGAGCGTGGGCAGCGTCATCGGCACCACCAACTGCCAGGATCTGACCGAACTGGGTGGCCTCGCCCCCCGCATGCCGGCCACCACCACCGCCTTCCTGGCGGGGGCGGCGGGCCTCACCGGCCTGCTGCCCCTGGGGTGCTTCTGGAGCTTCGGCCTGATGGTGGAGGGGCTGACCGCCAGGGCGCCGTTCTTTGCCGTCGTGGTGCTGATCACCAACGCGCTCACGGCCCTGAACCTCACCCGGGTCTACCGCCAGGTGTTCCTGGGATCCCCCCACCCCAAGACCCGCCGGACACCGGAGGTGAACTGGCTGATGGCCCTGCCCATGGTGAGCGTCTCGGTCCTGGTGCTGCTCACCCCCCTGGTGATGGGCCGCATCGATCGGGTGCCCGGCATCGGCGCCTTCTCGGGCACCACCGCCCTGGTGCTGGTGGCCAGCGGGGCCGCCGGCGTGCTGGCCGGCAGCCTGATTCCCCTCGACACCTTCTGGTCCCGCTCCCTGCTGCAGCCCCTGCGGCTCCTCCAGGACCTGCTGGCCTTCGACTTCTACACCGACCGCATCTACCGGGCCACGATCGTGGCCTTCGTGGCCGGCATGGCACGGATCACCAACAGCTTCGACCGGCTGGTGGTGAATGGTCTGGTCAACCGCATCGCCGATGGGTCGATGGCTTCGGCCCAGAGCCTCAAGCTGGGGGTGAGTGGCCGTCTGCAGTCCTACGTCTTCACCATGGCGGTGGCGATCGTGCTGCTGGTGGGCAGCCTCGCCTGGCTGGGGGGCTGAGGCGAAGCCATGCTGAGCGCCCTGCTGCTGATTCCCTTCGCCGGCGCCCTCGGCCTGCTCTGCTGGCCCGGTGAACTGGACACCGAACGCATCCGCCGCGCCGCCCTCGCCCTGCTGGGTCTGCAGCTCCTCTGGAGCCTGCGGGTGCTGCTGGCCTTCGATCCCTCCGATGCGGGCCTGCAGCTCCAGGAGTCCTTCGTCTGGGTCGACAGCCTCGGCCTCGACTACCGGCTGGGGGTGGACGGCCTGGCCATGCCCCTGGTGCTGGTCAACACCGCCCTCACCCTGGTATCGGCGATCTGCACCCGCGACCTGAGCCAGCGGCCCCGTCTCTACTTCGCCCTGCTGCTGGTGATCAGCGGTGCGGTGAATGGGGCGTTCCTCGCGGAGAACCTGCTGCTCTTCTTCCTGTTCTACGAGCTGGAGCTGATTCCCCTCTGGCTGCTGATCTCCATCTGGGGCGGCGCCAACCGGGGCTATGCGGCCACCAAGTTCCTGATTTTCACCGCTGTCTCCGGCGTGCTCATTCTGGGGGCCTTCCTGGGCCTGTCCCTGCTCACCGGCCAGGCCGATTTCAGCATCACACCGGTGACCAGCGCCCAGCTGGGGATGGGCACCCAGCTGGTGCTGCTGGGGGCGCTTCTGATCGGCTTCGCCATCAAGATCCCCCTGGTGCCGTTCCATACCTGGCTCCCCGATGCCCATACCGAAGCCTCCACGCCCGTGTCGGTGCTGCTCGCAGGGGTGCTGCTGAAACTGGGCACCTACGGCCTGCTGCGGTTCTGTCTGGGCCTGTTCCCGGAAGCCTGGGCCCTGCTTTCCCCATGGCTGGCGGGCTGGGCGGCGGTCTCGGTGCTTTACGGCTCCCTGGCGGCCATCGCCCAGCGGGACATGAAGCGGATGGTGGCCTACAGCTCCGTCGGCCACATGGGTTACATCCTGCTGGCGGCAGCCGCCGCCACCCCCGTGAGCATGCTCGGAGCCGTGTTCCAGATGGTCAGCCACGGGCTGATCTCCGCCCTGCTGTTCCTGCTGGTGGGCGTGGTCTACCGCAAGACCCGCACCCGGGACCTGGAGGTGCTGCGCGGCCTGCTCAATCCCGAGCGGGGCCTTCCCCTCGCCGGCACCCTGATGATCCTGGGCGTGATGGCCAGCGCGGGGATGCCCGGCATGGCGGGCTTCATCTCCGAGTTCCTGGTGTTCCGCGGCAGTCTGGACGCCTTCCCCGTGGCCACCCTGCTCTGCATGGTGGGCTCCGGACTGACGGCGGTCTACTTCCTGCTGCTGGTGAACCGGGCCTTCTTCGGGCGCCTGGCAGTCAGCCCGGCCAGTGGAGACCCCGTGGCCGATGCCCGGCTGGAGGTGCGGCTGCCCGGGGTGGCCCTGCGCGAAACCCTTCCCGCCATGGCCCTGGCCACCGGGGTGATCGCCCTCGGGCTTCTGCCCTGGGGCCTGGGCCGCCTCAGTGAACAGGCCACCACCGCCATGGCCCAGCTGCCGGCCCTGATGGCGAGCGTGCAGGCCGGAGGACCGATGCCATGAAACTCATCCCGCGCTCCCCCAAGCCGCCGCTCACCTACAGCGGCGGCATGCCCAGCCGCGACGATCTGGTGGAGACCCTGCTGGCCGGTCGCACCCTGCTGGAGGACACCCCCGATCACGTGCTCCAGGTGGTGGATGTGCTGGCGAGCTACGGCGAGGTGCTGGATGCCTACAGCGACAATCTCATCTACCAGGCCGAGAAGCAGTTTCTCAATCCCTTCCCGGTGTTCCGCTTCCTCAACGGCGACCACAGCCCGGCAAAGATCTGGCGGCACCTGCTGCACGACCGGATCAATTTCGAATATGCCGAGTACTGCCAGAAGGCCATGCTCTGGCACGGAACCGGTGGCCTGGATGCCTACCTCGACAGCGATGCCTTCGCTGCGGATTGCGCCCGCATCGTGGCCCGCAAGACCCGCCGTGATCCCCTGCTGGCGGCGCTCAACCCCCTGTTCCCCCAGTTCCTGAGCGAACTGATCCGCTCGGCGGCCACCACCCACGCCCTGGGGCAGTTCTGGCGGGTGATGAGCGACCTGTTCCTCGATCTGGCCCGGGCCGAACGGGACGGACGGGTGCGCTCGATCGACGCCGTGGTGGCCTTCCTCAAGGAGGGCCTGGTGGCCGCCGCGGCGGCACCGATCACCTATGCGGTGGAGATCGGCGGCGAGCGCTGCTGGGTGCTTCCCCCCGAGGCAGGTCTCACCTTCCTGGCGGACGTGGCGGTGCCCTACGTGGAGGCGGTGTTCCTGCGCGGCACCCCGTTCCTCGGCACCGTGTCCTTCAACGCCCAGGCTCAGCAGATCTCCCCCGACCAGGCCCAGTTCGCCTACGGCGCCCTCTACGCCGACCCCCTGCCCACCATGGGATCGGGGATCCCCCCCAGCCTGCTGATGCAGGACATGTACCGGCACCTGCCGGAACGCCTGCGCCAGTGGTATCAGGGTGGCACCCGGGGCGCCGGGGACATGCGCGTGAAAATCTGCATGAGTTTCCAGAAGTCGATGTTCTGTGTCACCAACGCCGCGATCGACGGCACTTTCCCCCATCCGCTCAGCAGCTCCGACCCCGCCCATAGGGAGGCGAACCGGGCTTACGCGGCCGGCTGGGCCGCCCGGCTCTGCGTGGCCCGCACCGACTGTCTCGACGATCCGGGCTGATCTAGGGTCAAGTCCATGGATCAGCCCTGGACCCGACGGCCCCGTCCCGATCGGCTCGAGCGCCGCGTCGAGTTCGACGATTACGAACACACCCGCACGTTCCTGGAGCGTCTGAACGGCCTCTCGGAGCAGGAGGGCCGCTTCCCCGACATCAGCTTCGGTCGCACCTACGTGAATCTGACCGTGCGCGCCGAAGCCGACGAGGACCCCATCGGCGAACAGGAGGAAACCTTCGCCCGGGCCATCGATGGACTCCTCTAGCGGCGATGGTCCCGCCAGGGCGGCCGCCGCGGAGGATGCCACGTTGGTGGACCTGCGGGCGGCTTACGACGACGCCGGCATCAAGGACGTTCTCGACGAACTGGACAGGGAGCTGATCGGCCTGCGGCCCGTGAAGGCCAGGATCCGGGAGATCGCCGCCCTGCTGGTGATCAACCGGGCCCGCACCCAGGTGGGTCTGGAAACTGCCCCTCCCAGCCTGCACATGTCGTTCACCGGTCGGCCCGGCACGGGCAAGACCACGGTGGCGGAGCGGATGTCGAAGATCCTGCATGGCCTGGGCTATGTGCGCAAGGGCCATGTGGTGACCGCCACCCGCGATGATCTGGTGGGCCAGTACATCGGCCATACCGCGCCGAAAACAAGGGAAATGCTCAAAAAGGCGATGGGGGGCGTGCTGTTCATCGACGAGGCCTACTACCTCTACAGGCCCGAGAACGAGAGGGATTACGGAGCCGAGGCCATCGAGATTCTGCTGCAGGTGATGGAGAACAACCGCAACGATCTGGTGGTGATCTTCGCCGGCTACAAGGAGCGGATGGACATCTTCTATCAGAGCAATCCTGGCCTCTCCTCAAGGGTGGCCAACCACATCGACTTTCCTGATTACACCGCCACGGAACTGCTGGCAATCGCCCAGCTGATCCTGGCGGCAGAGAACTACCGCTTCAGCCAGGAAGCCGGTGCCGCCTTCGCTGAATACATCCAGCGCCGCATGCAGCTGCCCTTCTTCGCCAATGCCCGCTCGATCCGCAACGCCATCGATCGAGCCCGTATGCGCCAGGCCAACCGACTGTTCACCGGCATGGGCCGGGCCCTCACCAAGAGCGACCTGATGACGATCGAGGCGGCAGACATCACCGCCAGCCGGGTGTTCCAGGGCGAGGTGGAAGGG